>DATJTJ010000126.1:0-5669 GCA_035503515.1 Steroidobacteraceae bacterium
GCAGGGCGTGGCCGAGGCGCAGCTGAGCACCGTGAGCTACGGCGCCGAGCGTCCCCAGGTCGATGGTCATGACGAGTCGGCCTGGGCCAAGAACCGCCGGGTCGTCATCAACTACGTCCAGTAGGTGCCCCATGCGCAGCAAACCGATCACGATCGCGCGGTGGCTGGTCCCGGTCGCCGGCGTGATCTGGCTCGCGGGGTGCGCCACGACGCCGGAAGAGGATCCGGTGCTCCAGGGCAAGCTCAGCGACCTGGATACCCGCACCGCCAACATCGAGCGGGTGGTGCAGAACCAGAGCCTGCTGAGCCTGGCGCAGCGCGCCGATCAGCTGCAGAACGAGGTCAGCGTGCTGCGCGGCCGGATCGAGGTGCTGGAGAACGCCAACGATACGTTGCGCAAGCAGCAGAAGGACCTGTACACGGATCTGGACAAGCGCATCAATGCGGTCGCCGCCGGCCAGGCTCCGGGACCCGCGGGCCCCGCGCAGCCTGCCGCGGTGCCCGACCAGACCGCCTACAACCAGGCATTCGATGTGCTCAAGGGCGGCAAATATGCCGATGCCATCACCGCCTTCAGGCAATTCCTGCAGACCTATCCGCAAAGCTCGCTGGCGGACAATGCCCAGTACTGGCTGGGTGAGTCGTACTACGTGACCCGCGATTTCCAGAATGCTGCCGCGGCCTTCCAGGCGGTGCTGGATCGCTGGCCGGATTCACGCAAGGCGCCCGATGCGCTGCTGAAACTGGGCTACACCCAGGCAGAGCTCGGACATACGGCGCAGGCGCGTACCACGCTCGCCTCCGTGTCGACCCGCTTTCCCGGCTCGGATGCGGCGAACCTGGCCGCGGCCCGGCTGCTGGCGCTTCCGGCCGATAGCACCGGCGGAGCGCCCCGCTCACGTGAGTAGGTCGTGGTCCGCCTCAAGATCACCGAAATCTTCCGCTCGTTGCAGGGTGAGGCGGACACCGCGGGCATTCCCACGGTATTCGTCCGCCTGACCGGCTGTCCGCTACGCTGCCAGTACTGTGACACGGCCTACGCCTTCCACGGCGGTGAGTGGCGGACACTCGAGGAGGTCCTGGGCAAGGTGCGCGACTTCGATACGCGGCACGTCTGCGTCACCGGCGGCGAACCGCTGGCCCAGAAGGGCTGTCTTGCGCTGCTGACCGGCCTGTGCGATGCGGGTCTGCGGGTGTCACTGGAGACCAGCGGCGCGATGCCCCTGGCGGACGTCGACCCGCGTGTGGTGCTGGTGGTGGATGTGAAAACCCCGGCTTCCGGGGAAGAGCCGCGCAACCGCTACCCGGAGCTCCAGCGGCTCTCGCAGAAGGATCTGGTGAAGTTCGTGATCTGCAGCCGCGAGGACTACGAATGGAGCCGCGCGAAGCTTGCGGAGCTGCAGCTGGCTGCGCGCTGCACGGTGCTGTTCTCACCCAGCCACGAGCAGCTGCCGCCGGGGCAGCTCGCCGACTGGCTGCTGGAAGATCACCTGCCGGTACGACTGCAGATCCAGCTGCACAAGTACCTGTGGGGCAACGTGGCGGGCAAATGAGATGACCGCTGCCAATCGCGCCGTCGTATTGCTCTCCGGTGGCCTGGACTCGGCGACGGTGCTGGCCATCGCGCGGCATGAGGGGCTCGAGTGCCATGCGCTCTCCGTCGCCTACGGGCAACGGCATTCGGCGGAACTCGAGGCTGCGGCGCAGGTGGCCGCCGCCCTCGGCGCGGCGGAGCACCGGCTGATGCGCGTGGATCTGGCGGGTATCGGCGGCTCGGCGCTCACGGACCCGCGCATCGCGGTGCCGGTCGCCCCGGCTCCCGGGATTCCGGCGACGTATGTGCCGGCGCGCAATACCATCATGCTGGCCCTCGCGCTGGGCTGGGCCGAAGTGCTGGGTGCGGGCAGCATTTTCATCGGCGTCAATGCGGTCGACTATTCGGGGTATCCGGATTGCCGCCCCGAGTTCATCGCCGTGTTCGAGGAGCTCGCGGCGCTGGCCACCCGCGCCGGCGTCGAAGGTGAGGCACTGAAGATACGGGCGCCGCTGATTTCCTGGAGCAAGGCGCAGATCATCCAGGCCGGTGTTCAACTGGGCGTGGAGTACTCGATGACGGTATCGTGCTACCAGGCAGATGCGCAGGGTCGTGCCTGCGGCAGGTGCGACTCCTGCCGCCTGCGGCGGGATGGATTCCGCGATGCCGGCGTGCCCGACCCCACGCGCTACGCCGCGGCCGTCAGCTGAAACCCCGGAAGGATGCGAATTCCTCGAGCGGCGCACGATCGGTGCGCAGCCGGTTGATCGGGGCGGAGGCATCGCGGTAGCCCAGGGAAATCCCGGCAAACAGCATCCGCTCGGGCGGCAGGGCGATGGCTTCCCCGACTTCGCGGTACCACCCGGACCAGGACTCCTGCGGGCAGGTGTCCAGTCCGTATTCCCGGGCAAGCAGCATGACGCTTTGCATGAACATCCCGACATCCGACCACTGGGCCGCCCCCATGCCCCGGTCGATGCTCACGAACATGATCACCGGGGCATCGAATCCCACGAAGTTGCGCGCGTACTGACGCAGGCGTGCAAAGCGGTCCTCCCGCGGCACGCCGATGGTGGCATACAGATCCTCGCCGTTCTTGAAGCGTCGCGTGCGATAGGGCTCACCCAGGGGCGACGGATAGACGGGATATTCGGACGGATAGCCGAGCGGATGTTGCCTGATGAGCGGCCTGACGCGCTCCAGCAGGGCTGCAAGCGGCACTCCCGTGAGCACGTCGACATACCAGGGCTGCAGGTTGCCTCCCGAGGGCGCCCGGCTGGCCGCCGTCAGGATCTGGCGCAGGAGACTTTCCGGAACAGGCGTAGGCAGGAAGGCCCGACAGCTCATGCGGCTGTCCAATGCTTCGGAGACTTTCATGGGGCCGGGAGGTCCTCAAGCGGCTCGCGCTGGGCCTGTAGTATCATGCGCGCCCCGCGCGGGGTGTTAGCTCAGTCGGTAGAGCATCGGACTTTTAATCCGCAGGTCGTGGGTTCGATCCCCACACACCCCATCAGTAAATCAACAAGTTACGACGGATTCTTGCACGTTGAGCCACCAGTTGCCGACATCCGTTGCACCTGGGTTGCACTTGTGAAAAGTACCTTTTACGAGGGGCCACATGCTGACCTGGAAGGAACTGGACGAGGAATTTTCGAAGCTTGATGGCCCCATCCGGCATGCCCAGATCCACTACCAGTGGGGCGGGCCGGACGGCTATTTGGCCGAGCTGCGAGGCGCTGGATTGTCCGAGGTCGAAAAGACCCGGTTCGAGAATCTAGCCACTATCGCCGGCAAGAAACTGTCTGAGGTCGCGGCCAAGAGCCTGGATCCGATGGTGTGGCAGGCGCCCGAGGGTCTGCAGCGCTGGTATGCCTCACTGGCCAATGACTCAGGGTTGATGAAACTCGGTCACCGAGTCGAATCCGTTCGGCAAGGTCAGCAGCTGCCCACCACCTACACAGGGCGGGTTTCGGACCCGGCGCGCGCGAGTGCGGCTCTCGCATTGCAAATGTCGCACCTACCAGTCTCATGGTGGGCCTGGATCAAAGCTAGAAAGATCACTATTGGAAGCGTCGCCGCAGCTCTCGCAATATTGGGATACTTCGGCGTACATCCATGGTGGGTCAGAACTGTTGCGCCTCCACTTGAGTCCAGTCAGCCCACTCCGGTGCGTCAAGCACCCCTACCATCATCCGCACCGGTGACCAACTCCGCCACAATTGCTGCCCAGACAAGCGTGCAAAGTCAGAACCAATCTGGCGGTATAACGGCGCAGACGGTCAACATCACGAATGCGTCACAGCCCGCGCCGGTCCCGGCGCCTAAGCCCGACCTTGCTCTAAAGTTCGTGGAGCCTTCTTGGCCGGCATTGGTGATTGAAAATCAAAGTGATGCGATTGCGCGAGACATCAAGTGGCAAGTATGGTTCCTTGATATTGACGGCCCACGTGATGGAAAGGGAATCTTGCAGCCGTTGCCGATTCCCATTGCATCGTTCGACTGGTTGCGGCCCCACGATAGGAGTGGATTGCAGGCCCTATTCACTCCGCTCGTCATGAGTAGGGTCAAACCCGGAGACCGAATATACGGGTCGGCCATGGTGCTTTGTCCGGAATGTAAGCGAAGTCGCAGCTATCTCGTTTACATCAAATTTGGTGAGAGTGGCTGGTTTGTGGAAGACAAGAAGATGAAGGACGGGGAGGCAAGGTTTCCCCGAGCTTCTGATGAAGAGAGAGAAGCTTTCGTGCGGGAGATTGACCAACAAACAGCGAGCGTGCGCCATGCCATTGAGTAGCCTGCTGCTGCGCTTCAATCATAATCCTGTGCAAGAATCGGAAATCCGAACTGGCCATTACTTAGATCCGTAACTACCAAGCCTTCGCAATTGTAAATATGGTGGGATTTGCCATATACGTCAGAGTAACCGCCGTACTGCATGATATAGATCGCAACTTGCCCGACAGCGGCGCGCTGCGCATCAGCGAGTGAAAGTACTCGGCTCTGCACCAGCTTTTCCTCACCCGCATGGATGGTGTCTCCAGTCGGCGAAGGATCGACACGGCCACGTCGTGGGCAGCCGCGATTCGGATCGGCCGCATTTGGTGGGCTAAGCGTCAACAAGTCAAATGCGAACGCCACACCTTGCGCGTCGGTGCTTCCGATATTCTTCCACTTCGGTGTTACGAGCCACGCAGCAACATCTGAAGAGTTTGCCGGCAGCGCCTTGCCTTCCTTCGTCAAGAAATGCCCATTCCGATCAATTGGGGCTACTTCAGTTGGTTGTTCGGACAACGTTGCATGTGTGAGCGCTTCGGTAGTTTTTTGCTGAGTTCTGAGAGCCTGCCATTGAAAGTAGCCGACACCTGCGCCCGCAGCGGTGGCGGCGGCAATCACCCATGTAGCCCATACCAGCTGCCTGTTATTCGCAGAATCGTCTCGACGAGCGGTGGAAGGGTCGGTACCGCCAGTGGCGCCATTGTTCCCACCATTGGCGCCGGACATTGCCGCACCACCGTCCGGCGCTTTCGGCTGCCGCTTTCTCCGATTTCGAGCCATCTGGACATGGTAAAGCACTGCAGATCGGCACGTTAGCCCGGCTCGCGTGTGGAGAGCGGTTTAGGTCACCTGTACCGTCACCCGTCACTGTGCCCTGGTGGACCAGGGCCGGCCGGATCGTAGCGGCCGATCCCGACCTGGATCCGCACACCCTTACGCACCGCGAAGAAGAAGCTGCACACCCGTCCGATCTCATCGCAGTCCCAGCCGGCCGCCAGGCGCTCCTCCCGCTCATGGGTCAGGATGGCCCTCAGGTCGGCCCCAGGGGCCAGCTGGCGCCATTCCAGGGGTCGCCTGAGCATATCGTGGACCACCAGCCACGTGGCCTGTGGAACCGGCAGGAGCGGGTCGGCGGGGCGGGGGCGGCGGACCATGGGCCGACCATACCGCGCGGGGCCGGCCAACCAGCAAGCTGCGCCGGTGAACACTGTATGACGAACGGGGGCCGGAGCAATGCCCGGCGGCCCCAATCTCTCAGGTGCCGCTGCGGTGTTCGATCAAAGCTTCGAGACCTTGCAACCGGTATTCCCTGAAACGCGTTTCCGTGTCAGCTCTCTGATGTACCGTGTTTTATAGGTCA
>DATJTJ010000127.1:0-9665 GCA_035503515.1 Steroidobacteraceae bacterium
GTGGCCTCGACGCGGACGAGCAGCGATTTCTGCTGTCACTCGTTCGTGCAGAGCCTGACTGGACGGCGTTGGGCATCGCGCACGTTGCCGATCTGCCTGCAATCCAGTGGAAAGTGCAGAACCTAACTCAACTGAAGCAGAATCGGCCCAAGCAATTTGAGCTGCAGTACACTGCGTTGGCCGAGCGGTTAGGACGCCGGTAGGTCTACCGGCGGAACGACGTTGAGGTCTACCGAAAGTCGACCGGTAGAGACCTACTACGGCAGTAAATGCGCGGATTTTGTGGGATTTCCACATATCGGGCGCACTATCACCAGCAATATCTGGCGAAGAATCCGGACGGGTACTGCGGGTTGGGGGGGTGCGGAATCAAGTTTGATGCTGAGCAGTTGCAGCGGGCCACCAAGGGCTGAGTTACTTGGAGGTCAGGATCCTGTCGGAATGGAACTTCAGTAACCACCAGTCCAGCATAGCACCCAGTCGCATTGGCACGGTTCCCGCGCCGAGTCCGCCGGTCACTACGGTGAGGCGGCCCGGATCGCGCACCACGCCACATCGATAGTGCGGATCATAGAGTCGCCACTAATGTTCGCGCGGCGAGCGAGGAGTGATCAATGGGCCGTACCCAGGGATGACGAGCTGGCCGCAATGTGTGTGACCCGCGAACGCCACGGTGAAGATGCGGGGCAGGACCGGAACTACATCCGGAGAATGCGTAAGCACGATCGGTATGCCGCCCAGTGGGCGCGCTGCCTCCACGGCAATGGGAACATTGTCGTGTCCGGAGAACCGGTCGCTGATGCGGACAATCGAAAGCGGGCCGCCTCGTGCTGCCTGGTTTTCCAGTACGGTGATTCCAGCCTTGGCCAGCACGAGCCGGACTGCCTCGGGAGAGCCCCATAGTCATGGTTCCCAAGCACAGCCACGACGCCCAGCGGCGGACGCAGGCCCATGAGTGGTGCGGCCAGCGCTGATACTTGTTTATTGGCGCTGACCGAATCATGTCCTGCGAGAAAGTCTCCGGCGATCAGTACCAGATCCGGCTTCGCCGCATTCACGAGCGCAACGATGCGACCGAGCCGGACTGCATCCATGGCTCGATTGCCGATGTGGATATCGGATAGCAGTGCTACACGCAGCGATGGCACGCCGGAGGGCCATCTCGGAACCGGCACGTCCAGTGAATGCAGTGTCGGATCAGCCCGGGCATTGGCCAGCCCGACGAAAACGACAACCACAAGAAATGCGAGCAGGAACACGGCACCGGTCAGCAGCGGCTTTCGTACCGGATCGGACCAGTGGGTTGCGGCTGCCTTCATGGATACGACGGCGATTGAGAGTACGCGTCAGGCCAGTTCATCGCCCTTGATTGGCTGCTCTTTCGGCGCCCGCTTCAGATACTTCAGAAGATCCTTCGGCTTCGCCGCGCCTGCGCGTTCCTTCAGGAACAACTGTGCCGTTTGCAGTGTGCCCACCTTCTCGGCGACGGCTGCTGCAATGAACTGATTGAGCGAAACGCCATCCAGCTTCGCGAGTTCCGCGGCCGCGTTCTTGATCGACTGGGGCAGTTTCAGCGGATAGGTGCTCTTGCTCATTTCCTTAGCTCCTCCAGAAACCTGGCTGGCGTCAGCGTGGCAATCCCGAATCGATCAGCACTCGGGGTGAAGTCCGCGACATTATGGCTTACCAGAGCGCGGGCTATTCCGTTTACCGCGGCCTCCAGCACCAGTTCATCACTGGGATCCCGCAGCTGTGGTCGCCACAGGAAGTTGACCTCGACCGGTTCGGCGGCGCTAGCCAGGGCCGAGAGGAACCCCTCAATGTCAGAAGGATTCATGCCGGTCGCGAGCCGCTGTTCAGGGCGCATCAGCACAGCCTCGTACTCGAAGAACAACGCCGTGGTCACAAGGGGAATACAGCGCTGCTCGGCGACGGCGACCAGGATCTGGTTGCTGGCGCCAAGGCGGCTCCGCAATCCCGCCACAATGACGGAAGTATCGAGAACAACCCGCATGGTGAAATTCTATGTGACATCGCATGGGATGTCTACTGGCTCGGAATCGGCTGATTCCCCTATGTTTTTACATGCGAAAAGCACCACTTGCCCGAATCATAGCTGTGGAATCCCTTATAGATCACCGGCGTCCGCGGCGAGGTAGTCAGGGCGACTGAGGACCGCAATGGGATGATGCGGGAAAACAATAGAGTAGAATGCTGAGGGTCGTGTTTCTGCAGGAAAGTGCTGAGTTTTCCGGCATCAACGTCTGCCGGAAGTCTACCGAGACTCCGATCCTAGAAAGGTCCGCCGCGAAGCAGTGGTAATGGATCGCAATGCCTCCGCCCGGCATATGAATGCGCCGGATGCTCCATGCAGAAATGTTGCCGGAACCACAGACTTGGCAGAATGCCTGAATCGGGCTGGAGAGCGCCGAACGGCAGATCTCACCGCGACCTACGGATGGATTCTGGAGAAATTCTAAAAATAGCCCTGTGGTGCGTCCTTCGCGAATTCGCAATTTCGGGCCTCGTTAGATAGCAGCGGGCGATACCTCTCGGGCAATCCGCTTGGCGCTGCTGATTTCTGCCATTCGCAGATCATAGGCCGCCTGCAGATTCAGCCAAGAGCGCGCATCACCGCCGAAGTAGCGCGCAAGGCGCATCGCCGTGTCGGCCGAAACGCCGCGCCGTCCGAGTACCACGTCATTAATACGTGGCGCAGGTACGCTCAATGCCTTGGCCAGAGCGTTGGCACTCATACCAAGTGGCTTCAAGAAATCCTCTCGGAGAATTTCACCCGGGTGCACTGGGCGCATGCCATTCTTAAACACTTACCTAATCCTCAGTGATAATCCACCAACTCGACATCAATCGGACCGTCGGGCGCCCAGCGAAAGCACAGGCGGTACTGGTCATTCACCCGAATGCTGAACTGGCCCTTACGATCACCCTTTAGGGCCTCAAGTCGGTTGCCGGGAGGAGCGCGCAAGAACTCGAGCGTCTGCGCGGCATCCAATTGGGCCAATTTCCGAGTGGCTACGTTGGCTATTGACGAGAATCGCTTGCACTTGCCAGTCTCATAGAGGGCTCGCGTGTCCGCACATCGGAAGCCCTGAATCATGACAAATGATATAACGGTTAACGTTAAACATCAAGTTCCGGACCTTGCGCGAAGACCTACCGGAGGATTGGCGAGAGCATCTGCTGAAAGTCAACCGGCAGCTGGGCTCAATGGCCATAAGTGCGCGTAGTCAGCAGATATTCCTGCTCCAGCGCCAACTATCACCAGCAGTATCTGGCGAGGAATCCGGATGGGTATTGCCCGAATCATTCGTGCGGGATTCCGTATAGATCCGCGGTGTTGTATTCGGGTGAGCAGGTAAAGGAGTCGACGCCATTTCGTAGCCATCAGGAAGCCAAGGGTTTCCAAATGGATTCGCGGTTTTCTGCGGGAAAACCTGCTCCGTTCTTGCATTGAGGTCTACCGGAAGTGGGCTCCGCGATGGATCAGTTTGAGGTGCGTGCAACTCGATCGAGTACCCACGTCACGCCCGCGACGACAGCGTCCGGCCTGCCAATCTGGATGTAGTGATCCGAATCTGAGATGAGCTCGTGGTGACTCGCGGTTGACCAAGACGCCTGCTCGTTGTGCATCTGAAGCCAGATCTCCTGCTGTCTGCGGCCCTGGGCAGCGGTTCCTCCCCAGGCTGCAATCGCTTCGGGCGTATAGGGCAGCGTACTCGTCAGTACATAGAGCGGTCGCGCGCCGATGTTCTCGGCACCGGCGGCTTCTGCAAGTGTGGTAGCAAAGGCATCGGTCTCCTGGGATGCCCCAACCCTCGACGTCGGCTCATAGGCATATGTCGCCTTCTCGGACCGAGGCGCATTGCTGGGGGGGTGGAATCCGAAGAGCCGAACGATTCCCAGCCAGCCTAACCACTTACGCTTGAATGTCGAAGGTCCTGGGTGGGTGACATAGTTGGGGTGCGGCATGTTTTCCGCGTAGCGCCGCACTTGATCCGGATGCGATCCATCCACGAAGACCAGCCCGCATACTTCCCCAGGAAACAGATGCGTATAAATCATGATGTAGGGAACGCCAAGCGAATGACCTACGAGCACATAAGGCGGTCGTTCCCCGGCGTTAACCAACAGCGAATGCAGATCCGCAGCGATGGCTTCACCGTCGCGTGGGGACGGACCCAAATCGCTCCACATCACGCCGGCGCGGCTGTAACTGCAAGTGCGTGTCCGCTTCGCGAGAGTGTTCTGCACCAGCGCCCAGCTCAGTGAGCCGTATATATCCAATCCACTCTCGAGTATCACGATAGGGGAACCCGTTCCGCGGCAATCCAGTTGAATGCGGCGGCCGCCAATGTCAATCAATCGTCCTTCCGGCGGGAACTCACGTGCGACACGTGCACGGGAGAGCGCCTCATACGTGGCGCCGGAAACGATGAGCAGCACGACACCAACTACTACGGCCGTCGCTGCCCAGATTAAGAGTCTAAGCCAACGCAAGTGGATCAGACTGGCGTCGAGCACATGTCTTCTCCTCATATCGCGCAATTGACGGGGTGCTGCTTCAGCCTCGCTGCCAGGCAATTCGCGTCTGGGCTTCGAGCTGCGACAAGGTTCGAACCGACTGCTTCCCCGGTTCGATTCGGATCGACTCATTCGCCTTCAGAATTGCTGGGGCGGGCGGTGTATCGCGCCCGTGCGGCACGGTGACGGCAGGCACAGACAGAGTCATCTCACCGTCAAGTACCGTTAATACGATCGCACCGTTGGTCAGACGCACATCGAATGTGCCGCCGGTCGATGAGAAATGCCGATCGCCTGCATCAAGATGAAACGCCCGGAAGGCATCGTGGGGCACCTTGAACGTGGCTTCGCCCCGCATCACCACGGCCGCGCGGAAGTTGTCGTTGTACCACACGGCAATGCGCGTCTCATGGTTGAGCGTCACTTGCATTCCATCCGGCATCCCCACATGCCGCACTGTATGCCGGCCACTGGCATATGCCGTCCCGAACGATTCGACAAATGATGACGGAGGTAAAACGAGGTCGCCAAAATACGGCCAAAAGACGATGCCCAACGAGATAAGCACGGCTGCGGCATTGATGATTGGGCTGCGGCCGTGGCGCGTGTCGAGCCACTCGCTTTTGAGTTCGCATACTTCAGCAAGGACGGCAAGGTCCTCCGGGCCGTCATTCTCCGCCGCCACGCGTGCGATGCATTTGCGGTGGGAGCGACGCTTCAGCCATGCTTGCAGCTGTACGCCCTCATCGGGTCTGAGGCCCCGGTGCAGGCGCGCGAGCCATGCCGAAGCCTCCCCGCGTCTGCGAGCGCACTGCTTGAAGAATGGAATCCGCAGCTCTATGCGCGGTTTGATGGCGGGAGGCTCTTGGAAGATGTTCCGACGCGCGGGTATGGACGTATTCGCGGTGACGCGCTCGCCGCGCATTTGCAGCGCGGCCCAAACGCACCCGAACGCGAATCGGATCCTCTGCAAGAGTCCATCAAGCGCCAACAAATCGGCCAGCCATTCCTCCTCAAGCCGACAACAGATAGGCGCCGGTACCAAACTGGCCGCTCGGAGAACGATCCAAGCAATCGGACCTGGGCCCCACTTGGGGGTCACGCCGGCAGACCTCGTCGAAACGTGAAGCTCGCAAGCACAGTGGATGCGTGGTGAAGGCCGGTGGGTGTCAGTCGATAGAGACGGCGTCGGGGTCGGCCAGCCGTGGCAGGATCTATCTTCTCCCATCGACTCACGAACCATCCGGCGGATTCAAGCCGAAACAGAATTGGATAAAGCGTCCCCGAAGCGAGACCACCGCGTTTGATTACATCGGCACCCGACAGCTCTTGGGTTGGAGTGTCGAGAAATACCTCCAAGACGCGCAGAGTCTGGAGGGACATTCGTACATCGCGATTTTTCGCGGCCATGCTCGAAAGTCTACATAGGAGGAGGTACTCGCCGCAAGTTCTTTGTTGAAGTGCACGGAGCGTAGCCTCCACGTTGCCGGCGCGCGGGGAGTTCGGGATGTTCGTGCTGCGTGACTGCGCCAACGTCGATGCGAAGTGACGCGGCGCAGCAGGAGTGTGCGGAACGCCGGTTGGTGGCTAGCCATACGGCAGGGCGGGAGAGACTCGGCTAATATTCCGCCGTTGGCACCTCATCCGGGAGAGAACTCATGCGACGGAAATCGGTCTTCGTGGCTGCCTGTTCGCTTTTGCCTCTCGTGCTTTTCGGACGGCCAGGTATTGCGCTCGCGTTCGATCCGCCCACGGATCCCTGTTCACTGTTCAGCGCGGAACAGGTCAGCGCGGCGACAGGCCTGAAGGCGATGCCGGCAAAGCATGTCGTTGCAACGCTGTGCGAGTGGGATCTGGCAGGCGACGGCGCGGGCTCTGCGTCCGCCAGGAAACTCACGGTCGGTTTCCTCAGTGCAAGTGCCTGGGAACAGACCAGGGCCCTGCGCGAGAGCATGAAGGCCACCGTTCGCACTCCCGTCGAAGGTCTCGGAGAGGAGGCGGTGTTTGTCTCGAATCCGGTGACGAACACCTTGCAGGTGAAGAAGGGCAAGGCGGTTCTGGACATGCACCTGTATGGTTTCAACCCTGAACAGGCCAAGGCGAAGCAGATTGCGCTCGCGCGATTGGCGCTTGCCAGGTTCTGATTCATTCAGGGGTGCGTCGTCCGGCTCATCTTCAGATGTCCGGCGTCACGGCCACGTAGAAATCCAGGTACGCGCCGTTGCGCATCGGCTCGAAGTCGGCGGGATAGACCTCAAGGTCCGGCGGTGGAAGGCGCGGGTGAAGGCCTCCTGACTTTCGAATCCGCAGTCCAGGGCCAATTCGAGGAGCGGCGGCGGCGCATCCCCGGTGAGACGCAGCGCCGCTGCCTGGAGCCGACACGTTCGCACGTAACTCATCACGCTCTCGCCGAACCGTGCGGTGAACAGTCTCGAAAAATGATAGGGAGAGAATCCGGCGACCGCGGCCAGTTCGGCGACTGTCACGGGGTCGAACCGATGCGTCTCGATGTAGGCCAGCACATCGGCGAGGAAATCGGGGATCGGGGCGAGGGTGGACATGACCTGATAGTGGCAGAGCCGGCGAGGTTGCGTCTTGATCGGTCTTGCTCACCCGCCCGGACCCGCGGACGCCCTGCAACATACCGGATTTGCCGGACGCCCCGGCGGCAGGTAGGCTGCCGCAGCCCCGGTCCTGCGCACACTGCGTACGTGCCGGTGTACTTAATTCCCGGGGGGGAACCTGATGCGTCAATCGATTTTCGGTCTGGTGATCGCGGCCACCGTGGCCGTGTCCGCCACGAGTGCCGTCGCTGCCGCCGGTCATAATCCGGCCAACGTCGAGTGGACCCGCAACGGCGGCAACCCGGACGAACAGCGCTACAGCAAGCTCGACCAGGTGACCGTCGACAACGTCGGGCAGCTGGGCCTTGCCTGGTATGCGGAAATCCCCGAGCGCGGCGGCTACCAGAGCACACCACTGGTCATTGACGGCATGCTCTACATGACGGCTCCCTGGAGCAGCCTCTACGCCTTCGATGCAAGGACCGGCAAACAGCTGTGGAAGGTCGACCCGCAGGCCCCGCGCGAAATCGCCGCCACCTCGATCTGCTGCAACATCTCCAATCGCGGCGCGGCCTATGCGGACGGCAAGATCATCTGGGGCACCATCGACGGGCGCCTGATGGCGGTGGATGCGAAGACCGGCAAGAAGGTCTGGGAAACACGCGTCGCGGACCCCAAGCTGCAGTACTCCATCACCGGCGCGCCGCGCATCGGTGATGGCCTGGTGTTCATCGGCGTGGGTGGCGCCGAGTTCTACACCCGCGGCTTCCTCAGCGCCTACGACATCAAGACCGGCAAGCGAGTCTGGAGGTTCTACACGGTGCCGGGCAATCCCGCGAAGGGACCCGATGGTGAGGCCTCCGACGACGTCATGCCGATGGCCGCGAAGACCTGGAACGGCAAGTGGTGGGAGAAGGGTGGCGGCGGCAGCACCTGGGACGGCATCGTCTATGACCCGCAGTCGGATCTGGTGATCTTCGGCACCGGCAATGGCCTGCCGTGGCCGGCGCAGCTGCGCTCGCCGGGCGGCGGCGACAACCTGTTCACTTCTTCCATCGTCGCGGTGCATGCGAAGACCGGCAAGTACAAGTGGCACTACCAGGCCACGCCGATGGACGGCTTCGACTTCGACAATACCGCTCCGCTGACCATGGCGGACATCACCGTCGATGGCCAGCGCAAGCACGTGGTGATGCAGGCGCCGAAAAATGGCGTGTTCTACGTGATCGAGGCGGCCACCGGCGAGGTGGTGTCCGCGGATCCGTACGTACCCAAGATCAACTGGGCGCTGGGCTTCGACAAGGCCAACAACTGGAAACCCATCCTCAATCCGGAAGCCAACTACGGCAAGACCGGAAAGGGCTTCTGGGTGCTGCCCTCGCAGGCCCACGTATGGCATCCGCAGTCGTTCAACCCGCGCACCGGCCTGATCTACGTACCGGCGCGCCGTGGCGTGGGTTCGTTCTACGCCGAGGAGGGTGGCCGCATCCTGGGTAACCAGATGGTCGATGTCAGCATGGGTCGTCCGCCCGAAGGCAAGCGGCCCGAGGTCGAGAACCCCGGCGCCTACCTCCTGGCCTGGGACCCCGTGGCCCGCAAGGCGGCCTGGGAGCAGCGTGAAGGCAGTGGCAGTTCCGGCACGCTCACGACCGCAGGGAACCTGGTGTTCCAGGGTACGCCCACCCAGAAGTTCACGGCGTTCCGCGCGGACACCGGTGAGAAGGTGTGGTCAGTCCCTGCCCAGGGCAACGTGGTGCCGGGACCGGTGACGTATTCTCTCGACGGGGTGCAGTACATCGCGGTGATCTCGTCGGCCAGCACCGGCTTCGCCGCCGCCGCCGGCAAAAACCGGCTGCTGGTGTACAAGCTCCACGGTGACGTGCAGCTGCCGCCGGCTCCGCCTCCCGTGCCGCAGGTGCTCAATCCGCCGGCGGACTTCGGCGATGCGGCGATGCACGCACGTGGTCAGGACCTCTACCAGCGTAACTGCAGCGGCTGCCATGAAGGCGGCCGCCTGTTCAGCGGTTTCCCGGACCTGAACTACACGGTTGCCCTCAACGCTCCTGACCTGTTCAAGGGCATCGTGGTCGATGGGGCACTCGCGGAGAACGGGATGATCTCGTTCAAGAACGTGCTGAAGGCGGATGATGCCGAGGCGATCCGTTCCTACCTCACCGCGCGCGCGAACGAACTCAAGCGTCACCCGCCGCCGGCGTTCCCGGGCGCCCCGGGCGGGCCGCCTCCCGGCGCTGGTCCGGCACCCGCTGCGGGTGCCCCTGCGGCGGGCGCGCACCAGTAGCGGGGGCACCGGGGATTTCGCTGCGGCACCGCAAGATCGGGTGAGAGCTGCCGCGACGCACAGCAGCAACCGCATTGCTGTTGACAGTGCGTTCAGTCAGGCACTACAAGGGCCAATTGGGGTTGGTCTGGCCGAGCGGCAATCCGAGGAGCGATTCAAATGCCCACGAATGCAAGGTTCATCTGCGGTGCCTGGATCACGGCATGCCTGATCGGGGCGACCGGTGTGAGTACGGCCGCCAGCGGCGCCGCAAGCGATGA
>DATJTJ010000128.1:0-6854 GCA_035503515.1 Steroidobacteraceae bacterium
CGTTCGGCAGGCCCACGATTCCGCATTTGATGGACATGATGGTTTACCTTGAGCTCGCGGGCCGTCCATGGAGCGCCTGGATGGCGCGCTGCACGCCCTCCCGCATCATCACCGGCACGACATCCGCGGCGGCGGCTATGGCCGCCCCGATGAGTTCTTCGTCCGCCTTCGAGGGACGGCCCAGAACGTAGTGAAGGACCTTGCTGCGGTCTCCGGGATGCCCTATCCCCAGGCGCAGCCTCCAGAAACCCTCTTCCATGCTCGCCAGGACGTCGCGCATGCCGTTGTGGCCGCCATGGCCGCCCCCGAACTTCAGCCGCGCATCGCCCGGCGCGAAGTCCAGCTCATCATAGGCCACCAGGATGTCGGCGGGACCGATCTTGTAGAACCCGGCGATGCTGCTCAGTGGACCACCGCTGCAGTTCATGTAGGTCATGGGCCTGGCCAGCCACACCTCCTGATCCGCGATCCGGACCCGCGTGAGGTCGGCCTGGTGCCTGGGCTCGTAGCGGAAGCTGCCGCCATGCCGGGAGGCCAGCGCCTCGACGAACGCGAAGCCTGCGTTGTGGCGCTGACGTTCGTGTTCGGCGCCGGGATTGCCCAGGCCCACGATCAGCTTCAGTGGCACGGCATCCATGAGCGCACGCCTGACGGTGAATGGAAGACCAGCGGCCGGCCGCAACCGGCCGCTGATCACGGACCACGGCCGGGCTACTTCTTGCCCGCGTCCTTCTTGGCCGGAGCGGCAGCCGCGGCCTTGTCGTCCTTCTTGGCATCCGCAGCCGGGGCGGCCGCCCCGGCGCCGGCGGGTGCCGCGGCGGCAGCCGCGCCTTCGGCCGGCGCAGCCTCGGCGGCGACCGCCTCGGGCTCCTCGGCACGCGGGCTGTGGATCGAAACCACGGCCGGATTGCGGCCCTGGCCGAGCGCCGGCAGCTGCACGCCTTCGGGCACGGGGATGTCGGCCAGATACTTGATGTCGTTCAGGTTCATGTTCGCCATGTCGACTTCCAGGAACTCCGGCAGGTCCTTCGGCAGACACACGACTTCGACATCGTTCATCAGGTGCGACACGATGCCGCCCTGGGTCTTCACGCCGGGCGAAACGCTGGCGTTGCGGAAGTGGATCGGCAGCCGGATGCGCAGCTTCTCGTTTTCCAGCACGCGCTGCAGGTCCAGGTGCACGACCAGGTTCTTGGCCGGGTGCATCTGCACGTCCTTGACGATGGCTTCCTGCGTCTCGTTCGCCACTTTCAGCTGCACGATGGACGAGTAGAACTTCTCGTTGTCGATCATCGTCAGCAGGTTCTGCTGATCGAGGATCAGGGCGCGGGGGTTCTGACCACCGCCGTAGAGAATGGCCGGAACTTTTCCCTTGACGCGCAGGCGGCGGCTCGCACCTTTGCCTTGCGTGTCCCGGAAGTCCGCGCCGATCACGAATGAAATGCGCATTTTCACGAACTCCTGACAATCACCAATCGCCGCACCATGCGGCATGCACGCCATCCCGCGACCAAGGTGGCATGATCGAGAGGTCCGAAGCCGACACCCGATGTGCCGGCCGGCCCTCAGCAATTCCTAATCGACGTACAGCGAACTCACGGACTCCTCGGCCCGGATCCGCCGTATCGTTTCGGCCAGCAGCGCCGCCACCGACAGCTGCCGGATGCGTCCGAGCTGCTGGGCCGCCTGCGACAGCGGAATGGTGTCGGTCACCACCAGTTCATCCAGCGCCGACTTCGCGATGCGGTCGAGCGCCGAGCCGGACAGCAGCGCGTGGGTGATGTACGAGGTCACCTTGAGCGCACCGGCATCCTTGAGCGCCTGCGCCGCCAGGCACAGCGTGCCGGCGGTATCGACCATGTCATCCACCAGCACGCAGTTCTTGCCGGCGACCTCGCCGATGATGTTCATCACCCGCGATTCGTTCGGTCGCGGCCGACGCTTGTCGATGATGGCCAGGTCCGCATCGTCCAGGCGCCGCGCGAAGGCCCGCGCCCGCGCCACGCCACCCACGTCCGGCGAAACCACCACCAGGTTGCTGTCGTTGCGCTTCCACGCATCACCGAGCAGCACCGGAGAGCCGTACACGTTGTCCACGGGGATATCGAAGAACCCCATGATCTGGTCCGAATGCAGGTCCAGCGTCAGCAGCCGGTCGACCCCGGCGCTCGCGATCATGTTCGCCACCAGTTTCGCCGTGATCGCGGACCGCGTCGCACGCGGCCGCCGGTCCTGGCGGGAATACCCGAAATACGGCACCACCGCGGTGATGCGCGCCGCCGAGGCCCGCCGGCAGGCATCCACCAGCACCAGCAGCTCCATCAGGTGATCGTTCACCGGCGGACAGGTCGACTGCACGATGAACACATCGCGCCCGCGCACGTTGTCGATCAGCTCGACGTTGACTTCCCCATCGCTGAACCGGCCGACTTCGGCACTGCCCAGGGGCACGGCCAGGTGCCGCGCAATCTCGTGCGCCAGCCCCCGGTTTGCATTGCCGGTGAACAACGCCATCGTGTCGTCAGTCAAGGCCCGCGCTCCATCAAAACCGTCGTCGAAATCCCGCTCAAGTTCCGCTGAAACAGCAACTTACTGACGTGCGGCACCGCGATCGCGCGAGCGCCGCCATCCTTCGCGAGACACGCCAGAATGGGATTCACCCTATAAAAGGGGCGCGAATCATACACGTTTTTGACCACCCGTGCCCCGGGCAGCTTACTGAGAATGAGTCTTAGCCGCAAACAGGCGTCGGCTACAGCAGATGACTCAGCAGGACTACGAATACCAGTCCCATGACCGAAACCACCGTCTCCACCACCGACCAGGTGCGGAACGTGGTGGCCGTATCGATGCCCAGGTAGCTTTTCACGAGCCAGAACCCCGGATCGTTCACGTGGGAGAAGAACAGCGATCCGGCACCGATGGCGAGCACCGCCCACTCCGGTGCCACCCCGGAGGCCGCGACCGCCTTGGACATGACGCCCGCCGCAGTGATGGTCGCCACGGTGGCGGACCCTGTGGCAAGGCGGATCGCGACCGCGATCGACCAGCTGATGAGGATGGGCGACAGCGACGCCGCGGTCGCGATCCGTGCCAGGAGGTCCGCGAACCCGGTGCTGATCAGCACCTGCTTCAGGGCACCGCCGGCGCCGATGGCCAGCAGCACGGTCCCCACGGGCCGCATGGTTTCCAGCCAGATCGCGGCCTGCAGCTCGGAACTGCGCAGCCGGCTGCCGAACAGCAGCGGCAGCGCCGCGAGGCAGGCGATGAGCAATGCCAGCACCGGATTGCTGGCGACGGTCAGCAGGCTCAGGTGTGCCGCGACGCGGGCGGGCAGCAGCGCCGCAACCTGGCCGGCGACGATCAGCAGCACCGGCAGCAATACCGCGAGCAGCGCCCGCCACACCGGCACACCCTCCGACAGGGGTGCCGGCGCCGGGAGGGCCTCCGTCAGCGCGGCGGCTCGTACCGCGGTTCTGGCGAACACGGGGCCTGCCAGCACTGCGGTGGGTATCGCGACCAGCAGCCCGAGCGCGAGCGTGCGCCCCAGATTCGCGTTCAGGGTACTGATCGCGACCATCGGACCCGGATGGGGCGGCACGAGGGCATGCACCACGGACAGCCCGGCGACCGCCGACAGCATGAGCCGCAACCGGGTCAGGTCGCTGCCCTTCGGGCCGGCCGTGGCCGCGCTGGCGATGATCGGCAGCAGCAGCACCAGACCGGTTTCGAAGAACAGGGGCAGGCCGATCAGCAGGCCGACCAGCATGCTCATCCACAGTGCCCGGGGGGCATCCGCAGCCCCGATCATGGCGCGGGCCAGTCCCTTGGCGCCGTCCGAGAGCTGCAGCATCGCGCCCAGCGCCATGCCCAGCGCCACCACCAGCCCGGTGCTGCCGAGGATGTCGCCGGCGCCCTTCTCCACGGCCTTCACCGTATCCGCCGAGGAAAGGCCGGCGAGCGGACCGATGAGGAAGGCCCCGCAGAGCAGGGCGACGAAGGGGTGCAGCCTGCCGCGGACGATGAGGATGATGGCCAGTGCAATGCCGGCGACCGCCGCCAGCACCAGCCTTGCGTCACCGAACGTCATCGAGCGTCAGTGCATACAGGGCATGGTGGGTGAGGATCAGCAGGCTGTGATGCCGCGGGCCACCCAGCAGCAACTGCAGGGGCCGCTCGGGCACGTCGATGACCCTGAGCTCGTCCCCGTTGGCGCCGTAGACGAATATCTGGCCATTGGCGACGTAGACCCGGCCCTCGGCGTCGCTCACCACGCTTTCCCCGGCGCGGTCCGCGAATACCTTCGGATCCGCGAGTGCGCCGTTCGGGCCCACCGTGCAGGCATACGTGCGGGCCTCGGACTCGTTGCTGACGTAGACGCGCGCGCCCGGCTTCGCGATCGTGAAGCCGTAGGTATCGAGAGCATGGGAGAAGCGCCACCCCCGGTCGTCGAAGGGTCCCTGGGTGAAGACGCGGTAGGCCGGCAGCACCAGGCTGCCATCGGGGGATGCGTATTCGCGTTGCGGCGCCGTGGCGGCATCGGCCGCGAACATCTCCGCCAGGGTCGTGAAGTGATCGGTGGCGGGATCGTACTGATCCTTGAACTCGCCATTGACCCACCAGTTGACCGGGAGCGCGATGGCGGCGTCGGCGTGGGTTCCGGCCGGCGTCGCTTCGATACGGGTCAGGGTCCCATCCGGGCCCTGCGGATCCAGGCTGTAGACCGTACCGGCGGGTCCGGCCGAGGAGAGCACCAGCAGGTGACCGGACCGATCGACGGCGAGATTGACCGGTGCGGTCGGATGGCTGCTGACGACGCGCAGACCCTGCGCCTCCGACCAGGCATAGATGCGCTCGAAGATCCGGTCGACGAAATACAGCGTGCCGTGCGAATCGAGGATGCCGCCGCCGAGGGCGCCGAACCCATCGACGATCTTCCGGACCGCAGCGTCGCGCGAGCCGCCGGCCGCGGCCGGCGCTGGCGGCAGGTCCGCCACATCGAGGCGCGCAAACTCGCGTTCGCGCACGGTGAGGCCGCTGGCCGGCGCCAGGATGGCATTCTCATAGGGATATTTGTTGGCGCGCAGGAACGTGCCGCAGCCATTGCCGTCGCAGATGGCGTAACCGCTCTCGGCATTCACGTGCACGTTGCGGAAATGGATGTCATGCACGCCGTACAGCAGCGCGGCCGCGGGCGCCGGTCCCTTGGTCCGGGTCACGCGGTAGCCGTGGTAGTTGGCGATCAGGATGTCATGGGACTCGCGGATTTCGAGCGAGACGGCGTTGCGGCTCTCGCCGTATTCCTCCTCGGTCTGCGGCGCCAACAGCTCCCAGTTGGCAACGTGGTTGAGAACGATTTCGTTGCGCACGTGGTGCTCGACCGAGATCCCGTAGACGTGGCCGGGCGTGCCGGTATCCGACACGTACAGGCCCGCGCTCGCATAGGTATCCGGGCTCCAGATGCCGTTGAAGGTTCCGCCGCCGCCCTGCGCGACCCAGAGGCTCGGGTACTGCGCATCCCAGCGCCGCGCGGGATCCGCATCGCCGCTGTGGTCGTCGTTGTAGGGGTTGAACCGCGCGCCGTTCGACAGTGCGGTGCCATGACCGCCCTCGAACTTCACGTCGTCGACCAGAGAGTGCTCACCGGCGCGCCACAGCAGCGCCGTGGCGCGCGGGTTGATGCCGCCGGTGGCGAGGCCCACGCCGGAAACGATGGCATCGCCGCCCTGGGCCGAACTGACCAGCGCCCTCGGCTCGCCCACGCCCTGGTAGGCCGGCGTGTTGTCGGGCAGCTCGATCCGCGTCAGGCTGGGGTGCAGCCCGATGAGTACGGTGTCCGGCCGCAGTCGCAGGGTATCGCTCACCCGGTAGCTTCCCAGCGGCAGATAGACCACGCGATGCGAATCGATCGCGCGCTGCAGCGCCGCCGTGTCATCGGTGCTGCCGTCACCGGCGACGCCCAGATCGCGCGCGTTGCTCCATTCGGCGACCGGCGGCAGCGGCCGCAGCGACGCGGCCCCAGCGGCGGGCATCGCACCGATGGGTGTGATGTCGGCGCGGGTCTCGAACCGACCCGTCTGGCCGAGGCCCGGGACAAAGAGCCCGTAGCTGAAGTCGCTGACCCGGTAATCGCGTCCCTTGCCGTTCACCCTGCGGCCACTGTCGCGGAATTTCGCGAACACCGGTGTGTCGCCGGCGAGTGCGTCCTGGAAATTGACCTGGGTGTAGACGTTGTTCTCGTTGGAGATCACCACCGCGGCCTGGCTGATGCCCTCGAAGCGAACGTCCCTGCCCCACAGCCAATCGCCGTAGCCCCCATCGATCTCGACTCCCACCGGCGCCTGGCGCATCCGTACGTTGACCAGGGTGAGCTGCGCTTCGTGCTCGCGGATCGCCGCGCTGCGCTGGCGCTCGAAGGTCGAATCCACGATGGTGAACTGCCAGGCCGGCGACGGCTTCTCGGTCACGACGCCATAGCGGCCGCCCACGAAATGCAAGTCATGGACCACGTTGCCGGCCTGGTAGATGCCGGCGAAGCCCGAGCCCAGCCGGAACTGCATGTGGCTCAGGTAGGAGTGCTGCGCGACGCGAAAGCGGATGGCGGTGGCGGCGGGATTGCCCGCGCCGATCTCGACATCGACGTTGCTCATGGCCGAATAGAAGGTATTCGGATTGGCGTCCGCGATGCGCGGATCAAAAGGCACCACGGTGGGAGGCGGGAACGGCACCCGCGGCCGAACGCCCCCCGGCGGGGCCGGGACGGCGCCGGGCCGTCCGGCGCCGGCAAACACGACCATGGTGGCAAGACCGTGCTGAAAACCGGGCGTGGCGGTCCCCAGCACCAGCACCGGGCG
>DATJTJ010000129.1:0-110623 GCA_035503515.1 Steroidobacteraceae bacterium
CGGGCCGAACTCGGCATAGATCCACGGACGTTGCTCCGCCTGCATCTCATCGAGCTGGCCGCGCATAACTGAGAGCTGGCCCCCGTAGATCACCGCTGCGACGATCGCAGCGAAGAGTGTTAGAACGCCCGCGTTGTCCCGCAGGGATCGATAGGCGAGGGCGACGCGGTTGTCTAACTCATTCTCGTCACCGTCGGCCATCCCGGGAACCTCATCCGTTGACACTTGCGGCGCACTTGCAGGGCAAGGTTCGGGAAGGTAGTTAAGGGGGAGCTGCGGATAACTTCTTGTTTTTCTTGGTCGGGATGACAGGATTTGAACCTGCGACACCTACGTCCCGAACGTAGTGCTCTACCAGGCTGAGCTACATCCCGAATCTGGCCGTCCGGCAGGCCATCGGGGGCCGGCGCGGGGCGCGCAGTGTACTCGACCGCGTGGCGCAGGAACAAGAGTGGCAGGGCCGCTATTCCGGGGGGTGCTCGCCGGAGAATCTGACGGCCGTGGCGCCCTGCACCGGCCCGATGGTCGCCGTGTCGCTCACGTACAGGCGCACGGCCCGCTCGAACCGTAACGGACCCTCGACGACCGCGCCGGGACCCACCACCACGCGTGGCTTGTCGGAGTCGCCCCACCAATGGAAGAAGCCGGTCGCCGGTTTGCGGACGATGATGCCGCCCTGCACGTGCGAGTGGGCGCCGACCTCGATATTGCCGTTGACCGTCGTGATGCCGCCGTTGACGGTGGCGCCGACCAGGATGATGGTGCCGTTGACGTTGGCCAGGCGGCCGCCGACCTGGGCGCCGGGGCCCAGGGCCAGAGTGCCATTGACGGTGGTCACCGTCTGCGCAACGTGCACCCCTCGACCCAGGCTGATGCCGCCATTCACGGTGGTCAGGGAAGTGGCGGTCGCGTCATTCCCGAGGCTGATATTGCCGTTGACGGTCTGTCCTGCCGCGAGCTGTGCATGGTCGTCGGCGTGGATGGAGCCATTGATGGTGCTGACTTCGCCGCCCGGGGCGCTGGAGGAGATGTGAATCGACCCGTTGACGGCATGGGTGCCGCCGGGGCCATGCGTCACATCCTCGGAGTCCGGAGCGTTGCTGGTCGCGGCCGGGCTGCTGTCGTTCTCATGCTCGTTGACGCAGCCACCGAGGCCGAGCGCGACCAGCACGGCCAGGAGCATGGTCAGCGGCAAGGTGCGGGTGATGCTTTTCAACTTAGCGGCTCCCCTTGGTAATTCTCAGGTCGTGTGCGCGACGGCGAACTGTGCCAGTGCCGCCAGCCCCCGCCGGTAGGGGGTGTCCGGCAATACCGTCAGCGCCTCGAGCGCGAGTTCCGATTCGCGCTGCGCCACGCGTGACGCGTAATCGATGCCACCGGTGGACTCGATCGCGGCGACGATCGGTTCCAGCTGCGCAAGTCCGCCCTGGCGTATGGCCGTGCGGATGAGGGCGCGGTCCGCCTCGCCGGCGGAGCGCAGCGCATGGATGAGGGGCAGGGTGGGCTTGCCCTCGGCCAGGTCATCGCCGAGGTTCTTGCCTCGCTCGGCCGGATTGGAGCGAAAATCGAGCACGTCATCGACCAGCTGGTAGGCGGTCCCCAGGTGCCGGCCGTAATCCGCCAGTGCCCGCTGCATCTGCGGGGAACCGTCGGCCAGCACGGCGGCGACTTCGGCGCCGGCCTCGAAGAGTCGCGCGGTCTTGCGGTAGATGACTTCCAGGTACCGCTGCTCGGTGGTCTCCGGGTCATGGGCATGCATGAGCTGCAGCACCTCGCCCTCGGCGATGACGTTGGTGGCATCGGCCATGATGGCCAGCACGCGCTGGCTGGCGAGTCCCGCCATCATCTGAAAGGCGCGGGAATAGACGAAATCGCCTACCAGGACGCTGGCCTGGTTGCCGAAGACCTCGTTCGCCGTGTCCCGGCCGCGGCGCATCGAGGAGCCGTCCACGACATCGTCATGCAGCAGCGTCGCCGTATGGATGAACTCGATGAAGGCCGCAGCTTCAACGTGAGCGTGGCCGTTATAGCCACAGGCGCGGCCGGCCAGCACCACCAGCAGTGGCCGCAGGCGTTTGCCGCCCCCGGCGATGATGTGTTCGGCAATCCGGTCGACCAGGGGAACCGAGCTCTTGAGCCTGGCCCTGATGACCGCGTCCACGGCGGTCAGGTCGGAGTGGACGATGGAGCGGATTTCTACGAGGGTCATGAGTGCCAGGCTGATTAAAACAGCGGCATCGTAGCTGACCCGGAGCAGTTACGAGAATCGATATCTCGTCGGCGCGTAAGTGCCGGGGAGGGCAGGAAAACCCAACGTTTGACCCGCCCGGCCCCGCTGCGTAGAATGCGCGACCTTTCGCGTAGCCCCCCGCCTGGGGGGATGGCGCGCAACTTCTATTGCAGGAATCCAACATGTACGCGGTAATCGCCACGGGCGGCAAGCAGTATCGGGTCACCAAGGACGCGGTCCTGAAGGTAGAGAAGCTGGACGCTGCGCCGGGGGATACCGTCGAATTCGCCGACGTGCGCCTGGTGGGCGAGGGCGCCAACGTGAAGATCGGCGCACCGCGCCTGGAAGGCACCAAGGTGCTGGCCACGGTGGTGCGGCATGGGCAGGGCGACAAGGCGGTCATCGTCAAGTTCCGCCGCCGCAAGCACTACCTGCGCCAGGGCACCCACCGCCAGCTCTTCACGGAAGTGAAGGTCACGGACATCAGCGCGGCCTGATCGCGCCACCTCTTCGTAAGGATCAGCAGACATGGCACATAAAAAGGCTGGCGGCAGTACCCGCAATGGCCGCGATTCACACTCCAAGCGACTGGGCGTCAAGCGCTTCGGTGGCGAACGGGTGGCCGCCGGGAACATCCTGGTGCGCCAGCGTGGCACGCCGATGCGCGCCGGTCAGAACGTGGGTGTGGGCACCGACCATACGCTGTTCGCCCTGATCGCGGGCCGCGTGCAGTTCGCCCGCAAGGGCGCCGAGCAGCGCACTTACGTGAGCGTGCTGCCCGAGGCCGCTTCCGCCTCGACCTGATCGAGCCGAGGGCCCGTCAGCGGCCGCCGCTGCCCTCATGAAATTCGTCGACGAAGCCCGCATCAAAGTCCAGGCGGGCAATGGCGGCCGCGGTTGCGCGAGCTTCCGCCGCGAGAAATTCGTTCCCTTCGGCGGTCCCGACGGCGGCGATGGTGGCCACGGCGGCAGCGTCTGGCTGCGCGCCGTCCCCGGCATCAATACCCTCGCGGATTTTCGCGTCGAGCGTACCTTCCGGGCGCCGCATGGCGTCGCCGGCAGCGGCAATGACTGTACCGGAGCGGCCGGCGCCGACCTGTATGTCTCCCTGCCGGTGGGCACCGTGGTGCGCGATGCGGACACCGGCGAGCAGCTCGGCGATCTCGCCCGGGTCGGCGAGGAGCTGCTGGTCGCCCGCGGTGGCAAGGGCGGCTGGGGCAATACCCGGTTCAAGTCCAGCACCAACCGGGCCCCGCGCCAGTTCGGCTCGGGGCTGCCCGGCGAGAAGCGCGTCCTGGAACTGGAAATGAAGGTCATTGCCGATGTGGGTCTGCTCGGCATGCCCAATGCCGGCAAGTCCACCCTGATCCGCGCCGTCTCCCACGCCCGGCCGAAGGTCGCCGACTACCCGTTCACCACGCTGTACCCGAACCTCGGCGTGGTCAGCGCCGGCGAGCAGCGCAGTTTCGTCATGGCCGACATCCCGGGGCTGATCGAAGGCGCCGCCGAAGGCCACGGGCTCGGCATCCGCTTCCTGAAGCACCTGCAGCGCACGCGGGTGCTGCTGCATCTGGTGGACATCGCTCCGGTGGACCCGGCCATCGATCCGGTGAAGGAGGTGCGCGCGATCGTCGGGGAGCTGAAGAAATTCAGCGCCGACCTCACCCGCAAGCCGCGCTGGCTGCTCCTGAACAAGAGCGATCTGCTGCCGCCCCAGGAAGCCGCGGCGCGGGCCCGGGACATCGTGCGTCGTCTGCGCTTCCGGGGGCCGCATTTCCTGATTTCGGGGGCCACCGGAGCCGGAACGGCCGAGCTGGTGCAGGCGGTGATGTCGTTCCTGGAACAGGAGCGGGGGGCGCTGAGCGACCCTGAGGCTGCCGCGGATGCGGCAGCCGATGAGGCGAAAAAAGCTTGAGTTCAGGCCATTGCGCGAATGCGCGCCGCGAGCCGGCTCTTGTGCCGATTGGCCTTGTTGCGATGGATGATCTGCTTGTTGACCAGCGAGTCGATGACCGGAACGGCCTCGCGGTAGCTGCTACCGGCCGCTTCCTTGTTTCCGCCTTCCACGGCGGCGCTGACCTTGCGGATGGCGCTGCGCATGCGCGAACGAAGGGCAACATTCCGTGCGCGGTGCTTCTCAGCCTGTTTGGCGGCTTTTTCCGCGGACTTGGTATTGGCCAAGGGACTCTCCGTAAAAACGACGGGACATGCCCGATTCAAGGGGGCGGTAGTGAAGCCGATCGTCCCACGGTTGTCAACTTGGAACGGGCCGACTTGCCTATACTTTCAACTAAATGCAACTGATTCGTGGACTTCCCCCGGCCGGCTCCCTGCAGGGCGGCCAGGCCCTCACCGTGGGCACCTATGATGGGCTGCACCTGGGGCACCAGGCGCTGCTGCAACGCCTGCGTGGCCACGCGGAGCGCCTCGGCGTGGGCACGCTCATGGTCACCTTCGAGCCCATGCCCCGCGAGTACCTGACGCCCGAGAATCCGCCGGCGCGTCTGACCTCGCTGCGCGAGCGCTGGCGCTGCCTCGAACACATGCCGCTCGACCGCCTGTGCATCCTGCGCTTCGGCGCCGCGACCCGGTCGCTGAGCGCGGAGCAGTTCGCGGTGCTGCTGTACGAAAGGCTGAACCCCGCCGTGGTCGTGGTCGGGCACGATTTCCGGTTCGGCAAGAACGGACGGGGCACCGCCGAGACCTTGCTCGCGGCGGGTGAGCAGCTCGGCTTCGCCGTGGAGATCGTGGAGCCGGTGACCTTCGAGGGTGACCGCCTGAGCAGCAGTGCCGTGCGCGAGGCGCTCGCGGCGGGCAATCTGGCCCGCGCCGCGCGGCTGCTGGGCCGTCCCTACACGATGACCGGCAAGGTCGTGCGCGGCGAGCAGCTGGGACGTAAGCTTGGCTTTCCGACCGCGAACGTGCGATTCCCGCACCGGCGGTTGCCGGTGGCCGGTATTTTTGCCGTACGGATCCGGATCCGCGGCGGCGCGGATGCCCCCCTGGCGGGAGTGGCCAGCATCGGCACCCGGCCGACGGTCGGGGGTACCGAGCCCTGGCTCGAAGTGCACCTGTTCGATTTCGTGGGCGACCTGTACGGTCGCGAGATCGCGGTCGAGTGCGTGCAGTTCCTGCGTCCGGAGCTGAAGTTCGGATCGCTGGACGCGATGGTCGCGCAGATCCACCAGGATGCCGCGCAGGCGCGATCGGTGTTGATTTCCTGAAGCGAGTTGGAAGTGCCTGACTACAAACAAACCGTGAACCTGCCGCAGACGGCCTTCTCGATGAAGGCCGATCTCGCGCAGCGCGAACCCAAGATGCTGGCCGAGTGGGAGCAGGGCGATCTCTATGGCCGCATCCGCGCCGCCTCCCGGGGCCGGCCACGGTTCGTGCTGCTGGACGGGCCGCCCTATGCCAACGGCCCCATTCATCTCGGCCATGCGCTCGACAAGATCCTGAAGGACATCATCGTCAAGTCCCGTCAGCTGGACGGTTTCGATGCTCCCTATGTGCCCGGTTGGGATGGGCATGGGCTGCCCATCGAGCAGCAGGTGGAAAAGAAGCACGGCCGTCCGGGACAGAAACTGGACGCGGCCGCTTTCCGCGCGGCGTGCCGCGCCTTTGCCAACGAGCAGGTGAACCTGCAGCGGGTGGACTTCAAGCGCCTGGGCGTACTGGGCGATTGGGAGCATCCCTACCTGACCATGGATTCGCGCTACGAGGCGCATCAGATCCGGGTCCTCGGCCGGATCATCGCCAACGGCCACGTCTACCAGGGCGTGAAGCCCGTGCACTGGTGCTTCGACTGCCGCTCGGCACTCGCCGAGGCCGAAGTGGAGTACGAGGACCATACCTCCGCCGCCATCGACGTGGCGTTCCGGGTGCGGGACAACCGCGACCTGGAAGCGCGCATCGCCGCCGCGCCCGGATCGCTCGGGGCGACGCCCGCCGACATCGTCATCTGGACCACGACGCCGTGGTCGCTGCCCGCCAATCAGGCGGTCGCGCTGAATGCGGATTTCGACTACGTGCTGGTGGCGGCGGGCGCCCGCAACCTGATCCTCGCCCGGCAGCTGGCGCCGCAGTGCCTGACCCGCTACGGACTCGAGGCCGATACCGCGGTGCGGGCCACGTTCAAGGGCCAGGCGCTCGAAGGACTGAAGGTCGCGCATCCCTTCCAGGACTATGACGTGCCGGTGATCCTGGGCGAGCATGTCACGGCCGAGGCCGGAACCGGCGCCGTACACACCGCCCCGGCGCATGGTCAGGAGGATTTCGCGATCGGCCGGCGCTACCACCTGCCGGTACCCAATCCCACCGGCAATGACGGCCGGTTCCTGCCGGACACGCCGTTGGTCGGGGGGATGAAGCTGGAGGAGGGCGGCAAGCTCATCGTCGAGACCCTGCGCGCCAACGGCGCGCTGATCCACGATGAACCCTATGTCCACAGCTACCCGCACTGCTGGCGGCATCACTCGCCGGTCGTGTTCCGCACCACCCCGCAGTGGTTCATCAGCATGGATCGCAAGGGCCTGCGCGAGCAGGCGCTGCGCGACATCCGCGGCGTCAAGTGGACGCCGGCGTGGGGCGAGCAGCGCATCACCGGCATGATCGCCGACCGCCCGGACTGGTGCATTTCGCGGCAGCGCACCTGGGGCGTACCGCTCGCGATGTTCGTCCACAAGAGGACCGGCGAGCTGCATCCGCGTACCGGCGAACTGCTCGAAGCGGTGGCCGAGCGCGTCGAGCGGGCCGGGATCGAGGCCTGGTTCTCGCTGGATCCGGCGGAGCTGCTGGGCAATGAGGCCGACGACTACGAGAAGCTCAAGGACGTGATGGACGTGTGGGCCGACTCCGGCGTGTCGTTCGACTACATGGCGGCGGTGCGACCGGAGTTCTCGATGCCGGTCGACCTCTACATCGAAGGCTCGGATCAGCACCGCGGCTGGTTCCAGAGTTCGCTGCTGATGTCCGAAGCCCTGTACGGGCAGGCGCCGTACCGCGGGGTGGTCACCCACGGCTTCACCGTGGACGAGAAGGGCCGCAAGATGTCCAAATCCCTCGGCAACGTGATCCCGCCGCAGAAGGTGGTCGGATCGCTGGGGGCGGACGTGCTGCGGCTGTGGGTGGCCGCCACCGATTACGCCAACGAAATGAGCGTGTCGGACGCCTTGCTCAATCGCACCGCGGATGCCTACCGGCGCATCCGCAATACCGTCCGCTTCCTGCTCGGCAACCTGCACGGATTCGATCCGGCCCGCGACCTGGTGCATGCCGCGGAGATGGTCGCCCTCGACCGCTGGGCCGTGAGCCGGGCCGCCCAGCTGCAGGCGGAAATCGTCGAGGCCTACCGCGAGTACTCGTTTCATCACGTCTATCACAAGGTCCACAACTTCTGCATCGTGGACCTGAGCGCCCTGTACCTGGACATCGTGCGCGACCGGCTCTACACGACCCCGGCCCGCAGTCATGCGCGCCGCTCGGCGCAGTCCGCGCTGTTTCATATCGCCCATGCCATGGTGCGCTGGCTGGCGCCGGTGCTGGCGTTCACGGCGGAGGAGATCTGGCGTCACCTGCCCGGTGTCACCGAGGACTCCGTGTTCCTCGCGCAATGGCACGCGCTGCCGGAGGGCGCCGCGCATGATGTGGACTGGAACGCGCTGCTGCAGCTCAAGCGCGACGTGTTGCGGGAACTGGAGAAGCTGCGCGAGGCGCAGCAGATCGGAGCGCCGCTGGACGCAGAGGTCGACATTTACTGCGTGCCCGCCCAGTACGATCGCTTCAGCGCCCTGGGTGCGGAGCTGCGGTTCCTGCTGATCACCTCCGAGGCCCGGGTGCACAAGGTTTCCGCACCGCCGGCGGGCGCGGTCGCCGCCACCGAGACCGGCCGTGAAGGGGTCTGGCTGCAGGTCAGCGCCTCGAGCCATCCGAAGTGTGTACGCTGCTGGCACCATCGCGCCGATGTCGGCGTCGATCCGGCGTATGCCGAGGCCTGCGGGCGCTGCGCCGGCAACATCGCAGGACCGGGTGAAGAGCGGAGGTTCGCGTGAACGGCGGCAGGGATGCAGGCGAGCCGCAGGCTGAGGGCCACGGCGGGCGCCTGCCGCCGGTTCTGGGCAGCGGCTGGCTGTGGCTGCCGCTGGCGATCGCCGTGATCGGCGTGGACCAGCTCTCCAAGGCCTGGATCGTGAGCCACATGGCCTACGGCGGCATCCGCACCCTGCTGCCGGTGCTGGACATCACCCTCAGGTACAATCGCGGCGCGGCCTGGAGCATGCTCGACAGCGCTTCGGGATGGCAGCGGTGGCTGTTTTCGGGCCTCGCGGTGGTGGTCGGGGCGGGGCTCGTGTACTGGCTGCGGCGGATCAACGGCCGCACCCAGGTGCTGCTGTCGGTGAGCCTGTCGCTGATCCTGGCCGGTGCGCTGGGCAACCTGATCGACCGCCTGCACAGTGGGCAGGTGGTCGATTTCATTCTTGCGCACTGGAATGATGCGCAGTTTCCCGCCTTCAACGTGGCGGATTCGGCGATCACGGTCGGCGCCGCGCTGATGCTGCTGGACGCCTTCACCGAGGGTCGCAGGAGATCGAACTGATGGAAGTACTGCTCGCCAATCCCCGGGGCTTCTGCGCCGGCGTGGACCGGGCCATCGAAATCGTGGAACGGGCGCTGTCGATGTTCGGGGCGCCCGTGTACGTGCGTCACGAAGTGGTCCACAACAAGCACGTGGTCGACCGCCTGCGCGGGCTCGGCGCGGTGTTCATCGAGGAGCTGGAGGACGTGCCCGCGGGCGCGACGCTGATTTTCTCGGCGCACGGCGTGTCCACGGCCATCGAGCAGGGCGCCAAGGAGCGCAAGCTCACCGTTTTCGATGCCACCTGTCCGTTGGTGACCAAAGTGCACATGGAGGTGCAGCGCTACGCGCGCGATGGCTACGATGTGATCCTCATCGGACACAACGGCCACCCGGAGGTCGAAGGCACGCTCGGGCGCTTCGATACCAGTTTCGGCGGTCGGATCTGGCTGGTGCAGAACGTGAAGGATGCGCAGTCCCTGCGGGTGCGCGACCCGGCGAAGCTGGCATTCGTGACCCAGACGACGCTGTCCGTGGATGACACGGCCGAAATCGTCGAAGCCCTGCGGGAACGCTTCCCGGGACTCGCGACGCCGCGCAAGGAAGACATCTGCTACGCCACCCAGAACCGCCAGGATGCGGTGAAGAAGCTGCTGGAAAAGGCCGACGTACTGGTGGTGGTGGGATCCCGGGCCAGCTCCAACTCGAACCGGCTGCGGGAGCTGGCCGAGCGGGCCGGTATCCCGGGGTACCTCGTGGACGGGGCCGCCGACATGCACCGTGACTGGTTCGAGGGCAAGAACATCGTGGGGGTGACCGCCGGTGCCTCGGCGCCGGAGGTGCTGGTGCAGCAGGTCATCACCCAGCTGCGCGACTGGGGGGCGAAGGTGCCCCGGGAGATCGCCGGACGCGAGGAGCACGTGATTTTCGGACTGCCGCGGGAGCTGCGGCGGCCTGAAGTCGGTCCAGGTTCCGCCTGAGGTTACCTCCGGCCACGCCGTGGTTATAATGGGGCCATGCAGGACAAAGGCTTAGCTGACCCCCCCGGCCAGTGCGCCCGTCGGTTGGCCGGCTTCGGGATCCGGCCCACGGCGCAGCGGGTCCGCATCGCGGCGCTGCTGCTGTCCTCGCCCCAGCACCTCTCGGCCGAGCAGATCCTGGCCACCCTGCGGGGCTCCGGCGCCCGCGTCTCCAAGGCCACGGTCTACAACACCCTGAACCTGTTCGCCGAACGGGGCGTCATCCGGCAACTGACGGTGGATGGGGCCCGGACCTGGTTCGATTCGAATGTCGCGCCGCACTATCATTTCCAGGACCTGGATACCGGGGCCCTGGTGGACGTGCCGGTGCCGGAGGTTGAGTTCGCGCGCCTGCCCCCGCTGCCGCCGGGGACCGAAATGGCGGGCATCGACCTGGTGATCCGGGTCCGAAAAATTTCCTGAAATCCCGCCGTTTCTTAGTACAATCCGGCCCCGCGATTTTTCACGCCCCGGGCGCCGACTTAGCTCAGTTGGTAGAGCACATCATTCGTAATGATGGGGTCCACAGTTCGATTCTGTGAGTCGGCACCATTTCTCCTGACCGTGGTCCAAAAGCGGCCAGTCCACCGCTTGTACAATTGGTCATAAGTGATTCTCTGCCGGGACCTGCGACAAAAACGTCGTTGGAGGGTTCTTCCGTCAGAGCGACTTGACGATCCACAAGTGATATAGTTCTATATAACACCATATGACTCGGTGCGACCGCGCGGTCGCAGCAGGGGACCGCCTTGGGCACACAACCAGAACCGATCCCGGTGAAGAGCGACCCGCCAGTGACCTGGATCGGCCGTCACGATGCCGCGAACTCTCATGAGCGCGAGGTTGAATCGGCCCCGCCCGGCCGCTGGACGCCGGCGCGCATCGGCCTGATCGGCTTTGGCGTGCTGGTCGCGCTCGTGGCCCTGGGGACGGGCCTCTACTTCGGATCGAACCGCACTGCCGCGACCTCGTCCACCGCCGAAGGCGCCATCCCGCTGGTGACCGCTACGGCACCGGGCCTGTCGCCGGTGACGGCCACCGTGTCCTTCACCGGCACCATCAATGCGCGTTATGACATATCCATCGGCACGGATGGCGAGACCGGCCGTGTCGCCGCCATCTACGTGGAGGTCGGCGATCACGTGAAGGCCGGCCAGCTGCTGGCCCAGCTCGACGAGACCATCCTGAGGCCGCAGGTCGAGCGTCTGGCGGCGGCCCTCGAGGAGACCAAGGCCAATGCCGCCCTGGCCGATGCCGAGTACAAGCGCGCCCAGGGCGTGGAATCCGCGGGCGCCCTGTCCAAGGAAGACATCGAGAAGCGCCGCTCGGCGGCGGTGACCGCGGCCGCCGAAGTGCGGGTCGCCGCGGCGCAGCTGAGCGAGTACCAGCAGCGTCTCGGGCACACCTCCATCCGCGCGCCGGCCGAGGGGGTGATCCTGACCCGCAGTGTCGAGGTCGGACAGATCGCGACCCCGGGCGGCAACGCCCTGTTCCGCCTTGCCGCAGGCTCGGAGATCGAAATGCGGGCGCTGGTCGCGGAGCAGGATCTGCCGAGCCTCGCGGTCGGCCAGACGGCCAGTGTCTTCATGACCGGCGTCGACAAGCCCTTCAAGGGCAGGGTCCGACTGCTCGGCGCCATCATCGATCCGCAAAGCCGCCTCGGCGAGGCGCGCATCGCGCTGCAGCCGGATCCGCAGCTGCGGCCGGGTGCCTTCGCGCGCGGCGAGGTGGTGGTGGGCAAGGGCGAGAAGCCCATCCTGCCGCAAACCGCCGTGCAGTCCGACGAGAAAGGCACCTACGTCCTGATCGTCAACGCCGACAACCGCCTGGAGCGCCGCGCCATCCGCGCCGCCGAAACGACCGAACAGGGCATCGTCATCGCCTCGGGCCTGACGGGCCAGGAAAAAGTGGTCATGACGGCCGGCGGCTTCCTGCGCGTGGGCGAACAGGTGGCGGTGGCCCCGGGCGGCAAGGGCGCCTAAGTTCCATGCGCAACATCTCCGCCTGGGCGATCAAACACCCGATCACGCCCATCGTGCTGTTCGCGGTGCTCACGGTGGTGGGCATCGTTTCGTTCCTGCGCCTGCCCATCAACCAGAACCCGGACATCGACTACCCGGTGGTGAGCGTCAACATCTCCTACCCGGGCGCTGCGCCCTCGGAGATCGAGACCCAGATCCTGCAGAAGGTGGAAGGTTCGGTGGCCGGGATCGGCAACGTCCGCAGCATCGAATCGGTGGCCAGCGAGGGCAGCTCCGAGACCGACATCGAATTCCAGATCGGCACGCCCATCGACCGCGCCGTCACCGACGTGCGCGACGCGGTGACCAAGGTGCGGGCCGACCTGCCGCAGGGAATCCTCGAGCCGCAGGTCTCGCGCATCCAGGTGGCCGGTGGTCCCATCGCCTTCTTTGCGATCACCACCACGGCGCTGAGCGAGCAGGAGCTGTCCTGGTTCATCGACAACTCGGTGACCAAGCGCCTGCTGGCGATTTCGGGCGTGTCACAGGTGAACCGCGTCGGTGGCGTCGACCGCCAGATGCGAGTGGATCTGGATCCGGCGCGCATGCAGGCCCTGGGCCTCACGGCCGCCCAGGTCAACGAACAGCTGCGCGATCTCAACCTCAATGCGCCCGGCGGCCGCGCCGAAGTGGGTGGTGGCGAACAGACCATCCGCGTGCTCGGTAGCGCCCGCTCCGCGCTGAACCTGGCCGACGTGCAGATCACGCTGCCGACCGGCGGCACGGCGCGCCTGGGCGATTTCGCGGTCGTCGCCGACAGCTTCGCCGAGGTGCGCACCATCGCGCGCCTGAACGGTCGCCTGGCGACCACCTTTGCGGTGTACAAGGCGAAGGGCTCCTCGGACGTGACCGAGCTGAACCTGGTGGAAAAGGAACTCGGGGCCATCGGCAAGGAATACCCGAACGTCCATATCGAGCGGGTGTTCACCACGGTGGAACTGACCAAGCGCAGCTACCTCAACGCCATGGAGGCCCTGATCGAGGGCTCGCTGCTGGCGGTGGCGGTGGTGTGGCTGTTCCTGCGCGACATGCGCGCCACGCTGATTTCGGCGCTGGCGATCCCGCTGTCGGCCATCCCGACCTTCGCCTTCATGGATCTGATGGGCTTCACGCTCAACCAGATCAGCCTGCTGGCCCTGTCGCTGGTGGCTGGCGTGCTGGTGGACGATGCGATCGTGGAAATCGAGAACATCGTGCGCCACATGCACATGGGCAAGGGCGGCTATCAGGCCGCCATGGACGCGGCCGACCAGATCGGACTTGCGGTGGTGGCGACGTCCTCGGCCATCATCGCCGTGTTCCTGCCGGTGAGCTTCATGGGCGGCATCGTCGGCCAGTTCTTCAAGCAGTTCGGGCTGACCGTGGCGGCGGCGGTGTTCTTCTCGCTGCTCGTGGCGCGGCTGATCACCCCGGTGGTGGCCGCCTACGTGCTCAAGAGCGACCACAAGGTGCACGAGGACGGTGCGCTCATGCGGCACTACCTCAAGCTGCTGCGCTGGGTGGTGGCGCACCGCTGGAAGACGCTCGGCGTCGCGGTGGTCATCTACGCCGCCTCGCTGGGGGTCTTCGCGCTGCTGCCGACCTCCGTGTTCTCCAACGACGAGATCGGCTTTTCGCAGATGTACATCGAGCTGCCTCCGGGCGTGCGCCTGGAGCAGACCGCGGCGGTATCGCAGAAGGTCTACGACGTCGTGCGCGCGCGGCCCGAGGTCAAGAGCGTCGTGGAGTTCATCGGCTCGGACGATGTGCGCAATGCGCAGATGTTCATCGAGCTGGTTCCCAAGTCGCAGCGCAAGCTCACCTCGCCCCAGTTCGAGCAGGACGTCATGAAGGAACTGCGCCGCATTCCGGATGCGCGCATCAGCTTCCAGAACCAGAACGGCGCCGGCGGCAATGCCGACGTGCAGATCTACCTGACCGGCGACGACCCGGCGCTGCTGGACCGGATCTCGCAGCAGGTGCTGCAGGAGATGCGTGGCCTGTCGCTGCTGCGCGATCCGCGCATCAGCGGCGACATGCCGCAGCCGGAGGTCATCATCAAGCCGCGCCTGGACCTGGCCGCGAATCTCGGCGTCACGGTGCAGAGCATCAGCAACACCATTCGCATCGCCACCCTCGGCGACCTGGACCAGAACGACGCCAAGTTCGCGCTGGCCGACCGCCAGATTCCGATCCGCGTGTCGCTCCTGGAGAGCTCGCGACGTGACATCGGCACGCTGCAGAACCTGCCCGTGCCGGCCGCCGGCGGCCGTGTGGTACCCCTCAAGGCCGTGGCCGACATCAGCTTCGGGCAGGGGCCGAGCCGCGTGCACCACTACAACCAGAGCCGGCGGGTGGAGCTGGACGCCAATTTCAACCACACGACCCTGGGCCCGGCGCTGAAGGCCATCTATGCGCTGCCCACCATGTCCAACCTGCCGCCGGGCGTGCGGCGGGTGGAGACCGGTGACGCGCAGCTGCAGACCGAACTCATGACCAGCTTCGGCATCGCCATGGGCACCGGCGTGCTGATGGTGTTCGCGGTGCTGGTGCTGCTGTTCGCCCGGGTGTTCCAGCCGCTGACCATCCTGTCCGCACTGCCGCTGTCGGTGGGCGGGGCGGCGGTCGCGTTGCTGCTGACCCATCTGTCGATGTCGCTGTCGGTGGTGATCGGATTCCTGATGCTCATGGGCATCGTGGCCAAGAACTCCATCCTGCTGGTGGACTTCGCCATCGAGGAGATGCGCGCCGGCAAGTCCCGCGCCGAGGCCCTGCTCGAAGCGGGCCACAAGCGCGCGCGTCCGATCGTGATGACGACGGTGGCGATGATCGCCGGCATGACCCCCGTGGCCCTGCAGCTGCTCAATGGCGAACAGTTCCGCGCGGCCATGGCCATCGCGGTCACCGGCGGCCTGATCACCTCGACCGCGCTCACCCTGGTCATCGTGCCGGCGGTATTCACCCTGGTCGACGATGTCGAGCAGTGGCTCGGCCCACGGGTGGCGCGTCTGCTGATGTCGACGCGGACCGAGGATGCGGGCAAGCCCGAGCCGCCGCAGCCGCGGCCCCACGCCGTGTCGTAAAGTTTCGATGGCTGATCCTGCGACCTCGGCGCAGCGCTCCGCCTGGTGGGTACGGCTGCTTGCCGCGCTGCCCTGGTGGGTCATGAATCCGCTGGCGGACCTGCTGGCGTGGCTCGCCTGGCGGGTGGTGCGCGTGGAGCAGCGCTCGCTGCGCGAGAATCTCAGCGCCTCCTACCCGACCCTCACCGAACCGCAGCTGCAGCGCCTGATGCGCGACTACTACCGCAACTTCTCGCAGGTGCTGGTCGAGGTGATCCGCTCGGTGAACCTGTCGGAGCAGGAACTGCGCGAGCGGGTCACGCTCGAGCATTTCGAACCGGTGCGGTCGCTGCTCGCCGCCGGCAGCCCCGTGCTGCTGGTCGCAGCGCATCAGTGCAACTGGGAGTGGATGCTGCTGGGGTTGTCCCTGGAACTGGGCCATCCGCTCGAGGCGGCGTACAAACCCCTGGTCGACGGCTGGGCGCAGCGTGAAATGCTCAAGGCCCGCAGCCGCTTCGGCGCACGACTGGTTCCCGCGCAGGAGCTGCTGGCCCACATCCTGCGCGGCGGCCGCACCCCCCGTGCCATCGCCATGGTGGCCGACCAGGAGCCGCGCACCAGCGAGCGGCGTCACTGGCTGCGCTTCATGAACCGGGATACCGCGTTCTTCATGGGCGCCGAGGAAATCACCCGGGTGACCAAGTTTCCCGCGTTCTTCATCGGTTTGCGCCGCACCCGCCGCGGCCATTATGCGATGTCCGCCACACCCCTGTACCAACCGGGGGAAAAGCTCAACACCGGCGCACTGACCGAGCGTTATGCGAGACTGGTCGAGGCGCAGATCGAGGCCTCGCCCGCGGACTGGCCCTGGTCCCACAAGCGCTGGAAGCTGAAGAAATCGCTGTACGCGTAGGAGCCGGATGGCCAAGCGCCCGATGCTGCTCGGATCTGCAATGCTGGTCGCACTGCTGTGCGCCGCAGGTTGCAGCACGGTCTCGAAGTGGAAGCAGGAGCACCGGGCCGCGAGCCTGCATCGCGAGGAAGAGGAGGAGGCCGCGGCCGCTCACGCCGAACCCCCCGCGTACCAGGACATGAAACGCCGGATGGCGCAGCAGGATGCCCGGTTGCGCAAGCTGCAGGCGACGCTGGCCCAGCGCAGCGATCCGGACTCGCTGGCCGGCGCGGCCCTGCTGGAACGGGCGATCCTGGGCTACAGCAGCCCCACCGCGCAGCAGCTGGCGGCGCGCGCCGTGGCCGGCGCACCGACCCGGGCCGATCTGGCCTTCGTGCAGCTGCAGCTGTGCGAAACCGCGCCCCAGTGCGACCCCGTATCCCTGGAGACCCAGCAGCTGGCGCTCGATCCCGAAAATGGCGTGGTGTGGGTCTATGTCCTCAGGCGCGCCGATCTTGCCAAGGATCGGTCGGCTGAGGGGACCGCCTTTTACAATCTCGCCCGCTCGCGGCGCATCGACCTGTACTGGAACCGGATCGTCTCGCACCTGGCGGCCGCCAGCGCCGGCAGCGCCGGCTTCGATGCCGGTGCGGCACTGACCCAGGTCATCAGCATCGAGAGCACCTTCGCGCTGGACTACGATCCCATCACGCGCCTGTGCCTGCAGCCGCCCCTGCAGGCCGAAATGCTCGAGCCCTGCCGGCAGATCGCGGCCGCGTTCCGCCAGGGCGATACGGCCGTGGTGGAGGCGTATGGCAGCAGCCTGGCGCTGAACCTGTGGCCGGCGAACTCCCCTGAAAGGCTGGCCGTCATCGCCGAGCGCCGCAGGCTGCGCTACCGCGTGGAGCTGATGGACCGCAACCGGGCCCGGCTCAACTCGGCGCAGGCGACCCGGGCGCTTGCCGGACTGGTCGGCCACTACGCCAGCGAGCAGGCGGCCTACCACGCCCTGTATCTGCGCCTGGGACTGAACCCGGATCCGCCCTCCAACTGGAAGGATCCGGCGCCCGGCGGTTGAGCGGGCGGCGCCGGTATACAATCGCAGGCGCCCGGATGTCCGTTGGAGGCCGATCGATGGTTTTCCGAGGGTTCCTACTGTCGTGCGGCGTACTGCCCATCGCGATGCTGGCACTGCTGGCGGCCGGCTGCACGACCCCGCGGTCACCGGCATCGGATCAGACGCGAATCCGCCAGGCACGGTCCGAAATGATCGCCCGCGGCGATGCGGATTCCTTGGCTACGGCCGCCTTTCTCACGCGGCTCGCGACCGGAAGCTGGCGCGACGCGCCCCCGCTGGCGGGACGTGCCATGGCGATGGCGCCGAAACGGGCCGATCTGGCCTACCTGGGTCTGCTGATCTGTCATCAACAGCCGTCCTGCCCGTCGCAGCCCTACGAAGAGCGGCTGCGCGAACTGGATCCCGCCAATGGTGTCGTCTGGCTGTTCGCTCTTCGCCGTGCCCGGCAGGACGGCTCGGCGATGAATGCGGCACTGACGGGCCTTGCACAGGCACAGCGGGTGGATCTGTACTGGACTGCGCTCGTGTCCCACATGACCGCGGCCCTGGCCGCCGGGGCGCGCTTCGAGCAAGGTGCGGCTTTCGAGTACGTCGTCGGCATCGATGCGGCGATGGTCATCCCGCCCGTACAGCCCGTGTCCACGTCCTGCTCGGCTGCGGCGATTGCCCAGGCGGATGTCCTCGTCCGGTGTCGCGGCATCGCCGCTGCTTTTGAGCAGGCCGATACGATTCTGTTCGAGTCCTATGGCAACCACCTCGCTGCACGGCTGTGGCCGAGCGATTCCGCCCAAGGCACCGCGCTGGCCGCGCAACGCCGCCTCCTGGATCAGCGTATGGCGCAATGGAGTCGCGACGAACTCAATACGCCGCAGGCGATCCGCACTCTGGCGGCACTGTACGGCCAAAATCCTACTGAGCAGGCGGCCCAGGTCGCCTGGTATGCGGCCGAGGGAATACCATGATGCACCGGATTGTCGCGGGCGCGGCCACGTTGCTCGCCATGACGGTCATGGCAAGTTGTTCGCGGCTGGCGTCCCCGGTCGCCCCCAGCGCCACACCCGAGCAGCTGCGGCGCGCCTACGCAATGCTGGCGACGGCGCAGGATGCGGATTCCCTCGCGGCAGCCGCGCTGACCGCCCGCGTACTGACGGATGCGGCCGCGCATCCGGGGCGGCCGCTGGCGCTGGTCGGTCGGGCCGTGGCCAGTGCGCCGCGGCGCGCGGACCTCGCGGTCCTGCAGCTGCAGCTGTGCGAAGCGAGCCCCGGATGCGATGCCCGTGAGGCCGAAGCGCAGCAGCGGCAACTCGATCCGCAGAACGGCATTTCCTGGGTCTACGCATTGCGGCGGGCGAACCGCCTGCATGATGCCCCCGGCGAACGCATGGCGCTGGCCGGACTCGCCGGTGCGCAAGGCGTCGAGCTGCATTGGACGGGACTGGGCTCGCGCATGGCGGCTGCGATGGCAGCCCGCGGCGGCCTCGATGCGCCGACGGCATTGAGTGCGCTCATCGACGCCGAAGCGGCGCTGCACCTGCCCCTCACGTCCCTGTCGGATTCGTGTTCGGCGCCGGCGCTCAGCGATGCATCGCTGCTGGCACGCTGCCGCGGCGCCGCCGAGGTGCTGCAGCACGCGGACACGATACTCGTGGCGATGTATGGCAACCGTCTCGCCGTGCGCCTCTGGGCGGAAAGTTCGGCGCGGCGCGCGCAGCTTGCCGTCGCCGGACGCCCCCTCGAGTACCAGATGGACCTGATGCGCAGCAATTCCGACGCGCTCGATTCCCCGCGGGCACTGCAGCTGCTGGCGATGCTCTACCCGCACTACGCCACGGAGCAGGGCGTGATCCGGGCGCTGTACGTGAAGCTCGGGCTGCGTCCGGATCCTCCGGTCCACTGGCGGCAGAAGGTGTTCGCCGGCAGGCTTTGACGGCCCTTCAGCCGACCTGGTCGCGCAGCGGCATGTCGGCATGCACGCCGAGCACGCTCTGGACCAGCGCCAGGTGGGAGAATGCCTGCGGGAAGTTTCCGACCAGCCGCCGGGCACGCGTGTCGTACTCCTCGCTGAGGAGCCCAACGTCGTTGCACAGGGCCAGCAGCCGTTCCAGCAGCGCATCGGCCTGCGCCGCACGTCCCTGTCGCTGGTAGACGTCGACCAGCCAGAAGCTGCAGGGGATGAACACCCCTTCGCCGGCCGGCAGACCGTCTGCACCGCTCTCGCTGCGATAGCGCATCACGAACCCGTCGGCGACCAGTTCGCGCTCGATGGCGGCGATGGTCCCGGCCACGCGCGGATCCTCGATGGGCAGGAACCCGACCTGCGGAATGAGCAGGAGGCTGGCATCCAGTTCCTCGCTGCCGAAGCTTTGCGTGAACGCGCCTTTGCCGGGATGGAATCCGCGTTCGAGGATCATGCGGCGGATGTCCTCGCGGATCTGTCGCCAGCGCTCGAGCGGGGCCTCGAATGAATATTCCTCGGCATCCTTGATGGAGCGATCGAAGGCGACCCAGGCCATGACCTTCGAATGCGTGAACTGCTGGCGCGGACCGCGCACTTCCCAGATGCCATCGTCGGGCTCCTGCCAGATCTCCTCCAGGTGCCGCAGCGCCGAGCATTGCATGGCCCAGGCGGACCCCGAATCGGCAAGCCCGCCTTTGCGTGCCAGATGCAGGGCGTCCATCATTTCGCCCCAGACATCCAGCTGCAGCTGTCCGGAGGCCGCGTTGCCGATGCGCACCGGCGCGGCGCCCTGGTAGCCCGGCAGCCACTGCACCTGCCACTCGGCGAGGCGGCGTTCGCCGAAGATGCCGTACATGATCTGCAGGTCCTGCGGCGTCCCGGCGAGCGTGCGATGCAGCCAGTTGCGCCATGCGCCGGCCTCCTCGTAGTAACCGCCCCCCATGAGCGCCGTCAGGGTCAGGGTCGCATCCCGGATCCAGCAGTAGCGGTAGTCCCAGTTGCGCTGCCCGCCCAGCTGTTCCGGAAGCGACGTGGTGGGCGCGGCGACGATGCCGCCGGTTTCGACGAAGGTCATGGCCTTGAGCGTCAGCAGCGAGCGCACCACGACATCGCGGCGCGAACCGCGGTAGGTGCAGCGCGCCGTCCATTCCCGCCAGAACTGCAATGTCGCCTGCAGGGCGGCTTCACAGTCAATGGCCGCGGGCGGCTCGCGATGCGACAGGCCGTAGCTCAGCGCGAACGTCACCCGCTCCCCGGCTGCAACCACGAAATCCGCGCCGGTGGTCAGGTTCTCGCCCTGCAGTTCGACCGGCGTGCGCAGCACCGCGAGGTTCGGACCGGCGATGGCGACGATGCCGTTCTGATCCTCGAGCCTGGAGACCCAGGGCACGCTCGATCCATAGTCGAATCTCAGGATGAGATTCATGCGCATGGCCACGCGCCCACGGCGGCCTTCGACGATCCGGATCACCGAGGAGGCCGGTTGCCCGACCGGCATGAAATCGATCAGTGCGATCGTGCCTGCGTCCGATTCGAAGAGGGTTTCCAGCACCACCGTGTCCGTGACGTAGGCGCGCGTCGAGCGGGCGCCGGCGGCCGGTGCGATCGACCAGCGGCCATGCTGCGCATGGCCCAGCAGGGCTGCAAAACAGGTGCTGCTGTCGAAGCGCGGCCAGCACAGCCAGTCGATCGAACCGTTGCGGCCCACCAGTGCGGCCGTCGTGCAGTCGCCGATGACCGCATAGTCCTCGATGGGCAGCGGGTCGTTCGGATCGGGCTTGCAGTCTTGGGCGCTGACCGCAGAAATGATGGCGTCCTCGATCGGCCGGAAGCACACCCTATCAGTTCCGTCGCGCCCGCGGGTATCGGTCCGCTGTCAGCCTTCACCTGCATGCGGATTCGCCGCGCCCCCGGGGTACGGCTTGCACCCGTTCAGGCACACTTCCGGCATGGTTCAGGACAGCAAGGATCCTGCCGGGCCGGCCGACCCGGGCGCGCGGCCGGTGCCGAACGTGCCCTACGCGCGGGTCCTGGTCGGCCAGCCCGCGCTCGTGACGGGCGCGAACTCCGGCATCGGGCGGGCGGTGGCGCTGGGACTGGCGCAGGCCGGGGCCGATGTGGTGGTCAATTACGTCACCGATCCGGCCGCAGCCGAAGAGGTGGCGCATGAGATCAGCGGGCTCGGCGTGCGGGCACTTGCGATCAGGGCGGACGTGAGCCGGGAAGATGAAGTCGTGCGCATGTTCGCCCAGGCGGTGAGCCACTTCGGCACACTGCACGTCGTGGTCAGCAATGCCGGCCTGCAGCGCGATGCGCCCTTCGATGAAATGACCCTGGAGCAGTGGAATACCGTCATCGGGGTGAACCTCACGGGACAGTTCCTGTGCACCCGCGAGGCGGCGCGCGAGTTCAAGCGGCGCGGAGTCATCGGCAAGGTGTCGGTCGCGGCGGGCAAGATCATCTGCATGAGCTCGGTGCACCAGCAGATCCCCTGGGCGGGGCACGCGAATTACGCGGCCTCCAAAGGCGGCATCGACATGCTCATGCGCAGCATCGCCCAGGAACTGGCCCCACATCGCATCCGCGTCAACGGCATCGCGCCCGGGGCGATCCGCACACCCATCAACACCGCGGCCTGGAAGACGCCCGAGGCCTACCAGGATCTGATGACGCTGGTGCCCTACAAGCGGATCGGCGAGCCCGAGGACATCGCGCAGGCGGCTGTCTGGCTCGCCTCCGACGCCGCCGACTACGTCACCGGAGCGACCCTGTTCGTCGACGGCGGCATGACGCTCTACCCGGGGTTCGCCACCGGCGGCTGACCCTGCAGCTTGCCTTCCAGGTGGGCCGCCAGCTCCGCAATCGTCGGGAAGTCGAACAGTTCCGTCAGGTCCACCAGTCCCGGGAATTCGCGATCGATCTGCTCGTGGATCTCGATCAGCTTCAGTGAACTGGCGCCGACTTCGAACAGGTTGTCGTGCAGGTCGAGCTTCTTGCCCTCGAGCGCGGCATCGCAGATGGTGCGGATCTTTTCCTCGATGTCGGTGCGCGAGGCGGTGGCGGGGCCGCGCAGCGCCCCGCGCAGGGCGGCGAGCTCGGCGCTCTGGGCCGCGAACTCGCCGGCGACGTAGCCTTCCTCGAGCAGATGCCGCTGGATCTTGCCGCTGGTGGTCTTGGGAATGCGTTTCACCGGCACCACTTCGGCGACCTCGAGTCCGGCCCGCTCGTTGATGAGCTTCGAGACCTCGTTGGCGACGGGCAGGAACTCCCGGGTCTCCCCCCGGTGCAGCACGAACACCACGATCTGGTCGGTCTGGGCCCCGGCCGGGCGCACGCCTGCGACCACCACCTTGCCCAGGTCCAGGCCCGCGGCCGCCTGGGCGATGCCCTCCAGGTCGTGCGGGTAGTAGTTCTGGCCGTTGACGAACAGGATTTCCTTGGCGCGGCCGGTGATGAAGAGATCACCCTCCCGCACCACGCCCAGGTCGCCGGTGCGCAGCCAGCCATCCGCGGTGAAGCTTGCCGCATTGACCTCGGGGTCCTCGAAGTAACCGCGGGTGACGTTGTCGCCCGCGATCAGGATGTGTCCGACGGTACCGGCGGGCAGCTCCCGGTCATCGTCCGCGCAGACCCTGACCCTGCACAGGGGAATGGCGCGACCCACGGACACGAGGTTCACGGTATCGCGCGAATCGTCGGCGGCCTGCTGCGCCACTTCCCCGACGCTCAGCTGGTGGCGGTTCAGCTGCACGGTGCGCAGCGGTGCCCCGGGTGGGGGGAAGGTCACCGCGAGGGAGGCCTCGGCCAGTCCGTACACCGGGAACATGGCGTTGCGCGACAGCTTCGCCGGCTGCATCCGGGTCAGGAACTCGCTGCACAGCTCCGCGGAAATCGGCTCCGCGCCGTTGAAGATGAGCCGGACGGTGGACAGATCCAGACCCGCCACCGGGCGATCGCCGAGCACCTTGAGGTAGTGCCGGTAACCGAAGTTCGGCGAACACAGGATGGTCGCACGGCAGCGCTCGGCGAAGGTCAGCCACAGCAGCGGCCGGCGCACGAACAGGTCCGTCGGCATCAGGTACTGGTTGGTCTGGTTCGCGAACATGAAGATGTGGAACCCGATCAGTCCCATGTCGTGGGTGAGGGGCATCCACGAAATGCTGACGTCGTTCTGCGTGAGTCGCGCCGCCTCGGTGACGCCCTGGCAGTTGGCGAGGATGTTGCGGTGGGTGAGCACCACGCCCTTGGGCTCGCTGGTGGAGCCCGATGAGAACTGGATGAAGGCGACATCATCCGGCGCCGCGGCGTGCGCCTTGCCGGGTCGGGAAATGTCATCGAGCTGGTCGACCAGGAAGGCCCGCGACTGCAGCTTCTCGAAGGTCTGCGACTCCCCGGCCGCGCGGGCGAAGCTGCCGATGCGTTCGAACGAACGCTGGTCCGTGTACAGGTAGGGATTGCCGAGCTTGCGCGCGATCCGCAACAGCTTGTGCCGGTGTTCGTCGCTGATGCCGAGCGCGACCGGGACGGGAATGATGCCGCCGAGGATCGCGCCCCAGAAGGCATCGAGGAAGGGCTCGTTGTCGCCCAGGAATAGGATCAGGTGATCGCCGCGCCGGGCGCCGAGCTTCTGCAGGTGGAACAGGATGCCGAGCGCCCGCGCGTGCAGATCGCCGTAGGAGACGCGGCGTTCGTTCTGCTCGCCTTCCAGGTAGGTAATGGTGCGCGCAACCTTGCGGTTCGCTTCGATCAGTTCTGTCAGTGTCGCAGGAGTAGACATCAGCGGCGTTCCAGCCTCATGACCAGGGGTTTGCGGGTACGCAGGTTGATCTGCGCTTCAAGCGTGATGGGCTCGTCCGAGGCAAGGGCGAGCCGGTAGTGACGGGCGACCTTGTACAGATGCACGAGCATCTCGTAAAGGGCCAGCGATTCGCCGATGCAGTGCCTCGGGCCTGCGGCGAAGGGGATGTAGGCGAAGCGCGGCCGCTCGCTCTCGTGTTCGGCATCGAAGCGTTCCGGGCGGAACGCGTCGGGTTCCTTCCAGTACTGGGGATGCCGGTGCAGCAGGTACGGGCTCAGCAGCACATCCGTCCCCGCGGGGATCTCGTAGCCGCACAGCACGTCGGCCTCGATGCTGCGCCGGGACAGCAGCCATCCCGGCGGATACAGCCGCAGCGCCTCGTTGATGACATTCTGGGTGTAGGTCAGCTGTTCCATCGGACCCAGACCCGGCGCGGCCAGTTCCGGCGCGGCCTCGATCTCGGCGTGCATGCGCGCGTCGGCCTCGGGATGGCGGGCGAGCAGGTACCACGCCCAGTTCAACCCGCTGGCCGTGGTCTCGTGGCCGGCCACCACCAGGGTCATGACCTCGTCGATGAGCGCGCGCTCGGTCATGGGATCCCCGTCCTTGTCGCGCGCGTTCATCAGCATGCTCAGGTAGTCGAAATGCTCGGCGGGCTCCGCGCGGCGCCGCGCCATGAGGGAGGAGACCAGCTTGGCGAGCGAGCGGAACCGGTACGCGAATTTCAGATCCCGGGCGGTCTCCCGGGTCACCACTTCGAACGGATTGCCGCCGGGCTGACGGGTGAGGGTCGCGAGGTCCCTGCCGAAGATCGAGCCCAGGACGATCTCGAGCGTCAGCTCGCTCATGTCCTCGGTGAGGTTGACCAGTTCACCGCGGGCCGCCTGCGCCGCCCACTTCTCGAGGAAGCGGCTGTTGGCGGCATCGATGAGCTCGTTGAAGCCGGTGACGACGCGCCGGTGGAAGAGGGGCTGCATCATGGAGCGCTGGCGACGCCAGAAGTCCCCCTCGCTGGTCATGATGCCGTTGCCGAGCAGGATCTTCACCCGGTCCAGACCCGGCCCCTTGGTGTAGTTGCGGTGGTTGCCCACCAGCACCCGCTTCACGTCGTCCGGATGGTTGATGACCCAGGTGTGGGATTTGCGGCCGGGCGCGAACACCCGGTAGACATCACCGTAGCGGGCGAACAACTCGACCATCCGGTCCAGGGAATCCTCGGTGGCACCGATGTCGAACTGCAGGTCCGCGAGCGGGGGTTCCGGAGGGGCGGGATGAGAGGGTGAACCTGGGCTGGTCATGCCTGATGGGGGGCCGGGCAAAGGGTAATATTGTCGCATGACCGATACCGGCCCGGGCGGGGAGCTCCGCAACACCCTCTACAAGACCGTCACGCGCTCCGGCCGCCGCATGACGCCCGGCCGGCGTGCCCTGTACGCCATCGTGGTGCCCCTGGGGATGGCCATCATCCGGCTGTGGTGGCTCAGTTGCCGCATCCGTCGCATCGAGGGGGAGGAGAATCTGGCCGCGGCGCTCGCCCGGGCGCCCTCGCTGGTGCCCTGCTACTGGCACCAGCACCAGCTGTTCTGTACCTGGTACGTGCTGCGCCGTCGCGACCGCGGCCTGCTTCCCGGGTGGCTCATCAGTCCCTCGGTGGACGGGGAACTCGCGGCCATGATGGTCACCCGCATCGGCGCCCGCGCGATCCGCGGTTCCTCGTCCCACACCGGGGCCCGGGCCCTGCGCGACTACTACCAGGCCCTGGTCAAGGACAACGTGTCCCCGGTGGTCACCCCCGATGGGCCCCGGGGCCCGCGCTTCAAGTTCAAGCCCGGGGCCATCCTCCTGGCACAGATGTCCGGCCGGCCGATGCTGCCCATGGCCTACGCGGCCTCCCGCGCCTGGCTCATCAAGTGGGACAAATTCGTCATTCCGGTGCCTTTCGCGCGCATCAGCATCGCGGTGGGCAAACCGCGTTATGTCGCGCGGGTGCTGGATGCCGCCGGCATCGAGGCCCTGCAGCTGGAGATGGAAGCGGAACTGAAGGCCCTCTACGCCAGGGCCCGCGCCGGACTGTGACGGGGCCCTGCGACAGCGCCTCCGGCGGCTCGCATAATCGCCAAAATCCTTCAGCGCAGACAGTACCTTAGCTTGAATTCCTGCCTTGGTATGCCATTATCGGCCTGGCAGTAGGCTTGGGCGCGACTGAGGGTCGCAACTGCTTTCATTCTCAAGGCAAATAGGTCGCAATGCCGAGCGTCCCGCCAGACTCGAACGTCGAATTCACCGCCTCCGATGTGCTGTCTGCCGACGTTTGGAGCGGCAAGTCACCGCCGACGGTGGTCGGCATCGATGTCGCCTGCACCAAGATCTCGGTTGACCTCCAGAACCTGCGCCGCGAGACGGCCGACGCCACCATCCAGCGCAACCTGCAGAACCTGGTCGACCTGACCATCAGCGACTGTGCCTTCCTGGCCCTGATCGGTGAGGACTCGAAGTTCGGCATGGTGCAGGCCGCCCGCCGCGGCATGGCACATTGCCAGCCCGAGGCCCTGAGCGGCGACCCCCTGGCCGACTATCCCTGGCTGAGCGCACGCCTGGAGCACCTGCGGCTCACCGAACTGCGCGATACCGGCAAGCCCGCGCCGGCGCAGCTCACGGAGTGCAAGCGCTTCGCCGCACTGCAGATGGGCTCGCTGCTGATGGTGGTATTCCGGATCCAGAACCGTCCGGCGGGTCTTCTGGCGCTGGCCCGCGCCATGCCGCAGGGTCCCTGGGACGTGAACCTGCAACTGCTGCTGAAGCTGGTCGGCACGAGCCTCGCCACGGGCCTGGACCGGTTGCGCATGGCGCAGCGCCTGGCGAAGGTGGAGGAGCGGCTGCAGCTCACCCAGGCGGCGGCCAACGACGGCGTCTGGGATTTCGACCTGGAGAACAACGAGGTCTATTTCTCGCCGCGCTGGAAGGCCATGCTGGGGTACGCCGATGAGGACATGCAGGAGTCCCCCGACTGGCGCAACCTCGTGCATCCGGATGACATGACCCGCGTCCAGAACGCCATCCGCGATCATGTGGCCGGCAAGCTGCCGATCTTCGAAAGCGTGCACCGCATGCGTCACCGCAGCGGCGAATGGCGCTGGGTCATCAGCCGCGCCCAGGCGCGCGTCGACGGCCATGGCCGGCTGCTGCGCCTGGTGGGCGTCGAACTCGACATCACCGAGCGCAAGCTCTACGAGGAAGCGCTGTTCCGCGAGAAGGAGAGCGCGCAGATCACGCTGCAATCCATCGGCGACGGTGTCGTCACCACCAACGGCGACTCCACCATCGATTACATCAATCCGGTGGCCGAGGAACTCACCGGCTGGCGGCTCGAGGATGCGATGGGGCGCCCCGTGGAGGAGGTGTTCCGCGCCTTCCACGAGGAGACCTGCGAGCCGCTGGAGAACCCGCTCACGGTCGCCATCCGCCGGGTGCGGCCCATCAAGTCCGTGCGGCCGGTCCTGCTGATCCGCCGCGACGGCAACGAGCTGTATGTCGAAAGCACGGCGGCTCCCATCCGCGACGGCGCCGGCCACGTGGCCGGCGGCGTGCTGGTGTTCCATGACGTGAGCGAATCGCGGGAGCTCAACCGCCGGCTCTCCTATCATGCGAGCCACGACCTGCTCACGGGCCTGGTGAACCGCCGCGAGTTCGAGGCGCGCATGGAGCGGTCGCTCAAGAGCGCCAAGGCCCGCGAGGCCTCCTACGCGCTGTGTTACCTCGACATCGACCAGTTCAAGATCATCAACGACAGCTGCGGTCACGGTGCCGGCGATGCGTTGCTGGGCCAGGTTGGCGCGCTGCTGAAGTCCAAGGTCCGCTGGCGCGACACCCTCTCGCGCCTGGGGGGCGATGAGTTCGGCATCCTCCTGGAAAGCTGCTCGCTGGATGAGGCCATGCACACCGCCGAGCAGCTGCGCGAGGCCGTGCGCACCTTCCGTTTCACCTGGGAGGACCGGGTGTTCCGCCTCGGCGCCAGCGTCGGTGTGGTGCCGATCACCGCCGAGAACGAGGACGTGGCCTCCATCCTGTCCGCGGCCGACAGCGCCTGTCAGGCGGCGAAGGAAGCGGGACGCAACCGCGTCCACAGTTTCGCCGAGAACGACATCGAGCTCATGCGCCGCCGGCGCGAGATGCAGTGGGCGGCGCGGATCAACGCGGCGCTGGAGGAGGGGCGGTTCGAGCTGTTCCGGATGGCGATCCAGCCCCTGCAGCGCAACGAGCCCGGCCAGCACTACGAACTGCTGCTGCGCATGCGCGATGAGGCGGGCCGCATCGTCTCGCCCGACAATTTCATCGCGGCCGCGGAGCGCTACGGCATCGCGCCGGCCATCGACCGCTGGGTGATCGAGAACGCGCTGCGCTGGCTGGTCTCGGAGGCCGATGAGCGCGAGACCCTGCAGCTGTGCTCGATCAACCTGTCCGGGCAGAGCCTCGGGGATGACAAGTTCCTGCCGTTCGTGATCGATCAGTTCCACCGCAGCGGCCTGGATGCCACCAAGATCTGCTTCGAGATCACCGAGACCGCGGCCGTGGCCAGCTTCTCGCAGGCCAACCGCTTCATCCAGTCGCTCAAGGAACTGGGCTGCAAGTTCGCGCTCGACGACTTCGGCACCGGGCTGTCTTCGTTCGGTTACCTCAAGCACTTCCCGGTGGACTACCTGAAGATCGACGGCAGCTTCGTGCGCGAAATCCTGCGCGATCCCATCGACCGGGAAATGGTCCGATCCATCAATGAGATCGGTCACCTCACCGGCAAGCAGACGATCGCCGAGTTCGCCGAGAACGCCGAGATCATCCAGATGTTGCGCAGCATCGGGGTCGACTACGCCCAGGGGTACGGCATTGCGCAGCCGCAGCGGGTGCTGAAGGCCGTGGGGACCTGAGCCCCCAGGTTCAGTGGTCCTGCGCGCTGAACTCCAGCCGCATCGACAGATCGATGGCGCGCACGTGCTTGGTGATGGCGCCCACCGAGATGAAGTCCACGCCGGTCTCGGCGATCGCCCGCACCGACTCCAGGGTCGTCCCCCCGGAGGCTTCGAGCTTCACCGCCGCGCCCGAGGCGCGGGTGCGGTCCACCGCCGTGCGCAGATCGGCGAGGCTGAAATTGTCGAGCATCACGACATCCGGTGCGGCCCGCAGCGCCTCTGCCAGCTGCTCGAGGTCTTCCACCTCGGTTTCGACCTGCAGGCGCGGCGCCAGGCGCCGGGCGCTGGCGACGGCCTTGGCAATGGAACCGGCCGCTGCGATGTGGTTCTCCTTGATCAGCACCATGTCGTACAGACCCATGCGGTGATTGTGCGCACCGCCGCAGCGCACGGCGTATTTCTGCGCGGTGCGCAGGCCCGGCAGCGTCTTGCGGGTGTCGAGGATGGTGCAGCCGGTGCCCGCCACCGCATCGGCGAAGCGGCGGGCCTCGGTGGCCGTGGCCGACAGCAGCTGCAGGAAATTCAGGGCCGTGCGCTCACCGGTGAGGATGGGCCGCGCCGGCCCCTCGAGGGTGAACAGGGTGTCGTCCGCGCAGGCCTGCGCACCCTCGGCGAGCTGCCAGTGCAGCCGGATCTGCGGATCCAGCGCCCGGAAGGTCGCCTCGACCCAGGCCACGCCGCACAGGACCATGGGTTCGCGGGTGATGACCCGGCCCCGGACCCGCTGCCGCGCCGGCACGAGGCTTGCGGTGACGTCTCCGCCTGCAACATCTTCGCGCAGGGCCTCGGCGACCTGATCCTCGAGATCGCCGGGCAATGGGTTGGGAAGATCCATGGGCTGCGCTTGCATGCTGCAAGCGTAGCATTGGCCCGCCCCGGAGCGGAAATCGGCGAAATGCCGCGATATCCTTGCACCCCCAGGCGTCCGATCCGCGAGGTGGCATCATGAAAGAGGTCCGGGCCGACAGACGACCGACGGCAGCGGAGCAGGCGCGGCTGGGCCTGAAATCCGCGGAGCTGCTGCGCCAGGCGGCGTACATCGATGGCCAGTGGACCGAGGCGGCCCGCAGCATCGAGGTGGTCAATCCGGCGAGTCAGCAACTGCTGGGGACCGTGCCCGCGATGGGCGCGCAAGAGACCGAGCGCGCCGTGGCCGCCGCCCACCGCGCCTTCGATTCCTGGCGGCGCTTGTCCGCAGGCGAGCGCGGCGTCATCCTGCAGCGCTGGTACGAACTGATCATGGCGCACCAAGAAGACCTCGCCCGGCTGATGACGGCCGAGCAGGGCAAGCCATTGAGTGAATCGCGCGGTGAAATCGCCTACTCCGCGTCCTTCATCGAATGGTTCGCCCAGGAGAGCCGGCGGGCCTACGGTCAGGTGATCCCCGGCCATGCGGCCGACAAGCGCCTGGTGGTGCTGCGCGAACCCGTCGGCGTGGTCGCCGCCATCACGCCCTGGAACTTCCCCTCGGCGATGATCACGCGCAAGGTCGGGCCTGCGCTCGCGGCCGGCTGCACGGTGGTGCTCAAGCCCTCGGAACTGACGCCGTTCTCGGCGCTGGCGCTGGCGTGGCTGGCCACCAAGGCCGACGTGCCCGCCGGCGTGTTCAACATCGTGACGGGCGAGCCGGCCCCGATCGGTGAAGTGTTCACCACCGACCCGCGGATCCGCAAGTTCACCTTCACCGGTTCCACGCGCGTCGGCAAGATGCTCGCGGCGCGCTGCATGGGCACGGTGAAGCACGTGTCGCTCGAACTGGGAGGCAACGCGCCCTTCATCGTCTTCGACGATGCCGATCTGGCGCGCGCCGTGGACGGGGCTCTGGCCTCGAAATTCCGCAACACGGGACAGACCTGTGTCTGCGCCAATCGTATTCTGGTGCAGCGGGGCATCCACGATGAGTTCGTCGCCAGGCTCAGCGAACGGGTCGCGCAGCTGGTGGTCGGCGACGGTCTCGATGGCGAAACGCATCTGGGACCACTGATCAACGCCGATGCCGTCGACAAGGTCGAACGTCACGTCCAGGACGCCGTTGCGCGCGGTGGCAAGCTGCGCACCGGCGGCAAGCGCATCGGGGGCAACTTCTTCCAGCCGACGGTGGTCACGGAGGTCGGCCGCGAGGCGGCGCTGTTCACCGAGGAGACCTTCGGGCCCCTGGCCGGCATCGTCAGATTCAGCACCGAGGCGCAGGCCATCGAACTGGCCAACGACACCACGGCGGGGCTTGCGGCGTATTTCTACACCCGCGACCTGAACCGTTCCTGGCGCGTCTCCGAAGCCCTGCAGTACGGAATGATCGGACTGAACACCGGCCTGATCTCCACCACCGTGGCGCCCTTCGGCGGCGTGAAGGAATCCGGCCTGGGCCGCGAGGGATCGAGTTTCGGCATGCAGGAATACCTGGAAACGAAGCTCGTGTGTACCGCCGTCAGCGCGGAGGCAGGAGGGTGATCACGCTGTTTCACCGGCCGACCCGCAGCGCGCTGGTCATGGCAAAGCGCCGCGGATGAGCCTGCCAGCCGCGGCCGCCGTCCTCGGACCAATGGAGCGCGCCGGTGCGGTCCACCGCCACGATGAAATCGCCCTCGCAGGCGAGGCAGTCGGTGTCGATGATGGCCCCGAGCCAGCGTGACTCGCCGAACTGCACCGGCCGGATCGCGGCCGGCGCGTCCCAGGGCAGTCGGTACAAGGCGCCGCAGGTCGCGAAGTGGTCCTGGGCCGCGCTCACCAGCACATCCTCCCCACAGAACGCCACGGCGGCGCAGTACGGGGCGTGCAGACCTTCGGCGCTCACGGTCCACGTCGCGCCCCCGTCGCGGCTGATGCAGACGCCGGCGCCGGCCGCCGCCGCCACGATCTGCGGTCGCGACGGATGGGGACATACCTGATGCACGTCCCAGTCGATGTTCAGCGTCGGGTGCCAGCTCGTACCCTGGTCGAGGGAACGGGGAATGCCGCCGACGTGGACATTGGCGAACAGCGTCGCCTCATCGCAGGTGGCGGCCATGGACCGCACGCCAAGGGGCGGTCCGATGACGCGGCCGTCGATGACCGCCGTTCCCGCGTACCAGCTCTTCCGACCCGGCGTGTGAGCGAACCCCGGCAGGGGCCGCAGGCTGCCCGCCGCATCAAGGCGCAGGACCTGGGCGTCGTCGGTTCCCACGAACACCGCATCGGCCGTGGCGAGCAGGCTGGAGAGCGGGAAGTCGCTACGCGCGAGCACCTGCCAGTGGCCGTCCGGGGACCGGCGGCACAGCTGCGTCCCTCCGACGATTGCCAGCAGGCCCTGCCGGTCGGCGCACAGACCCGTAGCGGCTGGTCCGGCAATTCATGACGGACCGCATCGCCGGTAATGACGTACAAGCCGTCGTGCCAGCTCGCCGCGAAAATCGTCGCGCCCATGGTTTGAAGAATGCGCCCTAAGCCCCCATAATCCTAGTCCAACCGCCCGGCGGCCTTGCGCCGCCTTCGAAAAGGACTCGATTATGGACGTGGTCGAAAAGATCAAGGCCGAGCTCGGCTCGGCGCCGGTAGTACTGTTCATGAAGGGTACCCCGGATTTTCCGCAATGCGGCTTCTCCGCGCAGACCGTGGCGGCCCTGAATGCGGTGGGCGCCCAATTCAAGCATGTGAACATATTCGAGGAGCCGGAGCTGCGCGAGGCGCTGAAGCGGTACTCCAACTGGCCGACCTATCCCCAGCTGTATGTGAACGGCGAACTGGTCGGTGGCTGTGACATCACCCTGGAGATGTACCACAGCGGCGAGCTCAAGAAGCTGTTGCAGGACAGCGGCGCCGTCGCCGCCTGATCGGGACTGCGGACGCTACGCCTCGATGGTGTCCGCATCCCCCCCGCCGGTGTCGAACCACCCCAGCTGACCCGCCCGGTCGTGGGCCGCCGCATAGGTGGTCTGCATGCGGTTGCAGACGAAGCAGAACAGATCCGCCGTGCGTTCCGCATCGTAGGACGCGGAGTGGGCGGAGCTCGCATCCCACTGGATGCCTGAGACCGCCACCGCCTTGGCGAGCACCGTCTGCCCCAGGGCCGCGCCCGCCAGCGTCGCGGTATCGAAGCACGAGAAGGGATGAAAGGGGCTGCGCTTCACGTCCGTGCGTTCCAGCGCGGCATTGAGGAAGGCCAGATCGAAGGCGGCGTTGTGGCCGACCAGGATGGCCCGGCGGCAGTCATAGGCCTTCAGCTGATGCCGCACCTCGCGGAAGATGCGTTGCAGCGCCTCACGCTCCGGCAGCGCCGGGCGCAGCGGATGGTAGGGGTCGATGCCCGTGACGCTCAGGGAGGCCGGATCCAGGCGCGAGCCGGGGAAGGGCTGTACGTGGAAGCTGTGGGTGGGGCCGCGCGCCAGGGTGCCGCTGGCGTCCATGTCGATGAACACGGCGGCGATTTCCAGCAAGGCATCGGTGCGCGAGTTGAAGCCGCCGGTCTCGACATCGATGACGACCGGCAGGAACCCGCGGAAGCGGCGGCTCATGAGCGCCGCGGCGGCAGTCTTGATGACCTCGTCCCCGTTGTTCACGCTGAGGCGGCCCCGACCATGCGCCACTGGATCATTTCGCCCGCGCGCAGCGGCACCAGCGCCTCGCCCCCGAAATCATAGCTGTCCGGAACCCTCCAGGGTTCGGGAACGAGCGTGATGAAGTCGGGGTTGCGCGGCAGTCCATAGAAATCGGCACCGAACTCGGACGCGAACCCGGGCAGCAGGGGCAGCCGGCCGACGCTGTCGAAGACCTCCGCGTACAGCTCGATGGCGGCATGGGCGCTGAAGATTCCGGCGCAGCCGCAGGCCGCCTCCTTGGTGTGCCGCGCGTGCGGCGCGCTGTCGGTTCCCAGGAAGAAGCGCGGATCGGCGCTGGTGGCCGCCTCGATCAGGGCCTCCCGGTCATCCTCGGTCTTCAGGACCGGCAGGCAGTACAGGTGCGGCCGGATGCCGCCGACGAACAGGGCGTTGCGGTTCAGGAGCAGGTGCTGCGGGGTAATGGTCGCGGCAACCCGGGCGCGCGCGCCGCGCACGAACTCCACCGCGCGCCGCGTCGTGACGTGCTCGAAGACGATGCGCAGTCCCGGATGGCGCACGCACAGCGGCAGCAGCACCTCGTCGATGAAGCGCGCCTCGCGGTCGAAGACGTCGACATCGCCGTGGGTAACCTCGCCATGCACCTGCAGGATCACGCCATGCTCGCTCATCTGCTCGAGCACGGGGCGGATGTTGCGCACGTCGGTGACGCCGGACTCGGAGTTGGTGGTGGCGCCGGCCGGATAGAGCTTGAAGCCGGCGATGCCGGCGGCACGGGCGCGGGCCACTTCCGCGGGCGCGGTCCGGTCCGTGAGGTAGAGAGTCATCAGCGGCTCGAAGCCGGAGCCCGGTGGCAGGGCCGCGCGGATGCGGTCGCGGTAGGCGAGGGCCATCGGCGTGGTCGTGATCGGGGGCCTGAGGTTCGGCATGACGATCGCGCGGCCGAAGCGCGCCGCCGTGAAGGGCAGCACGGCCGCCATCGGTGCGCCATCGCGCAGGTGCAGGTGCCAGTCATCCGGGCGCCGCAGCGTCAGCGTGCTCATCGGGGCACTTTCCCCGAGCGCAGCAGTTCGAGCGTGTAGCGCACCCCGAATCCGGTGATGTCGGTATTGACGTGGGCCAGTCCCCCGCTGCGGACCGCGGCGGAAAGGTCCATGTGGATCCAGGCGCAGTCCTCGGGCACGAACCGCGACAGGAAGCGTGCGGCAAGGATGTGATCGGCCTTGCTGTCGGACGTGCATTGCATGACGTCGGCGACCCGGCTCTCCAGCTCGCCGTCGTAATCCGCGTCCAGCGGGAAGTTCCAGACGCGCTCGCCGCTGTGGATGCCGGCGGCCAGTGCGGTCGCGGCGAGCGCCGGCGGGCGCACGAAGATACCGCTCATGCGTTCTCCGAGCGCGGTGACGCAGGCGCCGGTGAGGGTCGCGAAGTCGACGATCAGTCCCGGCCGCGTCCGACCAGCCAGCGCCAGGGTATCGGCGAGCACCATGCGCCCCTCGGCATCGGTGTGGATCACCTGGATGCTCACCCCGTTGCTCGCCGTCACCACATCCTGGGGCACGAACGCCGTCGGACCCGTGCGGTTTTCGGAGATGGCGAGCCAGGCGTCCACGGCCAGCGGCGAACGCAGGTCGGCCAGCGCGCACAGCGTCGCGACCGCCACGGCGCTGCCGTTCATGTCGGTGTGCATGTCCAGCATGCCGCGATGGGTCTTGAGGTTGGTACCGCCGGTATCAAACAGGATGCCCTTGCCGACCAGGGCCACGTCCACGCCCGCACGCCGCTGCCGCGCCGGACGGTAGCTCAGGTGCGCGATGCCGGCGGTGCGCCGGGCATTGCCCTGTGAGACCGCGACGAAGGCGCCGGCACCCCGCCGCTTCAGGGCGCCTTCAGAAATCCAGCGGAACTTGAGTCCGTGGTGGCGGGCGAGCCGCCGCAGGACGCGCTGATAGGCGCCGGCATCGAGCTTGTTGGGTGGCAGTGCCGTGAGCCAGCGGGCGAGGCCATTGGCCTGCGCGGCCGCCTGGATGCGCTTCAGGTCCAGGGACCCGCCGAGCACGCCGACCTGTTGCAGCCGCGCCGCATGCCTGCGCGAACTGCGGAAACTGGGCATTTCAAATGCGCAGGCAAGGGTGGCGCTGAGCAGCGCCTCGAGGGCGCCGTCCTGGGATCCTTGCGGGGACGAGGGTGCCGCGAGCACCACGGACTCGGGTGTGCAGCTGCCCAGGTCGCGGGCCATCCTGCCGGCCAGCGACAGGGTCTCGAAGGCGCTTGCATTGCGCGGCATGACGCCCAATATCAGTCGGGTCTGCCGGGCGTTTGCGAGATTGCCGGTGCGGATGGCGCCTGCCGCCGCGGCCGCCGTCCGGCCGCCCGCGGAGCGGGACGACCTGGTCCGCCCGGCCAGCATCCGGGCCCAGATCTGCGCGTGCGGCAGTGTCGCGAACAGCTCCGGCGAGGCATCGACGGGAGTAATGGCTAGTATGGCATCGACCGAGTCCGCAAACCGGGCCGAGAGCCGGCCCAGACGCTCGATCCGCGGGGATCTGCCGGGCGGCAGCAGCGTTGTTGCAGGAGGTGTCATGACCGGAATGCGCAGTTTGTGTGCGGCGTCCCGGAAAGAGCCCCGTTCCGCCTTGCTTGCTTGACCGTCGCCAGTGAAATCCGGATCATTACGCGCCTTGATTCAACGCGAATTCACGCGCAGTCCAATTGCGCATCCTAGCACAGCATCCGTTCGCGCCCGTGCCTGCGGGGCCGCGGCATGCGGCGGAGTTTTCTGAGAACCGCCATGACGGAACTTCCCAAACTGCAAGATCTCGATCCCACGGAAACCCAGGAGTGGCTGGAGTCCATCGACTCGGTCCTCAAGACCCACGGGGCTGACCGTGCGCACTTTCTGCTGGAACGCCTGATCGACCATACGCGCCGCTCCGGCGCCTATCTGCCGTTCAAGCCCAACACGGCTTACGTGAACACCCTGCCGGTGACCCGGGAGAAGGAGTACCCGGGTGACCGCGCGCTGGAGCGCCGCATCGAGGCGTACCTGCGCTGGAACTCGGTGGCGATGGTGCTCCGGGCCAACAAGGTCTCCTCGGAGTACGGCGGCCATCTTGCCAGCTACGCCTCCTCGGCGACGCTGTACGAAGTCGGTTTCAATCATTTCTGGCGCGCGGCCTCGGCCCAGCATCCCGGCGACATGGTGTTCATGCAGGGCCATTCCTCGCCCGGCATCTACGCGCGTGCCTTCCTCGAGGGGCGGTTGACCGAGGATCAGCTCAATCACTTCCGCAAGGAAGCCGAGGGTCCGGGACGCGGCCTGTCCTCCTACCCGCACCCCTGGCTGATGCCCGAGTTCTGGCAGTTCCCGACCGTCTCGATGGGTCTGGGCCCGATGATGGCCATCTTCCAGGCACGCTTCGTGCGCTACATGGAGCACCGCGGGCTCGTCGCGCCCTCGGACCGCAAGGTGTGGTGCTTCCTGGGCGACGGTGAGACCGACGAACCGGAGTCGATGGGCGCGCTCACCATGCCGGTGCGCGAGAAGCTCGACAACCTCGTGTTCGTCATCAACTGCAACCTGCAGCGCCTCGATGGCCCGGTGCGCGGCAACGGCAAGATCATCCAGGAGCTGGAAGCCGCCTACCTCGGCGCGGGCTGGAACGTGATCAAGGTGCTGTGGGGGTCACGCTGGGACCCGCTGCTGGCGCGCGATCAGAAAGGCCTGCTGCAGAAGGTCATGGACGAGACCGTCGACGGCGAGTACCAGAACTACAAGGCCAAGGGCGGTGCCTATACCCGCGAGCACTTCTTCGGCAAGTTCCCGGAGACCCGCGAGATGGTCGCCAACATGAGCGACGAGGACATCTGGGCACTCAAGCGCGGCGGCCACGATGCGCGCAAGGTGTACGCGGCCTACTACGCGGCCTGCGCCCACAAGGGCCAGCCGACCGTGATCCTCGCGAAAACCGTCAAGGGCTTCGGCCTCGGCAAGGCCGGCGAAGGCCAGATGGTCGCGCACCAGCAGAAGAAGGTCGACGTCGAGGCGCTGCGGGTATTCCGCGACCGCTTCGCGATGCCGGTCACCGACGAGGAACTGGCGCAGCTGCCGTACCTGAAACTGCCGGAAGGCTCGGAAGAAGCCAAATATCTGCACGCCCGGCGCAAGGCGCTCGGCGGCTACCTGCCGGAGCGCAAGATCACCGCGCCGGCGCTCGAGGTGCCGCCGCTGTCCGCCTTCGACGCCATGCTCGAGGGCACCGGGGAGCGCGAGATCTCCACCACCATGGCCTTCGTGCGCATCCTGACCGTGCTGCTGAAGGACAAGAACATCGGCAAGAACATCGTGCCGATCGTTCCGGACGAGGCACGCACCTTCGGCATGGAAGGCCTGTTCCGCCAGATCGGCATCTACTCCTCGGTGGGCCAGCTGTACACGCCGCAGGACGCCGAGACGCTGATGTCCTACCGCGAGGACAAGAAGGGCCAGATGCTCGAGGAGGGCATCAACGAGGCCGGCGCGACCTGTTCATGGATCGCGGCGGGCACCGCCTATGCCAACCATGGCATCAACATGGTGCCGTTCTACATCTACTACTCGATGTTCGGTTTCCAGCGGGTCGGTGATTTCCTGTGGGCCGCCGGCGACATCCAGGCCCGCGGCTTCCTGGTCGGTGCCACGGCCGGCCGCACGACGCTGGCGGGCGAAGGTCTGCAGCATCAGGACGGGCACAGCCTGCTCAACGCCAGCACCATCCCGAACTGCATCAGTTACGACCCGGCCTATGCCTACGAGCTCGCCGTCATCATCCATGACGGCATGCGCCGCATGTTCGTCGAGCAGCAGCGGGTGTTCTACTACATCACCGTGATGAACGAGAATTATGCGCAGCCCGCCCTGCCCAAGGGTGCCGAGGAAGGCATCCTCAAGGGCATGTACCGTCTGCAGAGCGGCGGTAAGGGCAAGGTGCGCGCGACGCTGTTCGGCTCGGGCACCATCCTGCGCGAGTGCATCGCTGCGGCGCAGATCCTGGAGAAGGACTACGGGGTGCCGGCGGACATCTATTCGGTGACCAGCTTCGGCCAGCTGCGGCGGGAGGCCCTGGAGTGCGAGCGCTTCAACCTGCTCAATCCGAAGCAGGAAGCGAAGCAGTCCTACGTGGCCACCTGCCTCAGGGATGTCGAGGGGCCGATCGTTGCGGCCACCGACTACATGCGCACGGTGCCCGATCAGATCCGCCAGTGGATCCCGAATCGCTACGTCACGCTCGGCACGGATGGCTACGGCCGCTCCGACGGCCGCGCGGCCCTGCGGCGGCACTTCGAAGTGGATCGCAACTTCATCGTCGTCGCGACCCTCAAGGCCCTGGCCGATGAGGGCAAGATCGATCGCGCCACCGTGGTCAAGGCCGTCGCCGACCTCAAGATCGATCCTGCGAAGGCCGATCCGTTGAACTCCTGATCAACCTATATCGAGAAACACAGTGACTCGCGTCATCGAAGTGCGAGTGCCCGACATGGGCAATTTCAGGGACGTGGCCGTCATCGACGTGCTCGTCAAGCCCGGCGACAGCATCGAGGTCGACGGCCCGCTGGTCACGCTGGAGACCGAGAAGGCCACCATGGACGTGCCGTCCACGGTCGCCGGCATCATCGACAAGATCGTGACCCGCAAGGGCGGGACCGTCTCGCCGGGCGACGTGGTGGCGACGGTGCGGGTCGAGGAGGGCGCCAAAGGCGCCGCAACGGCCGCCGCCGCCCCTGCGCCGCCCGCCACCAAAGCGGATGCTGCGCCTGCCCAGGAGACCCCGGCGCCGGCCGCCAAGCCTGCAGCCACCCCGGCGCCTACGCCGGCGCCCCCGCCGGCCGCCCCCGCCGGCACGGCGGTGCCCACCGGTTCGACACTGGCGCAGGTGAACGAAGGCGGCTTCTCCTCGGCGCACGCCAGTCCCTCGGTGCGACGCTTTGCGCGCGAACTCGGCGTGGACCTGTCGCGGGTCACCGGCACCGGTTTCAAGTCGCGCATCACCGAAGAGGACGTCAAGGGATTCGTCAAGAAGGCCCTGAGTGTCGGTACCGGCGCGGCGGGCGGCAAAGGCGGCGCCCAGGGCGGCCGCGGACTGCCCGCGGTGCCGGTGGTGGACTACGCGGCCTTCGGTGCCGTCGAATCCAAGCCCCTGACCCGCATCCAGAAGATTTCCGGGGCGCGGCTGCACGCGAGCTGGGTCAACCTGCCGCATGTCACGCAGTTCGACGAGGCGGACATCACGGACCTCGAGGCGCTGCGCGGCAACCTCAAGGGCAGGGCCGCCGAACAGGGCATCAAGCTCACGCCGCTGGCATTCATCATCCGTGCCTGCGTCCGGGCGCTGCATCATTTCCCGATGTTCAATTCCTCCCTGGATGCGAGCGGCGAGAATCTGGTCCTCAAGAAGTACATCCACATGGGCTTTGCGGCGGACACGCCCAACGGACTGATGGTGCCGGTGGTACGCGATGCGGACCGCAAGGACATCTACGAGGTGGCCCGCGATCTGGGTGAGCTGTCGGAAAAGGCGCGCACCGGAACGCTGAACGTTGCGCAGATGCAGGGTGGCTCGTTCACGATCTCGAGTCTCGGCGGCATCGGCGGAACGGCCTTCACCCCGATCATCAACGCGCCCGAGGTGGCGATCCTGGGCGTGTCGCGCTCGGCGATGAAACCGGTCTTCAAGGACGGCGCGTTCGTGCCGCGGCTGATGCTGCCGCTGTCGCTGTCCTACGATCACCGCGTCATCGACGGCGCGCTCGCCGCCAAGTTCACAACTTATCTTGCGCATGTGCTCGCCGAGCCGCGCAGCCTGCTCGAGGCGGTGCCCTGATGGCCACCATCGACCTGGTCGTGCCGGATATCGGCAATTTCGACGCCGTGCCGGTCGTGGACGTGATGGTCAAGGCAGGTGACAGCGTCGAAGTCGAGACGCCGCTGATCACCCTCGAGACCGACAAGGCGACGATGGACGTCCCCTCCGCCGCCGCCGGCAAGCTCACGGAAGTGCTGGTCAAGAAGGGCGACAAGGTCAGCAAGGGCACCGTCATCGGCCGCGTACAGGCCGACGGAACGAAGCCCGCGCCGGCTGCCAAAGCGGCGCCCGCCGCGGCCCCGGCCCCGGCCCCGGCCGCGGCTCCCAAGGCTGCCCCCGCCGCCGCGCCGCCGGCGGCTGCAGCACCTGCCGCTACGGCACCCGCGGCCACGGCGCCCGGCGCCGCGGAGGAGAAAGCCGACCGCAGTACCCAGGTGGTCGTACTCGGCTCCGGCCCCGGCGGCTATACGGCCGCATTCCGCGCCGCGGACCTGGGCGTAAAGGTCACGCTGATCGAGCGCTGGGATACCCTCGGGGGCGTGTGTCTGAATGTCGGCTGCATTCCTTCCAAGACGCTGCTGCACGCGGCGAAGGTCGTGGAGGATGCCGACGCCATGGCCGCGCACGGCATCACCTTCGGCAAGCCGACGTTCGATCTGGCGAAGCTGCGCGGCTTCAAGAGCTCAGTGGTCCGGAAGCTGACCGGTGGACTTGCGATGCTCGCCAAGCAGCGCAAGGTCGAGGTGGTGACCGGCACGGGGAAGTTCGTCAGCCCGCATGTCATCGAGGTCACGGGCGCGAAGGGATCGGAGCGGATCCGCTTCGAGCATTGCATCATCGCGGCGGGCTCCGAAGCCGTGAAACTGCCGGGCTGGCCCGAAGACCCGCGCATCATCGATTCCACCGGCGCCCTGGAACTGCCCGCCGTGGGCGGGCGCATGCTCGTCGTCGGCGGCGGCATCATCGGCCTGGAAATGGCCTGCGTCTACGATGCCCTGGGCAGCAAGGTCAGCGTGGTCGAACTGACGCCGCAGCTGATGCCGGGATGCGATCCGGACCTGGTGAAGCCGTTGGAGAAGCGCATCCGCGGCCGCTACGAGCAGATCCTGCTCGGGACCCGGGTGACGGGTGTCGAGGCGACCAAGGCCGGCATCAAGGTCACGTTCGCCGGTGACAAGGCCCCCGAACCGCAGCTCTACGACCAGGTACTGGTGGCCGTCGGCCGCTCACCCAACGGCAAGGTCATCGGGGCGGAGCATGCCGGCGTGAAGGTCAGCGACCGCGGCTTCATCCCCGTCGACAAGCAGCTGCGCACCAACGTGGCGCATATCTTTGCCATCGGTGATATCGCCGGCCCGCCGATGCTCGCGCACAAGGCGACCCACGAAGCCAAGGTGGCCGCCGAGGTCATCGCCGGGCACAAGGCGGCCTTCGACGCGCGCGTCATTCCCTCGGTGGCCTACACCGATCCGGAGGTGGCCTGGGTGGGGCTTACGGAGACCGACGCCAAGGCCCGCAACGTCGCGTTTGAAAAGTCCGCCTTCCCCTGGGCGGCCAGCGGCCGGGCGCTGTCACTCGGCCGGGATGACGGCTTCACCAAACTGCTGTTCGATCCGGTGACGCACCGCGTTCTCGGCGGCGGCATCGTCGGCTCCAATGCCGGCGACCTGATCAGCGAAGTGGCCGTGGCCATCGAAATGGGAGCCGACGCCACCGACATCAGCCTCACGGTGCACCCGCATCCGACGCTCTCGGAGACCGTGGCATTCGCCGCCGAGGCCTTCGACGGCACACTCACCGACCTCTACATGCCGAAGAAGAAGTAGTGCTTCAGGCGTGGCCGCCAAGCCGCGCCACCAGCGCTTCGACCTTGCGCAGATAGGTGAGCTCATCCGGCGCGCGGTTCGCGCGCTGGGCCTCCCAGAGCGTCTCGCCGAGGGGTTCGAGCAGCGCATGTTCGGCCTCATGGGCATCGCCGAAGTGCTCGCAGAGCCTGCGGTAGAGCGCGGCGAAGCCCGCCGGGCGGTTGGTGCTCAGCTGCTCGCGGATCGCCAGGTGCATGCCCATGTGCAGGAATGGATTCCCGCGTCCGCCTTCGGGTGTGAATTCGGCGCTGAGGACGTCCTCGCCGCCCTCGAGCCAGGCGATGTACTCCGGATGTTCGGCGATCACGGCAGCCACCTGCTTTTCCAGTGGCTGCAGTGGCTGCTGCGCCTGGAACTTGCGCCACGACGAGAGGTACATCTGCCGCAGCTGTTCGCGGCTGTGGTCAGCGAAGATCGGCACGGGTCTTGTCCGGAAAGTCGCACAGGTCGCGGATGATGCACCCGGGGCAGCGCGGAGTGCGGGCGACGCACACGTAGCGTCCATGCAGCAGCAGCCAGTGATGGGCGTCGCGCCTGAACTGCGCCGGGGTGGTTCGCACCAGTTCGGCCTCGACGGCAAGCGGCGTGCGGCCGGGTGCCAGTCCGGTGCGGTTGGCCACCCGGAAGATGTGCGTGTCCACCGCGATGGTGGCTTCGCCGAAGGCGATGTTCAGCACGACGTTGGCGGTCTTGCGGCCGACGCCCGGAAGCGCCTCGAGCGCTTCGCGGTTCGCGGGCACCGCGCCGCCGTGCAGCTCCATCAGCTGCCGGCACAACCCGATCAGATTGGCCGCCTTGGCATTGTAGAGGCCCACCGACTTGAGGTAGGGCTTCACGCCATTGATCCCCAGGGCCAGCAGTGCCTGCGGCGTATTCGCCACGGGAAACAGGCGGGCGGTGGCAGCGTTGACGCTCCTGTCGGTGGTGTGCGCCGAGAGCATCACCGCCACCAGCAGCTCGAAGGGATTGCCGTACTTGAGCTCGGACAGTGGTTCGGGGTTGGCGGCGCGCAGCCGCTCGAAGAGCTTGCGGCGTCGCGCCGCCGTGAATCCGCGGCGGGGACGCGCCGTGGTACGGGCGGATTTCATTGCGGGTCGCCCAGCGCGAGCTTCTTGCGGGCCGCGAGCAGCGCCGCGCGCTCGGCGGCGCGCCGCTGCACGCGCGCCTGATGGGCCTGGTAGCGCTCGCGGTTCTGGTGCGGGGCGGGCAGCGCCTGCGGCGCTGCGGGTTCGACCAAGCTGATGCAGTCGACCGGACACGGCGCGATACACAGCTCGCACCCGGTGCACAGCGCGCTGACCACGGTGTGCAGGAAGCGCGGGGCGCCGATGATGGCATCGACCGGACACGGCGGCAGGCACTTGGCGCAGCCGATGCACCGGGACTCGTCGATCACTGCGACGCGTGCCGCGCTCTCCACGCCGTTGGCCGGATTGAGCGCCAGCACTTCGCGTCCGAGCAGTTCCGCCAGCGCCTCGATGGTGGCGACGCCCCCCGGCGGACACTGGTTGATGGGTGCCCCTTCGCTGATCGCGGTCGCATACGGCAGGCAGCCGGCATAACCGCAGCGCGTGCACTGCGTCTGCGGCAGCAGCCCGTCGATGGCCTTGATGTCGACCGCGGACATCAGCTGATGCGCATGCCCGCGGTAGCGCCCGAGTCCGGGGACAGCAGGAACAATCCTGCGCCACTGCCGCTGGCGCACAGCACCATGCCCTCGGACGTTCCGAAGCGCATCTTGCGCGGCGCCAGGTTCGCCACGACGACCGTGAGCCGCCCCACCAGCATCGCCGGATCGTAGGCCGCACGAATGCCCGAAAACACCGTTCTCGGCGATCCGTCCCCCAGGTCCAGGGACAGTTTAAGGAGCTTGTCGGAACCGCTCACCACCTCGGCCGTGACGATGCGCGCCACCCGCAGGTCGATTTTCGCGAAATCATCGATACCAATGGTCGCGGGCGGCGCCTCGGCGGCAGGGTTGGGCGGGGTGGTCACGGCGGCTCCTTCCTTGGCTGAATCGAACAGGCGGTCGAGGGTCTTGGCATCCACCCGCGAGAGCAGATGCGAGTAAGCGTGGATCCGGTGCCCCGCCGGCAGCAGGGCCGCGGCATCCGCCCAGAGCAGCGGCCCGATGCCCAGGAACTTCTCGGCGCGCCCGGCAAGCTGCGGCGCGACCGGTCTTAGCAGCAGCGTCAGCAGCCGGAACATGTTGATGGCGGCGCTGCACACATCCTGCAGTTCGGCGCGGCGGGCAGCATCCCGTGCGATCTCCCAGGGAGCGTGATCGGCCACATAGCGGTTGGCGATGTCGGCCAGGCGCATCGTCAGCCGCAGCCCCTGCCCGAAATCGCGCTGCTCATAGGCATCCCCCACCGCGGCGGTGTCGCGGCGGAACTCATCCAGGACCGCCAGCGCGCCGCTTTCGGTGACGGCGCACAGTCGGCCCTCGAAGCGCTGATTGATGAAATTCGCGCAGCGGCTGGCGATGTTGACGTACTTGCCGACCAGGTCGCTGTTCACGCGCGCCAGGAAGTCCTCGGGGCTGAAATCAACGTCTTCGACGTTGGCATTGAGCTTGGCGGCGATGTAGTAGCGCAGGCAGTCCGGATCCAGGCCGATGCGCAGGTACTGCAGCGGATCGATCCCGGTGCCGCGGGACTTGGACATCTTGGCACCCAGGACGGTGAGGAAGCCGTGCACGTGGATGTTGTCGGGCACCTTGTAGGGCGCTCCCGCGAACTTCAGCATCGCCGGCCAGAACAGGGTGTGGAAGTAGATGATGTCCTTGCCGATGAAGTGGACCTGCTCGGTGTGCGGATCGGCCAGGAACTCAGCGAACGTGCGCGGCTCGCCGTTGCGTGCGGCGCCGCCGGTCGTGAAGTAGTTCTGCAGCGAGGCCAGATAGCCCAGCGGCGCATCCAGCCACACATAGAAGTACTTGCCGGGATGATCCGGAATCGGAATGCCGAAATAGGGCGCATCGCGCGAGATGTCCCAATCCCCCAGGGCATCCTCGCCGGTACCCTCGAGCCATTCGCGGGCCTTGTTCGCAACCTGCGGCTGCAGGTGCCCGCTGGCGTCGATCCAGGCCGTCAGGAAGGCGCGGCAGCGTGGATCGGACAGCCGGAAAAAGAGGTGATCGGAGGTGCGCAGTTCCGGCACGGAGCCCGATAGCGTCGAATAGGGTTGGATGAGGTCCGTGGGCGTGTTGACCGTACTGCACACCTCGCAGGCGTCGGCGTACTGGTCCTTGGCATGGCAGTGGGGGCATTCGCCCTTGATGTAGCGGTCCGCCAGGAACATGCCCTTCACCGGGTCATAGAACTGTTCGACCGGTTTCACATCGATGAGGCCGCCCGCCTGCAGTCGCCGGTAGACATCCTGCGACAGCGCCGTGTTCTCCGGCGAGTCGGTGGTGTACCAGTGATCGAAGCTCAGCGAGAACCCATCCAGGTACTGCCGCCGCCCGGCGGCTATGCCCCGCACCAGTTCCTGCGGGGTGATGCCCTCGGCCTGCGCCTTGAGCATGATGGGCGCGCCGTGGGCGTCGTCCGCGCCCAGCAGATGGACTTCGGCGCCGCGCATGCGCTCGAATCGCGCCCAGATATCGACCTGGATGTACTCCATGATGTGCCCGATGTGCAGCGGGCCGTTGGCGTAGGGCAGGGCGCTGGTGATGAATAGTTTTCGTGGCATTGCGTAAGTTTAGCGTACTCGCGCCGTTTCCCGGTTGCCGCCGGCACGAGGGCGATGCCAAGATGCGAGGCGCATGAGCAGCGCCGCCCGCAAGCCGATCCGGTACCGCGCGATTACCTATTTCGACGCGGTCCGTCGTTACGGATCGATACGGGAGGCTGCCCGCAAGCTCGGCGTGGCGGCCTCGGCGATCAACCGTCAGCTCATACAGTTCGAGACCGACCTGGGGATGCCGCTGTTCGAGCGCTTCGCCACCGGCATGAAACTCACGGCCGCGGGCGAGGTGTTTGCGCACCATGCTCTCACGGTGTTGCAGGACGCACGGCGCGCCACGGACGAGCTGGAGGCGCTGCGCGGTCTACGGCGGGGTGAGTTGAGCGTCGTGACCGTAGAATCGCTCGGCGCCGCAGTGCTGCCGGACCTGCTGGCCGCCATGGCGAGCCGCTATCCGGGAATCAGGCTGACCGTGAAGTCGGCCGGCTCCAATCAGATAGCGGGCATCGTCGCCTCGGGCACGGCGGATGTCGGCCTTGCCTTTTCATTGGGACACCATCCGGAACTGCAGCAACTGGGCAGCGGACAATTCAGATTGGGGGCGATCATGCGGCCGGAACATCCGCTGGCGCGGGAGAAGCACGTGACCTTCCCGCAGTGCGCGATGCATCCGGTGATCCTGCCCACCGAGGAACTCTCGATCCACACGGTCCTGTTGCCCCATCTGACGCGCTTCGCCGGCAAGATGCAGGTGCTCGCCGAGGTCGGCTCACTGGAGCTGATGAAGAATCTCACGCTGAAGCTGCCCGCCATCTCCTTTCAGACCCAGCTGGGTATCGAGGCCGAACTGAAGTCGCGTCGACTCATTCACGTCCCGTTGCAGAGCTCCGGACCCGTCACCACCGACCTCGGAATCTACGTGCGCCGCGGGCGCACCTTCCAGGCCGCCCTGGACGCCTTCGTCTCCCTGGTCCGCGATCAACTGACCGAACTGGAGAAGGGCCAATAACCATGCGGCTCCTCCAGTCGCCAAAGACTTGCACCATTGTGGTGCGCGACGTAATGGCGGGCCTGAAGAAATCCTGTCCGGGCGTCGTGGCCTTGCTGTGTACCCTGTGCGCCTCCGGGAGCACGCCGCCACAAGCGTCCGCACCCATCGTGACGAAAGTGGTGGTGGTCACCACATTCGAGATCGGGGCGGATACAGGGGATGCTGCGGGCGAATTCCAGTTCTGGCGCGAGCGCCAGAAACTCGACAGGCGCTTCGCCTTCGCCCATCACCACGATCTGTTCATGAACCCGGAAACGGGGGTACTGGGTATGGTGACCGGCGAGGGGACGGCGAATGCCGGATCGGCGGTGATGGAGCTGGGCATGGATCCACGCTTCGATCTTTCCCATGCCTACTGGATCGTGGCCGGTATCGCTGGCGTCGACCCCGCGGATGCATCCCTGGGTTCGGCCGTGTGGGTGCGCCGCGTCATCGATGGCGACCTCGCCTTCGAAATCGACTCCCGTGAAATTCCCAAAGGGTGGTCGAGCGGCATCTTCCCACTGGAATCCCATGGGCCGGAGGATCCCAAGGCCGTGCCGGTCGAAGGGCAGGTATTCACCCTGAACGCACGCCTGGTGGACTGGGCCTACCGGCTGACCCGCGACGTGCCACTGGGCGATGCTGAACCGCTGCGCAGCGCTCGCGCGCGCTACGTGGATTATCCCAATGCCCGCCGACCACCCTTCGTCCTGGAGGGCGATGACATTGCCGCCATGCGGTTCTGGCACGGCAGGCTGATGAATGATTGGGCCAATCACTGGGTGCGCCAGATGACGCAGGGGCAGGGCAACATGGTCGTCACCGAGATGGAGGACAGCGGCATCCTGCTCGGGCTCACCTACCTGGGCCGAACCGGCAAAGTCGATCCGAACCGGATCCTGGTGCTGCGCACCGGCAGTAATTTCACCATCCCGCCGCCGGGTCGCAGTGCCGCCGAGAATCTGGCGATGGAGTCCGAGAGCAGCTACACGGCGCTGCGCCCCTCCCTCGAGGCCGCCTACCAGATCGGATCGAAGGTGGTGGCCGCGCTGCTGAAGAACTGGACCGTGTACCGCGATCGCCTGCCGGGGGCGCAATGAATCGCTGGCGCCCGCGGATACTGTGGGTGCTGTGCCTGTGCGGCTGGCAGGTGACAGGAGCGGTGGGTCACGCTGCCGTGGACCGGCCGATTGAGATCAAGGTCGTCGTGGTCTCGATGTTTGAGATCGGCGCCGATTCGGGTGACGCAGCAGGCGAATTCCAGTACTGGCACGATCGCCAGCAGCTTTCGCGGCGCTTCGCATTCGCCCACCATCATGATCTGTTCCTCAATCCCACGACCGGTGTGCTCGGCATGGTGACCGGAGAGGGCACCGCGAATTCTGCGACGGCGGTGATGGAGCTGGGTATGGACCCGCGCTTCGATCTCACGCACGCATACTGGCTCGTTGCCGGAATTGCCGGAATCAATCCCAAGTATGCGAGTCTTGGTTCGGCGGCCTGGGCCCGGTATATCGTCGATGGCGACCTCGCCTACCAGATCGACGCGCGCGAAATCCCTCCGGATTGGAGTACGGGATTGTACCCACTGCAGGCGAAGCGCCCGTTCGCTCCCAGTGCCAGGCCTGCGGAGGGCCAGGTGTTCAAGCTCGACCCGGCGCTGGTGCAATGGGCCTACCGGCTCACACGCAACGTGCCGCTGCTCGATGATGCGCAGATGCAGCAGGCACGTGCAAAGTACACCGAGCCGAACGCCCGGCGTGCACCGTTCGTGCTGCTCGGTGACAATCTTGCAGCCATGCGCTTCTGGGATGGCCGGTTGATGAATGACTGGGCCGACCAATGGGTGCATTTCTGGACTCACGGCAGGGGACGGATGGTCACCTCCGCAATGGAGGATAGCGGCACCCTGGTCGCGCTCACTTTCCTGAGCAGATCCCACCGCGTGGACAGCAGGCGCGTGCTGGTACTGCGGACCGGGAGTGACTTCACGGTGCCGCCCCCGGGGCAGACACCGGCCGCGGCGCTGGCCAAGGAAAGCGACAATACGTACGCGGCCCTCGGTCAAGCCGTCGAGGCCGCCTACCAAGTGGGCTGCCCGGTGGTCGAGGCGCTGGTGCATGGCTGGGCTGAATACCGGGATCACCCACCACATCCGTAAGGATCACGTAACCACCCTCCCGTGAGGGTCCGCACTCATGCGGCCGCGCCGTTTTCCGCCAGCAGCCGATCGATCTTCGCGTACCAGGAGTGCTTGAGCTGCGGCTCGATGAACGCGGCCTCGATGGAATTGCGGGCCAGCTGCGCCAGCTGCCCGCGCGACAGCTGGAGCGCCTCGGCCACGGCCTCGAAGTTCTCCTGCAGGTAGCCGCCGAAATACGCCGGGTCGTCGGAATTCACCGTCACGCAAACACCCTGCTCGAGCAGGATCCTGAGATTGTGATCCGCGAGGCTGTCAAACACGCGCAATCGGACATTGGACAGGGGGCAGACGGTGAGCGGCGTCCGCGCCTGCGCCAGGCGCGCAACCAATGCCGGATCCTCGAGGCAGCGCACGCCATGGTCGATGCGTCGGACCTGCAACAGGTCAAGCGCCTCCTCGATGTAGGCGGGCGGACCTTCCTCGCCTGCGTGAGCCACCGTCAGCAGTCCCAGCTCCCGGGCGCGCGCAAACACTGTCGCAAACTTCGAGGGCGGGTGCCCCAGCTCCGAGGAGTCCAGGCCCACGGCCGTCAGGTGCTCGCGCCAGGGTAAGGCAGCCTCCAGGGTCAGCATCGCCTCCCGGGCGGGCAGGTGCCGCAGGAAGCACAGAATCAGTCGGATTGAGATGCCGGTCTTTTGCTGCGCTTCACGCAGCGCGCGCGTGATGCCCTCCATCACCACCGCCAGGGGCACGCCGCGTGCGGTGTGGGCCTGAGGATCGAAGAAGATCTCTGTGTGGACGATGCCATCGGCGTGGGCGTGCTCGAGGTAGGCGCTGGTCATGGCGTGGAAATCCTCAGCCTCGCGCAGCACGTTGGCACCGGCGTAATAGATATCGAGAAAGGACTGCAGGTCGTGGAAATGGTAGGCGTCGCGCAGCGCGGCGATGCTGTCGTACCGCATTTGGATGCCATGCTTTGCCGCCAGCCGGAACACGAGTTCAGGCTCCAGCGTGCCCTCAATGTGGACGTGAAGTTCTGCTTTGGGCAACGCCCTGATGAAAGCCGGGAGCGAGAGTGGCATGGGCGAGACGTCGAACAGCAAGGTACCGGCAGCCACTGTACAACAAACACTCACGACGGCTGCGGCAGACCATCACCCAACGCGTGCCGCATTGATGTGCGTTCCGCATCGGTCCCGCACCACGACGGTGCCGGCTTGCCTGCGTTGTTGAATGGCGGCACTTGTGCTGAGGGCCTATCCATCGCGGTAGTTGCCCGGCGGATCCGTCCGCTGCGGCAAATGATCGCGCATCGGGAATCCGGTGAGCATGGCTCTTGCATTCAAAGGGCATGGATACACCATCGTGAATGCATCTTGAGGAATGCCCCACCCCCGGCATGGCCATGACGGGTCACACCATGCCGGAATCGGTTGAGCTACTGTGTGGTCTGGAGGAGCGGCCGGCCTTCCTCGATGCCCTCATTGTAGCGCTGCAGCACGTCCTGGCGATGTTCGTCGGCATCATCACCCCTCCGGTGATTCTGGGCGAAGCTCTGAAACTCCCCGCCGAAGATACTGCGTACCTCGTGAGCACGGCCCTGCTCGTATCCGGTATCGGAACCATCCTCCAGACGCGCCGGATCGGCCCAGTCGGATCCGGATTGCTGAGCGTGCAGGGAACGAGTTTCGCATTCATCCCGCCGATTCTGGCCGCGGCCGGCACCGTGATGGCGGCGGGCGGCGGCGTCCGCGAAGCGCTGGGTGTCGCCTTCGGAGTCTCCGCCGCCACCGCGCCGCTCATCATCATCCTGAGTCGGTGCATTCACCGCGCCCGCCGCCTGTTCACGCCGATCGTCACCGGGACGGTGGTGGCACTCATTGGCCTCACCCTGCTGCAAGTCGCGGCCACCAATGTCGGCGGGGGGCTGGAGGCGAAAGCTGACGGCAGCTTCGGGTCCGTGAAGAACCTCGGCCTGGCAGCCATCGTCGTCGTCACCATTCTGGTCTTCAGCTGCTGCCGGTCACGGCAGCTGCGCATGCTGTCGGTGATCATCGGGCTCCTCGTCGGCGATCTGATCGGCATCGCAATGGGAGGCGTGGACTTCAGCAATCTGCGCTCCGTACCGGCGCTTGCGATCCCAATGCCATTCCGCTTCGGCCTGGGCTTTCGTCCCGAGGCTGTGGTTCCATTTGCGTTCACCTACGTGGTTTCGAGCGTGGAAGCCGTCGGTGACCTGACGGCGACGGCGGCATTGAGTGGACAGGCGGTCTCGGGCCCCGCGTTCACGGAACGTCTCCGTGGCGGGTTGCTGGCGGATGGCATCAGTTCGATGCTCGGTGCGTGTCTGGGGTGCTCGCCGACGACGACGTTTGCGCAGAACAATGGCGTCATTCAGCTCACCGGCGTGGGCAGCAGCTATGTCGGCCGATTCATCGGTGGGCTGCTGGTGCTGATAGGGCTGGTGCCTGCGGTCGGCGTGCTGGTACAGGCGATGCCACGCGCGGCGCTCGGTGGCGCCACCCTGATCATGTTCGGTCTCGTGGCCGCGGCGGGCGTGCGGATCCTGTCGGGTGCGCCTGTCAGCCGGCGCACGGCGATCATCATCGCCGTTTCGCTCGGCGCGGGACTGGGCGTGAGCTTCGTGCCGGAGTTGCTGAGCCAGTTACCTGCGCTGCTGCGCAATACGTTGTCCTCCGGCATTGCTACCGGGGGGCTGTGCGCCCTGATTCTCGACAACGTGGTGCCGCACGCCCATGACATCCCCAATAACCGCCTTGGAGAGCGCAATAATGAATAGCCGTAAGGCAACTGCAGTCCTGACGCTGCTGGTCCTGGCAGGCCAGCTCGGTGGCCGAATCGCATGGGCCGATACTGACACGGACACCGCCGCCGATGCCGCCGGCGCTGCCAATGGTTCCGGTGACGCGCTGCAGGAGGTCACGGTGGTCGCGCAGAAACAGAACATTGGACTGCAGCACGCACCCGTTGCCCTGACCGCCATTACGGGGGATGCCATGAAGGCGGCCGCCGTGGTGTCGCCATTGGATCTCAACGGCCAGGTTCCAGGGCTGGTCATCACCCAGAGTGAAGGCTATAACCGTAGCGTCTCGATCCGCGGCATCGGCTTCAACGTCCCGCAGGATGATTCGGCGCAGACTTCGGTCTCCTATCATGAGGACGGGATCTACGTTGCCTTTCCGGTGGCGTTGAACTCGGACTTCCTGGACGTGGATCACGTGGAGGTCCTGCGTGGCCCGCAGGGCACCGTGTTCGGCCAGAATTCCATCGGCGGTACCATCAACGTCATCAGCGTTCTGCCGAGCTTCGACGCCATCAAGGGTTACGGGGAGCTGGCCGGCGGTTCCTACGACCTGCTGCACGCCAGCGCGGCGGTGAACATCCCGTTCACCGGCAATTTCGCAATCCGTGCGGCATACGACCAGAACTACCAGCATGGCTTCGTGACCGCGACTGGCGTGCCGGGTTATTCGGGCGGATACGATCTGGGCAACCAGGATAACCTTCACGGCCGGCTGCAGGCGCTATGGCAGACCACCGAGGATCTCTCGATCCTGTTCCGTGCCGAGTACGCCCAGGCCCGTGAACACGAAACCGAAGGCAAGAACATCGCCGACCCGAACCCCGACTTCTACCAGCAGAGTTCCGACTTTCCGGGGCGGCTCATCTACAATCAGCAGCTCGGCGGCGTGACCATCACCTACGACCTGCCGTTTGCGACCCTCAAGTCCATCGGCAGCTATCAGGAAGTCAACCATCACGGCGGCGTCAACGAGGATGGCATGGACCTGGACATCACCAGCGCCGTCCCGCAGCCGCATGACGTCGAGTACTTCGAACACAATACCAAGAACCTGACCGAGGAGCTGGACCTGAGCTCCAAGCCGGGCGGGCCGGTGGACTGGATCATCGGCGGCTTCTACCTGAAGGGTAAGACCACGGTCGCGTACGACCAGTACAATCTGTACCCGGGAGATCCGACCCTGAATGGGGTCGCGGATCCGGACATCCTGGGCGCACATCCGGACCTGAACAATCTGGCCGATCCGATCAGCAGTTTCCTGCTCGCGACCGATGTCAACGATGCGACGGTGCTCGGTGACCAGCTGTATTTCCAGAACAACGGCATCGAGACCCGTACCTCGTCATCCGAATATGGCCAGGCGATCTGGCATGCCACCGACTCGTTGCGCCTGACCCTCGGTGGCCGGTACACACGTGACCACAACACGACATTCTTCAGCGACTATTACAACCTCTTCGCTCCGGCCACCTTTGTGCAGCAGACCGCCACCAAGTTCACATGGCGGGCCGGCATCGATTATGACCTGACGCCGGCGAACCTCGTGTATGGAAGCGTCTCCACCGGTTTCAAGCCGGGCGGCGGCAACATCTCCTCCTTTCCAGCCGTCGTACCCCTGCAGTTCGCGCCCGAGACCATAACCGCCTATGAGATCGGTTCCAAGAACAGCTTCTTCGACAAGCACCTGACGGCCAACCTGTCCGCCTATCTCTATAACGACCGGAACATGCAGTTCCAGGCGGAGGATCTCATCAATTTCCAAGGCGGCGTCGACAACGTTCCCCAGGTGCAGGTCTACGGTATAGAGGGGGAAGTGGCGGCCCTCATGCCGGCGGGCCTGCGCTTCGACGGGAACTTCGCCTGGGAGAAGGGCAAAATCACCTCGCACTTCCTCGCCCTGGACAATGTCGCCGGGCTACAGGCGGATGCCAGCTACCTCACGGCATGCGACTACACCTGTTACGGCGACCTGTTTACCGGCTCCCCTGGCCTGAATGCGCTGCGCGAGACGGCCTACCGGGACGTCTACGGCAACGCGCCGCCGAATCTCCCCGAGTGGACCGTCACCGGCGCCCTGACCCACACCCTGAATCTAGCCGATGGTTCGACCTTCGTATCCCGCTTCCAGCTGCAGTACCGCAGTGATTACTCGGATACGATCTTCGGCATGACACCCATCTACCGGGCCCCGTCCTATACGATGGCGAATCTCTACTTCGACTATGCCTACAAATCGAGCGGACTGGATGTATCCTTGGGCATCAACAACGTATTCGATCGTTTCGAGGTGGCATCGCGTTTCACCAACCAGTTCGGCGGCGAGACCACCCAGGTGTGGGCTCCGCCCCTGGAATTCGTGGTCACGGCGCATTACACCTTCTAGGCGGGGGGCGGTGAATTGAATCCAGCTGCAGGCGACCCGGCGGTGCAGGTTGCACCGCCGGTCTCGCGCCGGAGGTTCCTCAAGCAGGGTGGGGCAGCCGGTGTGATCGGACTCGGCGGGGGCTCCGCCTTGCTTGAGGCGGCGGTGCTTGGCCAGATCAAGGTCGGAGTGGCGTTGGTGGCCCCTGCCGCGGAAGTGGGCTGGACCCGCCAGACCGTGCTTGCGGCGGAGGCGATCCGCAGCGCTCTGGGTGCCAGGGCCCAGGTCGACGTGATCGAAAACGTGTTCGAACCTCAGGATGCGGAGCGGGTATTCCGGGGCTTTGCGGCGTCGGGCCATCAGTTGGTCATCGGCACGAGCTTCTCGCATAGCGTACCCATCGGGCGCGTGGCGCGTCAGTTCCCGCAGGTCAGCTTCGATTGCTGCGCCGGAGTCGCAATCGGCACCAATCTCGGCAATTTCGAGGCCAGGTACCATGAGGGAACCTTCCTGGGCGGCATAGCCGCCGGGAAGATGTCCAGGACCGGAAGGCTGGGGTTCATCGGCGGTTATCCGGTACCGGATATCGTCGGCCCGGCGAATGCCTTCCTGCTGGGTGCCCAAAGCGTGAATCCGGCGGCCACCTGTTCCATCATCTTCATGAATTCCTGGGAGGATCCGGCAAAGGAGAAGGATGCGACGCTGGCGCTGATTGCCAAAGGCTGCGACGTGCTCGCAGCCATGACCGACAGCCCGGTCGCGGCCCAGACTGCCGAACAGCGGGGGGTCTGGTCGCTGGGCTACGCCAGCGATGTCCGCAAATACGCGCCGACGCGCCTGCTGACGTCCATGATCCTGGACTGGAGCGGCATCTATGTCCGGGACGCTCGGGATATCCTGTCCGGTACCTGGAAACCGCAAAGCCGCTGGTGGGGCCTGAAGGAAGGTGTGGTGCAGATGTCCGCCTACGCAGCGGCCATCCCGCAGCCGGTGCGGGCACTGCTTGATGATCGTCAGCAGGCGATCAAGTCCGGAACTCTGGAGCCCTTCGCCGGCGAGATCCGCGACCAGGCCGGAGCGGTGCGGGTGCCCCGTGGCATGGTACTCAACCAAAGGGACTCGCGTAGCATCAACTGGCTCGCGGCTGGTATGCAGGGCAGCCTGAAGGGCTGATGCCACCGCGTATCGCCCTGGAGGCCATTACGAAGCGGTACGGCAGCTTCGTGGCCAATGACGCGGTCTCACTGGCGGTGGCCCCGGGGGAGATTCATGCCGTCCTGGGGGAGAACGGGGCCGGCAAGAGCACGCTGATGAAGATCATCTGCGGCACGATCCGTGCAGATGCCGGACAGATACTCTGGGAGGGCCGCCGGACGTCGATTCTGAATCCAGGCGCTGCCCGTGAGCTGGGTATCGGCATGGTGTATCAGCACTTCTCGCTGTTCGAAACGCTGACGGTCGTCGACAACATCGCGCTCGCCCATGCAGGTCGATTCGATCGCGCGGCACTTGCGGCGCGCATTTCCGGAATGGGCGAGCGCTATGGATTGCCCGTAGACCCGCTGCGGCTCGTTCACCATCTTTCGGTCGGCGAGCGGCAGCGAGTGGAAATCCTGCGCTGTCTGCTGCAAAACCCGAAACTGCTGATCCTCGACGAGCCCACATCCGTGCTCACTCCGCAGGCGGTCGGGCGGCTGTTCGGGGTATTGCGGGTTCTCGCGGCCGAAGGCTGCAGCATCCTGTTCATCAGCCACAAGCTCGAGGAAATCCGCGAACTGTGCCATTCGGCCACCATCCTGCGCGGCGGCAAAGTGGTCGGTGCCGTAACACCTGCTGAGGTGAGTGCCGCCGACCTCGCGCGGCTGATGGTGGGTGCCGCGATAGCGCCGGTGACGCGATCGGCCGTTGCCACGGGCGGCGTCCGACTCGCATTGCGCGGCCTGTCGCTGCCGCCGACTGATGCCTTCGGTACGGCGCTCCACGATCTGCAACTGCAGGTCCGAGCCGGCGAGGTCGTCGGTATCGCGGGCGTGTCCGGAAACGGTCAGGCCGAACTGCTCGACGCGCTCAGCGGCGAGCGCACCGCCGCGCCGGGCACCGTGATGCTGGATGCCACGCCCATCGCCCATCTGGATGCCGGCGCCCGCCGCCGCCGCGGCCTGGCGTTCATTCCCGCCGAGCGTCTCGGTCGGGGCGCAGTGCCGGCGATGTCGCTGCGAGAAAACACCCTGCTCACGGCCTACCGCCAGGACCTGGTCAAGCGGGGCTTCACGCGCAACGCCGCGATTGCCGCCTTCGCCCGCGGCATCATCGATCGCTTTCGCGTCGGCTGTTCGGGCACCGAGGCCATGGCAGCGAGCCTTTCCGGCGGCAACCTGCAGAAGTTCGTCGTCGGCCGGGAATGCAGTCTGGCGCCGGTGGTGCTCATGGTCTCGCAGCCGACGTGGGGAGTCGATGTGGCGGCGGCAGGATTCCTGCGCCAGAACCTCATCGATCTTAGCCGCCGGGGCGCGGCCGTGCTGATCCTCTCGGACGAACTCGAGGAACTTCTGGAAGTCTGTGATCGCATCGCAGTCCTGTTTCGTGGCCGGCTTTCCGCGGCCATGCCGCGCGAGACGCTGCGCATCGAACAACTCGGCATGCTGATGGCCGGCCTGGAGGCCGGTGCGGCATGATTCGGCTGTATCTGGAGCGGCGCGCGGTCCCCTCGCGGGTCATGGGTTTTGTGGCACCCGCTCTGGCAGTGCTGGCGATGGTCCTGTGTGCCATTCCGATGCTGCGCCTGGCCGGGCTGGCCCCGCTGGCGACGCTGCGGGTGTTCTTCATCGAACCCCTGTCCAGCGCCAATGGCGTCTCCGAATGGTTGCTCAAGGCAAATCCACTGGTCCTCATGGGACTGGGCCTCATGATCGGATATCGTGCCAATGTCTGGAACATCGGCGCCGAAGGAATGTATACGGTGGGCGCGATCTGCGCCGCCTGGATGGCGTTGCGGTTCGCGGACGGCGTGCATCACTGGCTGCTGGCGGCGATGATGCTGGCCGGCATGCTGGGTGGCATGCTCTGGGCTGCCATTCCGGCATTCCTCAAGACCCGGCTCAATACCAGCGAGATCCTCGTGAGCCTGATGCTGACCTACGTCGCCCAGCTGCTGCTGTCGTGGCTGGTCAATGGTCCGATGCAGGATCCCCAGGGACTCAACTACCCTCAGACGGCACTGTTCAGCGAGTCAGCGACGTTTTCGCCACTGATTGCGGGCATGCGGCTGAACGCCAGCGTCTTCATCACCTTGGGGGCAGTGCCCCTGGCATGGCTGCTGCTTCAGCGCAGCTTCCTGGGATTTCAACTGAAGGTGAGCGGAGCAGCGCCGTCCGCTGCCCGCTACGCCGGCTTTGCGCAGGGCCGTCTCACCTGGATTGCGCTACTGATCGGGGGCGCCACGGCGGGCCTCGCGGGCATGTTCGAAGCCGCCGGCCCCCTCGGACAGCTGTCCCCGGTCATTTCACCCGGCTACGGTTTCGCCGCCATCATCGTCGCCTTCATCGGCAGGCTGCGACCGGTCGGGGTGCTGTTGGGAGGGCTGCTGCTGTCGCTGCTGTACCTGGGCGGCGAGGCGGCACAGATGTCGATGAACGTCCCGGCGGCGATGTCCCGCAGCTTCCAGGGCCTGCTGCTGTTGTGTCTGCTGGCAACCGACGTGCTGGTGGATTTCCGGATCCGCCTCAGGCCATGAAGCAGCCGGCGCCATGAACCAGCTGATCATTCCGCTGCTGGACGGTACCTTGGTTGCGGCCACGCCGCTGATTTTCGCGGCTATCGGCGAACTCATCGTCGAGCGCTCCGGCGTCCTGAACCTGGGCGTGGAAGGCATGATGCTGGTGGGAGCTGCGGCCGCATTCGGCATGGCACTGCACGGTCAGTCGCCCGCCGCAGCGATCTGCGTCGCCATGATCGCCGCCGCGCTCATGGCCAGCCTGTTCGCGCTGCTGGCTTTGGGTCTGGCGGTCAACCAGTATGCCGCCGGCTTGGCGCTCACCATATCGGGGTCCGGCCTTGCATCGCTGATCGGCCGGCATTTCGGAGCCCGTTCCGGAACTACGATCGCCCGGGTACACCTGCAGGGGCTCTCGGACCTGCCGGTGGTCGGCAAGGTGCTTTTCGGCCAGGACCCGTTGGTCTACCTGGCGCTGGCGCTGGCCGTGATGGCGTGGTGGTTCCTGAACCGGACGCGTCCCGGACTGGTGCTGCGCGCCGTCGGGGAGGCACCCGAAGCGGCGCGCGCGATCGGCTATCGTGTGCTGCGCATCCGCTACCTGGCGATCCTGACCGGAGGCGCCATGGCCGGGCTGGCGGGCGCCTACCTGTCCCTCGCCTACACGCCCTTGTGGGTGGATGACATGACCGCCGGCCGCGGCTGGATCGCACAGGCGCTGGTGGTATTCGCGACCTGGAAGCCAGCTCGCGTGGTCCTGGGTGCCTGGCTGTTCGGCGGCGTCACGGTGGCCCAGCTGTTTGCACAGACGTTCGGTCTGCAGATCCCGCCACAGTTCATGAGCGCGCTGCCGTACCTGGCGACGATCGTGGTGCTGGTAGCGATCTCGCGCAACCCTCAGACGCTGCGCTTGAATACCCCCCTGTCCCTTGCTCAACCTTTCAGACCGGACCACTGACCATGACACGGCGAGCCGCCGCCACCGAGCGAGCATTTCGCGGAACGTTTCTACACACACCGCAGCGTGGCCGGCTCGAGTGTCTCCCCGGGGCACTCATCGTGGTCGGACCTGCCGGCGCCATCACCGCCATCCATCCGGCGGATGATCCGCGCGGCGAGGCCGAGGCCGCCCGCCTGGCAGCGGCCGGTGCGCTGGTGACGTTTGATGCCGCGCAGTACGTGCTGCCCGGGATGGTCGATCTTCACGTGCATGCGCCGCAGTGGCCCCAGCTGGGCACGGCCCTGGATCTTCCCCTGGAGGAGTGGCTGCAGAAGTTCACATTCCCGTTGGAGGCCCGGTTCTCGGATCTCGTGTTTGCCCGGCAGGCCTACGAGTCACTGGTGGCCAATCTGTTGGCCAATGGGACGACCACGGCGATGTATTTTGCAAGCATCCACCTCGATGCAACCAAGATGCTCGCCGATATCTGCCTGGACCGCGGGCAGCGCGCCCTGGTCGGGCGCGTGGCGATGGATAATCCGGATCAATGTCCGGCGTTCTACCGCGACGAATCGGCGCTGATTGCGGAACGTGAAACGCGCGAATTCATAGACTACGTGATGACGCTGCCCGGCACTGCCGGTCTGATCCACCCGGTGATCACTCCGCGCTTCATTCCATCCTGCACGGATGAACTTCTGGGGCGCCTCGGCAAACTCGCCGCCGAGACGGCGTGTCACGTGCAGACGCATTGCTCGGAAAGCGATTGGCAGCATCGCTACGCACAGGAGCGCTACGGGCGGTCGGACGCGGTGGTACTGGACTCCTTCGGCCTGGTGTCGCGCCGCACGGTGCTGGCGCACGGCACCTTCATCGACGATCGCGACGCGAATATGCTCGTCGCCCGCGGTGCGGGCGTCGCGCACTGTCCGCTGTCGAACGTGTATTTCTCGGATGCGGTATTTCCCCTGCGCCGCATGCTGGATGCGGGGGTGCACGTCGGATTGGGTACGGACATCTCCGGGGGAGCGAGCGCTTCCTTGCTGGAGAACGTGCGGCATGCCGTCATCGGCTCACGGCTGCTCGAATCCGGGGTCGATGCCCGCCAGAGCCGTGCCGAGCGGCGTCGGCCCGGATCGCGCGTCGACGTACCCACGGCATTCTGGGTCGCAACTGCAGGCGGCGGCCTTGCTCTGGACCTACCCATCGGACGGTTCGCACCCGGGTATCAGTTCGACGCCTGCGTGATCGATGCACGTGTAAAGCACAGCAATCTGCGGCTGATCCCCCAGGATTCCCCGGAATCGGTGCTGCAGAAGATCGTCTATGCCGCGACGCGAGCCAATATCACGCAGGTGTGGGTGGCCAACCGGCAGGTGCTGTAATCCGGCCGATCAGGCTGCCGGAGCCGGGAAGATGCCGGACATGGGTATGAAGCCTGGAAGCCGTTTCACCCGATCGCCCCAACGGCGGACGGCGGGGTAGGGGAGGCGCGAAATACCGCCCTCTTCGGACAGCATCACGTAGGGGAAACAGGCCAGGTCCGCGATCGAGGGATGCTCGGCGGGACATAACCAGCCTGCGGCCTCCTGCTCCGCGAACCACAGGTGTTCATCGAGGATGCGCAGCAACGAGTGGGCCCGGGCGCGGCAGGCGACGATATCGGCAGCCTGCAGCAGGGTATCGTGCAGGCGGGCGGCTCCCGCAGTGGCCGTGAGGGAATCGGCGAATCCCAGCCATTGGGAGATCCGACCCAAAGCCGCGGCGTCCTGTCGCGGATACCACACTCCGGAATCATCGTAACGGCTGGCGATGTAGACCAGGATTGCCTGCGCGTCACGCAGCAGCAGTCCATCGTCATCGATGACGGGAAGCTGCCCCAGGGGATTGAGCTTCAGGAACCAGTCGCTCTTGTGTTCGCGCGCCGGGTGGAAGTCCAGGGCGCGGGTCGTGAATGGGACCTGCAGCATCTTCAGCAGCAGGCGCACCTTGTAGCAGTTCCCGGAAAGCTCGTAGTCGTACAGCGTGATCATGCCGCCGCCTCGGCGCGATCACGGACGGCACTGAGCAGAGCGTTATGATGCCGCAGTTCCGCCAGGCGTTCGGCGCCCTCCCGGTGGCCGCGCAGCCGCGCATGGACGATGGCCTGCCGATCGCTGACAGGTTGCAGCATGAACTCAAGGTCAGGCTCGCCGAGCAGAGTGTACTCATCCGTCGCGGTGACGGACCCCTGACCGTAGCCGCCCAGCAATACCGCGCGGAGCTCCGCCACCGGCGCCTGGACGAACATGCTGCGCAGCGCCCTGGCGATTCCCGGGTCCGGGGGTGGTGCGGCCGCGGCCTCGGGCGCCAGATTCACCCAGGCGAAGGTACCGTCTTCCCTCACCGGGAAGGCCCGCGCCCGGATCGTCGCGGCGGGCTTCTGGGTGGGATGGGCCGGGATGTAGGTGCATTGACCCGACCCGCTTGCGAAGCGCCAGGCATGGTACTGGCAGCGCAGTTCCTCGCCCACGCAGCTGCCGATCGTGAGGCGCACGCCGCGGTGCGGGCAGCGGTTCTCCCACGCGTTAAGCTCGCCCGAAGCACTGCGCCACACGGCAAGTTCCTGTCCCAGCAGTTGGGTATGCGCGATGTGGCCCCGTGGGATTTCGCGACTGGCGCTGACGGCAAACCAGCGGCTCATGCGGATGCCACGGGTATCGCGCCATACCGCACGCCGATCGATGCCAGCCAGCGCCGGTAATGCGCCGAGGAACTATCCGCCCGCACCGAGATCTCCGCACGCGGATCCAGAGGCAGTCGCTTGGGCACCTGGTTTTCCAATATCGGCCGATCCTGGCCGAAGATCAGCTGCTGGAACCAGCGCAGTGATGCCACATCCACGTTGTGCGGCGGGTAGGCCATCAGCACATGAGCGATGCAGCGCTCCTCGGTTACCGGCTGTACCAGCAGCGCGATCATGTCCATGCGGTGCTTTTCCACCGGGTTCGCCTTGAACAGCACGACGCTGTAGGGTCGCCGAACGGCGTAGACGTAGTCGACGTCAAAGCCCTGCGAGTCCATGGGTGAGGGGCGGGGCTGGTAGACGCGGCATTGCGTGGCCAGAATCCCGCCATCCACCAATGGCTCGACCCTGTAGGCGCAGATTTCCGTGTGCGGTTCCTCGCCCAGATAGCCCGCATGCACGAATGCGAGGTGACCCAGATCCAGGAAATTCTCCACCGCGCGCAGACCTGAGACTGCCACTGCGACCGACCCGCCGGTGCAGACGATGCGGTCGGACTCGCGCGTCTCCGGAAAATCGACGATATCGCGTGCCGGGATGCCCAGGCACAACCAGACAAGACCGTACCGGATCTGTACATGTGGCAGGCGCTCCTGACCCTCGTATACCGCGCCGGTGGCGTGCACCGCGCCCTCGGATACAAGATGCAGTGTCAGGGGAACTCCCAGCAACATGGTGTGCAGTACTCCGGTAGGCCGCAGCTGCACCAACTCCGCGACCGGGTGCCAGTCGTCCCAAAGTGCCGGTTCCACGGGTGGCGGGTGTCTCAAGCGTTCGATTCCCAGCGTGCCTTCAATACGCACATGCAGTTCTGCTTTGGGCAACGCCCAGCGAATGCCATCCTGCGCTCACTGTACAACAAACCCCGGTGCGTGGTGATTTGCATACCCCTCGCCATAGTCGTTAGCATCGATGCATGGGCCAACTGACGACGCACGTTCTGGATATCAGCGCCGGTGTGCCCGCAGCGGGCGTGTACATCGAACTGCAGGAGCGCACGGCCGCCGGGCTGCGGCAACTGGAACGGGCGACGACTGGTCCCGACGGCCGCCTGGCCGCACCGCTGTTGGCCGCAGCGGCGTTCAGGACCGGCAGTTTCCTGCTCACATTTCGAATCGCGGCCTATTTCCGTGCGCGCGGCGTGCCGCTGCCCGATCCGGCGTTCCTCGAATGCGCCAGTATCGAAATCGGCATTGCCGCCGATCAGCATTACCACGTGCCGCTGCTGATCGCGCCCTGGAGCTACTCGGTCTACCGGGGCGGATAGCGACATGGACGACGCCGCAGTGCCGGCCGCGGGTGAAGTCCGCTTCATTCTCAACGGGCAAATAGTGTGCGAACCGGCTCTGCCGCGCACCATGACGGTGCTGGAATACCTGCGCGAGGTGCGCGGTCTGACCGGTACCAAGGAAGGTTGCGCCGAGGGTGACTGCGGGGCCTGTACCGTGGTCGAAGGCATCCTGAGCTCGGATCGGCGCCGCATTCAATACCGGGCCATCAACTCCTGCATCCGCTTCATGGCCACGATGGATGGCCATGAACTCGTTACCGTCGAGGACCTGCAGGCCCCGGACGGTGCGCTGCATCCCGTACAACAGGCCATGGTGGACCACCATGGCTCACAGTGCGGATTCTGCACCCCTGGGTTCGTGATGTCGCTGTTTGCGCTGTACCTGGAAGGCGCCCCGGCCGGGCGCGAACGCGTGATCGAGGCGCTCAGCGGCAATCTGTGCCGCTGCACCGGCTACCGACCCATCATCGATGCCGGCACCGCCATGCATGACTACGCGCCTGCGGCGACTTGGCCGGCTGCTGCCGTGCGCGACGAAGGCCGAAGAGCCGCACTGCTCGCCCTGGCGCATCGGCAACCGTTGCGACTGCCCGGCTTCTATGCGCCACGGTGCGTGGATCAGCTGGCGGCGGAGCTTGCCGCCGCGCCGCACTCCCTGCTGCTGGCGGGGGGAACGGACGTGGGCTTGTGGGTTACCAAGCAGCTGCGGGATCTGCCGCCGATCATCTACCTGGGCGAAGTCGCGCAACTGCAGCAGATCGAAGTGTCGGCGCAGGCCGTGCGGGTCGGCGCCGCGGTGTCGTTGACGGATGCCTGGGCGGCGCTGGTCGGGCACTGCCCGGCACTGCGCGAGATTGCCGAGCGCTTCGGTTCCCCTCCCGTGCGCAATTCGGGCACCCTGTGCGGCAATCTCGCCAATGGCTCCCCCATTGGCGACGGATTGCCGACCTTGATGGCTCTGGGCGCGGAACTCGAGTTGCGCTGCGGCGATCGGACCCGATGGCTGACGCTGGAGAAGTTCTACCTGGGCTACCAGAGGAAGGATCTCGGGCCGGGCGAGTTCGTCGTGTCGGTACGCGTCCCCCGGCCCGCGCCGCACACCCGGGTCGGCGTCTTCAAGCTCTCCAAGCGCATCGACCAGGACATATCCGCGGTGTGCGTGGCATGCGCACTCGATGTGCGGGACGGCATCATCACCTCGGCGCGGGTCGCACTGGGTGGCATGGCCGCGGTCGCCATGCGGGCGCCCGCCGCGGAGCGCGTGCTGGCAGGCGGGCCGTGGTCACGCGAGGCCTTTGAAAGGGCGGCGGCAAGCCTTGCCCAGGACTTCAAACCGCTCTCGGACATGCGCGCCAGCAGCGCTTATCGGCTGCAGGGAGCTGCGAACCTGTTGCGCCGTTTCTTCCTTTCGTACGAACCCGGCAGCGTCACGCGGATCGGCGAGATACGGCCATGAGTGCACCGGTGCATGACAGTGCGCACCTGCATGTCAGCGGCCGCGCCCGCTACGCCGATGACATCCCGCTGCCGGCGGGCGCGCTGCATGCAGCGTTCGGCATGAGCACGATCGCACATGGGCGCGTTCGGCACCTCAACCTTGCCCCCGTGCAGGCTGCCCCCGGAGTGGTTGCGGTGTTCAGGGCCGAGGATGTGCCGGGCGAGAACAACTACGGGTCAGCGGTCCACGACGATCCGATTTTCGCCCCCGGACTGGTGCAGCACGTGGGCCAGCCGCTGTTCGCCGTGGCCGCCGACAGCTATCGACACGCCCGCCAGGCCGCCCGCCTGGCTCAGGTCGATTACGAGGAACTGCCGGCGATTCTGGAGATCCGCGCGGCGCTGGCGGCGGGCAGCCACGTGCTGCCGACGCACCGCCTGGTGCGGGGGCGGCCCACGGAAGTCCTCGCGGCCGCTCCCCATCGCCTCAGCGGCACGCTCAGCGTCGGAGGGCAGGATCACTTCTATCTCGAGGGCCAGATCGCGGTCGCCATCCCGCAGGATGATGGGGGCATGCTCATCCACAGCTCCACGCAGCATCCCTCGGAGGTGCAACAGATTGTTGCCCACGCGCTCGGTGCGCCAGCCAGCCAGGTCACGGTCCAGTGCCGCCGCATGGGCGGCGGCTTCGGTGGCAAGGAGACGCAACCGGCATTGATCGCCGCGGCGGCCGCAGTCATGGCCCGTGGCACGGGGCGTCCGGTAAAGCTGCGCCTGGATCGCGATACCGACATGCAGATGACGGGCAAGCGCCACGATTTCATCTGCGACTACAGCGTCGGATTCGACGACTCCGGCAGAATACTGGCCTTGAGCCTGATGCTGGCGTCGCGCTGCGGGTATTCGGCGGATCTGTCCGGACCGGTCAATGACCGTGCGGTGCTGCACGCGGACAATGCCTATTTCCTCGAGAACGTGGAGATCATCAGCCACCGCTGCAAGACGCATACGGTTTCCAATACGGCATTCCGCGGATTCGGCGGACCCCAGGGCATGCTCATGATCGAACAGCTCATGGAGGCGATTGCAGACCAGCTGCGGCTGGATCCGCTGACCGTCCGGCGCCGCAACTTCTACGGCGATGACGCGCGCAACGTCACGCCCTACGGCCAGGTGGTGCAGGGCAATCGCACGGTCCCCATCATCGAGGAACTGGTGCGCACCTCCGATTACCATGAGCGACGCCGGCAGATTGCCGAGTGGAATGCCTCGCGACCGCACATCCGCCGCGGCATCGCCCTCACTCCGGTCAAGTTCGGCATTTCCTTCACCGCGACGATCTACAATCAGGCGGGCGCCCTGCTGCACGTCTACACCGACGGTTCGGTGCTGCTCAACCATGGCGGCACCGAAATGGGACAGGGGCTTTTCACGAAGGTCGCGCAGGTGGTGGCACGTGAACTGGGCCTGCCGCTGTCCGCGGTGCGCGTCTCCGCCACGGACACTTCCAAGGTGCCCAACACGTCCGCAACCGCGGCCTCATCGGGTGCGGATCTGAACGGCAAGGCCGCACAGGCGGCCGCGCAGACGATCCGGGAGCGACTCATCCAATTTGCCTGTGAACGCTACCGGGTGACGGCAACCGAGGTCCATTTCGACGACGGACAGGTTCTGGTCGGGCCCCAGCGACTCACGTTTGCCGAGCTGGTACAGCAGGCGTACAGGGCACGAATCTCGCTGTCTTCCACCGGCTTCTACCGCACCCCCCGCATCCAATGGGACAACACGCGCATGACCGGTCAGCCATTCTTTTACTTCGCTTTCGGCGCCGCCGTCAGCGAGGTGGCGGTGGACACCCTGACCGGCGAAAGCCGGCTGGTGCGCCTCGACATCCTGCACGATGCCGGGCGGTCGCTCAATCCTGCGATCGACATGGGCCAGATCGAGGGCGGCTTCCTGCAGGGGGTGGGCTGGTTGACCAGCGAGGAACTGTGGTGGGACGCCGGCGGACGGCTGCGCACCCACGCCCCCTCGACCTACAAGATTCCCGCAGTGAGTGACTGGCCGGCGATCGCCAATGTGCGGCTGTTCACGCAGTCCCCCAATCACGAGGACACGATCTATCAGTCCAAGGCAGTCGGGGAGCCGCCGCTGATGCTCGCGATCTCGGCGTTGCTTGCCATCCGGCATGCGGTGTCGAGCTGCGGACCGGAAGGGTGCCGGGTCGAGCTCAACGCTCCGGCGACCCCCGAGGCCGTGCTGCGCGCCATCGAGGCGCTGGCCGAGGTGCGGCAATGACGGGGGGGCCACGGGCCTGGCTACCGGCGGTCATCGAGCGGCTCACGCAGGTGCCGGCAGTGGTGCGTATCGTGGTCGCCCAGGTCCAGGGATCTACGCCGCGTGAGCCGGGCGCCTACATGTTGCTAGATGCAGCCGGTCCCACCGGTACCATCGGCGGCGGACGCCTGGAATGGGAAGCCCTGGGTGCCGCGGCGGGCATGCTGGAACGGGGCGAGCGCGCAGCGCAGCTCATGGACCGGGTTCTGGGCGTGGACCTCGGACAGTGCTGTGGCGGGGTGGTCGCGGTGTGGCTGGAGTGTTTTTCGCACCCGTGCCTGCCGCAGCTGAAGGCGCTTGCCGGACGGCTGCCGGCCGGGCCGGTGGTGTATTCGACCGTGATCGGCGCTGCCGGCATCTGCAACGGACTGCTGGACGAGACTGCGGGCGCCGCCGGTGAGCTCAGACGGCTGCCGCGCCAACTGGCGACGCCGCGCCTGATGCGCTCGCGGGATGGCGCAATCACCTTCCTGGAGCGTCTGGACGAGGCGTATCCGCCGGTGTGGCTGTATGGCGCCGGGCATGTGGGCCAGTCCCTGGCCGCCATGCTGCTGCAGCTGCCGCTGCGCTTGCAGTGGCTGGATTCGCGTCCAGGACTGTTCCCGCCGACGGCGCTGGGGTGTTCGCGGGTGGTGCCGCAGGCAGAACTCATCGCCACGGTCGCGCAGGCGCCGGCCGGCACATTCTTCCTGGTCATGACCCACGACCATGGGGTGGATTTCGAGCTGTGCCGGGCCGTACTCGCGCGCACCGATGCCGCCTGGCTGGGCCTGATCGGATCGCAAAGCAAGGCCGCGCGCTTCCGCTCGCGGCTGCGACGGGCCGGAGTTGCGCACTGGCGCATCGAGCGTCTGGTGTGTCCCATCGGCGTCGAGGGCGTCAAGAGCAAGTGGCCGGCAGCGATCGCCGTGGCGATCGCCGCACAGCTGTTGCAGCTGCTGTCGGCCGCTTCGGCCGCCGCACCCATCAGGCGTGCCGAGGAGGCCGCCTGCGCGGCCGGGGAGTGTGGCTCCTGCGGACACTCCGCACGGGCGGTGAAGGGCGCGCTGGTGAACGAGGCGTGACCGGTTATCTGCTGGACTGGGGCGGCCTGCTCATCCGCTGGATACACATCACGACCGGCATCGCATGGATCGGGTCCTCGTTTTACTTCGTATGGCTCGACGATCATCTGCTGCCACCCGAGGAGCCGGATGCCGAGGCGGGCGTCGCCGGGGAGCTGTGGGCAGTTCACGGCGGCGGCTTCTATCGGGCGCGCAAGTACCGGGTGGCCCCCGACAAGCTGCCCCGGACACTGCACTGGTTCTACTGGGAGGCCTACAGCACGTGGCTTTCGGGTATCGGGCTTCTGAGCCTGCTGTACTTCTTCCAGGCCGACGTCTATCTCATCGACCCCGCGGTGCACGCGTTCAGCCGGGGCGCCGCGGTGGCCATCGCCGTCGGCATCCTGGTCGGCAGCTGGCTGCTGTACGACGCCCTGTGCCGCTCCAGGTTCGGCCGCAACAACCTGCGGCTCGCCGCCGCGGTCGCGCTGCTGGCCTGCGCGCTTGCCTGGGGCGTGTGTTCGCTGTTCAGCGGGCGCGGTGCATTCATCATGTTTGGTGCGGCAATCGGCACCATCATGGTGGCCAACGTGTTCTTCGTGATCATCCCCGGCCAGCGGGAACTGGTGGCGGCGCGACAGCAGGGGCGCGAGGTGGATCCGGCCGCCGGTCTGCGCGGCAAGCAGCGCTCGGTGCACAATACCTACTTCACCCTGCCGGTGCTGTTCGTGATGATCAGCAACCACTACGCCATGACCTACGCCGGCCATGACAAGTGGCTGGTGCTGATCGCCATGAGTTTCTCCGGGGTTTGCATCCGCGCCTGGTTCGTCGCCCGGCACAAGCCAGAAGGTCGGCAGGGGGTGGCCTCGCTGTTGCCGCTGCTGATGGGAGTATTGGCGCTGGTGATCGTCATCATCGGGCTCTATCCCGATGACCCGGCGCGGGCCGCCGGGGCGCCGCTGAGTGCCTCCCAGGCGCAGGTGATCCTGGGACAGCGCTGCGTCCCGTGCCATTCGCGTTCCCCGACGCAACGCGGTTTCAATGCACCTCCCAACGGCATCGTCCTGGATTCCGCGGCCGAGGTGCGCGCCCATGTGGCCGACATCCGCAAGCAGCTCACGCTGCGTACCATGCCACTGGGCAATGTCACCGGCATGACCGACGCAGAGCGGGCACGGCTGCTGCAGTGGCTGGGCCCGGGGCCCACATAGGAGAACTGCGCATGCTCACTATTGAGGCACTCAATGCCATGTCGGCGCAGGAGTTCACCGCGGCACTGGGGTCCGTTTTCGAACATTCGCCCTGGGTCGCCGCGCGCGTCGCAGCGCTGCGGCCCTGCGTGAACCGCGAGCAGCTGCATCGGCTGATGTGTGCGCAGGTGGCGCAGGCCAGCGCTGCCGAACAGGACGCCCTGATCCTCGCCCATCCCCGGCTGGGTGCCCGCGGCCGGCAGCGCGACGGCCTGACGCGCAATTCGGCCCGAGAGCAGAGCCGCGCCGGCCTGGATGCCTGCACGGATGAGCAATTCGCCCAGTTGCTGAGCCTGAACGAGCGCTACATGTCACGCTTCGGATTTCCTTTCATCATTGCCGTCCGGGGCCATACGCCCGAATCGATACTGGCCGCGATGAGCCGTCGACTGGACCAGGATCCGGCGACCGAGCGGGCGACGGCGCTGCAGCAGATCGAGCGGATTGCCGCCCTGCGGCTGGCGGACGCCGTCACGGACGCACCGCTGGCGCGGTAATTGCTAGATTCCCGGGATTGCATCCGGGGGGCAAGGTCCAATGCTGCAGCGCCTGTTTGGTCTTCAGATCCATGGAACGTCGGTGAAGACGGAGGTCCTCGCCGGCCTGACGACATTCATCACCATGGCCTACATCGTCGTCGTCAATCCGCTCATCCTGGGGGATGCCGGCATGCCCGTGGCGGGGGTGGCCGTGGCAACCTGCATCGCCGCAGGCTTCGGCAGCATCCTGATGGGATTGCTGTCCAATTATCCCCTGGCACTTGCCCCGGGCATGGGGCTGAACGCCTACTTCACGTACACCGTCGTCAAGGGAATGGGTATCCCCTGGCAGACGGCCCTGGGGTGCGTGTTCCTGTCGGGCTGCGCGTTTGCGCTGCTGACCGCCGCCGGGGTGCGCAAGGTGATCATCAATGCCTTGCCGCGATCGCTGTTTGCGGCAGTGGGTGGCGGCATCGGGCTCTTCATCGCCTTCATCGGACTCAAGGACGCCGGCATCGTGATTGCCGATCCGGGCACGACCGTCGCGCTGGGCCACCTGACGACGCCGACGGCCGCCGTCGCGCTGCTGGGACTGCTCATCATCGCCGCGCTGCAGACCCGCGGCGTGCGCGGGTCCATGCTGATCGGCATCCTGGTCACGGCGGCCGTGGCATGGGCTGTCGGCCTGACCCATTTCACGCCCGGCCATTTCAATCTGCGGGCGCTGGGCAGCACCGCCTTCAGGCTCGACATTCCGGCGGCGCTGAGCCTGAAGGGCGGAATCGGCCTGTCGGTGATCGAAATCATATTCGTGTTCCTGTTCGTGGACATGTTCGACAACGTCGGGACGCTGGTCGCAGTGACCCGGCGGGCGGGCCTGACCGCCGCCGACGGCAGCATTCCCCGGCTGAACCGCATCCTGGCGGCCGACTCGGCCTCGATGTTCGTCGGCGCGCTGGCGGGCACCAGCCCCGTCACCAGCTACATCGAGAGTGCCGCGGGGGTCGCGGCGGGAGGCCGCACCGGTCTCACCAGTGTCGTCGTCGGGCTGTTGTTCTTGGGAACGCTGGTGTTCGCCCCGGTGGTGCAGGCAATTCCGTCCGCGGCCACCGCGCCGGCCCTGGTCCTGGTCGGGGCACTGATGATGGGGGCGCTGGCGGAAATCGAATGGACCGACCCGGGGCAGGCGATACCGGCGTTCCTGACCGTGAGCATCACGCCGCTGAGCTACTCCATCACCAATGGCCTGGCATTCGGCATCATCAGTTACGCCGTGCTCAAACTGATCCGGGGTCAGGCGCGCTGGTCGGACTGGCTGGTGTTCGTGCTCGCAACGCTGTGCGTGCTGCGGTTCGTCTATCTCGCCTGAAGCAGGTCCGCGAGCGTGAGCGCGATGATCTGCGTGGCCTTGCGCAGGTCCTCCAGCACGAGCTTTTCATCGGCACGATGGCCGTTGGCCTCGAGCAGGCTGTGGGGACCGGCACCGTAGAGCACCGTCGGAATTCCCTGCTCGGTATAGAGGCGGGCATCCGTGTAGATCGGCACGCCGCTGGTGGGCACCTCTTCATGCAGGATCGGGACGGCATGCCTGCGGATCGCGGTCACGAGTGTTTCCTGGCCCGCAACCGGCACGAACGGCCGGGCCAGCAGAATGCGGCGAACACTCAGCCGGATGCCGGGCAGCCGCGCGCCGGCCTGCAGCAGCCATTGGGTCAGATCCTGTTCGACGCGTTCCGGGGATTCCTCCGGGATGATGCGCCGATCGATCCGCAGCGTGACGACATCCGGTACCACATTGGTATTGATGCCCCCCTTGATCAGTCCCACCACCAGCGTGGGATGATCGATGCCGGGAATGGCCGAGCGTAGCTCCGCATAGTTTTTGCGAAGCTCATACAGGCCGGCGAGCACCTGGGTGGCTGCTTCGAGCGCATCCACCCCCGTTTCCGGGCGCGCGGCATGGGCGGAGCGGCCTTCGACGCGGACCTCCAGGTGCAGACAGCCGTTGTGGGCCACGACCACGCTATAGCTGAAGCCCGCGCTGATGACGAAATCGGGCCGGGTCACGCCTTCGGCCAGCAGCCAGGCGGGTCCTACCAGACCCCCGGCCTCCTCATCGTAGGTGATGTGCAGTTCGACCGTTCCGGCCAGTGCGGCGCCGCTCATCACCAGCGCCTGCAGCGCGAACGCATAGGTCGCAATATCCGATTTGGACACAGCGACACCCCGGCCGTACATCACACCGTCGCGGATCTCGGCGCCATACGGATCCGTACTCCAGCCTTCGCCCGGTTGCACCACATCGCCGTGGGCGTTGAGCGCAACGACCGGACCCTCCCCAAATCGATGGCGAACCACCAGATTGGTGGCGCTGATCATGCCGGTGGCTTGCACCTGGGTCTGCGGTACCGGGTGGCGTTCGACCGTGAACCCCAGGCCCTCCAGCAGCCGGGCGGTGTGCGCGGCATGGGGTGCGCAGTCCCCGGGGGGATTGTCGGACGGGAAACGGACCAGTGCGGCGAGGAATTTCACCTGCTCGGCAAAGGCTGCGTCCACCAGGTCCGGAAGTTCGGCATCTGCACTCATTGAACGTGAATTGTCGTTCCCTCGCACGACTACCACAAGCCGCAATCATTCAACAGGGCGTACTCAATCAGGCTACGCTGTGCCGCCGGCTGCGCGCAGCCGGGCCCTTTGGTTACACTGACCCGGCTTCAGGCCACCGAAGGTCGTACATGAACTCCAGCGATTATCCCCGTGACCTCATCGGTTATGGGGCGCATCCCGCCAGTCCCCGCTGGCCGCATAGTGCCCGCATTGCCGTGCAGTTCGTGCTCAACTATGAGGAAGGCGGCGAGGCCAGCATCCTGCATGGTGACAGCCATGCCGAGAACTACCTGCACGAAGTGGTCGGCACCGCGGCGTTGCCGGCCGCGCGCAACCTGCAGATCGAGTCGGTCTACGAATACGGCAGCCGGGTGGGCGTATGGCGGATCCTGCGCCTGGCGCAGGAGTTCGGGATACCGCTGACCGTATTTGCCGTGGCGATGGCCCTGGAACGGCATCCGGCCCTGGCGCGGGAGATGGTAGGCTTGGGACATGAGATCGCGAGCCACGGCTGGCGCTGGATCGATTATCAGAACGTGCCGGAGGCCGAGGAGCGTGCCGACATGCGCCGCGCCATCGAGGCGCTGACGCGGGTGACCGGTTCGCGGCCGCTGGGCTGGTATACGGGCCGCCTCAGTCCGAACACCCGCAAGCTGGTGATCGAGGAGGGCGGGTTTCTCTACGATGCGGATGCCTACAATGACGACCTTCCGTACTGGACCCGGGACTATGGCCGCGATCACCTAGTGGTGCCCTACACCCTCGACGTGAACGACATGAAATTCGGCACGGCTCAGGGCTTCAATCAGGGCGAGGACTTCTTCATCTATGCACGCGACACGTTCGATGCGCTGTATGCCGAAGGTGCGGTGGCGCCGAAGATGATGTCGGTCGGACTACACACCCGGCTCATCGGCCGGCCTGGCCGTATCGGGGCGCTGCGCCGGCTGTTTGCGCACATGCGAACACACCGGGACGTCTGGTTCTGTCGCCGCATCGACATCGCCCGGCACTGGATCGAGCACCACCCTCCGGCATGAGCGGTTCGCCGGCAGCGATCCGGATCATGCAGCGCCTCGAGGCGCTGGCGGATATCACCTCCGATCCACCACGGCTCACGCGGGTGTTCCTGTCGCAGGAACATCGCCGCGCCAATGAGTTGGTTCTAGGCTGGCTGCGCGAGGCCGGCATGCGCGCCCACGTCGATGCAATGGGCAATGTGACGGGACGCCTGGAGGGTCGCGTGCCAGGCCTGCCGGCCCTGGTGCTGGGCTCGCATCTGGACACGGTGCGGGATGCGGGCCGCTACGACGGTATGCTGGGGGTCGTCGTTGCGATCGAATGCGCGCAGCACATCGGGGCGGGCGTGCTGCCGTTCGCACTCGAGGTGGTGGGCTTCGGTGACGAGGAAGGGGTCAGGTTCGGCGCGACCCTGCTCGGCAGCCGCGCGCTGGCGGGTACCCTGGACCCTCGCGTGCTGGAGGCAACCGACCAGGATGGAACGACACTGGCCGCCGCGCTGCGGGCGTTCGGTCTGGATCCGGCCGCGATCGGTGCCGCGGCCCGCCGCAGCGAAGAGTTGCTCGGATACGTGGAACTTCACATCGAGCAGGGGCCGGTGCTGGAGCAGGCCGGACTCGCCGTCGGCTGTGTCACTTCCATCAGCGGCGCAACCCGGCTGCTGGTGCAGATGCGGGGCCGGGCCGGTCACGCGGGAACCGTGCCGATGCCGGCACGCCAGGATGCACTGGCAGCCGCGGCCGAGATGGTGCTCGCCGTGGAAGAGCGCTGCTCGCGGGAGCAGCACCTCGTAGGAACCGTCGGCAGGCTCGAGGTGAGCCCGGGCGCGGTGAACGTCATTCCGGGAGAGTGCCGCTTCACTGTCGATGTGCGTGCGCCCGAGGACGATTGCCGGCAGCGGGCGGTGCAGGACATCCGCGCCGCCGTGGCCCGAATCGGGGTACGCCGCGGGATCGGCTCGAGCATCGGCGTGCTGCACGACTCGGCCGCGACGCACTGTGCGCCGTGGCTGATGCGCCAGATCGATGCGGCGATCGCCTCGCAGGGGATGAGCCCGCACCACCTGCCCAGTGGTGCCGGACATGACGCCATGGCGATGTCGAGCATCGCCGACGTCGGGATGATTTTCGTGCGTTGTGCGGCGGGGATCAGCCACAACCCGGCCGAGAGCATCACGGGCGATGACGCGCAGGCCGGATTCGAGACCCTGCACCGGCTGGTGCGCAACTTCGATGCGAGGCAGCGGCCGCCGCTCAGCCCTGGTCCTTGAGGGGCTCGAACTTCGCCTTGTTGATGCCCTTCTTGTAGGCTTCCTTGCCGGTGATCAGGCGCTGGTCCAGCAGTTGCTGGATGGCGGTGTCCATGGTGCGCATCCCGAACTGCGCGCCCGACTGCATGCTGTTTTCCAGCTGGTCGAGCTTGCCCTGGCGGATGAGGTTGGAAGTCGCCGGGGTGTTCACCAGGATTTCCAGCGCCGCGACCCGGCCCTGCCGGTCCGCACGCTGCAGCAGCTGCTGCGAGACGACACCCCGCAGCGAAGTCGACAGCATGGTGCGCACGTGTGACTGCTTGTCGGACGGGAACACGTTCACCATGCGGTCGACGGTCTGGGCCGCGCCGTTGGTGTGCAGCGTGCCCATGACCAGGATGCCCATTTCGGCGGCGGTCACCGCAATGCTCATGGTCTCCAGATCGCGCAACTCGCCGACCAGGATGACGTCCGGATCCTCGCGCAGGGCGGAATGCAGCGCCGCGGAGAACGTCGGCGCGTGATGGCCGACCTCACGCTGGCTGATCAGGCAGCTCTTGCGCACATGCACGAACTCGATGGGATCCTCGATGGTGAGGATGTGCCCGGGAACGCGGGTGTTGATGTCGTCGATCAGGGCGGCGAGCGTGGTCGACTTGCCCGAGCCGGTCTTGCCGGTCACCAGGATCAGGCCCTGCGTATGCCGGCACATCTGCCGCACCGACTCGGGCAGCTTCAGCTCATCCATGGTCAGGGCCTTGGAGGGAATGGCCCGGAACACGGCGCCCATGCCGTTCAGGTGACGCAGCACGTTGACCCGGAAGCGGCCGCGCTCGCCCATGGTGTAGGCAAAGTCGGCGCCTTCCTTGGTCTCGAAGCGGTCGATGGCGATCTTGGGCATGATCTCGTACAGCGCCTCGCGCACCGCGGTCGGATCGAGCTTATCCGGACGCAGCGGCATCAGGTCGCCGTACTGGCGGATGCGGGGCGGATCTCCGGCGATGAAGTGCAGGTCGGAACCGCGCTTTTCCAGGATCTCGTTCAGGTAGGCGTCGATGGCCGGCATGGCGGTCAGTCCGAGGGCAGCGCCGTCGTGGCGGTGAGTTCGACGCGGGGCAGCACGCTGGTGTCGGTCACGAACTTCTGGAACAGGTTCTTGTTGGCGGCGTAGGCGTAGGCATCGTCGGGGTCGATTTCGCGGGCGTTGATGGCCGCCAGCAGCGCCTGATCGAGCACCTGCATGCCCACATCCCGGCCCATCTGCAGCTGGGTGAGGATCTGGTGGCTCTGATCGGTCTGGATGAGCTTGGCGATGGCCTTGGTCATGACCATGATTTCGCACACCGCCCTGCGGTTGCGGCCGTCCGTCGTCTTGACCAGGATCTGGGTGATGACGGCCAGCAGGCTCTGCGACAGGAAGCTCTTGGTCTGCTCGCGTTCCTCGACCGGCAGCGCATCGATCACGCGGTCGATGGTCTTGACCGCACCCGTGGTGTGCAGCGTGCCCAGCACCAGGTGCCCGGTCTCGGCGGCGGTCATGGCCATGCGGATGGTTTCCGCGTCGCGCATTTCACCGACCAGGATGACATCCGGATCCTCGCGCATCGCGGCGCGCACGCCTTCGGCGAAGCTCGGGATGTGGGTGTGCAGCTCGCGCTGGATCACCTGGCTGTTCTTGCTGCGATGGACGAATTCGATGGGGTCTTCCAGGCTGATGATGTTGAGTTTGCGCGTGTGGTTGAGGTAATCGATCATCGCGGCGAGCGTCGTCGACTTGCCCGTGCCCGTGGATCCGGTCACCAGGATCATGCCCTGGTGGTAATCGCACAGCTTGGTGACGATCGGCGGCAGGGCGAGTTTCTCGAGCGACGGCACCTCGGTGGGGATGGCGCGGAACGTGGCGCCGACGCCGGTGTCCTTGCGGAACACGTTGACGCGGAAGCGGCCGCCGTCGGCCGAGACATACGAGAAATCCAGGTCATGGCCGCCGGCGAAATGCTCGGCCTGGGTCCGGGTCAGGATCTCGGTAACGTACCCCTCCAGTTCCACGGCGCGAAGATCGCGGAACTTGATGGGCAGGAGATCGCCATGCATGCGCAGCATGGGCGGCACGCCCACCGCCAGGTGGACATCCGAACACCCCTGCTGCATGCCCAGTCTCAGGAACGCGTCGATGCGCGCCACGGCCTACCCTCGCGATGAACTGACGGTTGCTCCGACCCGAACATGGTTTTGCCAATTCTGGGCCGCATATTCAACGGCTTGCGCCTGGAAACTTGACGTAACGCACGAAAGACGACCCTGCGGTGAAGGGCGGGTGCGCCGTCCGGGCCCTTGGGGTGCCCCAGCTGACCCTCACCTTACCGGTGACGGCCTGAAAAATCGACCCGCCGGCCCTAGAGGTAGGCTTCCAGGGCGCTGCGCAGTTCGTCCATCGACTGGAAGCGCTTGTTCTTGTCCACGGCCATGGCCTTCATGACCGCATCGCTCAGGCCCTGGGGCAGGGCCGCGTTGATCTCCGCGGGCGGCCGGGCGCGGCCCTGGACGTGCTGGTACATGACCGACATGTGGTCGCCGCGGGCGTACGGGGGCACCCCGGTGAGCATCTCGTAGAGGATGACGCCCTCGGCATAGATGTCCGCGCGCTCATCGACCTTCTTGCCCAGGATCTGCTCCGGAGCCATGTACTTCGGCGAGCCGATCACGTATCCGGTCTTGGTCAGCTGGGTATCGCCCTCGCGGTGCGCGGCGGCCACGCCGAAATCCACGATCTTCAGCAGGCCATCCTGGTTGATGAGCACGTTGGCGGGCTTGAGGTCGCGATGCACGATGCCGACCTGGTGCGCCACCGTCATGCCCGTGGCGATGTCACAGCCGAACTGCAGGGCCCGCTTCAGGTCCATCGGCTTCTCGTTGACGATCTCGCCGCCGAGGGTGTGTGAGGGGAAGTACTCCATCGAAATGGCGTAGTTGCCCTGGATGAACAGGAAGTCGTAGATGCGGATGACGTTCTTGTGCGTGATCTTGCGCGAGTAGCGCAGCTCGTGCACGAAGCGCTTCATCACCTCTTCGTCCTCGGCGACGTTCGGGTTCAGGAACTTGAGGATGAGGCGCTCGTCGACGACCGTATCCTCCATCAGCAGCACCGTGCCGAAGGCGCCGCGGCCGATGCGGTCGATGTACTTGTAGCGCCCTTCGATGATGTCGCCGGTCTTGAGCGTGGTGATGTCCAGGCGTGTCTCGGCCGGACGGCGGGCGGCCGGTGCCGCGGCGGGCTCGGGTATGACGGTGCTCCCGGGTGCGGTCGTCCCGGGACGCGGCCCGCTGCCGGAGGAGGCGCGGGCGACCTGCGCCGCCACCGAGGTCAGCGTTCCCGGCGCCGCGACCGGACTGCTGCCGGTGCGCACATCCATTTCGGCCAGCGCGGCGGCGGCCAGCCGCGACACCGTCTGGTCCGTGCCGGTCATCTGGGCCTGCAGGCCGGCGCGGACCTGCTCGGCCTGGCGATCATCCGCAAGCTTGGCCAGCGCCTGGATGGCCTCGATGCGGATCTCGCGCTCGGGCCGCTCCAGCATCGGCAGGACGGCATCGATCTGCTGGCCATCGCCGAGCTTGCCCACCGCGCGCACGACCACCGGCAGGGCCTGGGCATTGCCCGTCTTCAGCATCTCCAGCAGCCGCGGCAACGCGCGCTTGCTGCCGATTTCGGCGAGCGCATCGATGGCGCGCTCGCTCACCCACCAGTCGCTGTCGCGGGTCGCCTGGATCAGGTGATCCACGGCCCGCTCGTCCTTGGTCTGGTTGAGGATCTCGATCGCCGAGCGGCGGATGTCCTGGTCCTTCTCCTGGACCAGCTGCAGAACGGCGTCGATGACCTTCGGGCCGCCGATCTTGCCGAGTGCGTCGGCGGCGCGGCTGCGCACCCACCAGTCGCTGTCCTTCAGGGCCTGCAGCAGGTACTTGACGCTGCCGGCATTGCCGACTTCGTTCAGGACCTCGACCGCCGAACGGCGTGCATATTCGTTCTCGTCCTTCAGCACATCGATCAGGTAGCGCACGGTATCGGGGTGGTTGGCCTTGATGACCACGTCCACGGCCTTGTTCTGCACGTCGATTTCCGGATCGCGCAGCAGTGCGCACAGCCGCTGCACGTCGACGATGTTGTCCATCTTCTGCAGGGCGCCCAGGGAGGCGCCGCGAATGAGCTTGTGCGGATCCTTCAGCTGCGCCATCAGCGCCGTCTGCACTTCGGGCAGGTTGAAGCGCGACAGGATGTTGATGATGTGGACGCGGGCGATGGCATCCTTGCCCTGCAGCCGGCCGATCAGTTCCGGCACCGCATTCGCATCGGCGATTTCGCCGATGACCCGGAACAGCGCGGCCTTCTCGTTCGGCTCCTGCTGGTACGCGACGCTCAGCAGCTCGCGCACTCCGAACCGTGTCTTTTGCGCTGCAACAATCTCCAGCAGCGCCGATTTCGAGATGCCCGGATGGTTCAGGGCTTCCAGCAGCAGATGGGCCGGAAAATTCCGCGAGGTGCTCAGCGCCCAGGAGATCCCCGCGATTTCCCGGGGGCCACCCTCGACCAGACCCTGCAGGAAACGCGGGAAGGTCTTGGCGCTGATCATGGACGAGAGCACGTCGACCATCACCACGGTCACGTTCTTGTCGGCTTCGGGCAGCGAGGCCAGGACGGCATCGATCGCCCCGGGACCGAGGGCCTTCAGCTTGGCTGCGGCCTTCTGGACCGCAGGATCATTGGGACCTGAGCCGGACCGGATTTCAGATACCAGCCTGTCGGCACGTAAGTTCGTGAAAAAGCTCATTCAGCCGACAGCTTAACCCGTCTCGATGACCTGATTAATTATGCCACAGCGCCTCCATCGGCTGGGCCAAAGGCACAGGCACGATGGACCGACTTTGTCTACAATCCCGCGCCTTTCGCGGACCATGAAGTGTCATGAACGAACAGCGCCTGAACCAGATACGCGCCATCCTGGAAAATCACGCAGACCCGTTGCTGGGCGAGACGCTCGGCAGCGCCTCGGCCATTGATGAGGTAGTGCTGCGCGAAGGTCGTGTAAGCGTCCGATTGCGCTTCGGATTTCCGATCGGTGGCTACACCGGCCCGCTGCAGCAGGCGCTGCAGGGCGAACTCGCCTCCGTCGCCGCCGGAGTGCCGGTCGACATCGAGGTCACCTCGCAGATTCATGCGCACGCGGTCCAGCGGCCGCTGAAGCCGCTGCCCGGCGTCAAGAACATCATCGCCGTGGCTTCGGGCAAGGGAGGGGTGGGCAAGTCGACGGTCGCCGCGAATCTGGCCCTGGCCTGGGCCGCCCAGGGAGCCAAGGTCGGTATCCTGGACGCCGACATCTACGGGCCGAGCCAGCCGCTGATGCTCGGGCTCACCGGCCAGCGGCCCAGTGCGCCGGATGGCAAGCACATCAAACCGCTGACGGCGCATGGCGTGGTCGCGATGTCGATCGGGTTCCTGATCGATCCGGACCAGCCCATGGTATGGCGCGGTCCCATGGTCACCCAGGCCCTGACCCAGCTGCTCGGCGACACCCACTGGGGCGAACTGGATTACCTGGTGGTCGACATGCCGCCGGGCACCGGCGACATCCAGCTCACCCTCGCCCAGCGGGTGCCCGTGGCCGGTGCCGTGATCGTGACCACGCCGCAGGACATTGCGCTCGCCGATGCCCGCAAGGGCCTCGCCATGTTCGAAAAAGTGGCGGTGCCGGTGCTCGGCATCGTGGAGAACATGAGCATCCACGTCTGCAGCAACTGCGGTCACGCGGAGCACATCTTCGGCGCCGGCGGCGGGGCGCGCATGGCTTCCCAGGCCGGTGTGCGGCTGCTCGGCGAACTGCCGCTGGATGCGCGGATCCGCGAGGATGCCGATGGCGGACATCCCACGGTCGTCGCCGAGCCCGACTCGGGCCGCGCGCAGCTGTATTTCGATACCGCGCGACGCACGGCCGCGGCGCTGGCGCGGCGTGCCCGGGACCGCAGCATCGTATTTCCGAACATCGTCGTCGAACCGTCCTGAGGATGACTGGATGAGCATCAAATCCGACAACTGGATCCGTCGCATGGCTGCCGGGCACGGGATGATCGAGCCCTTCGAGGCCGGACAGGTCCGCCAGGCTGACGGCCAGCGCATCGTTTCCTACGGCACCTCCAGTTATGGTTATGACGTGCGCTGTGCCAACGAGTTCAAGATCTTCACCAACATCAACTCCACCATCGTGGATCCGAAGCACTTCGACGAGAAGAGCTTCGTCGACGTGAAGGCGGACGTGTGCCTGATCCCGCCGAACTCCTTCGCCCTGGCGCGCACGGTGGAATATTTCCGCATTCCACGCAGCGTGCTCACGGTCTGCCTGGGAAAATCCACGTACGCCCGCTGTTTTGCCGCCGATACGCGGGTGGCGTTGGTCGACGGCAGCTCGGCTACCCTGGAGGACATGGCGACCCGAAATGCGGCCGGGGAGCTGTTCTGGGGCTACAGTCTCGGCGCCCACGGGCGCATAGAGGTGACTTTGCTGGATACCCCGCGATATGTCGGCCGGGATTCTCTGATCGAGCTGACCCTGGACAGTGGGGAAGTGATCCGTGCCACTCCGGATCACGTGTTCTTCCGCAGGGATGGCCGCATGGCGCCGGCCGGGGAGCTGCGTGCCGGCGACTGCATGATGCCGCTCTACCGCGATGTCATCGGTGGGTACGAGAGTGTCTACCAGCCCCTGAACGGGCACATGCTGCCTACGCACAGGCTCGCGGATGAATGGAATCTACGCCACGGGATCTACGCCGACGAGCCGCGGACGCACAGGCACCATATCGATTTCGACAGGCGCAACAACAGGCCGACGAATCTCCGGCGCATGCCCGCCTCAGAGCACATCCGGATGCATAATTGCGAAAGCTACGGCGCCGAGTTCGACCCGGACGAGCACGGCGCTTCGATTAGTGCGGCGGCCGGGGACGATAATCGACGTTTGCGCCAGGCGGAAATCGCCCGGGTCATCAATCTTCGCGGCGAGATAACCGAGGATGTCGTTCGCCACGCTCTCGACCAGAGCGGGTCCATCCGCGGCGCGGCACGATACCTGAATTGCGATCGGTCGGTCTTCAGGCGATTTCCGCACGTCATATCGAGTTTTCACGGCACCCCGGGGCGAAACCATAAAATACTCAGCGTGCGAGAGCTTCCTGGTGACCACGACGTTTACTGCCTGACGGTTCCCGAAGCGGGGAATTTCGCTTTGGAAGCTGGCGTGTTTGTGAAAAACTGCGGCATCATCGTCAACGTAACGCCCCTGGAACCGGAGTGGGAAGGCCACGTTACGCTGGAGTTCTCCAACACGACGCCGCTCCCGGCGCGCATCTACGCCAATGAGGGCGTCGCCCAGATGCTGTTCTTCGAGTCCGATGAGGTGTGTTCGACTTCGTACGCCGACCGGGGCGGCAAGTACCAGGGCCAGAGGGGCGTGACGCTGCCGAAGACCTGAAGGCGGCCGGCGCTCAGGGCGCCGTGTAGTGCACGGCGATGATGCGCATGGACAGGTCGACGCTGCCGTTGCGGCTGCGATTGGCCTGCAGGGGCATGTAGTTGAGCTTGGGCGCCAGCCACAGCCGGGTCACGCGGTCCGAGCCCGGCCGGTCGCTGCGGTACACCACGGTGTCGAGCGTCCCGAGCGGGGTCTTCAGGACTTCGGTGCGCTCACGCGTGTAGAAGTATTCCTTGGCCTCGTTCTTGTCGAACAGCTTGAACTGCGTGGGCACGAGTCCGGCCTGCAGCTGCCGCATCAGTTCGATCTGGACCGACATGGGATCCTGGATGCCGGCAACCAGCGGCTGGTCGACGGGGTGCTGTTCGGCGGTGCCATGGACCCGACCGGTGCCGCGATCGAAAGTAAGGTCGACGAGGTCGCTGTGGTCGCGCGCCAGGCCGCTTTCCCGGTAATGCAGCGGGACCACGTGGCCGTCGGCAAGCGTAAAGGTACTGCTTTGGATCAGGGCGTCCGGAAACACCAGACGGAAGAGGCCGTGTGCCTTGATATCCGAACTGTAGGTGAAGGTGCCGGTCGACGGCGTCGACAGGGTCAGGGTGGAACCCCCGGCCGGGATGCCGTGCCAGGCCACCTCGTAGGTGGCGACAAAGGGCAGCGGTGGGGGCTGGGGAGGCGTGGGCGAGGGCAGCACCCCGGGGATTGTACAATAGGGATCATGAACCCCACCCGACGTCCGTTCCCGGAGTCCCCGCGCAAGCGCGGCTGGAAAATCATGGTCTGCGCACTGGCAGTGTTCGCGGTCGCGCCGGCCTGGGCCCTGCGCCCGGTGCAGGTCTACCAGGTCATCGTGCGCGGCGCCTCGGCCGCGAACGTGGTCAGTGAAGCCCTGCGCGAGGCGCTGGTCCGGGCGACCGGCCGGCGCGAGGCGGCCGCCGATCCCCAGTTCGCGCCCCTCGTCCAGGATGCGGCCCAGTACCTGAAGTCCTCGCGCGCGCTCGCCGGCGGGGCGATCCAGGTGGACTTCGACGGCGTGCGGCTGGCCCAGGCCATCGTCGCCGCCGGGGGCACGCTCTGGGACAGCAACCGTCCCTTCACCCTGGTCGCCATCGATCCGGCGCCCACGGGTCCCGCGGCCGATGCCCTGCGCGTGCAGCTGGAGCAGGCCGCGGAGGAGCGCGGGCTGCCGATCAGCGTCGTGCCGCTGGCCGTGACCGATGCCGCGGGTGCGCCGCTGTCGGATGCAGCGGTGCTCCAGAGCGCCGAGGGCCTGGGAGGCGACGCCGTCCTGATCGGCCGCGCCGATCCGGCCAATGCCGCGCAATGGCAGTGGCATCTCGTGACCGGTCATTCCGCGGACGGCTGGAACGGCGGCACGGATACCGGCATCAACGGTGCCGCCGATTCCCTGGCGAGTGTCGCGGTGGCGGTCGGCTCGCGGCCGCTCGAGCAGGTCGTGGTCGAGATCGGCGGGGTCGGCACGCTGAGTGATTATGCGCACGTCGAGGAGCTGCTGCGCGCCATCCCGGGCGTGCAGGCTTCGGGACTGACGGCGGCGCAGAACGATCGGGCGACCTTTGCGCTGAACGTACGCGGCGGCGGTCCGGCGCTGCTGCGCGCGTTGTCCGGTTCGCAGCATTTCAGTGGTGCCACCGGCAGTGAGACGCAGGTACAGCTGACCTACATGCCGTGAGCACGCTGCGGTACCTGCCGAACCTGATCTGCCTGGCGCGCATCGCGCTCATCTGGCCGATCCTATGGCTGCTGGCGGCCCGGGATTACGGCTGGGCCGCCGTCTGTTTCTTCCTCGCCGGTATCTCGGATCTTGCCGACGGCTTCCTCGCCAAACGCTTCGGCTGGTCCTCGGAGCTGGGCAAGTGGCTGGATCCGGCGGCCGACAAATGCCTGCTGATCGCCGTCTTCGTGTTTGCCGCCTGGGCCGGGCTGGTTCCGCGCTGGCTGACCGCGGTGGTCATCACGCGCGACGTGATGATCGCGCTCGGGGCGCTGTGCTATCTGGCGTGGCTGGGCCCGTTGCACGGGCATCCCACGTTTGCCAGCAAGTTGAACACGCTGGTCCAGCTCGCCTACCTGCTGGGGGTGATGATGTTCAAGGCCATTGGCTTCCCGCCGGTGCCGCTGTTGCAGATCGGTACCCTGCTGACGCTGGTCACCACGGTGCTCTCCGGTGCAGGTTACATGATCGAGTACGCGCAGCGCGCCACCCGCGCACCGGCCTGAAATGATGGATCAGCTGCCTCTCGGCTTGCGGCTCGCGGACCGGGCCGTTTTCGCAACGTTCTGGCAGCAGGGCAACGAACAGCTGCTCGGGCACCTGCAGGACACTGCGTGCGGGGCCACCCGGGGCATGACCTGGCTCGCCGGCGCCCACGCCAGCGGCAAGTCGCATCTGCTGCAGGCGACCTGTGCCTTTGCACCCGCCACGCGCCGCTGCGGATTCTTTCCCCTGGGCCAGCTGCAGGGGCTCGGGCCGACCGCGCTCGAGGGGCTGCCGCGCCTGGATCTGGTATGCCTGGATGATGTGCAGCTGGCCGCCGGCAACGAGCCCTGGGAGCAGGCGCTGTTCGGGCTGTACCGCGAGATCGAGGAGAGCGGCGGATCGCTGGTTGCCGCAGCGCCCGTCCAGCCGGCGCATCTGCCCTGGCAGCTGAAGGACCTGGCCTCGCGCCTTGCGGCGGCGACGATCTTCACGCTGCGGCCCCTGGAGGAGGCGGCGCAGCGCGATGCCCTGATGCTGCGCGCCCGGGTGCGCGGTTTCGAACTGCCCGAGGACGTCGCCCGCTGGCTGCAGCGACGCTACCCTCGCGACATGGCCACGCTCTATCGGCTGCTCGACACGCTCGACAGTGCGGCGCTCATCGCACAGCGGCGTCTGACCGTGCCGTTCATCCGGTCCGTGCTGCTAGGACGCGCGCAGTCGTAGCGCGATCTGCGCCACGCGCGCCCCCAGCGCCTGGGCAAGGTCCTTCTCGTGGGTGCTGAGCCCGCCGCTGGCCAGACCGCTGACGTGGGTCGCGCCGTAGGGGGCGCCGCCGGAACGGGTCTGGTGGAGCGCGGACTCGGTGTATGGCAGGCCCACCAGGATCATTCCATGGTGCAGCAGCGGCAGCATCATGCTCAGCAATGTCGTTTCCTGGCCGCCGTGCAGGGTCTGGGTGGAGGTGAACACGGCGGCGGGCTTGCCGGCCAACGCCCCGCTGGCCCACAGCGCCCCGGTGCCATCCAGGAAATGCTTCAACGGTGCCGCCATGTTGCCGAAACGCGTGGGACTGCCCAGCACCAGGCCGTCGGCGCCGGCCAGATCATCGGCCGTCGCATAGGCCGGTCCGCTCTCCGGCACGGGCTGTGCCGGACCTTCGGCGGTGGTCACGACGGGCGGAACCGTACGCAGCACCGCGCTGGCGCCGGCCACGCTTTCGACACCCCGGCACACGTGCCGCGCCAGTTCGAGGGTCGCGCCATTGCGTGAATAGAACAGGACCAGGATGCGTGCCATGGGCGCCATCCTACAGCCTCCGGGTTAAGATTCCTTCCAGGCATGATCAGCAGGATGTGTTGGGTCAGCGGTCGGGTGCAGGGCGTGTTCTATCGGGGCACGGCCGCCGCTCGGGCGCGCGAGATGGGAGTTGCCGGCTATGCGCGCAATCTGCCCGACGGCCGGGTCGAAGTGCTGGCACAGGGTGAGCCGGCGCAGGTCGAAGCCTTCATCCAGTGGCTGTGGATCGGTTCGGTCGCCTCGAAGGTGACGGCGGTCGAAGTCCGCGATGCGGCGGACACCCCGGCACGCGCGGGATTCACCGCCGGGTGATGTGCGGCGGGGCGCCCAGGTCATCGGCGCCGGTCCAGCGCCCCCAGCGCTGCAGGACCAGATCCGAGTAGTTGCGCCGCCCGACGCTGCCGTTGTAGCGCGCCAGCGCCCGCGCATAGTCGTGATGTTCCTGCTGCAGGTAGAAGCGCAGGATGGCGCAGCCCATGCGGATGTTCTGGGTGTCATGCACCAGCTCATAGCGGCGCATGCCCAGACGCTCGGGCCAGAAGGGCATCACCTGCATCAGGCCCACGGCCCCGGCGTTGGAGACCGCCCAGCGATCGAACCGGCTTTCCACATCGATCACCGCCAGTACCAGCCCCGGCGGCAGGGGTGTGGCACCGGTGCGATGGGTCTCGCAGTACACCGCCGTCAGGATGTCCAGGCGCTCGGCGTCGTTCCTGACGCGGTTGCGCAGGCGCGGCTCCATGAGCTTGTACCAGACGGCCGAGTCGAAGCGGTCCGGAAAGCATTGGGCCTGGGCAATCGCCGCCGCCACCACGGTCCGCAGGCCCGCATCGAGCTGCTGGTCAGCGCGGGCGCGCGGCGCCGCGAGCACGGCCAACAGGCCCAGCAGGGCGCACAGGAACGGCAGCAGGCGAGGTTTCGGGTCTGGCACGGCTCGGGCGATCTTACAGTATCATCCCGCGACCATGACCGAGCCCACTTCGCAGATTGACGAACCGCTGTCCCGGCCCCGCAGCCGCAGCATCTACCTGCTGCCCAACCTGCTCACGACGGGGGCTCTGTTTTCGGGCTTCTACGGCATCGTCGCGGCCATCGACAAGCACTTCGCGTCCGCCGGCATCGCGGTGTTCGTGGCGGGAATCTTCGACACGCTGGACGGCCGGACCGCGCGCGCCACCCGCACCGAAAGCGCCTTCGGCAAGGAATATGACAGCCTCTCGGACATGGTGTCCTTCGGGCTCGCCCCGGCCATCATTTCCTATCAGTGGGGCGTGGTGCGCATCGCCGAGTACGGACGTGCCTGGGGCCGGATCGGCTGGCTGGCGGCGTTCCTGTACTGCGTGGCGGCAGCGCTGCGGCTGGCGCGCTTCAATGCCCGGGCGGCCACCGCCGACAAACGCTACTTCGAGGGCCTGCCCAGTCCTTCGGCCGCCGCCATCGTCGCCGCCTTCATCTGGTTCTCCAGCGAATGGCGCGAACCGGGCCTGCCGGGCCTGATCCTGGCATTCGGGATCACGGCCATCGCGGGCGCCCTGATGGTGAGCAGCTTCGGCTATCCCAGTTTCAAGCAGTTCAATCTCGACCGACGCGTGCGCTGGGCCTACATACTGCTGGTGCCGGTCTTCATCGTGCTGGTCGCCTTCGATCCACCCGCGATGCTGTTGTCGATCTTCGGGGTCTATGCCGCCTCCGCGCCGCTGCTGTGGGCGGGCCGGCGCCTGCGGCGCCTGTTCCGGGGACCGCGCCCGCTTGGCTGAGGCCGGCGACCCGCGGCGACGGCACTACCTGGCGGCGCTGGGCATCGAGGAGTGGCTGCCCCGCGCCGCACCGGTCACGCCCGTGGTCGCTGCGGCGCCGGTGCCAGCGCCGGTCATTGCGGGGGAGCCGTCCTGGCAGCAGCTCACGGAGGAGGTCGCGCGCTGTACCCGCTGCGAGCTGCATCGGACCCGGACCCGCCCGGTATTGGGTGTAGGCGATCGCCGCGCCCAGTGGCTGGTGGTGGGAGAGGCCCCGGGTGCGGAGGAGGACCGCCGGGGCGAACCCTTCGTGGGTCGCGCCGGACAGCTGCTGGATGCCATGCTGCAGGCCATCGGCCTCGCCCGCGGGCGCGATGTGTACATCGCCAACATCCTCAAGAGCCGGCCGCCCGGCAATCGCGATCCGGCGCCGGCCGAAGTGGCGGCCTGCCTGCCGTATCTCGAGCGGCAGATCGAACTCATCCGGCCACGGCTGATCCTGGCGGTCGGGCGCATCGCCATGCAGAACCTGCTGCAGACGCAGAACAGCCTCGGCCGCATGCGGGGCCAGGTCCATACCTTCGGGGGACTTAAGACCCCGCTGATCGTGACGTATCATCCGGCTTATCTGTTGCGCAAGCCGGAGGACAAGCGCAAGGCGTGGGAGGACCTGAAGTTCGCCCGCACCGTGTTCGCCGGGCTTGCCTGAAGGACCCCCGACATCCCCTATGGCCACTGCCGCCGACCAGTTCGCCCATCCCGATCTCATCATCCGCGCCATGCGCGATGTCGATGTCGCCGAGGTCATCAGCATCGAACGGGCCTCCTACCAGTTTCCCTGGACCGAGGGCATCTTTCACGACTGTCTGCGGGTCGCCTACCTGTGCCGAGTGGCGGTGCAGGATCAGCGCATCATCGGCTACGCGGTCATGAGCATGGGTGCCGGCGAGGCGCACATCCTCAATCTCTGCGTACGTGAGGACGGGCGCCGGGCGGGCGTGGGGCGGACACTGATCCGGTATCTGCTGGATCAGGCCGAACGCGCCGGAATGCTCGAAGCCTTCCTCGAGGTGCGGCCGTCGAATGCCGTTGCGATCCGGCTGTACCAGTCGCTGGGCTTCGAGCAGATCGGCACCCGCCGCGGTTACTACCAGGCCGTCGGCGGCCGCGAGGATGCCGCTGTCCTGCGGCTGCGGCTCGAACCCTTCGAACGTTGATGCAGAGCGTTCACACGGCCTACGAATGGTTCGACCCCTGGTTCGTACTCATCCTGTCCTTCGCCTGCGCGGTATTCGCCTCGCTGCACGCCCTGTTGACCAAGCCTGACCCACGCAGCGCCTTTGGCTGGATCGCGATGTGCTGGCTGTTTCCGCTCGGCGGCGCAATCCTCTACGGACTGTTCGGCATCAACCGGGTACGCGCCCGGGCGCGGCAATTGCGCGGCGACCTGGGTAATCCGCGAACGCCGGTCCGCGTGCCGCGGGACGATGCGCCGGAGGATCACCTGATGCGCATCGGGGATGCCGTCACCCAGTGGTCGCGAATCGACGGCAATGCCATCGAGCCGCTGGAAAACGGCGAGAACGCCTTTCCGGCGATGCTGCGCGCCATCGCCGCCGCCGAACGCAGCGTGTGGCTGGCCACCTACATATTCGAGACCGACCCGGTCGGCCAGGAGTTCATCAAGGCCCTCGCGGCGGCCGCGGCCCGCGGCGTACAGGTCCGGGTACTCGTCGACGGCGTCGGGGAGTGGTACAGCTGGCCGCACGTGGTGCCCGCGCTGCTGCGCGCCGGCGTGCAGGCGCGACGCTTCCTGCCGCCGCGGCTGCTGCCGCCCCGGCTCACCCTGAACATGCGCAACCACCGCAAGCTGCTGCTCGTCGACGGCCATACCGGCTTTCTCGGCGGCATGAACCTCGGTGGCCGCGAGGTCGGCAAGACCGGCGCGCGGCGCATGGCGGACCTGCACTTCAAGGTGTGCGGGCCGGTCCTGCAGCAGCTGGGAGAGGCCTTCGGCATCGACTGGCTGTTCGCGGCAAACGAAGCGCTGAAGGTACCCGAGGCGTCCGGCGCCTGCGGCGAGTGCACCTGCCGGGTCATCACCGAAGGTCCGGACGAGGACAACGACAAGCTGGTGTCGGTGATGCTCGGCGCCGTTTCCATGGCGCGCCGGCAGCTGCTGATCATGACCCCGTATTTCATTCCGCCGCCGGAGCTCAGTTCTGCCCTGCAGTCCGCGGCGCTGCGCGGCGTGGATGTGACGCTGGTGCTGCCCGAGCGCAGCAACCTGCGGTACGTCGACTGGGCCTGCCGGCGCTGGCTCACGCCGCTGATCGAGCGTGGCGTGCGCGTCTACCTGCAGCCGGCGCCGTTCGCCCACACCAAGCTGCTGGTGATGGATGGCGCCTATGCGCAGATCGGCTCCGCCAATCTCGATCCGCGCAGCCTGCGGCTGAACTTCGAGATCGCGCTGGAGGTATACGATCCGGCGACCTGTGCGTGGCTGAGCCGCTACATCCTCGAGGCCCGGGACCGCTCGGCGGTCCTGACGGCCGAGGCGCTCTCGACCCTCAGCGGCGCGGTGCGTCTGCGGGACAGCCTGTGCTGGCTGCTCTCGCCCTACCTATAATGCCCGCCTTGTTTTTTGGCTGCCGGGCACCCGAGACGACATGACATCCACTCTAGAGCAGCAAATCAGGCGCAGACGCACGTTTGCCATCATTTCCCATCCTGACGCCGGCAAGACCACGCTGACCGAGAAACTGCTGCTGTTCGGGGGCGCGATCCAGATGGCGGGCACCGTCAAGGGACGCAAGGCGACCCGGCACGCGACCTCGGACTGGATGCGCCTGGAACAGCAGCGCGGTATTTCCGTCACTTCCTCGGTGATGCAGTTCCCGTTCGGCGACTGCATCGTGAATCTCCTCGATACCCCGGGTCACGAGGACTTCTCCGAGGACACCTACCGGACACTGACCGCGGTGGACTCGGCGCTGATGGTCATCGACTGCGCCAAGGGCGTCGAGGAGCGGACGGTGAAGCTGATGGAGGTCTGCCGTCTGCGCGACACGCCCATCATCACCTTCATCAACAAGCTCGACCGCGAAGGCCGGCCGCCCATCGAACTGCTGGATGAGATCGAGCAGGTCCTGAAGATCCGGACCGCCCCGGTGACCTGGCCGATCGGCATGGGGCAGAGGCTCAAGGGTGTCTATCACATTCCCCAGGACCGCATCTACGCGTATCAGCCGGCCGAGAAGGGAAGGGTCGGCGAGAACCGCACCCTCGACGGTCTGTCTTCCGCGCAAGCGCAGGAATTTCTCGGCAGCGAGGCGGCGGCCTTCGCGGCGGAGGTCGAACTGGTGCACGGCGCGACCGATGCCTTCGATCCGGCCGCCTATCGGGCCGGCAGGCAGACGCCCGTGTTCTTCGGTTCCGCGGTCAACAACTTCGGCGTCGAGGAGCTGCTCGCGGCGTTCGCGCAGGAGGCTCCGGGACCGCTGCCGCGGGCCACCCGCGAGCGCAGCGTGGATGCCCTGGAGCCGAAGCTCACCGGCTTCGTGTTCAAGATCCAGGCCAACATGGACCCCGCGCACCGGGACCGCATCGCGTTCATGCGCCTGTGTTCGGGCCGCTACGAGCGCGGCATGCGCCTGTACCATTCGCGGTTGAAGAAGGAAGTGCGCATCGCCGATGCGCTGACCTTCATGGCCGCGGACCGGGCCCACGCCGATGAAGCCTTCGCCGGCGACATCATCGGCCTGCACAACCACGGTACCATCAACATCGGCGATACGTTCACCGAAGGCGAGCAGCTCGCCTTCACCGGGATTCCGAGCTTCGCGCCGGAGCTTTTCCGCCGGGCCGTGCTCAAGGATCCACTGAAGATGAAGGCCCTGCAGAAGGGGCTGGCGCAGCTGTGCGAGGAGGGCGCGACGCAGCTCTTCAAGCCGCTGCGCAACAACGACCTGATCCTGGGCGCCGTCGGGCAGCTGCAGTTCGAGGTCGTCGCCTTCCGGCTCCAGGACGAATACAACGTGCAATGCGTCTTCGACACCATCGGCGTGCACACGGCGCGCTGGGTCTCGTGCGACGACGCCAGGGAGCTCGCCGAGTTCCAGCAGCGCACCTACGAGAACCTGGCCGTGGACCACGGCGGAGCGCTGGTCTACCTCGCGCCCTCGCGGGTGAACCTGCACCTGACGCTGGAGCGCTGGCCCGGGATCACGTTCCGGGAGACCCGCGAGCACGCCGACGTGGCGCCCGCCAGCGACTGACGCGGCGCTCGAACGCCCGCACGGCGCCCGAGTCGGGGGCGTCGCTGCCGTAGCGCAGCTGCGCATACTGTGCCAGCAGTTCGCGGGCCCGGACCGTATGTTCGCTTGCGCCGGGCAGACAGGCCGCATAAGCGAGCGGTCCCTGATGAGGCTGGCGCGCGGCCCCCAGCTGCGCAAGCCGCGCGCACAGTCGCAGGTAGGCCCGGCCCAGCCGGTCGGGACCCGCCCCGGTGCGCACGCGGCTGAACTGCCAGCTGACCACGAGCAGCCATACGACCAGCACGCCGGCCAGCAGCCAGCCCAGCTGCTCCCAGTCCGGATCACCGAACCCCAGGCGACCCAGCAGCCGCAGCTGCGAGGCGTAGTTGAAGGCCACCACCTGCGTGCTCCACCAGGCGTTCACGGCATCCCACAGCACATGACCGCGCTGCAGCCACGAGAACTCGTGGATCAGCCGGTCCGGCACCGAGCCGGCACCGGGGAGCAGATCGAGGAGGCTGCGCTGCAGGCGCTCGGGCGCCGCGGCGGCGGTCGGATCGACCCGGACCCAGCCCCGCCCGTCCTCCCACACTTCCACCCAGGCATGCGCATCGGCGCGCCGGATCAGCAGATAACGACCGATCGGATTCCACTCGCCGCCCTGGTAGCCGGTGACCACGCGCGCCGGAACGCCGCCGGCGCGCATCAGCATCGCGAAGGCGGACGCGAAATGCCCGCAGAAACCCCGGCGCGTGTTGAACAGGAAGTCATCGACCGAGTTCAGGTCCAGCAGCGGCGGCGTCAGGGTGTATTCGAAGTGACCGTCGCGAAACAGCGCCAGCACGCGCGCGACATAGGTGGGCACATCCGGGGCGGCGGCGCGCAGCCGCTGCGCCAGCGCCTGGCTGCGCGGGTTGCGCCGTCGCGGAAAGTCGGTGTCGTAGCGGCGCGCGAGATGCGACAGCGCATCGTGCGAATGCGGCTGGATATAGGACGTCGCCGAGTACGTCACGGCGTCGTGGACCGGCCGCAACGCCACCAGTTGCCGGTCCGGCGTCACCTCCGTACCCGGCGCCTTCGCCGACCGCAGGGTATCCAGGGCCGGCCACCAGGGATTGGAGTCGGGCTCGAGCCGGATCTGGTAGTGGTAGGCCGGCCCGGTCCACTCGAGCGTCTCGGCCGGGAAGCCGCCCCGGGCGCGGGTCCAGGTGTAGCCATCGAAATCATGCAGCACCGGACCGCGCCAGTAGCGCTCCTGCGGTGGCGGTGGGGTGCCGTCGAACCAGACCCGGAACACCGGATCGAAGGAATTTCCCAGCTCCGAAATGCTCCCCGGACTCATGGTGTCGGACAGACCGGTCTCGGCCCCGCTGCCTGCGCCGAGCGACCAGAACGCTCCCGCCATGCGCGGGAACAGCACGAACAGCAGCACCGCCAGTGGCAGCGCCAAAAGCAGGCTGCGTGCGCTCAACAGCCCGGCCGCCCGCGCGGACAGCGGCGCGCCGGGGTGAGAGGCGAACAGCAGCGCGGTACAGCACAGCCACGCCTGCACCAGGTACAGCGGTGCACGCAGCATCTCCTGCGACGCCAGGCACGCGGCGAGCAGCAGGTAGAAGGCCACGCCGACGACGATCAGCCGGTCGCGGCGCGCGGTGGCCTCGAGCAGTTTCACCGAGCCCATCAGGATCAGCAGCGCGGAGCCTGCGCTCAAACCATTGAGCGTGTGGAACATGGCCAGCACCGTGCCGGTGAGCAGCACGGTCAGGGACACCTTGAAGATGCGTCCCGGCAGGCGGATGAGTCCGTGAGCGGCGGCCAGCGCCCACGCGCCACCACTGGCGGCCACCACGATCACCCACAGGGGCAGCCGTCCGAGGTGCAGCAGCGCGCCGAACAGGAATGCCCCCACCACCCAGCGCGTGGCCCGGATCTGCGCTGGCGCGTCTGCCTCAGGCATCGCCCGGCTCCTCAAGGCCAAAGCGGGCCAGCGCCCGCAGGCAGCGCTGGCGGTGTCCCGGTCCCTGATCCAGTCCGATGAGCTGTCGCGGCAAGCGCAGGCCGAATCTTTCCCCCTCGGCCGCCGCGCTGAGGATCCATTGCGCGAGCTGCGACAGACGCTGTTCGGTATCCAGGCCCGGGAGCGCCGCGAAATCGAACAGCCGCTCGGAACCGCCACTGGCCGCGTATTCCTTGACCAGCAACGGCGATCCGCGGGCATAGGCCTTCCAGGCGACCTGCCGCGGCGAGTCGCCCTCGCGGAAGCTGCGCAGCTGCGTCCATTCGTCCGGTTCCCCGCAAGCCTGCGCTGCCGTAGCGCCGCGCACGCCTGCGGCGACCGGCAGGGGCCGGGCGCCGCGGGGCTTGGGGTACACGATGACCTCCTCGGTGAGATGCAGCCAGGTCCAGCCACGGAACAGGCCGAACGGCCAGGTGGTCCGGATCCGCAGCCGTCCGACCGGCATCACCCCCCGCACCGGCGTCGCAATCGCGACCCGTGCGGCGATGCTGCCGCCGACGGGCACCGAGCAGCTTACGGTGCGCCCCGGCATGCCCTGCAGTTCGATGCCGACCCGCAGGGGCCTGCCCGGATTGCTGAGGCGCAGCCGGATTTCGGCTTCCCCGCCGGCAAAGCCGTCCTGCGCCGCGAGCTCCGAGATCTCCAGTCCCAGCAGGTTGCGGTGGCAGGCGTGCATCGACACCAGTGCCAGGGCGCCGAGCAGGAACGTGGTCAGCAATGCCAGGCTGTTGGCGTAGTTGAGTCCCGCGATGAGCATCATCAGCAGCAGCACGCCGAAGGCCAGGCCGGTGCGGGTCGGGAGGATGTACAGCCGCCGCCGGTGCAGGCTGACGGGCAGCACGTCATCGCCCTGTCTGCGCCTGATCCATTGCGCCATCCGGCGTTGCATGAAGGCGCGCATCGGGCGGGCGGGGCGCGGGTCAGATGGGAACCGGGACGGCGCGGATCAGTTCGGCGGCCAGGTTCGGATCGGCGCCGCGACCGGCATCGCGCCGTTCGAGGCGGTGGGCGACCACCGCGGGAAAGACCGTCTGCACGTCCTCGGGCAAGGCGGCGTTGCGCCCGGCGATGAAGGCATGGGCCTGCGTGGCATGCATGAGGCCCAGCGCCGCCCGCGGCGACAGCCCGAGTTTCAGGTCGCTGCGGGTGCGGGTGTGATCGACCAGCCGCTGCACGTAATCCAGGAGTGATGGCGAGCGAAACACCTGCCGCACGGCCTGCTGCATCCCCAGCAGTGCCGCGGGGTCCAGCGCGGCGTCCATTGCGCCGAGCTGCTCGCGCGGTTCCTCCCCCTGCAGCAGCCGTCGTTCCGAGGCCGCATCCGGATAGCCGAGGCTGACCCGCATCAGAAAACGATCGAGTTGCGACTCGGGCAGGGCGAAGGTCCCGAGCTGTTCGTGGGGATTCTGGGTGGCGACGACGAAGAACGGTTCAGGCAGCCTGAACGTCGTCAGGTCGACGCTCACCTGGCGCTCTTCCATCGCCTCCAGCAACGCACTCTGCGTGCGCGGGCTCGCCCGGTTGACCTCATCGGCCAGCAGCAGCTGGGTGAACAGCGGACCGCGCTTGAAATGAAACTGCTGGCTGGTGCGATCGAAGACCGACACGCCGATGATGTCCGCCGGCAGCAGGTCACTGGTGAACTGCACCCGTTGCCAGGCCAGTCCCAGGATGTGGGCCAGGGCGTGGGCGAGGGTGGTCTTGCCCACCCCGGGCACGTCCTCGATCAGCAGGTGTCCCCGTGCCAGCAGACAGGCCAGGCACAGCCTGACCTGCGCCGGCTTGCCCAGGATGACGCGCTCGACGGCCGCCAGTGCCCGCGCGAGGCTCTGGTCCCGGTCGGTGGAGGCGGCGGCGTTCAATCCCCGAGCCCGCGCATGCGATCGATCTGCGCCTGCAGGCCGTCCACCAGGCGCAGCTGCTCGGTCTCGCGCTCGCGCTCGGCTTTCACGACCGCCTCCGGCGCGTTGCGCACGAAGGTGTCACTGGCGAGCTTGGCGCGGGTCTTCGCCAGATCCTGGGAGGCCTTGGCGAGGCGCTTGGTCAGCCGGTCGGTTTCCGCGGCGGCATCGATCAGCCCGGCCATGGGCACCAGGATGCTGACCTCGCCCAGCAGGGCGGTGGCCGATGCGGGGGCCTGCTGGCCGGCGGCCAGGCGCCCGATGCCCTCGAGTCCCGCCAGGTGCAGGAGCGAGGGGCGGTTGCGCACCACGCGCTCCCAATCGGCGTCGGTGGCCCCGCGCAGCAGTACCGGAATGCGCCGCGAGGGCGCGATGTTCATCTCGCCACGGATCTGGCGCACGGCCAGCACGAACTGCTGCACCCAGGCGATGTCCTGCTCCGCGGGTTCATCGAGCGGATAGTCGCCCGCGAGCGGGTACGGTGCCACCATGACCGAGGGACCGGCGCGGCCGGCGAGCGGCGCGACCTTCTGCCAGATCTCCTCGGTGATGAACGGCATCAGCGGGTGCAGCGCCCGCTGCAGGGCTTCGAGGATGTCCAGAAGCGTGCCGCGCGCGGCGCTGCGGGCGCCCGGGCTCGCCTCCGGGGATTGCAGCACCGGCTTGGTCAGCTCCAGGTACCAGTCGCAGAACTCGTACCAGGTGAACTGGTAGAGGGCGTTGGCGGCGAAGTCGAAGCGGTACTCCTTGAAGGCGGCCTCCACCTCCAGGATCAGCCGCCCGAAGCGCGAGCGGATCCAGCGATCGGCGGTGGCGGGCTCCGGGGCGGCGGCTGCGGCGGGCGGTTCCACCATCAGCATCACGTAGCGCGCGGCGTTCCACAGCTTGTTGCAGAACTTGCGATAGCCCTCGACGCGCGCCAGATCGAAGCGGATTTCGCGCGTCGGCGTTGCCAGCGCGGTCAGCGTGAACCGCAGTGCATCGGTGCCATGCGGCGCAATGCCTTCGGGGAACTGCTTGCGGGTGTTCTTTTCGATCGCCGCCCGCATCTGCGGCTGCATGAGCCCGCTGGTGCGTTTGGCGAGCAGCGCCGCAAGGTCGATGCCATCGACGATGTCCAGCGGGTCGAGCACGTTGCCCTTGGACTTCGACATCTTCTCGCCGAATTCATCGAGGATCAGGCCGGTGATGTAGACGTCGCGGAAGGGAACCTCGCCCACGAACTTGAGGCCCATCATCATCATCCTGGCCACCCAGAAGAAGATGATGTCGAATGCCGTCACCAGCACGTTGGTCGGGTAGAACCGGGCGAGGTCGGCCTCGCTGTCCGGCCAGCCGAGCGTCGAGAACGGCCACAGCGCCGAGGAAAACCAGGTATCCAGGACGTCGCTGTCCTGGGTCAGGGCCACGCCGGCATCGATGCCGTGCCGCGCCCGCACGTCCGCCTCGTCGTGGCCGACGAACACGTTGCCGGCAGCGTCGTACCAGGCCGGAATCCGGTGGCCCCACCACAACTGCCGGCTGATGCACCAGTCGTGGATGTTCTTCATCCATTCGAAGTAGGTGCGCGACCAGTTCTCCGGTACGAAGCGCGTGCGGCCGTCGCGGACCGCGGCGATGGCCTCGCGGGCGAGCGGCTCGACCTTCACGTACCACTGGTCCGTCAGGTACGGCTCGAGCACCGCGCCCGAACGGTCGCCGCGCGGCACGATGTGCCGGTGCTTGTCGATGCGCGCGACCAGTCCGGCCTGGGTGAGCTCATCCAGGATGCGCCTGCGCGCCTCGTACCGGTCGAGCCCGACGAAGCGCGCCGGCGCGTTGGCGTTGAGCTTCGCATCCGGGGTGAAGATGTTGATCTGCGCCAGGTTGTGACGCTTGCCGATCTCGTAGTCGTTGAAGTCGTGCGCCGGGGTGATCTTCACGCACCCGGAACCGAAGGCCGCGTCCACGTAGTCGTCCGCGATGACCGGAATCGAGCGTTGCGTGAGCGGCAGGCGCACGTTCTTGCCGATCAGGTGCCGGTAGCGTTCATCGGCGGGGTTCACCGCCACCGCCGTATCACCGAGCAGGGTCTCCGGGCGGGTCGTGGCGACGATGAGGTGGCCGCTCCCATCCTCCAGCGGATAGTTCAGATGCCAGAGGTGACCGTCCTCCTCTTCGCCCTCGACTTCCAGGTCCGATACGGCCGTCAGCAGCACCGGATCCCAGTTCACCAGCCGCTTGCCGCGGTAGATCAGCCCTTCCCCATGCAGCCGCACGAACGCCTCGACCACGGCCCGCGACAGCCCCGGATCCATGGTGAAGCGGTCCCGCGCCCAGTCGACCGAATCCCCGAGCCGCCGCATCTGGGCGTGGATGGTGCCGCCGGATTGTTCCTTCCATTCCCAGACCCGCTCCACGAACTGCTCGCGGGAGAGTTCACTGCGACGCTGGCCCCGGGCCTCGAGCTGACGTTCGACCACCATCTGGGTCGCGATGCCGGCATGGTCGGTGCCGGACTGCCACAGCGTGGCGACGCCGGACATGCGGCGGTGGCGGATCAGCGTATCCATCAGGGTATGCTGGAATGCATGCCCCATGTGCAGGGTCCCCGTGACGTTCGGCGGCGGAATGACGATGCAGTAGCCGCGACCGGGGCCGCGCGGCGCGAACCAGCCGTGCTGCTCCCACCGTTCGTAGGTGCGCCGCTCGATGTCCTGCGGGGCGTAGAGCTTATCCATCAAAATCGGCAACCTGCGGGGAATGGCCGATCATTATAGCCGGCGCTACAGATCGTGCTTTTCGAGTGCGAAACCCCGCTCGCGATAGGCCCGGAAGCGCTCCCGCCCGGCGGCGCGGCGCGCCGGATCGGTGTCGATGATCTCGATGATGCGGCCGGCGAGCTCGGGCCGGCCGGGTAGCTGCGGGGTGAGGTTGATCAGCACGTCGACCGGCGCGGTGGGACCGGTTCCGCCGTTGAGGATGACCGGCGTCGTCGTGATGCTCGGTGCGGTGGTGGCGATCTCGTGCGGTATGAAGTTCTGCTCGTTGCCCACCCAGAGCATCTCGTCCAGCCGGGCGAGTTCGGCCGCATCGTGGTGCTGGACGAGCACCGTGCTGCCGGCCTTCCAGGCCTTCTCCACGATGCGGCAGGCCACGCTCAGCTGGGCGGTCGGGGACGGGTCCGCGACGACGTAGAACGTGACGGAAGGTTGGGTGGCCAGGCCCTCAGCCTCCATTCGCCCGCTGCACGAGGAAGTCGGTCAGCAGCGGCATGGGACGGCCGGTCGCGCCTTTCTGCGCACCGCCCTGGTAGGCGGAGCCGGCGATGTCCATGTGTGCCCATTTCAGTCCCTGGGTGAACTTGCCCAGAAAGGCCGCCGCCGTGATCGCGCCGCCCTCACGTCCGCCGACGTTGGCCATGTCCGCGAAGTTGGTCTTCAGCTGTTCGGCGTATTCCTCGGTCAGCGGCAGCTGCCAGGCGCGATCGTCGGCGCGCACGCCGGCCGCCACCAGTTCGGCCGCCAGGGCGTCATCGTTGCCCATGACGCCGCTGTGGTGCGCGCCCAGGGCGATCACACAGGCGCCGGTGAGCGTCGCCATGTCGACCACGATGGAGGGATCGAAGCGTCGGGCGTAGTGCAGGGCGTCGCACAGGATCAGGCGGCCCTCCGCGTCGGTGTTGAGGATTTCGACCGTCTGGCCCGAGGCACTGGTGACGATGTCCGCGGGCTTGACGGCGCGGCCGTCGGGCATGTTCTCGCAGGTGGCGACCAGGCCCACCACCCGCAGGGGCAGTTTCGCCTCGGCCAGAAATGCGATGGCGCCGATGACGGAGGCGGCCCCCATCATGTCGTACTTCATCTCGTCCATCGCCCCGGGATCCTTCAGGGAGATCCCGCCGGTGTCGAAGGTGATGCCCTTGCCGACCAGCACCACCGGCGCGTTGCGCGCGGCGCGCGGCCCCTGGTAATCGAGCACGATGAAGCGCGGCGGTTCGGCACTGCCCTGGGTGACGGCGAGGAAGCAGCCCATCTTTTCCCGCCGGATCGCGGCCTCATCCAGAATCTTGACCTTGACGGACGAGTAGCGCCTGGCCAGCCCGCGGGCCTGGTCGGCGAGGTAGCGGGGGGTGCACACGTTGGGGGGCAGGTTGCCCAGGTCGCGCTGCAGGGAGGTGGCCTGCGCCAGGGCCCGGCCGTGTTCCAGTCCCTGCTTCGCCTGGGCGAGGCCGGTGGCGCGGACCGGTCCGGCCAGCACCTGGCTGATCACGGGGGCGGGCGGCTTCTTGCCGGTCTTCAGGTCGTTGGTGCGGTACAGGACATTGCCCGTGATCTCGGCCACGCAACGGCCGAAGTAGTAGTCGTCCAGGTCGCGGGCGGCGGGACGCTCGATTCCCAATGCCACGCTGCGGATCCGGGTGCGGGCCGCCGCGGTCAGTGCCGCGGTGCAGGCACGCCGCCAGGCCTTGCGGCTGTAGCTGCGCTCGGCGCCCAGACCGACGAGCAGCACCCGCGTGGCCGCAAGTCCGGCCTCCGACATGAGCAGCGACTCGCCGGCACGCCCGCTGAAGTCACCACGAGCGATGACGCCCTTGATCCGGCCCCCGGTCGCCCTGTCGAGGGCCGCGGCCTCGGTACCGAGCTTGCCATCCTCGAAGACCCCTACCGCGATGCAATCCACGGACAGGTCGGGAAGCGCCTTGGACCACACGTCGAACTGCATCATCGACCTCCACGTCGTGCCGGACGCAGCCGCCGCGAACCATTGTGGCGCAGCAGCGTCTGCTCTAAGGTTAGTGATTGATTAACGTTCAAGTCTAACCGAATTCAGGCAGCAGGTAGGGGTTTGGGTCGCCTTCTCGAACGCTACATTTTGCGGGAAATGATCACCAGTGCCTTCGCGGTAACGCTGGTCCTGATGGTCATCCTGCTCACCAACGAAGGCGCGCGCGTGCTCAGTCGGGCGGCCGACAACCAGTATCCGCGCGACATGGTCGTCGCGCTGATCGGTCTCGGCGCCCTGCAGCACCTGCCGATCCTGGTGCCCATCGGGTTGCTGCTGGGCATGGTCATGGCGTTCGGTCGTCTCTACCACGACAGCGAAATGACGGCGGCGCTCGCCTGTGGGGTGGGGATGGGCCGGGTGTATGCGCCCATCATCAGCGTGGGGATCGTGGTCGCCGCGATCCTCGCCTGGCTGTCCCTGTCGGTGGGGCCGGCTTCGATGGCCCGCGTGCTGTCCCTGCGCAGCGCGGCCCTGCACGCCGGGCAGCTGGCCCCGGTGGCGCCGGGCCGGTTCCGCAGTTTCGGCGGTGGCAGGACCGTGGTCTACGCCCAGGGGACACTGCCTGACGGGGACCTTTCCAACGTGTTCGTGGAGCGGGAGCGCGGCGGGCGGGTCGAAGTGGCGCTCGCCCAGCGGGCGCGCCACGCGGTGGCGGCGGATGGACGCAGCCTCACCATCACCCTCTACGACGGCGAGCGCCTGGAGGGCATTCCCGGCAGCGCGCAGTTTCGCACCATGAAATTCGCCGAGCACCTGATTCCGGTGCAGATGCCGGCGCTGCGCAACGAGGCCGAGGACCTGGATGCCGCACCCACGCGGGAGCTCATCGGTGCCACCGCCCTGGACCGGCGGGCGCAGCTGCAGTGGCGCCTGGCGCTGCCGGTGATGTGCCTGGTGCTCGCGGTGCTCGCCGTGCCGATCAGCCGGTTGCGTCCCCGGCGCGGGCGGCTGTCCCGGGTGTGGCTCGCGGTGCTGCTGTTCATTCTGTACTTCAACCTGCTGTCCGCCGGCCGCGTCGCCATCGAGCACGGCCGGCTGCCGGCCGCACTCGGGCTGTGGTGGACCCACGCGGTGGTCGTGATCGCCGTGCTGCTGATCACGCAGGCCCCCGAGTGGCTGGCCCGGCTGCGGCACCGGATGCGGGGCGGTTCTCGAGGATTGAGCCCGGCATGAACATTCTCGATCGCTACATCGTGGCGCGCATCCTCGCCATGACCGCGCTGGTCATGCTGGTGATCATCGCGCTTGCGGTGCTGGTCACCTTCATCGCCGAGCAGGGGGACACCGGTACCGGCCATTACGGCAGTCTCGATGCGCTGTGGTTTTCGCTCATGAGCGTCCCGCAGCAGGCCTGGGAGCTGATGCCCATCGGGGCCCTCATCGGGTCGATGCTGGGCCTGGGTGGTCTCGCCAGCGGCAGCGAACTGACCGTGGCGCGCGCGGCCGGGGTGTCGGTCGCGCGGCTCGCGGTGTCCGTGTTCATCGCCGGGGTGCTGCTGGTGGGCATCGAGGTGGTGCTGGGCGAACTGCTGGCGCCGCCGCTGCAACAGGTGGCGCGCCAGGAAAAGGCCGCCGAGCGGTTCTCCGACGCCAGCATCGGCGGCGGCTCGGCCTGGGTGCGCGACGGCAACCAGATCCTGGACGTCGAGCAGTCCCAGGCCGGTGAAATCCAGGGCGGCATGCTGATATTCGAACTCTCCCCCGATCACCACCTGGTGGCGATGGGACGGGCGGCCCGGGCGCTGCCCGGTGCGGATCATCGCTGGCTGCTGCGCGGCTACGTCGAGTCGCGCTTCGGCCGCGACGGGCGGGTGAGCGCCTTCGCCGAGGGCGTGCGCACGCTCGACTCGAACGTCAGCGGCCAGTTCCTGCACCTGGCGATGTCCGAACCCGGAGAACTGGCGAGTGCCGCGCTGTGGAGTCTGATCGGCTACTACCGCGCGAACTCGCTGGATCCGAAACCCTATCTGTTCGCGTTCTGGTCGCGCATCGCGCGCACCGGGGCCATTGCCTTTGCGGTGCTGCTGGCCGTGCCGTTCGTGCTGGGCCCCATGCGCTCCTCCGGCACCGGCGTGCGGCTGCTGGCGGGGCTGCTGCTCGGCCTGGGCTTCTTCTTCATGCAGCGCTTCATCGAAAGCGGCACGATCGTGTTCGACCTGAACCCGGTCCTGCTCGCCTGGCTGCCGACCACCGTGCTGGTGGTCGTGACCTTCGGATTGCTCGCCCGGGTGCGCTGAAAAGGGGTCCGGGTCCCGGCGATTGTGTCCGCTGGGCTGCGCGGCTACGATACGCGGTTTCCCTGAGGGCCGGCCTCGAGCCGCGCATCTGATGATACCAACCTGCAAGGCACCCGATCCGGATACCCGCAAGCCCCAGTACCGCCCCCCGGCCGGCGCCTGCGATGCCCACTGCCACATTTTCGGGCCCGGAGACCAGTATCCGTACGCCGCCGACCGCACCTATACCCCGCCCGACGCGCCGCTTGCGAAGTTCCGGGAACTGCAGGGCATTCTCGGCCTCGACCGTGCCGTGCTGGTGAATGCCAGCTGCCACGGCAGCGACAATTCGGTGATCCTGGATGCGATCGCCGCCAGCAACGGGCAGTACCGGGGCGTGGCGAACGCCGACGACAGCTTCACGGAGCGGGACTTCGAGCAACTGCACGCCGGCGGCGTGCGCGGCGTGCGCTTCAATTTCGTCAAGCATCTCGGTGGCATGCCCGACATGGGCGAGTTCCATCGCATCATCGAGCGCATCCGGCCGCTGGGCTGGCACGTCGACCTGCATTTCGACGCGGGCGACCTGGTGGAGCACGCGGACCTGCTGCGCGCCATGCCGGTGCCGTTCATCATCGATCACATGGGCCGCGTGCCGACCAAGGCGGGCCTCGACCAGCCGCCGTTCCGGCAGCTGCTGCAGGTGCTCAAGTCGAACGAGCGCTGCTGGGTCAAGATCAGCGGCTCGGAACGCATATCCAGCTCCGGTCCGCCGTTCACCGACGCCGTGCCCTTCGCGCGCGCCCTGATCGAGGCGGCGCCCGACCGTATCCTGTGGGGCACGGACTGGCCGCATCCGAACATCGCCAGGCACATGCCCAATGACGGTGATCTCGTCGACCTGATCCCGCTGATGGCTCCCGAGCCGGACCTGCAGCGCACGATCCTGGTCGACAATCCGCATCGGCTCTATCAGTTTTCAAGGGTTTCAGGGTAAGCCAAATGTCCGACAAGCATCTCTCCCCGTACCTCAACGAGTTCGAGGACATTCCCGGCACGCTGGTGTTCAACACCTTCCGGTCGCGTCAGGGCTTCAACCTCAACCAGTTCTGCATGTCGCTGATGAAGCCGGAGAACCGCGAGAAGTTCAAGGCCAACGAGGCCGAATATCTCAAGCCCTGGAAGCTCACATCCGAGCAGACCGAGGCGGTGCTGAAGCGCGATTACCTCAAGCTGATGCAGAACGGCGGCAACATCTATTTCCTGTCCAAGCTGTTCTCGACCGACGGCTTCCCGTACCTGGTCGCGGTCGCCACCATGACCGGCATGAGCCAGGAGGAGTATTCGAAGATGATGCTGTCCGGGGGCCGCAACATCAAAGGCAACCGCAGCAAGTCAAACCCGAGTCTGTAAATCAACATGGCAAGAATCACCGCCGGTATCACCACCTCCCACGTTCCCGCGATCGCCGCGACCATCGATCTGGGCAAGCAGCAGCAGCCCTATTGGGCGCCGATCTTCAAGGGGTTCGAGTTCTCCCGCAAATGGATGGCCGAGCACAAGCCGGACGTGGCCATCCTGATCTACAACGATCACGCCTCGGCCTTCGATGCGACCATCTTCCCGACGTTCGCCATCGGCTGTGCAGATGAGTACCTGTCGGCCGATGAGGGCTGGGGCCGGCGCCCGGTCCCGGTCGTCAAGGGCAACTCGGACTTCGCCTGCCACATCGCGCAGTCGCTGATCCTGAGCGAGTTCGACATGACCGTCGTCAACCGCATGGACGTGGATCATGGCCTCACCGTGCCGCTGAACCTGCTGTTCGGGGATCTGAAGCCCGAGGACCAGTGGCCCTGCGAGGTCATCCCGTTCCCGATCAACGTCGTGCAGTACCCGCCGCCGACCGGCAAGCGCTGCTACGATCTCGGGCGCGCGCTGCGCAAGGCGGTCGAATCCTACCCCGAGGACCTGAAGGTCGTGGTATTCGGCACCGGCGGCATGTCGCACCAGCTGCAGGGCACGCGCGCCGGGCTCATCAACCGCGAATGGGACACGAAGTTCCTGGATGGCCTGACCAAGGATCCGATCGGCCTGACCAGGATTCCGCACCTCGAGTACGTTCGCGAGGCCGGCTCCGAGGGCATCGAGCTGGTCATGTGGCTGGCGATGCGCGGGGCCCTCAATGACAACGTGAAGGAGGTTTACCGCTTCTATCACGTACCGTGCTCGAATACGGCTCTTGGACACATCATTCTCGAGAATCAGTAACCATGAAAATCGTAGTCGCGGGGCAGGGCGCCTTCGGCGTGAAGCACATCGAGGCGATCCAGAAGATCAGTGGTATCACCGTCGCATCGCTGGCGGGCGGCAGTCCCGACTCGACCGCAGAGGTGGCGCGCAAGTACGGCATCCCGCACTGGACCACGAAGCTGGAGGAGGCCCTGGCGCAGCCGGGGGTCGAGGCCGCAATCCTCGCCACGCCGACCCAGATGCATGCCGCGCAGACCATCCAGTGCCTGCAGGCCGGCAAGCACGTGCAGGTGGAAATCCCGATGTCGGACAACCTCGCCGATGCCGAGAAGGTGCTGGCGGTACAGAAGCAGACCGGCCTGATCGCCATGGCCGGTCACACCCGCCGCTTCAATCCCAGCCACCAGTGGATCCACAAGCGCATCAAGGCCGGTGAGCTCAAGGTGCAGCAGATGGACGTGCAGACGTACTTCTTCCGTCGCACCAACATGAACGCGCTGGGCAAGCCGCGCAGCTGGACCGACCACCTGCTGTGGCATCACGCCTGCCACACGGTCGACCTGTTCCAGTACCAGACCGGCGAGACCGTGTCCCGCTGTCACGCGCTGCAGGGCCCGATACACCCGCAGCTCGGCATCGCCATGGACATGAGCATCGGCATGAAGGTGCCCTCGGGCGCGATCTGCACGCTGTCGCTGTCATTCAACAACGATGGGCCGCTGGGAACCTTCTTCCGCTACATCTGCGACAACGGCACCTACATCGCACGTTACGATGATCTGCTGGACGGCAACCAGAAGCCGATCGATGTCTCCAAGGTGGACGTGTCGATGAACGGCATCGAGCTGCAGGACCGCGAGTTCTTCAGCGCCATCCAGGAGGGGCGCGAGCCCAATGCCAGCGTGCAGCAGGTGCTGCCCACCATGCGCACCCTCGACCTGCTGGAAAAGGATCTGCTCAAGGGCTGAGGCGGGCCCTGGGGAACGCTGGAGCCTCCTCAGGCATCCAGCGTCTTCATCATCATCGCGGGGTGGCGCTCGCCGCGCACCGGGTGCTCGGCCACCAGCGTGCGCAGTTCCTGGCATTCGGCCGCGCTCAGACCGACATCGAGCGCCCCGAGATTGTCGTGCAGGTGCGCGCGGGTCTTCATGCCGGGAATCGCCGTCACCTCCGGTCCCTGCGCCAGCACCCAGGCAATGGCCAGCTGCGGCAACGAGCATCCCTTGCGCGCGGCGAACGCGGCCAGCGCCGTCACCAGCCGGGCGTTGTGCGCGGCGTTGGCCTCCGAGAACCGTGGCTGGTTGCGCCGGTTGTCATCAGCCGGCAGGTCCGCGAGGGAGCGGAAATTGGCGGCGAGGAAACCGCGGCCGAGCGGGCTGTAGGCGACCAGCCCCACGCCCAGTTCGCGGCAGGCGGGGAGGATGCCCTGCTCGGGCTCGCGGGACCACAGCGAGTACTCGCTTTGCACCGCCGCCACGGGGTGCACGGCATGCGCCCGGCGCAGGGTCTGAACGCTGCATTCGGACAGCCCGACGTGGCGGATCTTGCCCGTCCGGACCAGGTCCGCGAGCGCCCCCACGGACTCCTCGATCGCAGTGGCCGGATCGATGCGGTGCAGGTAGAACAGATCGATACGGTCCGTCCCCAGCCGCGTGAGGCTGGATTCGACCGCCGTGCGCAGCGACTGCGGCTTGTTGTCGATGACCAGCTGCCCCTGGGCATTGCGGGTGATGCCGTACTTGGTGGCCAGGAACAGACCGTCGCGGCGCCCACGGATGGTGGCGCCCACGAATTTTTCGTTTTCGCCCAGCTGGTAGCTGGCCGCGGTGTCCAGATGGGTGACGCCCTGGTCGAGTGCCGACAGCAGCGTGGCGCGTGCCTCCTCGTCGTTGCGGGTCCCATACCAGCCGATCAGCGTCATGCAGCCGAAGCCCAGCGCCGACAGGTTGACCCCGCTTCGTCCCAAGGGTCTGTGCTGCATGGTGGTCCTCCGGCGCGGGTGACGGGAATCTGACCTTATCCAATCCGATGGCCCTTGTCAGGACCGTCCGGCCGCCGATAGCATCTGCGCTCTTTCAAGGCTCACCCGGTATTCCCACCATGATCATCGACTGCCACGGGCACTACACCACCGCCCCTTCGGAACTGACCACCTTCCGGGATGCGCAGAAGGCGGCGCTCAAGGATCCGGCGCAGACCCCGTCACGCGAGTCCTTGCGCATCAGCGATGACCAGATCCGCGACAGCCTGGAGAAGGCGCAGCTGAAACTGCAGCGCGAGCGCGGATCGGATCTGACCATCTTCTCGCCGCGGGCCTCGACCATGGCCCATCACATCGGCACCGAGGCCACCAGCCTCGAGTGGTCGCAGATCAACAACGACCTGATCGCCCGGGTGGTGGGGCTTTATCCGAAGAACTTCGTGGGCGTGTGCATGCTGCCGCAGTCCCCCGGGGTGCCGCCGGCGAACAGCGTCCGCGAACTCGAACGCTGCGTCACGCAGCTCGGGTTCATCGGCGCCAACCTGAATCCCGATCCCTCCGGCGGCCACTGGACCTCGCCGCCACTGACCGACAGGCACTGGTACCCGGTGTACGAAAAACTCGTGGAGCTGGACGTACCGGCGATGGTGCACGTCAGCTCCTCGTGCAATGCGAACTTCCATGCGACCGGCGCGCACTACATCAACGCGGACACCACCGCCTTCATGCAGTTCATCCAGGGGGACCTGTTCAAGGATTTCCCGACGCTGCGCCTGATCATTCCGCACGGTGGCGGCGCCGTCCCCTATCACTGGGGCCGCTACCGCGGACTGGCGCAGGACATGAAGCGGCCACCCCTGGCCGAGCACGTGATGAAGAACGTGTTCTTCGACACCTGCGTCTATCACCAGCCCGGCATCGACCTGCTGCTGAAGGTGATTCCGGTGCAGAACATCCTGTTCGGTTCGGAAATGGTGGGCGCCGTGCGCGGCATCGACCCGACCACGGGCCAGTACTACGACGACACCAAGCGCTACATCGATTCCTCGGCACTTTCGGCCGAGGACAAGCAGCGCATCTTCGAGACCAACGCGTACCGGGTGTATCCGCGCCTGAAGGCGCGACTGGCCGCCGCTGGATAACGTCACCCACACCCTGATCGGCGTCCTGGTGGGGGAGGCGGTTGCGCGCCGGGCGCGGCCGCCCCTGGCGCCGTCGCAGCCGGCGCACGCAGCCTTGCCCGAGGGCACGTTTCGCCGCCTGATCGTCGTCAGCCTGGCGGTGGCAAGCAACCTGCCCGACGTTGACGTGCTGTACACCAGCTTCGACGGCGGGCCTCTCACCTACATCCTGCAGCATCGCGGCTATACCCACACGGTGCCGGGCGCGCTGGTGTGCGCGGCACTGCTGTGGTTCGGGTGCCTGCTGTGGATGCGGCTGCGCCGCCTGCAGGCCACGCCACGCGAACGGGCATGGCTGGCGGCGGCGGCCCTGGCGGGGGTGCTGCTGCACCTGGCCATGGACTACACCAACAACTACGGCGTGCATCCCTTCTGGCCGTTCTATGACGGCTGGGTATACGGCGACTCGGTCTACATCGTGGAACCGCTGCTGTGGCTCGCCGCGGCACCGCTCATATTCGTGCTGGAAACACGGACCGCGCGCAGCCTGGTGGCAGTCGCCCTCGCGGTCGCCACGCTGGCCGTGGTCGCCTTCAATCTGGTGCCGACGCCGCTGAGCCTCGCGTTCGTGGTACTGGGTGCGGCGATGCTCGCGGCGGGACGCTGGCTGCGGCCCGCTGCCGCCCTGGGGTGCGGCCTGGTGCTGTGGCTCGCGGTGACCGCCGTCTTCGTCATCGCCGGCCGGGTAGCCGCCGGCCGCCTGCAGGCCGCCGCGATGGTACAGTTTCCCGAGGGCCGTACCCTGGATCGGGTCCTGACGCCGATGCCCGCGGACCCGGTGTGCTGGGATGCGTGGCTGGTGCAGGCCCGGGCGGGCACGGAGGTGATGCGGCAGGCGCACATATCACTGCTTCCGGGGATGATCGCCGTCGGCCGCTGCCGCGGCGTGGACCTCGGCCCTGCGAAGGCGGTGCCACAAGCGCCGGCGCCCGCGGCCGCGCCCGGCATCGAATGGCGAGGGGAGTTCACGCTGCCGGCGGACCGGATCGCAACGCTGGCAGCGACCCACTGCCGTGCCCGCGCCTTCATGCAGTTCGCGCGGGTACCGATGGCGACCGCCGGCGACACCGGGTGGTGGCTCGCTGACCTGCGTTTCGGCGCGGGCCGCGGCCGGGGCTTCGCGCAGCTGCATCTGCTCGGGGTGCCGCAGCCCTGTGATTTCGCGTCCGTGCCTTGGCTGGCGCCGCGGCCGGAACTGCTGGCGCCGGCGGCAGCCGCCGGCACCCGATCCAGATAGGGGAGGTCATGTTCCTGAGGCAACTGTGGGTGCAGGTCCTGCTGGCGACCCTGGCGGGTATCGTCCTGGGCCATTGGTGGCCGCAGCTGGGTGCGGACCTGAAGCCGCTGGGGGACGCGTTCATCGCGCTGGTGCGCATGCTGATCGCGCCGGTGATCTTCTGCACCGTGGTGCATGGCGTCGCCGCCATGAACGACATGCGCCGGGTCGGGCGCGTGGCGCTGAAGGCCCTGGTCTGGTTCGAGGCGATCACGACCCTGGCGCTGGTGTTTGCGCTGGTCGCGGTCAATCTGCTGCGTCCGGGTTCGGGGATGCACGTGGTCGCCAGTGCCCTGGACGTGCAGACGGTCAGCCAGTACACCGCCAAGGCGCATGCCCAGGGCATCGCCCAGTTCCTGCTCGATATCATCCCGGCGACCTTCATGGAGGCCTTCACCCGCACCGAAGTCCTGCCGGTGCTGTTCGTGTCGGTGCTGTTCGCTGCGGGACTCGCGGCGTGCGGCGACCGGGGCCGCCCGGTGACGGACCTGATCGACAGCGTGCGCGAAGTGTTCTTCCGGCTGGTCGGCTTCGTCATGTGGGTCGCGCCGCTGGGCGCGTTCGGGTCCATGGCCTTCACCGTGGGGCGCTTCGGGACCGGCTCGCTGGTGGCGCTCGGGCGGCTGATCCTGACGCTGTACGGCGTCTCCGCCGTGTTCGTCGTGGTCGTCTTCGGTGCGGTGAGCTGGTGGTGCGGCATCAGCCTGTGGCGGCTGCTGGGCTACCTGCGCGAGGAGATCATCATCGTCGCCGCCACGACGTCCACCGAAACCGTGCTGCCCCAGCTGATGCGCAAGCTGCGGGCGCTGGGCTGCGAGGAGACCGTCGTGGGTCTGGTCGTGCCGACGGGCTATTCGTTCAATCTCGACGGCACCTGCCTGTACCTCGCGACGGTCGTCGTGTTCCTGGCGCAGGCGACGGACACACCGCTGGCGCTTGCAGGGCAGCTGACCATCCTGGCGGTGCTGCTGCTGACCTCGAAGGGAGCGGCCGGCGTGGCCGGCGCCGCCTTCGTGGTGCTGGCGGCGACGCTGGGCTCGGTCGGCAGCATTCCGGTGTCGGCCATCGCCCTGGTGCTGGGCATCCATCGGCTGCTCGCCGAAGCGCTGACCTTCGTGAACCTGATCGGCAACTGCCTCGCGACGCTGGTGGTGGCGCGTTGGGAGGGGGCCCTGGACCGTGAGATGTTGCAGCGTCGGGTCGGCAGGCGTGCATTGCACGCCCTGGAGTCCGGAACGTGAACCCGACGCCCCGCGAACTCATCGCCCGGCTGGGTCTGCAACCGCATCCCGAAGGCGGCTGGTTCCGGGAGACGTACCGGTCCGCTGCGTCGGTCGAGGCCCCGCAAGGCCGGCGCAGCGCCGTCACCACCATCTACTATCTGCTGGAGGGCGCTCGCGCGAGTCCCTGGCATGCGGTGCTGTCGGATGAACTGTGGCATTTCTACCATGGCGCGCCGTCCGAACTGCTGTGTTATGACCCCGCCGCACGCACGCTGGTCCGCCACCGGCTCACGGACGTGGGCGGCGATGGCGTGCAGGTGGCCGTGATTCCGGCCGGCAGCTGGCAGGCGGTCCGTTGCCTCGGGGAGTACATGCTGGCCGGCTGCACGGTCGCGCCGGGCTACGAGCAGCATGACTTCCGCTGGGTGCGCGAGCTGCCCGGTCACGAGCAGCACTTCACCGGCGGGATGAAGGCGCTGGAGGCGCTTCTCTAGGTTGGAGTATCGTTGGGCTTCGGTCAGCCAATACAGGAGCACCCCATGAGCAAGGGCATGGATCGCAAGAAGGAAGAGAAGAAGAAGCCGACACGGACGCTGGAGGAAAAGCGCGCCGCCAAGCGCGCCAAGAAGGAAGGGCGCGGCTAGGAGTCTGGGCGGCAGAGCATTTGTAATGCCGATGGCGCGCGGTTTTCACACCGGGCGCACAGAGCACGAGCGCCGTTGCCGCCGGCCCAGCGGCGCCAGGCGCCTGCGAGGGTGCTCGGA
>DATJTJ010000130.1:0-89719 GCA_035503515.1 Steroidobacteraceae bacterium
CCGTGCCGCCAGCGTTTCCTTCCCGGCCACCAGAGAATCGAGCCGGTCGCGCACATCAACAAGATGGCTATTGCCCCCGCACCATTCGCCAGCAGGCCGGCCCGGCCCGCGGTGAGGTTGTCGTGGAAATCGGCCAGCAGGGAAACGAAGCGCGGCTCGCATGCCACGATGTCGTCGAGATTGCTGCCGGTGTACGGATCGAACAGGCGCTCGATGCGATAGGTCCTGCCTCGGATCCAGACTTCGATGGCGGCGCCGGGCAGCCGCGGACCCCGGATTTCCACCTGCCCGGGGTCCGTGTCCGGGTAGGCGTCTTTCACCCGCGCCCGAAGTTGCGAGTCCGTCAGCCTGTGACCGAGCCCGGACACCATGATGATCTTCGGACACAGCACCCGGTCGTAGTCACGGCGCGGGACGATGAGACTCCCGGAAACGCAGATCACGGCGATGTACAGCCCAACGCCCAATCCGAGCCAAAGGTGCACTTGAAATACTGCCTTGCGCACGGAGCCGGGCGGAACGCGTTGCATAGGGGGTATACGCAGTAATCCACGGCAACCCTCGGTCGACATGACCGGAAAGATCCGCGGCAACGACGCTTGACAAGCCTCAGCCGGTGTAGGACTGTATGCATATTATCATACACGAGGCGGGCGGTGCTGCAGGTCCATGTCGTGAACAACGGGGTGCCCATCTACGTTCAGATCCGGGACCAGGTGCTGCGCGCCATCGGCGCTGGATCCGTGCGTCCGGGCGCGCAGTTGCCGACCATGCGTCAGCTGGCCGTCGACCTGAAGGTCGACCTGAATACCGTCCGCCACGCCTACGACGAACTGGAGCAGACCGGCGCCATCGTCATTCTTCGGGCGCGCGGTACGTACGTGGCGCAGAACCCACCGCGAATGGATGCCGCACAGCAGTCACAGCGGGTCCAGGCCCTGGCGGAACAGGCGATTTCGCTGGCGGCCGCCGCCGGCGTGGATGCCGTGGACGTAGCGCAGGCAATGTTGCAACTCACAAAGCGACAGGGGGCGAGAAGATGAACACCGGTGAATGGACCAACTCCTACGGCCAGAACGCTCCGGCGATGGTCATGGCGGCGTTGCTGGTGCTGGCTGCAATCGCGCTGCTGGTCCTCGCGCATGCGCTCGGGCTGCCGCTCCTGTACATACCCGGCGCCGCGCTGCTGGTCGCAGCCGCGCTCCTGCCCCTGTCACTGCTGGTGGCACGGCAATGGGAAAAGGCCGTGGTATTGCGCTTCGGGCGGCTGCGCGCGATCCGCGGGCCGGGAATGTTCATGATCGTGCCGTTCGTGGACTCGGTCGCGGCATGGATCGACCAGCGCATTCAGACCACGGAATTCAACGCCGAACAGGCCCTGACGCGCGATACGGTGCCCACGAACATCGATGCGATCCTGTTCTGGCAGGTACACGATGCCGAGCGGGCCGCGCTGGAAATCGCCGACTACCGGCAGGCACTGCTGCGCGTGGCGCAGACTTCACTGCGGGAGATGATCGGCGCATCGCCCTTGAGCGCCCTGCTGTCGGAGCGCAAGTCGGCGGACCTGATGCTGAAGGAGGAAATCGGTCGCAAGACCGCGGAATGGGGCGTGTCCGCCGTTTCGGTGGAAATCCGCGACGTTGCGATCCCGGCGCAGCTTCAGGATGCCATGAGCCGCCAGGCGCAGGCGGAGCGCGAAAAGGCCGCGCGAGTCATTCTGGGTTCGGCCGAAGAGGAGATCGCCCTGAAGTTCCTGCACGCGGCGCAGACCTACGGTCGCGATCCGGTCGCATTACAGCTGCGCGCCATGAACGTCATCTACGAGACGACCAAGGAGCGGGGTGCGACGATCCTGATTCCCTCGTCGATGGTCGACTCCATGAACGTCCCCGGAGTCATGGGAATGGCGGCAATGGCCGGCGCCAGGGCCGCCGCGGAGTCGCCGGCATAGCCGTCAGCCGGCGGTCCCGATGAGGCTGGCAACGGTGATCTCGCGTACCGTCCGTGTTCCGCAGCCGACCATGGCGAGCCGGAGTTCGAGGTTCAGGATATCCAGGACGCGCTCCACGCCGTCCTGGCCGAAGGCCGCGAGCCCCCAGGCGTAGGGTCGGCCGATGCCGACGGCCCTTGCACCGAGCGCGATTGCCTTGAATGCGTCGGTGCCGCGGCGAATCCCGCCATCCACGAGGACGGGAATACTGCCCGCGACTGCCTGCACCACATCGGGCAGCGACTCGAGCGTGCTGCGACCGCTTTCGATCGAGCGGCCGCCGTGATTGGAGACGATGATCCCGTCCACGCCGTTCTCCACCGCAAGCGCCGCATCCTCTCCCGATTCGATTCCCTTCAGGACGACCTTCATCCCGGTCATGTCCTTCAACCGCTTGACGAAATCCCAGGTGAGGGCAGGCTGGGTCAGCCCGAGACCGTGCGTGTCGATGCCACCGAACATGGGTTTGGTGCCGATCATGGGCCGCGGATTGCCGCGCTCATCGACCGCATGACAGTTGCCACAGGTGCGGGTGTCGTCGCGACGCAGGCGCGATGCCGTCTCAGTGTTGCGCCCGGCGGGCGTGTCGACGGTGACCGCGACCACGGGACAGCCAGCCGCCTCGGCGCGCTTCACCAGCGCGCGGGTCACCTCCAGACGGTTGGTGGTGTAGAGCTGGTACCACACCGGCGTACCGCGCACGTCATTGATCTCTTCGACGGGAAATGACGCCTGGGTCGACATGATGTGCAGCGCGTTCTTCTTCTTGGTCGCACGGGCGACGGCAATGTCGCCTTCCGGATGGAGGGCCCGCAGGCTGCCGATGGGCCAGCAGCCGATGGGCGATGCGGCCTTGACGCCGAATACCTCGGTTGTCAGGTCCACGTGGCTCACGTCGACCATGCGGCGCGGCTTGAGCTGGTAGCGGCCATACGCCGCCAGGTTGGCATGCAGCGTCACGTCACCGTCGACACCGCTTTGCAGGTAGCCCCAGTGTGCAGGCGGCACCAGGCGCTGCGCAATCGCCTCGAATTCGAACACATCCAGGGCATCGGCGGCCGAAGCAGGCAGCTGTCCCTGGGCAAGCGCATCGCTCCAGGATCCGAGCGCCGCCAGCGCCGGACTGGCGGCAAGATATCTCAGTAACCTGCGACGATCAGAGTTCATCTCCCCCTCCTTTCTTATCCTCAGTCCCATGCGAAGCATTCGATGGCCCGCTTTATTTCCCGGGTGATGCCCGGATGGTCGGCTGCGTGGCCCGCGTCATCCACGGTCACCAGTTCCGAGCCCGGCCAGCATCGATGCAGAGCCCAGGCATTGCCGATGGGTGCCTGCAGATCGAACCGGCCGTTCACCAGAACGCCCCGAATGCCGGCAAGGCTGCCGGCGCCCGTCAGGATCCGCCCGTCGCCGAGCCAGGCATCGTGGCGAACATAGTGTGTCACGATGCGGGCGAACGCCATCGCGTAGAGCGGGTCGTGGAATCTGGGAGCGAGGGCGGTCTGCGGCGGCCACTGCAGGGTGATCGATTCCCAATGGCACCGGGCCCGTGCCGCCGCATCCCGAACCACCGGATCCGGATGCCGGAGCATTTCACAGTACGCCTCGACCACATCCCGGCCGCGGAGCTCTTCGGGCAACGCGTCGCGCAGCGCCTGCCACTGCTGTCGATGCCAGCACTGGACACCGGATCCGGGCCCGCCGTGCACCACCACCGCCGGTCTGCCCTGCGGGTTGCCCCACAGTTCCCAATGGATCCGATCGACGCCGGTGACTTCGAGCATTCCGTGGGCGTGCGGGATGCCGTGCATCGAGGTTACATCAGCTCGGGAGCGCCGATGCCCAGCAGGTCCAGGCCGCACGCCAGTATCCGCGCCGTCAACGCGCTGAGCGCCAAGCGGGAGGCGCGCACGGCCGGTTCGGCTGCGAGGACCGGGCAGGTATCATAGAAGCGGGTGAAGGCGGTTGCAGTCTGGAACAGCTGCTGGCACAGCCGGTGGGGCTGCAGGGACTCACCGAGGGCGGTTACCGTCGCGGGGAACCCCAGCAGCTCCAATGCGAGCGCCCGCTCGGCCGGCGCTTCGATGCGGATCGCATCTCCCCCGCGAACCATTTCCGGCGCAGGCGCCCCGGCCTTGCGCAGCATCGAGCAGATCCGGGCGTGCGCATACATGAGGTAGGGGGCGGTGTTGCCATCGAACGCCAGCATCCGGTCCCACTGGAAAACGTAATCCCGGCTGCGATCAGTGCCGAGGTCGGCGTATTTCACGGCGCCTATCCCGACCATTTCCGCAATCCGGGCCCGGTCGGTGGCGGCGAGTTCCGGCGATGCCTGATCGAGGATGCCCGTCGCGCGCATCACCGCCTCGTCGATGAGCGCCAGCAGGCTTATCGCTTCGCCGGCGCGGGTCTTCAGGACCTTGCCGTCCTGGCCCAGTACCGAGCCGAAGGCAACGTGCTCGAGCCGTACATCCGCCGATGCCCAGCCGGCAAGCCGTGCGGTCTCGAAGACCATGGCGAAATGCTGGCTCTGCGGGATGCCGACGACGTACAGGATTCTCCGCGCACCGAGCTTTTCGATGCGGTATTTGATCGCAGCGAGATCGGTGGCGGCATAGCCGAAGCCGCCATCCTGCTTGCGCACGATCAGCGGCAGCGGTTTGCCGTCCCTGCCGGAAAAACCCGGCGGGAAGACGCAGATCGCACCGTCGCTGGTCTGGGCCAGATGCTTGTCCTCGAGCTCGGTGACGACCGACTCGAGGAATGGGTTGTAGCGACTCTCGCCGGCGATGTCCTGCTCGGTCAGCCGCACGTGCAGGCGCCGGTACAGGGTCGCGATGTAGGCCGTGGTCAGCTCGAGCAGCCGCTGCCACAGCACCAGAGTCTGTGCGTCCCCCCGCTGCAATAGGACGACGCGGGCGCGTGCCCGTTCCGCGAAGCCGGGATCAGAGTCGAAATGGGCCCGTGCAGCACGGTAGAAGGTGGACAGCTCGCGCACCGAGCCGCCGCCGTGCGGCGATCCCTCTTCGAGCATCTGTTCCAGCAGCATTCCGAAGGGCGTGCCCCAGTCCCCGATATGATTCTGCCGGATGACGCTGTGGCCGAGGAACTCGAGTGTCCGCACCAGGCAGTCGCCGATGATGGTGCTGCGCAGGTGCCCGACGTGCATCTCCTTCGCCAGGTTCGGCGAGGAATAGTCCACCACGACGGTTTGCGGCACCGCGGCCCGATCGATGCCGAGTCGCTGCTCCGACACCATGCGGCCAAGCTGTGTTGCCAGGTATTGGGCGCGGCACGTCAGGTTGATGAATCCCGGTCCGGAAACCGCGGCCGCTTCGATGATGGGCCCCGGTGGCAGATGGGCCACGATGGCCGTGGCGACCTCGCGGGGACTGCGGCGCAACGTCCGGGCCAGTGCCAGCGCCGCGTCCAGCTGATAGTCCGCGTGTTCCGAACGGCGCGGCACGAGATCCACCGATTCCGGTACGGTGCCGAAGGCTGCGGTGACGGCCTGTCGGATCAGGATGCTGAGGTCGGCCAACGGATCGATCATGACGCTATTTTAGCCGAGCCTCCGTGATTGAAGTAAAAGCCGGCAACTAAGCTAGACTAGGACAAGACTAGGACCCGGTTTCGAGGGGGACGAATCAAATGTCGGGAACGAAGCTCGTTACGAGGCTGGGTGCGATGGTCGTTGCGCTCGCCTTCATGGCCGGCATGGCGCCGGCAGCCGATGCCATGCTGGACCGCGCCGCGCTGCTGAAGCTGGCGGACGCTTATCTCGCCGCGGTGGTCGCGCATGATCCGGGCAAGGTGCCGCTTGCGAGCGACGTGAAGATCGTGGAGAACGTCAAGCGCATCAGTACCGGCGAGGGCATCTGGAAGACGGCCAGTGGCGGTCCCACGGAGTTCAAGATCGTTGCGGCGGATCCGGTGCTGCAGGAAGTGGGGGGCCTGGTCGTGATGCAGAATGATGGCAAGGCGGTGCAGTTCGGCTTCCGCCTCAAGGTCGTCAATCGCAGAATCGTGGAGGCCGAGCACCTGGTCGTCGCCGTCCGCGATCCCGGCAACCCGAACCTGCAGAAGGCGCGTCCGGCCTTTCCACTGGAGATCCCGGATGAATATGCGGACTCGCACGGCCGCATGCTCCATATCGCCAAGTCCTACTACGATGCCCTGGACAACAACAATGGCCATCTCGCTCCATTTGCGCCGGATTGCGAGCGTCACGAGAACGGCATGCGCACCGCACCTTCCGGCGGCCCGACCCTGGGCAATACGGCTCCCGGGGCCGCCGCGCGTCCGCCGGGCCTGCAGGGTATGCAGGACTGTACCTCGCAGATGGACTCCGGGGTCTTCCAGTACATCACCACCATCGACGATCGGCGCGTGCTGGTCGCCGATACCGTGACGGGCGTCGCGATCGGCTTCTCGCATTTTCATCATCCGATGACGGAGAAGAAATTCAGGATCACCGGCAATCCCGATCGGCAGGAGTCAGACATGACCAACCAGAAGCCTTTCGATATGCCGGCGATGCATGTCTTCAAGATCTGGGGCGGCCAGCTGCATGAGATCGAGGCAATCGGGATCATGGCGCCCCTGAACTCGCCGACGGGCTGGGAATAGGCACGGTAAATTCGCGCTGCAGCCCCGGGGCAGGGGATGGCGCCGAAGCCCCGCAACGCCATCATGGGAACCGGCCGGCCCGCCGAACATCCGAGCGTGAGTTTCGCGCCTGCCTGGTGCCTGACGGGGTTGTTCCTGCTCGCGGCTACCGCGCAGGCGCAGGTCGCGCAGCAGTCGCTCGCAGTGCATGGCGAGCTCACGTACGTCGAGCAGGAAGATTCGGATTTCAACGCACCCTACGCCGGCGCGAACAGCCTCACGCCCGACCAGGGGCGCGAAGCGGTCGACCTGAATCTTTCGGTCGGCGCCGCTTTGTGGTCCGGAGCGCAGATCTGGGTCAATCCGGAGTTCGATCAGGGCTTCGGTCTGGACGATACGCTCGGCGTCGCCGGTTTTCCGAACGGCGAGGCCTACAAGGTCGGTGCGACCCGCCCGTATTTCCGGCTCCAGCGACTCTTCGTGCGCGAGACGCTGGACGGGGACGGCGAACGCGAACCGGTCGCCGCGGCAGCCGGCGCACTGCAGGGTGAACAAAGCGCGAATCGCTGGGTCTTGACCATCGGCAAGTTCGCCGTCACCGATATCTTCGACGCCAATGACTATGCGCACGATCCGCGACGGGACTTCCTGAACTGGGCGGCCATCGATGCGGGCGCATTCGATTATGCGGCGGATGCCTGGGGGTACACGGTCGGCGCGGCTCTCGAGCGCTATCAGGGCCCGTGGGCCATCCGCGCAGGGGTCTTCGACCTGTCCGACGTTCCCAACAGCGCCCGTCTGCAATCGGGATTCGATGAGTTCCAGATGCTCGTGGAACTGGAGCATCGGCACGAACTCGCGGGTCACCCCGGCAAGGTCCTCATCACCGGCTACGAAAGCCGCGGGCGCATGGGGTTGCTGGATGAGGCCACCGCAGTCGCGATCGCCACGGACCAGCCTGCCGATGTGGCCGACGTACGCCGCTACCGCGGCCGATTCGGCGGCCTCATCAATCTGCAGCAGGAGCTGCTCGCCGGGCTTGGGATATTCGCACGCTACAGCAAGGCCGCCGGAAACGTCGAAGCCTACGAGTTCTCGGACATCGACCGATCGCTCGCGGTGGGCCTGTCGCTGCAGGGCGGGCGGTGGCGGCGGCGACAGGATACTTTCGGGCTGGCATTCATCGACGACGGTATTTCAGCTGCCCGTGAGCAGTTCCTGAACGCGGGCGGACTGGGCATCCTGGTCGGCGATGGCAAACTGCCCCATCCGGCAGCTGAGCAGATCCTCGAAACCTACTACAGTGCATCCCTGAATCCCCACGCACAGGTCAGTTTCGACTACCAGTGGATTGCCAATCCCGCCTACAACGGCGATCGTGGACCTGTGTCGGTGTTTGCGGTGCGGGTGCACGCGCAGTTCTGAACCATCCCTGTCGCAAAGCGGAGGCTCCGTGTCATGTCCACGCGAACCGATCCGGCGACCCTCGCTCCGGTGCTCGGCTCCCTCTGGTCCGCGGCGGATGCGCGGCTCCTGGAAATCGGTACCCGCCGCGCGCAGGATGACTGCCACTATTCGGATGTCGGCATGATTGCCCGAGCGGCGGAAAGCCCGCGCTCTTTACGCACCGCGATGGGTCGCCCTACGAGGATATCCGGCGGCGCGGACCCGCCGGCTAGGTTCTGCGCCTCCTTCGCTGGCCGGAATGTGACGTGATGCCGGACACCCACGGCGAGGCCGGGTGAGATAGCCCTCTTATGCCCCGGCACATTCTCCTGGTCGGCGATGAGGCACAGCGGCTGCACGCCCCGGAACTGCTGCTGCCTGCAGCCCGTCACTGGAGACTCGCCGGCGCCCAGGGGGCCGTACAGGCGATCCAGCAACTGGAGCGACGCGTCCCGGACGTGATGGTCGCCGACCTGGATGGGCTGGCCGATGACGCGATCCCGCTGCTCCTGACCGTGGGTGAGCGCTGGCCGAGCGTATCCCGCATCGCGCTTTCGGATGCAGCGGACTATCCGGCGCACGCATACCAGACGCCCGCTCCCATTGCGCATCAGTACATCTGCTGGAACGACGCCGCGATCGAGCTTCGGGAGGCGATCGAGCGCTGCCTGAAACTGCAGGACCTGCTGTCCAACCCGGGTCTGCGCGCGCTCCTTGGCAGCATCCGCCAGTTGCCGCCGCGTCCCCGGATTTTCACCCGGCTGCAGGTCATGCTCAGCCACAAGAACGTCACGCCCCGCAAAGTCTGTGCGGTCATCGAGGCCGACGCCGCGATCACCGCAAAGGTCATGCAGCTCGCCAACTGCGCCCTGATCCACCACGGCGATCAGATCAGGACCATCGAACAGGCGCTCGTGCGCCTCGGATTCCTCGGAGTGCGCAATCTGGTCCTGAGCACCGAAGTGCTGGCCAGCTGGAGCCGCAAGAGCACCGGCAAGCTGGATCTGGATGCGATGCAGGCCCACGTCCAGCGCGTCGCGCGCGTCGCTGCCGCCCTGACGGCCGGTACGTCCTGCCGTGACGAAGCGGTACTGGCAGCCTTCCTGCACGATATCGGCTACTGGGTCCTGGTCCAGGAACGGCCGGCGCAGCTTGAACAGGCCGCGGCGCTGGCCGTGGTCGAGGACATTGCAATGCACGAGGCCGAGCGGCGTCTGCTCGGTACCTGTCACGCTGAAATCGGGGCGTACCTGCTGGGATTGTGGGGCATGCCGAAAACGCTGGTCGAGGCGATCGCCTATCACCATACCCCCGAACGGGCCGGCGTCCGGCGGTTCAATGCGCTTTCGGCCCTGGCGGCCTCCCTGGCGCTCGCGGGCACCGATGACAGCGATGCGTTTGCCAGTCCGCCGCGCCGCAATGAAGTCATCGGCCAGGAATTCTTCGACCAGCTCGAGGGATGTCCATTTGACTGGGTCGAGGCCGAGAAGGTTGCAATGGACTGTCTGGCGCATCAGGATCCTTCCTGACCCTGGACGTGCAACTTCCGGCATCCTGCGGTGTGCTGGGCACAGGGCATCCATGCCATTTCCCGACAATCAAGGGGTTATCACATGGCCGGGCGACACGGGCAGCAGGTTCTGGTGGGATTCGTGGCGGTTATCGTCCTCGTGGCCGGCGCCGGCCAGGTCCAGGCGCGAGGCTGTATCAAGGGCGCCGCGGTCGGAGCAGTGGCGGGACACGTCGCAGGCCACCATGCCGTGGTGGGCGCGGTCGCCGGCTGTGCCGTCGGCCATCATCTGGCGAAGAAGGCCCAGCAGCGGCAGCGCCGGCAGCAGGCACAGCCGCAATCGCCGCAGGAACCCGCGGCACGGTCCGTGCCGGGTGCCGCCGCCGCGGCCTGAAACCTTCAGCGTGCGCCGAGGCGCCAGAGCGATGTGACCTCGGCGGCCCGGGCCGCATGCAGCGGGTCGGCGGCATCCTTCGACCTGGGATGCATGGGCCGCAGGTCCTGCCGCCCCAGAACCTGCAGCGCCGCCGCATCGAACAGTGCCAGCAGCTCTTCCCGGGACCGCAGGCCGAGGTGCTCGGCAAGATCCGACAGGATCAGCCAGCCTTCGCCGCCCGGGAACAGATGCGCGGCCAGACCCTCCACGAAACCCCGCAGCATGCGACTGTCCGGATCGTAGATCGCATGCTCCAGCGCCGAGGTCGGCCGCGCCGGCAGCCAGGGCGGATTGCAGACCACGAGGGCGGCGGTTTCGGCCGGGAAAAGATCCGCCTGGATCACCTGGACGTGATCCGCCAGCCCCAGCCGCCCGATGTTCTCGCGGGCGCACGCGAGCGCACGCGGATCCTGATCCGTGGCGACGACGCGCCCGAGTCCGCGTCGCGCCAATACCGCCGCCAGGACGCCGGTTCCCGTGCCGACGTCGACCGCCACACTGTGCAATGCGCTTGCCGGCGGCAGCGGCGCCGAACTGACCAGGTCGACGTATTCACTGCGGACCGGCGCAAAGACGCCATAATGCGGATGGATACGCCCGCCAACCGCGGGGAACTCGATCCCGCGTCTGCGCCATTCATGCGCACCGATCAGTCCCAACAATGCGCGCAGCGGAATCAGCCTCGGTCCGTCCGCCGGTCCGTAGGCCTCCAGGCAGGCCTCGCGGACATCCGGCGCGCGCGGCAGCGTCAGGCGATAGTCCTCCTCCAGCGGCACCAGCAGCATGGACAGGGTGCGCGCCCGCTGGGCACGCCCCTGGCGATAGCGATGGAAGTCGGCGGCGGAGGCGAGCGCCGCGGCGGCCCGGCTGCGCTGCCGGCCGGAATGCCGGTCCGCACGCCTGGCCAATGCGATCAGCAGTTGGCGCGCGCTCTGGAAGTCCCCGCGCCACAGCAGCGCGACGCCCTGGCAGGCCAATCCGTAGGCCTCATCGGCCGTGGTACGGTCATCGGCCGTGACGAGGCGGCCTGGGGGTGCCGCGCCATGGAGGAACGGGGGCGCACTCATCGGATCAGCATGCCACCATCGCGCCCAAGGCGTACGATCCTGTCGGACAACGGGCGAGGGCATCAGCATGGCTGCCTTTTGGGTGATCATCGTCATCGGCTTCGTTGCGCTGTCGGGAGTGCGGATCGCCCAGGAATACCAGCGCGGCGTCCTGTTCCATCTGGGCCGCTACAAGGGTCTGCGCGGCCCGGGCCTGTACTGGATCATTCCGCTGGGGATCGAGCGTGCGGTCACCATCGACATCCGCACCCGGACCGTCTCGGCGGAACAGCAGGAGACCATCACGCGCGACAGCGTCACCATCAAGGTCAACGGCGTGCTGTGGTACCGGATCATCGATGCCGCGAAATCCGTGATCTCGGTCGATGATGCCGCCGCCGCCGTCTATCAGCTGGCACTCACCGGACTGCGCAACATCATCGGCCAGCACGACCTGGACGAAGTCCTCCAGGAGCGCAACAAGATCAATGACCTGCTGCGCGAGAGCATCGTCGCCTCGGCAACCCGCTGGGGCCTGGAAGTCGAGCGCTTCGAGATGAAGGACGTGGAACTGCCGGGCGCCATGCAGCAGGTGATGGCGATGCAGGCCGAGGCCATTCGCGAAAAGCGGGCCCGCATCATCAAGGCCGATGCGGAGCTGGAAGCCTCGGTCAAACTGGCCGCGGCTGCCGCGCAGATGGCCGGCAACCCCGTGGCGCTGGAACTGCGGCGCATGCAGATGGTCTCGGAAGTGGGGGCCGAGAACAACAGCACGACGGTGCTCATGATCCCTTCCGACTTCGTGACGCTGTCCAATACCCTGAAGGACTACCTGCAGTCGCGCATGGTCCGGGACACCTAGCGGCCGAGTGCCGCGGGGGAGCCGCCAAGCCAGGCCCTGCCGCGTGCATACAGGGCTTCGACTTCGGCGCCCTTGAGCCCGGGCATGTCGCGCTTCACCTGGTAGCCTATGCGGGTCTGCAGATACGCAAGGTGCCGGTAACCTTCCGGAAACTGGGCCAGCAGCGCGGCATCCAGTGACAGGCGCGCCGCCGGGTCCACCGGATCCATGCGGTCCTTTTCATAGATCGGCTGCCGCAGCACGAACCCCCAGCGGCCGTTGCGGCGTTCGATGAAATCGAAGAAGCGCCCGGTGCACACGACATCGACCAGCACGCCGTCGACGGGCGCCCGCTGGCTGATGGTCATCTTGGTCTGGGCGAGGGCGCGGTCACCGGCGATTTCGACCGAGGAACCGCCCAGGAAGTGCAGGATGCTGACCCCCTGGGCCCATCCCCGGCGGCTCGCTTCGATGAAGCCGTTCGCGTCGGCCTGACACCAGGTGGCCATCATCCGGCCGTCTTCGTGCCAGACGCTGCGGAAGCGCTCCCACTCCCCGGCGTCCCGGTACACCACCCAGTTCTCGACCAGTTCCCGGACCAGGATCCTGTCGGTGAGTGCGCTTTCGATCTCGGACATGACGACCCCCGTTGAATTAGTGCAGCGCACCGTTATCCGCAAGCCGCGGCGGAATTTCAAGCCGGCCGGCCGGGCGTTGGCGTCGGCTGCGGTGCAACTGGTGGCGCCGACGACGCCACTGGTGGGTCCGCGGTTGCGGGACGTTCATACGTATGTATTAAATACGGCCATGGTCCGCGATTCCAGACACAGATCGGCAGGCACGGCGCAGCGGCTGCTGGATTCGGCCGAGCATCTGTTCGGCGAGCACGGCTACAACGGTGTCGGGATGCGGGCCCTGGCAGGTCATGCCAAGGTGAACCTGGCGGCGACGACCTATCACTTCGGGTCGAAGAAGACCTTGTACGTCGAGACCTTCCTGCGCCGCTTCAGGGCGGTCAACGCCCGACGGCTGGAACTGCTCGCGGCGGCCGAAACCGCGGCCGCGGGCCGGCCGTTGCCCGTGGAGGACATCGTCGAATGCATGATGCAGCCGTCGGTGGAGGCCGGCCTTGCGCATCCTGCGTTCAACAAGCTGCTGGCGCGCACCCTGCTGGCACCGCCGCCGTTCCTGCACCAGCCTCTGAAGGCGGAATTCGAACCGAACCTCAAGGTATTCATCGCCGCCCTGGAACGGGCCCTGCCGACGGTGCCCAGTGACATCCTGAACCTGCGCCTGGCGCTTGCCCTGGGTGCCACCTTGATGTTCGGCGTGCAGATGAGCGCCATCAAGATCAGGCGCGACGCGAAACGCGAAGCGGCCTTCCTGAAGGAACTGGTGCGCTTCACCGCCAGCGGGCTCGCCAGTCCGCCGGCAATTTCGGCGGCGGAGTTCGCAAGTCTGCGACCCCCGCGCCTGCGAACGAGGTCAGCATGAGGGGAAGCTCCATCGGCAGTGCACTTGCGGTCGGGATCGCCGTTGCGGTGATCCTCGCCGGCTGCACCATGATTCCGCAGTACCAGCGCCCGGCGCTGCCGGTGCCGCAGGTCTATCCGGGGCAGGGTCCGCAGCAGGTCGCCGCCGCCAAGGCCGCTCCGGTGGCCGCTGCCGACATCGCGGCCCGCCAGATGTTCCGCGACGAGCGCCTCAATCGCCTGATCGAACTCGCTCTGGCGAACAACCGCGACCTGCGCACCGCAGTGCTGAACGTACAGCAGACCGAGGCACAATACCGGATCACGCGCTCCGCGCTGTTGCCGACCGTCCAAGGCAGTGCGGGATTCACCCGCTCCGAAACCTCCTTCGGCACCGTATCGGGCGAGTTCGGGGGCCTGGGCGGTGGCATTGGTACCTCCGGCAGCAGCTACACCTCCAACAGCTTCAGCGCCAGTGTCGGGGTGACCTCGTACGAGCTGGATCTGTTCGGCCGGGTGCGCAGCCAGACTGCCCAGGCACTGGAACAGTATTTCCAGACCGAGGAGGCACAGCGCGCCGCACAGGTTTCCCTGGTAGGCCAGGTCGCGACCCAGTACCTGACGCTGCGCGAGACCGAGGAGCTGCTCAAACTCTCGCAGGACACCCTGGCCGCCGTGCAGTCTTCGTATGATCTGAACAAGGCCACCTTCGATGCCGGCGCCAGCAGCGAACTGGACCTGCGACAGTCCGAGGGGCAGGTGGAGACGGCGCAGATCAACGTGGAGACCTACCAGCGGCAGCTGCAGCAGGCCCTCGACGCGCTGCAGCTGCTGCTCGGCGCACCGGTTCCCGGCGACCTGCCGCCACCGCGACCTTTCTCCGATGCGGACATGGTGGCGGACGTACCACCCGGGCTGCCCTCGGACCTGATCACCCGGCGGCCGGACATCCTGGAGGCCGAGCATGGCCTGAAGGCCGCCAATGCCAACATCGGCGTTGCGCGCGCGGCCTTCTTTCCCACCATCTCGCTGACCAGTTCGGTGGGCGTCACCAGCACCCAGCTGTCTTCGCTGTTCAAGGCCGGAAGCGGGGAGTGGAGTTTCGGGCCGCAGATCAGCGTGCCGCTGTTCGCCGGCGGCAAGAACATCGCCGGCCTGGACTCGGCGAAGGCGGGCGAACAGCTGCAGGTGGTCGCCTACGAGAAGGCCATCCAGACGGCATTCCGGGAAGTGGCCGATGCCCTGGTGGAAGTGGACAGCTATGCCCGCCAGATCGGCCTCGAGCAGGCCCTGATCGTGACCGAGCAGCGCCGGCTGGAACTGGCCACCCTGCGGTACCGGCAGGGCGAGGACACGTACCTGAACGAACTGGCCGCGCAGCAGGACCTGTACAGCGCCCAGCAGGGCCTGCTGCAGGCGCAGTTCAATCGTCTTTCGAGCAAGGTTTCCCTGTACCAGGCGCTCGGTGGCGGCTGGAAATGAGAGCAACACACATGAGAGATCCCCGCTTGCGCCCTCCCTCCCGGATGCTGGGCGCCGCTGTGCTGTCACTGCTGGCTCTGTGCGGCTGCGTGCGGCCCGGCGGCAAAGGCCCGAAATACGAACATGCGGCCGTGACCCGCGGCAACATCCAGGAGCACGTGACGGCCAGCGGCTCCCTGAGCGCGCTGGTGAGCGTCGATGTGGGCAGCCAGGTCTCCGGCAAGATCACGCACCTCTACGTGGACTTCAATTCCCCCGTCCACAAGGGTCAGCTGGTGGCCGAGATCGATCCCACCGTGTATGAGGCGCAGCTGCAGCAGGCGCAGGGTGACCTCGCCAGTGCGCGCGCCGATGTGACCCTCAAGGGACAGAACCTGCAGCGCAAGAAGATCCTGGTGCCGCTGAAGGCCGCGGCGCAGCTGGACCTGGACCAGGCCACGGCCGAACTTGCGCAGGCGCAGGCGACGGTGACCATCAAGGAAGCGGCACTGCACAGCGCCGAGGCGAACCTGGGGTACTGCAAGATCATCTCGCCGGTGGATGGCATCGTGATCTCGCGCAAGGTCGATGAGGGGCAGACGGTGATCGCGGCCATGAGCACGCCGGTGCTGTTCACCATCGCCCAGGACATCACCAAGATGAACATCACGGCGGATGTGTCCGAGGCGGATATCGGACAGGTCAAGGTGGGTCAGGATGTCGAGTTCGGGGTCGACGCCTTCCCGAACGAGGTATTCCACGGCAAGGTCTCGCAGGTGCGCAAGTCGCCCACCACCACGCAGAACGTGGTGACCTACCAGACCATCATCGCCGTCAACAATCCGGAGCAGAAGCTGTTTCCCGGCATGACCGCGGACGTCTCGATCCTGGTGCTGGAACGGGACAACGTCCTGGAAGTGCCGAATGCCGCGCTGCGCTATTCGCCGCCGGACAATGCCAGGTTCAGCGTCCCGCCGCCCAAGCAGCTGGCCCGCGCACAGCAGCTGGCCTACGCGCTGCAGGCCGACAACGTGACGCTGACGCCCAAAATCGTGCGGACCGGGGCGACCGATGGGGTCAACACCGAGATCCTGGACGGCCTGTCGGCCTCGGACCGTGTCGTCACGGCGACCGCATCCGCCGCGGCCACGGGTGCCCAGTTCGGGCCGCCCGGCGGCGGTCCGCCGCCGCAGATGTAGGCCGCGATGAGCCAGCCTGTCATCGCATTGCGCGATATCACCAAGGTCTACGCGACCGGCGAGGTCGAAGTGCGGGCCGTCGCCGGCGTGAGTCTGACCGTCGGCCGCGGTGAGTTCGTGGCCATCATGGGCGCGAGCGGCTCGGGCAAGTCCACCATGATGAACATCCTCGGGTGCCTCGACCGCCCGACGGCCGGCACGTACCGGCTCGATGACGTCGACGTGGCCAGCCTCAACCGCAAGCAGCTCGCGCAGCTGCGCAACCGCAAGATCGGGTTCGTGTTCCAGAGCTTCAACCTGCTGGCGCGCACCACCGCCATGGAGAACGTCGAACTGCCGCTGTTCTACAGCGAACCCGCGGTGGCGCTGCGCGAGCGGCACCGCCGTGCCCGCGAGGCTCTCGAAAAGGTGGGCCTCGGCACGCGGCTCACGCACCGGCCGAGCCAGCTCTCCGGCGGCCAGCAGCAGCGCATCGCCATTGCGCGCGCGCTGGTGAACAACCCGGACCTGCTGCTCGCGGATGAGCCCACGGGCAACCTCGATACCCGCACCAGCATCGAAATCATGGGCCTGTTCCAGGCGCTGAACGATACGGGCATCACCGTGGTGATGGTGACGCACGAACTCGACATCGCCGCCTACTGCAGGCGCATCGTCATCATGCGCGATGGACGCGTGCTCGAGGACCGCGCCAACCCGACGCCGCACCGCGCCGAGGAGCTGCGGGCGCGGCTGGATGTGCAGGAGCGCGCCGCCAGGATCGACGAGCGGCAGGAGCTGCGCTGATGATCACGTGGCTGCATGGCCTCCTGCTGCGCACTGCGCTCACATCGCTGACGGCGCTGCGGGCACTGCGACGTAACAAGCTGCGCTCGAGCCTCACGGCCCTCGGCATCATCATCGGGGTGTTCGCGGTCGTGGCCATGGTGGCCCTGGGCAATGGTACCCGCGCCAGCATCGAGTCCCAGGTCGCTGGCCTCGGCCAGAACATGCTGATGGTGTTCGCCGGCAGCCGCCGCAGCGGTGGCGTCAACAGCGGTCTGGGCAGCGCCAGTGCCATCACGCTCGAGGACGCAGAGGCCCTGCGCCGCGAGATTCCCGATGTCGTCGCCTCCAGTCCCGAGGTCACGACGACCGCCCAGGCCATCGCCAACGGTCGCAACTGGTCCACGACCATTGCAGGCGAGGCTCCCGAATACCTGATCATCCGCGACTGGGCGATCGCCGCCGGTTCCATGTTCACCGATCGCGAGGTGCGCAGCGCCGCGAAGGTGGCGGTGCTGGGGGACAAGACCGCCCACGAACTCTTCGGCGTGCTCGACCCCGTCGGCCAGACCGTGCGCATCGGCAACATGCCGTTCGTGATCATCGGTGTGCTGGCCAGCAAGGGCGCGGGAGTGGGGGGCCAGAATCAGGACGACCGGGTCGTGATCCCCTACACCACGGCGATGAAACGCATCACCGGCGACAAATACCTGCGGTCGGTGTACCTGGAGATCGGCCAGGCCGAGCGCATCCCGATTGCACAGGACCAGATCACGAGATTGCTGCGGCAGCGTCACCGACTGCTACCCGGTGTGGCCGATGATTTCAACATATTCAATCAGCAGGAAATCGCGGACACGGTCAACACCGTCACCTCGACGCTGACGCTGCTGCTCGGCGCGATCGCCGGGCTGTCGCTGGTGGTGGGCGGGATCGGCATCATGAACATCATGCTGGTGAGCGTCACGGAACGCACCCGCGAGATCGGCATCCGCATCTCCGTCGGCGCCCAGCCCGGGGACATCCGCATCCAGTTCCTGATCGAGGCCATCACCTTGAGTCTCCTCGGTGGACTGGTGGGCGTATTGCTCGGTATCGGTGCAACCCGGCTGATCGGAGCCGTCTCGACGTTCAAGCCCATCGTCAGCATGGGTTCCATCGTGCTCGCCTTCACGGTGAGCTTTTCGATCGGGGTGTTCTTCGGGTTCTATCCCGCCCGCCGCGCCTCGCTGCTCGACCCCATCGATGCACTGCGCTACGAGTAGCTGTGTTGCTGAAGCAACAGCTCGGCGGCCTGCGTCCGCAAGGCAAGGTTGTCGTGCCATCCGGGAGTGAATCCCGATCGCGAAGGTCGCATGCGCGCCAGGCGGCTGTGCCAGAATCCTCCCGTGACGCGGGCGACGCGCGCCCGCATCCCGCGAGTACCATTTCTTTTGAGGGGACTACCATGAAACTGCATACGCTCGTTCTACTGGGCGCCGCCCTGGCCGCCCCCAGTGTGTTCGCCCAGGCGCCGCCGGCGCCGTCACCGGACATGCAGGCTGCCCGCGAAGCCGTGACCAAGGCCTGCGCCTCGGACAGCTCCTCGCTGTGCAGCGGCAAGGAAGGCCGGGAGATGTTTGCCTGCCTGCGGCAGAACAGCGACAAGTTGAGCCAGGGCTGCAAGGACGCCATGGCCAAGATGCCGCGTCGCCCGCCCCAGGCGCCCCCCGCCCAGTGATCGCAACCGGAACGCCGGCAGCCGCGAACGGTGCCGGCGTTGCCGGTGTGCCGCTATTTGAAGAGTTTCGCTGCGTTCAACAGCGTCTCGTACACGCCCCAGAGCAGCGGAATCCCCACCAGCGCCCAAGCCAGCCATACGGCGCCCGCCGAGGTCGAACCGGCCGCGGATCCTGCCGCGGCTGCGGATGTTTCCACGCGTGACTGGCTTGCCGCGGCCCGCGCATCCTCCGGTTTCATGTGGTAGCGCGGATCGACCGGGCTCACGAACAGGTTGCACAGCAGGCCGATGAGCAGCAGCGCCGCCATGATGTACATCGTGATGTTGTACGCCGCGGCCCTGGCGACTCCGTGATCGATCTGGTACTGACGGATGTAGTTGACCAGTACCGGGCCCAGCACGCCGGCAACGGACCAGGCCGTGATCACCATGCCGTGTATGGCGCCGACGTAGCGCGTGCCGAACAGGTCCCGCAGGTAGGCCGGAATGGTCGCGAAACCACCGCCGTACATGCTCAGGATGACGACGAAGCAGGCGACGAACAGCGCCACGCTGCCGATGCTGCCGGTGCTCGGCACCAGCGCGTACAGCACGATACCCAGCAGGAAGAAGCAGAAATACGTGTTGCGCCGCCCGATGACATCCGAGGTGGAAGCCCAGAAGAACCGGCCCAGCATGTTGAAGAGACTCAGCAGCCCGACGAAGCCCGCGGCGGCCACCGCCGTGACCTTGCCCGGAAAGATCTCCTGGCTCATGGCCGACGCCTGCCCCAGGACGCCGATTCCCGCGGTCACGTTCATGCACAGCACGCCCCACAGCAACCAGAACTGGGGTGTCTTCAGCGCATCGTAGACATAGACGTCATGGCTGCTGACGAGCTTGCGCGCCGCGGGTGCGGCAGCGGGTCTGAAGTCCGGTCCGGGCACGCGCACCAGTGCCGCGCCGATCATCATGAAGACGAGGTAGCCGGCCGCCAGCACCAGGAAGGTCTCGGCCACCCCGATATGCGCGGAGCTCGAGAAGCGCTGCATCAGCCACACCGACAGCGGCGAGGCGATCAGGGCGCCGCCGCCGAAGCCCATGATGGCCATGCCGGTGGCGACACCCGGCCGATCCGGAAACCACTTGATGAGCGTCGACACGGGCGATATGTAACCGAGGCCGAGTCCACAACCGCCGAGCACACCGTAGCCGAGGAACACCAGCCACAGCTGGTGCAGATTGACGCCGACCGCCGCGACCACGAAGCCGCCGGCGAAGCACAGTCCCGCCGTGAACATCGCCCGCCGCGGACCGCCATCCTCCACCCAGCGGCCGAACAGCGCCGCCGAGGCGCCGAGCATGACGATCGCGATGGAGAAGATCCAGCCGACGGATTTGAGGTCCCAGTCCCCGGGTGCGGAGTGACTGATCCCGAGCAGCCTGGTCAGCGGCAGATTGAAGACGCTGAATGCATACACCTGGCCGATGCACAGGTGGATGCAGAGCGCGGCCGGCGGGGCCAGCCAGCGGTTGTAGCCCGGACCTGCGACGGTCCGGGACCTTGAAAGCACAGCGGACATGCGTCACCCCCTCGGGCGCGCATGCTACACCCGAGGGTCGCCCCGAAGTCACCTTCAGAACGCGGCGTCGAAGCAGATTTCGCCTTTGACGCCCACCTGGTAGGCCGACACCCGCCTTTCAAAGAAGTTGGTGAGTTCCTGCACGTCCTGCAGTTCCATGAACGGGAATGGGTTGCGGGCGTTGAAGCGCGCCGGCAGGCCCAGCATCGCCAGGCGCTGGTCGGCCACGTACTCCAGGTACTGCCGCATCTCCAGGCGCGTCATGCCGACCACTCCGCCGGCCAGTACGTCCTGGGCGAACTCGCTCTCGCACTCCACCGCCTCTTCGATCATCTGCACCACCTGGCCCGCCCATTCGGCATCGAACAGTGCCGGCTCCTCGGCGCGGGCGGTGCGGATGACCTCGAAGGCAAAGGCCATATGGGCGCTTTCGTCGCGGAACACCCAGGCGGTGCCCGCGGCGAGACCCGGCAGCAGCCCCCGGGAGCGCAGGAAGTAGACATAAGCGAAGGCCCCGAAGAAGAACAGGCCCTCGATGCAGGCGGCGAAGCAGGTGAGGTTCAGCAGGAACCGGCGTCTGTCGGCCGCATCTTTGATGCGGGGCAGCGAGGATACGGCATCGATCCATTTCTGGCAGAACTGGGCCTTGCGGCGGATCGAAGGGATGTTCTCGATGGCCGCGAATGCCTGCGCCCGACGCTCCGGGTCACTCACGTAGTTATCGAGCAGCGTCAGATAGAACTGTACGTGCAGGGCCTCCTCGTACAACTGCCGGGACAGGTACATCCGCGCTTCGGGGGCATTGATGTGCCGGTAGAGGCTGATCACCAGGTTGTTCGACACGATCGAGTCGCCGGTGGCGAAGAATGCCACCAGGCGCTCGATCAGGTGCCGTTCCGCCGGCGTCATGCGCGTGCGCAGGTGCCCGAGGTCGATCTGGAAATCGATCTCCTCGACCGTCCAGGTGTTCTTGATGGCGCCGCGGTACATCTCGTAGAAGCGCGGATAGCGCATCGGCCGCAGGGTGAGATCGAAGCCGGGGTCGAGCAGACAGGGGGCGGCGCTCATTGGCAGGCCTCGCAGCTTTCAGGGTTTTCCAGGGAGCAGGCTATGGCCTGGCTTTCGGTCATCGCGGCGGCGCGCACGGTGGTCTTCGCGATCGCCGTCGCAGGCCGCGAGCGCAGGTAGTAGGTGGTCTTCAGGCCCCGCTTCCAGGCGTACATGTACATGGAGGACAGGCGGCCGATTTCCGGATTCTCCATGAACAGGTTCAGGGACTGGCTCTGGTCGATGTAGGCGCCGCGGTCCGCCGCGAGATCGATCAGTGCCCGCATCGGCACTTCCCAGGCCGTGCGGTAGATGTCGCGCAGTTCCTTCGGCAGCTCCTCTAGGGCCTGGATCGAACCGTCGGCCAGCTTGATGGCATTGCGCAGCTCCTCGGTCCACAGGCCCAGCTGCTTCAGTTCCTGCACCAGATGGCGATTCACCTGCAGGAAATCCCCCGAGAGCGTCTCGCGCTTGAACAGGTTGGAGATCTGCGGCTCGATGCATTCGTAGCAGCCGGCGATCGAGGCGATGGTCGCCGTCGGCGCGATGGCGATCAGCAGGCTGTTGCGCAGGCCGTGCGCCGCGATGTCGGCGCGCAGCGCCTCCCAGGGCAGGTCGGCATCGGGTACCACCTCCCAGCAGTCCGGCTGCAGTTCGCCGCGCGCGGCGCGGGTCAGCGCGAACGCCGGGTGCGCGCCATGCTCCCGTGCCAGCTGCATCGATGCATGCAGCGCATGGAAGTAGATGGTCCGGGAGATCCGGGTCGACAGGCGGCGGGCGGCCTCGCTGTCGAAGGCCAGGCGCAGCCGGAAAAACACATCCTGCAGGCCCATCAGCCCCAGGCCCACCGGCCGCCACCGCATGTTCGACGCGCGCGTCGAACCGATGGGATAGAAGTTCAGGTCGACGACGCGGTCCAGCTGGCGCACCGCCACTTCGACGGTATGCGCGAGCTTCTCGAAATCGAAGCCCTCCGCGCCCAGGTGATGGGCCAGGTTGATGGATCCCAGATTGCACACGGCGGTCTCGTCGCCGCTCGTGACCTCGAGGATTTCCGTGCACAGGTTCGACAGGTGCACCGTGTGTCCGGCTTCGGCCGTCTGGTTGCAGGCGCGGTTGGACTTGTCCTTGAACGTCATCCAGCCGTTGCCGGTCTGCGCCAGGGTCCGCATCATGCGGCCGTACAGGTCGCGCGCCCGCAGGGTCTTGCGGGCCAGCCCCTGGGCCTCGGCCTGCACATAGGCCGTCTCGAAGGCCGCACCGAACAGGTCCGGCAGGTCAGGGACCGTACTCGGGTCGAACAGCGACCACGGCCCATCCTCCTCGACGCGCCGCATGAACAGGTCCGGAATCCAGTTGGCGAGGTTCAGGTGATGGGTGCGCCGACCCTCGTCGCCGGTGTTGTCGCGCAGTTCGAGGAAGGTCTCGATGTCGGCGTGCCACGGCTCCAGGTACGCGCAGGCGGCGCCCTTGCGTTTGCCCCCCTGGTTCACCGCGGCAACCGAGGAGTCGAGCGTCTTCAGCCAGGGCACGATGCCGTTGGACAGACCATTGGTGGCGCGGATCAGCGAGCCTTCCGAGCGCACCCGGTGCCAGGCGATGCCGATGCCGCCGGAGAACTTCGACAGCAGCGCGACATCCTTGTAACGGTCGTAGATCGATTCCAGGGAGTCCTGCGGCGAGTCCAGCAGGAAGCAGCTGGAGAGCTGCTCGTGGCGGGTGCCGGCGTTGAACAGCGTCGGTGAACTGGCGATGTAGTCCAGGGCCGAGCACAGCTGGTACAGCTCGATGGCATCGTGTACGCCCGAGGACAGCGCGACGGCGATGCGCATCCAGAAGTGCTGCGGCGACTCGAGTACGCCGCGGCGCGTCGGGTGACGCAGCAGGTAGCGGTCGTAGAGGGTCCGCAATCCGAAGTATTCGAGCCGGTCGGTACGCGTCGCATCGACGGCCGCATTGAGCTTGCGGGCGTTGGCCTCGACGAAGGCCAGCACCCGCTCATTGATCAGGCCGACGTCGAAGCCGAGGCGGATCGACTGGGAAAAGGAGTGCACGCCCTGGCCCTGCACCTCCTTGTCGACGAACGCGGACAGCAGCCGCGCCGCCAGGCGCGAGTACTCGGGCTCTTCGAATATGAACGAGGCCGCGGTGCGGATCGACAGCTCGTCGAGCTCGCGCGTCGTGGCCCCGTCGTAGAGGCCCGCGATGGTCTTCAGTGCCACGCGCATGGGATCGACATCGTGCAGCCCCTCGCAGCAGCGCGTGACGGCACGCACGATCTTGTTCACGTCCACGGGCTCGCGGCCGCCGTTGCGCTTGGTGACGGCCATCGGGTGGCGGGCGGTCGCCGGCTGGGTCAGACGAAAGCTCGATTGCGAATGGGCAGTGGCCGGATGAACCGGTGCGGCAGTTTCCAAAGACATTGCAGATTCCCCCCGGAATGTGTGGAGCTTTCGCAGGGGGAAATGCCCGGAAAATACGGCCCTGCGGGCGCAGCACGCCCGGGTCGCAGACCGGCAGCTCCTCCCACGAGAGCCTGTAGCCTCGACCGCGGCCAGCCGCGGTCACGACGGCAGGTCTTCGGGCTTTCGGGCGGGCTCACCGTGGGGGCGAGTGATCTACTGGACGCCGCTTCCCGAGGCCCTACGGGCCGCAGTGCGATGGCGCCGGTCGTTCCCGATTACCGCTGCGGGGCAGCTCCGGAATGGGCGAGCGACGCCGCACCGGATTCCCTCTTAGGCCCACCTGTTGGGGTGAGCACCGTCGTTGGACACAAGATATTGGGGTCCGGCGATGCTGTCAATGACGATAGAACAGCCCGATGGTCAAGCTCAGGCCGATGAGCACGATGACGGCCCGCAGCACCCGCTCGTTGAGCCTGTGCAGCACCAGCCCGCCTGCGATACCCCCGGCGATGGCGCCCGCGCCGGCGATACCGGCCTGCAGCCAGCGCACCTCCGGGGAGAACACGAAGATCACCACCGCCGAGGCATTCATGACTCCGGCCAGTGCATTCTTGGTGGCGCCGGCATTGCGCATCGCCAGGCCCGCTGCCGTCAGGGCCGCCAGCATCAGGAAGCCGATGCCGCCGCCGAAATAGCCGCCGTAGACCGAAATTGCAAACTGCGCCGCCATCGCGCCGCAGCGGGAGAGGTGCGCGTGCGACTCACGGCGGGGTGCAAAGCTTCCCCAGCCGAAGACGAGGGTGGCGAAGAGCACGAGCCACGGCACCAGGTAGGCGAAGAACCGTGGCGGCGTCACCAGCAGCAGCACGGCGCCCAGGGCGCCGCCGCCCAGACTGATGATCACCAGCGACCGGAAGGAGAGTCCGGCGGCGCCGGTCACCAGGGTGCGACCGGTGAGCGCGGTGGCGATCTGCGCCGGAAACAGCGCGATGGTGGAGGTGATGTTGGCCGCGCGGGCATCCATGCCGGTGAACATCAGCGCCGGCAGGGTGACGAACGAGCCCCCGCCCGCCAGTGCGTTCTGCACTCCAGCCCACAGTGCCGCCAGGAACAGGACCCCCAGTGCCATCGGCGGACGCCGTTACCCCTCAACCCGGTTCGGCGACACTATGGATGACATAGCCACCCGACTTGTCGTCGCGTTCGAGCGTGATCAGCCGTCGGGCCGCGGCCTCTTCCAGCAGTTTGTTGAAGGAGCGGAAACCGTAGTAGCTCTCGTTGAAGCCCGGTTTACGGCGCTTGAGGGCCTGTTTGACCATCGAGCCCCAGATCTTGTCATCCTCGCCGCGCTCGGCGATCAGCGCATCGATGGTCGCCAGCACCAGCTCGAAGGCCTCCTGCTCGCGATCGTGCTCGCGTTCCTCTTCCCGCGGTGCGGGAGGGCCGGCGCCGGCCCCGGCGCCGCCGGCGGCCGCGCCGGAGTCCGCGGGCGCCTTGCGCCGTCCGGTGCGGCGGTTCTTCTGCTCGCGCACCAGGTCATCGTAGTAGATGAACTCGTCACAACTGGCCATCAGCAGGTCGGAGGTGGAGTTCTTGACTCCCAGCCCGATGACGCCCTTGTCGTTCTCGCGCAGCTTCGCCACCAGGGGCGAGAAGTCCGAGTCGCCGCTGATGATGACGAAGGTCTCCACGTGCGGCTTGGTGTAGCACAGGTCGAGCGCATCGACGACCATGCGGATGTCGGCCGAGTTCTTGCCGGATTGCTTGACGTGCGGGATCTCGATGAGTTCGAAGCCCGCCTGGTGCATGCCGGCCTTGAATTCCTTGTAGCGCTCCCAGTCGCAGTAGGCCTTCTTGACGACGATCGAGCCTTTCAGGAGCAGCCGTTCCAGCACCCGGTTGATGTCGAACTGCGAATAACGCGCGTCGCGCACGCCCAGGGCGATGTTCTCGAAATCGCAGAACAGCGCCAGATTCGTGGTATCAGTCATGCCGGGAGTGTCGAGGCCGGTGTCGCTTCGATGATGCGCATGCGCTTGGCGAGCGGCACGCAGTAGATGTCGATGGGCGAGCTGCGGCCGCGCAGCGTCATGGAAGGCAGCTCCACGGCCTTGATGTCGTGGCCGTGCTCCTCGAGCCGGCGCTTGAGGGAGCGCGAAAAGACCATCTCGCCGGCACGGGCCCGCTGACACAGCCGCGAGGCGACGTTCACGGCATCGCCGATGATGGTGTAGCTCATGAACATGGCGGACCCGACGTTGCCGGCCACCACGTCACCCTCGTTGATGCCGATGCCCAGCCCCGTCTCGATGTTGTGGCGGATGCGCCAGGTCTCGGCGAGCAGCGCGAACCGGTCCAGCATTTCCTGTCCGGCCCGCACCGCCCGTTCCGGGCTGTCGTCCTGTTCGAAGGGCACGCCGAACCCGACCATGAGGCAGTCGCCGGCCATGTGGAACACCGTGCCTTCGTGCTGGAAGGTGATCTCCGTGAGCAACGAGAAGTACTCGTTCAGCAGCGGCACGACTTCGTGCGGGCTCAGCCGTTCGGAAATGCCGGTGAAGCCGCGCAGGTCCGCGAACATGATGACCGCCCGGGTGCGGATGTCGGCCGCCGTCACGATGCTGTCGCGCATCCGCGAGTTGTCGAGGATGCGGTCCGCGAGCTGCGGCGAGACGTAGCGCCGGAAGGTCGCCTGCAGTTCCTCCCCGCGCCGCTCCTCGGTCGTGCGGGCGGCGGCGGCGACCTTGCGGCGACGGGCGCCGGCGCGGGCGAGCGCCTCGAGTCGGGCCAGCAGCACCGAGTCGGCGCCGTTCACCACGACGAAGTCGTCGGCGCCGGCCGAGTACGCGGCCATCTGCATTTCCGAGCCGAGACTGACCACGACGACCGGCAGCATCATGGTCGCAGGGTGTTCCTTCAGGGCGCGGCAGGTCTGCAGGCCCGCATGCGCCGTGCTGTCCGCGTCGATCAGGATCAGGTCCGGAGAGACCCGATCGACGTTTGCCAGGATGTCCTCCTGGATCGCGCAGCAGTCCATCCGGAAGCGCTGTGCCGTCGGACCGCGCTCCAGAAGCAAACGGATTGCCCCACAATCGCCAGCGGCCAAGACCTGGAATCGTTCTGCTGAAACCGCCATCACTCAAGGGTACCATTGCCGTTCCTCATCAGCACGGATGTGATTGCATAATGGCCAGGTCCAATCGCAAGGCAGTTGCCGCCCGTCCGCTGCCTGCCGCCGGCCCGACCGCCGGCAAGGTCTCGCGCGAGCAGGCCGAAGAGGCGGTCAGGACCTTGCTGCGCTGGGCCGGGGACGATCCTGGCCGGGAAGGGTTGATTGATACGCCCAAACGCGTGGTCAGGGCGTATGCGGATTGGTTCTCGGGCTATGCCGTGGATCCGCGCGAGTACCTGAGCCGCACCTTCGAAGAAGTCGAGGGCTATGACGAAATGGTGGTGCTGCGCGACATCACCTTCGAGAGCTACTGCGAGCATCACATGGCGCCGATCATCGGCCGGGCCCACGTCGGTTACCTGCCTTCCAACAAGGTCGTCGGCATCAGCAAGCTCGCGCGCGTGGTCGACGGCTACGCCCGGCGCTTCCAGGTCCAGGAGAAACTGACGGCGCAGATCGCGGCCTGCATCGACGAGGTGCTCAAGCCGCGCGGGGCGGGGGTCGTCATCGATTCAGAACATCAGTGCATGACCACCCGCGGCGTGCACAAGCGCGGCGTGTCGATGGTCACCAGCCGCATGGTGGGGATCTTCCGCAGCGATGCCCGCACCCGCGCCGAGTTCCTGCAGTTCATCGACATCCGCGGCTCGCGCATCGTCTGAACCGAAGTTTCAGGGATGCGCCTTCACCTTGGCCAGTGACAGTGCATTGATGCAGTAGCGCAGGCCGCTCGGGGGCGGTCCGTCCTGGAAGACATGGCCCAGGTGGGCATCGCAGACATTGCAGGTCACCTCGATGCGCCGGCCGTAACTGCGGTCCTCGTGGTATGCGATGACATCCGGGGCGGCGGCCTGGGTGAAGGACGGCCAGCCGGTGCCGCTCTGGAACTTCTCGGCGCTGTCGAACAGCAGCGTGCTGCAGCACGCGCATCCATACTTTCCGGGTTCGAACAGGTCGCACATCGGCGAGCTGTGCGGCCGCTCGGTACCCTTCTCGCGGGTCACATGGAAGGTCTGCGGGTCAAGGATCCTGCGCCATTCGCTCTCGGGCTTCTCCACCCGGCGCGGCGGCGGGGGATTTCCCTGGCGCACGATGTTGAGCACGTCGTTCCAGCGCAGTACGGCGGGATTTTGGGACATCATGGGCTCCTGGCGGTCCGCGCGGACCGGGTGCAGATCCAGAGTGCGGCAGGCAGGGCCGTGAAATCGGCCAGCAGTGCCAGTACGAATGCGGCGGATGATACCGTGCCGAACTGACGCATCGGCGGCAGGGGCGAAAAAGCCAGTGCCAGGAAGCCCGCGGCATTGATCAGGGTGGCGAACAGGATCGGCTTGCCGGCGACCAGCAGCGCATGGCGCAGCGCGGCCAGCGTGGAGCCTTCGCTGCGACCTTCCTGGTAATGATAGAAGAAATGAACCTGGTCGTTCTCGGTCGCGCCCAGCACCGTGGAGCCGATGAGGATGGTCGCGATGTTCAGCGATATGGAGGCGCCGCGCATCACCAGGAAAGCCGACAGGATGGCGAACAGCGAGGGGATCATCGCCATCAGGCGGGCCAGCGGGCTGCGGAACACCACCAGGAAGGCGCAGAAGATGATGCTCGCGGTGAGCAGGAAGCTTTCCATGAGCGTCGGCACCAGCTGCAGGGTGATCTGGTCGGACAGTACGCTCTCCCCGACCACGCGCGCCGTCACCCCGGCCAGCGCCGGCTGCGTGCGCTGCACGTCCGTCCAGACCTTCTCGATGTAGTGGTGCATGGCGCCGATGTCACCGAAGGCCCGGTCGCGGCCGCGGATCGAGAGCCGCACGTCCCCGAGGGAGGCCAGGTCGACATAGCCGCGCGCGCCGGGCGTGGTGAGCAGCAGCTGCTCCAGTTCGCCGGCCAGCTCATTCCAGGCCTGAGGATCGGTGGGCAGCTGATCCACGCCGGATTGCACGTACCGCGCCCAGCGCAGCAGGGAAGTCGGCCCGTCCACGGCCGTGATCCGCGGGTCGCTTTCCAGCCGGCGCACCAGCTGGTCCACGGCCCGCAGGAACTGCGGATCCAGTGCGCCCCCATGGGGTACCTTCAGCCACAGCTGATAGACATCCAGGCCCTCCTGGCCTTCGAAGTAGCGGGTGTCCTGGGCGGCCGGCAGGTTCGGATCGATGTAGGTGAGCGTCTCGGTCTGCAGCGCGAGCGGCCGGATGTGGCCGGGAATGCCCAGCAGCGCGATGGCGCCGGCCGCCATCCCGAGGAGCGCCGCGGCGACCAGCGGCCAGCGCAGCGCGCGGGTGAGCGGCAGCCAGTGATCGACGAACCGCGGGTACCAGCGGCCCGCCGTCGCGCGTTCGGACTGGGTGGGCGTGCGCAGCAGCTGCTGCAAGGCCGGGAACAGCGTGAAGCTCGCGATCCACGCGACGATGAGGCCGCAGGCCGTCCACAGCCCCATTTCGCGCACCGGGCGGATGTTGGATACGACGAGCGCCCCGAAGCCCACCGCGGTGGCGAAGATCGACGCAGTGCAGGGCAGGAACTTGTTGGCGAGTACCCGGGCGTGATGCTCCAACAGATCCGGTGCATCGCCGCGCTCGATGTACCGCGAATGGATGTACACCAGGGTGGAGGTCGCCGTGACCAGCACCGTGAGGGGCACCAGCGAGGAGACGATGGTGTGCTTCCAGCCGGTGAGGGCCGCCACTCCCATGGCGATGGCGACGACCAGGCCGAGCGTGATCACGATGGCGAGCAGGGCCCGCCAGGACCGGTACAGCAGGAAGATCAGGACCACGAGGAACACACCGAACAGCGGCATGGAGCGCTGGGTGGCCACCTGCGTCTCATGTTCCAGCCAGGCATCCAGCCAGGGCGATCCGACGCGGCGGATGCGCTCGAAGGGACCACCGTGGCTGCCTTGCAGGGGCGCGATGGCCGCATCGATGGCGGCGAGCATCCGGTCCCGGTCCGCCGGCGAGCGCACGTGCAGTTCCAGCGCGATACCCAGGTAGTTCGGTCCGAGCAGCCCGGAGCGGCTGAAAAGCTGGGTGCCGGTCGCAAAGCCGTGCAACCTTGCGACATCGCCGGCATTGACGCCCGAGCCGGGATTGGCGCCCCGGAAAATGCTCAGCAAGCTCTGCGTCTCAACGCCCCTGATCCGCGCCAGCTGCTGTTCGAGCCGGTCCGCCGCCTGCAGCGCCGTGATCCCGAGCGGATCGGCACTCTGCAGCATCAGCAGCGCATGGACGCCCTCGGGAAAGAGCTTCTCGAAGGCGACGGTTGCCTTGGCATCCGGATCGTTCGCGACCATCAGGGTGTCGATGGCATTGTCATCCGGAATGAGCGTCGCGCCGTACACGCCCAGGGCCCCGAGCAGCACGAACGCCAGCACGATCAGCCGGCGGGCCGCCAGCACCCGCGCAAATACCCGTATGGCGGCAGGGGCGGCAGGCACCGTCACGGGGCAGATCCTGACGCCAGTATCGGACGTTCGGCGAAGCGCTTCATCTGAGGGAATGATAGCCTAACGAAATGAGCTCACTGGTCGCGGCCGCAGCCTCATTGCTGGTCTTCTGCGCTCCGGGCTACTCCGGTACCAGCGCCGACGCCCAACCTCTTGTAGGAGAATTCGCCACGACGCTGGCCGCGGCCGCCGGCCTGCCCGCAGATGGGCTGACGGCGGTATATGACGCCAACGAGCAAAGCGACCTGCAGCGGCTCGCCGCCCCCGATGCCGACCTGGCCTTCGTGCCGTATCCGTTCTTCGTCCAGCATGGCGCGGCCCTGCACCTGGCGCCGCTTGCGCAGGCCGACGTGCCTCCGGCGGGCGTGCGGCAGCATTGGACGCTGGTCATGAAGCGCGGCCGGCCGGCGCCCCCGGCGGGACTTGCCGGCATGACCGTCATCAGCACGGCAGGCTATGCGCAGGACTTCGTCCGCGACGTGCTGCGTGGTGTCGGGCCGCTGCCCGCCAACACGACCATCACCGCCACGGGGCAGGTGCTCTCGGCGCTGCGCCGGACGGCGACCGGTGAGCCGGTCGCGGTGCTGCTGGATCAGGAACAGGCCGCGGCGCTCGGCAGTCTGCCGTTCGCGGCGGATCTGCAGTCGGTGGCGACCACGGCAGCGGTGCCCGTCGCACTCGTCGTCAGCGTCGGCGGCCGGGTGCCGAAGGCCCGCGCCGATGCCCTGCAGAAGGCGTTGCTGCAGCTGTCGGGCAGTGCCCAGGGTGCGGCAGCTCTGGGCCGCCTGCGTCTGAAGGGTTTCGTAGCCCCACACCTGCCCGCGACTCCCGGCTCATGAGCCGGCCGCTGCGGGCACTCGCCGTGCTGGCGCTTGCGGCGCTGGCCGCCTGCGCGGCGGGCCCGCCGGCTCAGCCGCCGGCCGGCGCGGCGACACCGGCCCGTGGCCAGAGTCCGGCCCAGCTGCTCGCCGTGGTGCAGCGCGATGCGGACGGGCTCGATCAGACCACCGATGCGGCCGCACGCTCGCGGCTGCTGACCGAGGCCGCCGCCGCGGCCCGGCAGTGCATGGCGCAGTTCCCGGATGCCGGCGCCTGCCCGTACGCGCAGGCGCAGGTGCAGGGCCTCAGCGCCCGCGCCAAGCCTGTCGAAGCCCCCGGACTGCTCAAGCAGATGGTGGCCAGCCTGGCCAGGGCCGAGGCGCGGGAACCCGACCTCGATCATGCCGGACCGGCGCGACTCTCCGCCATCGTGCTGCTGCGTGCACCGCCCTGGCCCTTGGGGCCGGGCGACGTCGACACCGCGCTGAGTGCGGCCCAGCGGGCCGTGAAGCTCGATCCGGCCTATCCGCCCAATCTGATCACGCTGGGGGCGGTGCAGGCCAAGGCCGTCGGCGCGGCCACGGCGCGGACCACCTTCGGGCAGGCCCGGCAGGCAGTGCAGGCCTGGAATGGAGCCGGCTCGGAGCCGGCGGCCGAAGTGGCCGCCGAGCGCGGCAAGTGGCTGGCGCAGATCGAGCAGGGGCTGCACGACCTGCAGTGAACCTCAGGCGATGCTTTCCGAACTGCGGGCGGCCCGCTTGCGCTCGTTCTCGTCGAGGAAGCGCTTGCGGATGCGGATCGATTCGGGAGTCACCTCGACCAGCTCGTCCTCGTCGATGAATTCCACGGCGTATTCCAGGGTCATCTGGATCGGCGGGGTCAGCAGGATCGCATCGTCCTTGCCGGCGGCGCGGATGTTGGTGAGCTTCTTGGTCTTGATGGGATTGACGACCAGGTCGTTCTCGCGGCTGTGGATGCCGATGATCATGCCGGGATAGAGCTTCTCGCCCGGATGCACGAACATGCGGCCGCGCTCCTGCAGATTGAACAGGGAATAGGCCACGGCCTCGCCCATTTCGTTGCTGATGAGCACGCCGTTGCGTCGTTCCGGTATGTCGCCCTTCACCGGTGAGTAGCCGTCGAAGATGTGGCTGATCAGCCCGTTGCCGCGGGTCAGGGTCATGAATTCACCCTGGAATCCGATCAGCCCGCGCGCCGGCACGCGATACTCCAGGCGTACCCGCCCGAGATCGTCGATGACCATGTCGGTCAGGTCCGCGCGGCGGGTCCCCAGGGCCTCCATCACGGCACCCTGGTGCTCGGCGTCGATGTCGATCGTGAGTGCCTCATAGGGTTCGTGCAGCACGCCATCGACCATGCGGTTGAGCACCTGCGGCTTGCCGACCGCGAGCTCGTAGCCTTCGCGGCGCATGTTCTCGATGAGGATGGTCAGGTGCAGTTCACCGCGACCCGAGACCCGGAAGATGTCCGGCTCGGCGGTGTCCTCGACCCGTAGCGCCACGTTGCTCTGCAGTTCGCGGTACAGGCGCTCGCGGATCTGGCGGCTGGTCACGTACTTGCCTTCGCGGCCGGCCAGCGGCGAGGTGTTGACCTGGAAGTTCATGGACAGGGTCGGCTCATCGACGCTGATCGGCGGCAGTCCCTGCGGAGTCTCGCGGTCGCAGAGGGTGAGGCCGATGTTCACTTCTTCGATGCCCGTGATGGCGACGATGTCGCCCGCCAGTGCTTCGGGCACCGACTGCCGCTGCAGTCCCTGGAACGTGAGTACCTGCACCACTTTGGCCTCGCCGCGATCCTCGGCGCCATGGCGCAGGGCCACGGTCTGGCCGGCGCGGATGGTGCCGCGACGCACCCGGCCGATGCCGATGCGCCCGACGTAGGAGTTGTAGTCGAGAGTCGAGATCTGCAGCTGCAGGGGCGCCGACGGATCGCTCGGGGGTGCCGGAACGTACTGCAGGATCGCCTCGAACAGTGCGGTCATGTCCTGCCGCCGCTCCGTATGGTCGAGGCTGGCCCAGCCCTGCAGGGCCGAGGCGTAGACCACCGGAAAGTCCAGCTGCGCGTCGGTGGCACCCAGCCGGTCGAAGAGTTCGAAAGTCTTGTCGATGACCCACCCCGGACGCGCGCCGGGGCGGTCGATCTTGTTCACCACCACGATGGCCTTGTGGCCCAGGCCCAGGGCCTTGCGGGTCACGAAGCGGGTCTGCGGCATCGGGCCCTCGACCGCATCGACCAGCAGCAGCACCCCGTCCACCATCGACAGCACGCGTTCCACCTCGCCACCGAAATCGGCGTGGCCCGGGGTATCGACGATGTTGATGCGGGTGCCGCCGTACTCGATGGCGCAGTTCTTGGCGAGGATGGTGATGCCGCGCTCGCGCTCGATGTCGTTCGAGTCCATGACGCGTTCGCCCACCTTCTCATGCGCTTCGAAGGTGCCGGACTGCTTGAGCAGGCAATCCACCAGCGTCGTCTTGCCGTGGTCGACGTGCGCGATGATTGCGATGTTGCGGATGGGGCGGTTCATGGGGTTACGGGGCGGTCGCGAAAGGGTCGCGAAGATTAGCAGAAGAATGCGGCAACCGGCAGTGAGCGTGAGCATGGCCGCATGAGACCGGGGTAGGATGCCCCAATGGCTCCGCGAGACCACAAAGGCCGCTCCGCCCCGGCTGCGCCGGGCGGTGTGGATTCGACCCTGATGGGGTTCTTCGGCGTTTTCCGGTACAGCCGCCAGGCATTGGGCCTGGTACTGGACACCAGCCCGCGGCTGACCCTGGCGCTGGCCCTGCTGACCCTGGTCGCCGGCACGGTGCCGGCGGGTATCGCCTGGGTCGGATCGCAGCTGGTGGATGCCGTGGTCACGGTCATCCGTGCCGGCAACGGCGATGCGCACCGGGTGCTGCACTTCGTGCTGCTGGAAGGAGTGCTGGTGGCGGTGCTGGCGGCCGCGCAACGCGGCCTCTCATTGTGCCAGTCGCTGCTGCGGGCCCTCCTGGGCCAGCGCGTGAACGTGATGATCCTGGAGAAGGCCCTGACGCTGGAGCTTGCGCACTTCGAGGACTCCGAGTTCTACGACAAGCTCACGCGGGCCCGCCGCGAGGCGTCCAGCCGGCCACTGAGCCTGGTGATGCGCACCTTCGGCCTGACGCAGAACGCGATTTCGCTCGCCAGTTTCGGTGGGCTGCTGTTCCGGTTCTCGCCCTGGGCGGTGGCCGTACTGCTGCTGTCGGGGCTGCCGGCCTTCATCGCCGAGGCGCGCTTCTCCGGTGATGCCTTCCGCCTGTTCCGGTGGCGCTCACCGGAGACGCGCATGCAGCTGTACCTGGAGTCCGTGCTCGGGCGCGAGGAGCACGCCAAGGAGGTGCGCCTGTTCGGTCTCGGGAGCCGGCTGCTGGCTCGCTACCGCGACATCTTCACGACGCTGTACCGGGAGGACCGCGCGCTCACCATCCGGCGCGACGCCTGGGGGTTCTTCCTGGGGCTGATCGGCACCTGCGCGCTGTACCTGGCCTATGCCTGGATCGCGCTCGCGACCGTCCGCGGGGTCATCACCCTGGGCAAGATGACCATGTACCTGGCGCTCTTCCGGCAGGGGCAGTCGGCGGTGTCCGCCGCGCTGTCCTCGATCGGCGGGATGTACGAGGACAACCTGTACCTGTCGACGCTGTATGAGTACCTGGATACTCCGGTGCCGGCGTCCCGGGGTGAACTCATCAAGGGTCCGCATCCCGAGGATGGCATCCGCTTCGAGAACGTCGGCTTCGTCTATCCCGGCGCCACCCAACCGGCGCTGCAGGATGTGACGCTGCACCTGCGGCCGGGCAGCAGTCTCGCCCTGGTGGGTGAGAATGGCTCGGGCAAGACCACGCTCATCAAGCTGCTGACGCGGCTGTATCGCCCGACTTCGGGGCGCGTGCTGCTGGATGGGCTGGACCTGGAGCTGTGGGAAGAGAGCCGGCTGCGCGAACGCATCGGCGTCATCTTCCAGGATTTCGCCCGCTACCAGATGCTGGTGGGCGAGAACGTCGGTGCCGGCGATGAGCCCTTTTTCCTGGACGAGGAACGCTGGCGCGAGGCCGCCGACAAGGCCCAGGCGGATGATTTCATCAGGACGCTGCCGTCCGGATATCACACGCAGTTGGGCAGGTGGTTCAAGGACGGGCGCGAGCTCTCCGGCGGCCAGTGGCAGAAGGTCGCGCTGTCACGGGCGTTCATGCGCGTCCGCGCCGACGTGCTGGTGCTGGATGAGCCCACCGCGGCCATGGACGCCCGGGCCGAGGCCCTGGTATTCGAGCGCTTCCGGCAACTGGGACGCGACCGGATGACCATCCTGATCTCGCATCGCTTCTCCACCGTGCGCATGGCCGATGAAATCGCGGTGCTCGAACAGGGTCGCATCATCGAACGCGGCAGCCACGAGCAGCTGATGCAGCGCGAGGGCCATTATGCGGCACTCTTCTCGCTGCAGGCGCGAGGCTACCGCTGAGAGGTCCCGCCCTGGCTGCTCAGCCGGCGGCCACCTCCATCAGCACGGCGATCGAGCGGGCCGGCAGCGTCAGCGTCGCACCGCCGGGCAAGGGTTTGCCGTAGGGCGGCCGTCCTTCGGCGCTCTCCAGTTCCATGCGCCAGCGTCGTCGCTCGGGCAGCGGCGGCAGCACGAACGCCATGGTGTCGTGATGGGCGTTGAACAGCAGGGTGAAGTTCTCATCCAGCACCGGATGGCCCCGGGTGTCGGTGCGATGCACCGCGGCGCCCGAAAGGTGCATCCCCAGGCAGCGTGCGAAGCCCTGGCTCCAGTCGAATTCGGTCATCTCGGTACCCGCGGGCGTGAGCCACGTCACATCCTTCTGGGATTCGCCCGCCACGGGCAGACCGGTGAGGAAATGCCGGCGCGAGAAGATGGCGTGACTGCGCCGGAAGGCCACCATGCGCTGCACGAAATCCATGAAGAGCCGCTGCTGCGGCCGCAGTTCCCAGTCGAGCCAGGAGATCTCGTTGTCCTGGCAGTACGCATTGTTGTTGCCGGCCTGCGTGCGCCCGAGTTCATCGCCCGCGAGCAGCATCGGCACACCCTGCGACAGCAGCAGCGTTGCAATCAGGTTGCGCTTCTGGCGCTCGCGGATCTCGAGGATGTCCGGATCATCGCTCGGGCCTTCGATCCCCCAGTTCCACGAGCGGTTGTCGTCCGAACCGTCGCGGTTGTCCTCGCCGTTGTCCTCGTTGTGCTTCTGGTTGTACGACACCAGGTCGCTGAGCGTGAAGCCGTCATGGGCCGTGACGAAGTTGATGCTGGCGTGGGGCTTGCGGCCGCTGGCCTCGTACAGATCCGAGGAACCGGTGAAGCGTTGCGCGAATTCCCCGATCAGGCCGCCATCGCCCTTCCAGTAGGCGCGCACGCTGTCACGATACTTGTCGTTCCACTCGTTCCAGCCGGGCGGGAAGTTGCCGACCTGATAGCCGCCGGCACCCACGTCCCAGGGCTCGGCGATGAGTTTGACCTGCGACAGCACCGGATCCTGGGAAATGGTGTCGAAGAAGGAACCGAGCCGGTCGACGTCGAACAGCTCGCGGGCGAGCGCCGCCGCGAGGTCGAAGCGGAAGCCGTCGACGTGCATGTCAAGCACCCAGTACCGCAGTGAGTCCATGATCAGCTGCAGCACCCGCGGGTGCTGCAGGTTCAGCGTATTGCCGGTACCGGTGAAGTCCATGTAGTGACGCAGGCTGCCGGGCACCAGGCGGTAATACGAAGAGTTGTCGATGCCGCGGAAGCTCAGGGTCGGGCCGCGCTCGCTGCCCTCGGCGGTATGGTTGTAGACCACATCCAGGATGACCTCGATGCCGGCCGAGTGCAGGCTCTTGACCATGGTCTTGAATTCCTCGACCCGACCGCTGGCGCTGTAGCGCATTTCCGGGGCGAGGAACCCGATGGTGTTGTAGCCCCAGTAGTTGCGGAGGCCCTGCTTCACCAGATGGCGGTCATCGAGGAAGGCGTGGACCGGCATCAGTTCCACGGCGGTAATGCCCATGCGCCGCAGGTGGTCGATGACCGGCGCGGTCCCCAATCCGGCATAGGTTCCGCGCAGGGCCGGGGGCACCTGCGGATGCCGCATCGTCATGCCGCGCACGTGCAGCTCGTAGATGATGGTGTCGTGCCACGGCGTGCGCGGGGGCCGGTCGTCGCCCCAGGTAAAGGCGGGATCGATGACGCGGCACTTGGGGGTGCCCGCTGCGCTGTCACGCTCGTCGTAGGACAGGTCGAGCCTGGAATCGGCCGTGTCATAGCCGAAATGCGCATCGTTCCAGCGCATCCGCCCCGACAGCAGCCGCGCGTACGGCTCGATCAGCAGCTTGTTCGGATTGAAGCGGTGGCCGCGTTCGGGATCGTAGGGACCATGGCAACGATAGCCGTACAGCTGCCCCGGCCGGGCTTCGGGGAGGTAGCAGTGCCAGATCTGGTCCGTGCGCTCCTTGAGCTCGATGCGCTCCACCTCGTGGCGGCCGCTGCCGTCGAACAGGCACAGCTCCACCTTGGTCGCGTTTTCGGAAAACAGCGAGAAATTCACGCCTTCGCCATCCCAGGTGGCGCCCCTGGGATAGGGGTTGCCCGGCCAGACCGCCGTCATTGCGGGGACAGGAACAGTACGCCCAGCGGCGGCAGGGTGAGCGTCAGGGAGTGTGGCCGGCCATGAGTGCCATGATCATCGGCCTGGACCATGCCCGCATTGCCCTGGCCGCTGCCGCCGTACACCGTGGCGTCGCTGTTCAGCCGTTCGCGCCACAGGCCCGCGCGCGGCACGCCCACACGGTAGTCGTAGCGCACGACCGGCGTGAAATTGCAGATCACCAGCATCACCGTGCCGCTGGTGCGGTCCTTGCGCAGGAACGACAGCACGCTCGAATCGGCATCGTTGCAATCCACCCACTCGAAGCCCTCGGCGGTGAAGTCCTGCTCGAACAGCGCCGGAGCGTCCCGATACAGCAGGTTGAGGTCGCGGACCCAGCGTTGCACGCCCGCGTGCAGCGGGTACTGCGTGACGTGCCATTCGAGGCTGCTGTCGTGCTGCCATTCGCGCTTCTGGCCGAATTCGCAGCCCATGAAGAGCAGCTTCTTGCCCGGATGGCCCCACATGTAGCCGAACAGCAGCCGCAGGTTGGCGAACTGCTGCCATTCATCGCCGGGCATCTTGCCGATCAGCGAGCCCTTGCCATGCACCACCTCATCGTGGGACAGCGCCAGCACGAAGTTCTCGGTGAACGCATACCAGATGGAGAAGGTGATCTGGTTGAAATGGTGCCGTCGGAACAGCGGATCGGTCTGGAAGAACTTGAGCGTGTCGTGCATCCAGCCCATGTTCCACTTCAATCCGAATCCCAGCCCGCCGAGGTATACGGGGCGCGACACCTGTGGCCAGGCGGTGGATTCCTCGGCGATGGTCTGGGTGCCGGGGTGATCCCGGTAGATGGCCTCGTTGAGGGACTTGAGGAAATCGCGGGCACCCAGGTTTTCGTGGCCGCCGAAGCGGTTGGGTACCCACTCTCCGGCCTTGCGACCGTAGTCGAGGTAGAGCATCGAGGCCACCGCGTCCACTCGCAGTGCGTCGGCGCGGTAGACCTGCAGCCAGTACAGCGCGTTGCTGCCGAGGAAATTGCGGACCTCCGCGCGGCCGTAGTTGAAGATGGAGCTGTTCCATTCCGGGTGGTAGCCCTGGCGAGGGTCGGCGTGCTCGTACAGATGGGTGCCGTCGAAGAAGGACAGGCCATGCTGGTCGCTCGGAAAATGCGACGGCACCCAATCCAGGATCACGCCGATGCCCCTGGCGTGCAGGTGATCCACCAGGTACATGAAATCCTGCGGCGTCCCGTAGCGGGAGGAGGGCGCGAAGTAGCCGGTGATCTGGTAGCCCCAGGAACCGAAGAACGGATGCTCCATGACGGGCATCAGCTCGACATGCGTGAAGCCCATCCAGGCCACGTAGTCGGCCAGCTCGTGCGCGATCTCGCGGTAGTTGAGCGAGCGGTTGCCGTCCTCCGGCACTCGCTTCCAGGAACCCAGGTGGACCTCGTAGATCGACCAGGGCGCATCCAGCGCGTTCACCCGGCCACAGTCACGCTGCCACTCGATGTCGTTCCAGGCGTACGCATTGTCCCAGACCACCGCCCCGGTCCGGGGCGGCTCCTCGCAGCGCAGCGCATAGGGGTCGCTTTTTTCCACCGCGTACCCGCCGTAGCGGGAGCGCACGAAATACTTGTAGACGCTGCCGGGGCCCAGGTCCGGGATGAACAGCTCCCAGATGCCGGAATGATCCTGGCGCGGTGCCATCGGATGGCTGTCGTGGTCCCAGCCGTTGAAGTCGCCGATGACGTGCACCGCTGCGGCATTCGGCGCCCAGACGGCGAAGCGCGTACCCTGGGTACCGCCGACGCTGTCCGGATGCGCCCCGAGCTTGTCGTAGGCGCGGAAGAACGTGCCTTCCCGGAAATGGTATATGTCGGTATCGGTGAGTTCGCTCATGGGGCCATCGTACACTTTTGAGTCCTGCTTGTTCCGCCGTCGGGCAATCGATTAATGTCGGAAAATGATGACTGAAAGCACCGATACCGGGCAGACCGTCGAACCGCGGGCGCTGGTGCCGATCATCATCGGCCATCGGGGGGCGAGCGGGTACGTTCCGGAACACACGCTGGCGTCCTATTTCCTGGCCATCCAGCAGGGCGCGGATTTCATCGAGCCTGACCTCGTCAGCACTCGCGATCGCGTGCTGGTGGCCCGTCACGAAAATGAAATCGGCGGCACCACGGACGTGGCGTCGCATCCGCAATTTGCGGATCGCCGTACCACCCGGGTGGTCGATGGTGTCAGCATCGAAGGCTGGTTCATCGAGGATTTCACGCTCGCCGAGCTCAAGACACTGCGCGCCCGCGAACGCATTGCCGACCTGCGGCCTGCCAACGCAAGGTTCGACGGACAGTTCGAGATCCCCACCCTGGATGAAATCCTCGACCTGGTGCACGGCGCCGACGTAGTACGCGCGCACGCGGCCCGGCTGCGGCACGAACCTCCGCCGCTGCGCATCGGCGTCTATCCGGAAACCAAGCACCCGACCTACTTCTCCGGGATCGGACTGGCACTCGAAGAGCCGCTGCTGGAAACCCTCGAACGGCACGGGTTCGCGCACCCGGACGCGCCGGTCTTCATCCAGTCGTTTGAGACCGCCAATCTGCGGATGCTGCGCTCGATGACCCAGCTGCCCCTGGTGCAGCTGGTGGCCGCCACCGGCGCCCCCTACGACTGGGTGCTCGCGGGCGACCCGCGCAACTACGCCGGCATGATCACGCGCCGGGGTCTGAAGCAGGTTGCCGACTATGCGGATGCGATCGGGGTCGAAAAAACGCTGGTGATCCCGCGTTCCGCGCAGGGTGCGCTGGGAGCACCGACGGGGTTGATCGACGATGCCCACGCCGAGGAACTGCTGGTGCATGCCTGGACGTTCCGCGCGGAAAACCACTTCCTGCCGCCGGCCGCGCGCTCGGGGACGGAGCCCGCCGCCCTCGGTGATCTTGCCCTGGAACTCGTTCCGTATCTGAAGGCCGGCCTGGATGGCGTTTTCATCGACCAGCCGGTGCTCGGCGTGCGCACCCGCGACGCGCTGCTCCGGGACAGCGGGGAGGACTAGGGCCGACGTCGCGCCTTGGCGCCGACGAACAGCAGTGAGCCATCGCCCGCACGGGTGCCCTGGGCCGCCTGGTCAGCCGGCGCCTGCAGCAGCGTGCGGGCGCGGGCGGCTGCGGTTTCCGCCGTCTGTGCGGTCAGCTGCATTTCCACGGGCGCCGCCAGCAGGAATCCCTGCACCGTGATCGGGCCGCACTGGCCCAGCAGTACCAGCTGCCCCGGGCGCTCCACGCCCTCGGCGACGACCTCCAGACCCAGGCCATGGCACAGCGCGATGACCGAGCGGGCGATGGCGGCGGAGCGCGGATTGTGATCGATTTCCTCGATCAGCGTGCGGTCCAGCTTGACGCGGTTGATCGGCAATTGCGCCAGCGACGCAAGCGAGGAGTAACCGGTTCCGAAATCATCCAGCGCGACCGCCACATCGAGGGCCCGCAGTCGCTGCAGGGCCGCCAGTGTCGCCGGCGCCGTCTGGATGACCGTCTCGGTGATCTCGATTTCCAGCGCATCTCCGGGCAGTCCGGTGACGGACAACGCCTCGATGACGTGGTCCACGAAACTGCCATCCAGCAGCTGCATGGCCGAGACGTTGATGGCCACGCTGGCGTTGTGCCAGCCCATCGCGCGCCAGGCCTTCACGGTGGCCGTGGCCGAGCGCAGCGCCCAGGTGGTCAGCTCGCGCATGAGGCCGGTGGCTTCGGCGATCTCGATGAACTCGCTGGCACTGGCGATCCGGCCATCCCCCTTGCGCCAGCGCAGCAGGGCCTCCACACCGGCGGGCTCCAGCGTGTGCAGCGCGATCTGGGGCTGGTACATGAGCAGCAGGTCGCCGTCCTCCACCGCGCGTCGCAAGGCCTGCTCGAGGCGGAACCGGTGGGCGGCCAGATCGTAGAGTTCCGGGGTGTACATGGCGAAGCGGTTGCGGCCTAGGTCCTTGGCGTGGAACAGCGCCACGTCCGCCGTGCGCAGCAGCGCATCGGCGTCGCGGGCATGGTCCGGGTACAGTGTCGCGCCGATGCTGGCGCTGGTGGAGAGCTGGCGGCCATCCACCAGCAGCGGCTTCTGCAACGCCTCGATGACCTTCGCGGCCTGTTCACAGACGTGCTCCGCGCTCACGGCGTCCTCGATCAGCACCGTGAATTCGTCACCCCCCAGGCGCGCAATGAAGGCCGACGGCTCGAGGGCCTCCCGCAGGCGCAGGCCCACCAGCTGCAGCACGCGGTCGCCGAACTTGTGGCCGAGGGTGTCGTTGACGGATTTGAAATTGTCCAGGTCCACGAACAGCAGCGCGCAGCGGCGCTCGGCGTGCGCCGCCATGGCGAGGGCGGCGGCCAGCCGCGCGGTCAGCTGGCGGCGGTTGGGCAGTTCGGTCAGCGGGTCGTGATGCGCCAGGTGGTGCAGCGCCCGGGTGCGATCCTCGACGTTCTGCTCGAGCACCGCCTGGTGTGCCCGCAGATCCGCTTCGGCGTCGCTGATCTTCGCCGCCATGGCATTGAAGGCTTCGGCGAGCTCGGCGATCTCGGCGGAGCCGCCGCCGCGGGCGCTCACGTCGCGCTCGCCCGCGGTCAGCCGGCGGGTCGCGACCATGAGCCTGCGGACCGGAAGCGATATGCGCAGCGCCAGCAGCAGTGACACCAGCAGCACCACGACCACGACGGCGATGCCCGTCGAAACGAGCGCCCGCTGGGCGTTGGTTGCGGCCTGCGCGGCCCGCTGAGCCGCCGCCGAGAGCGCTTGCCGCGCCGGCTCCTGCAGCAGCGTCTGTGCGTCGCTGATCAGCCCGCTGCCCGCGCTCAGGAAATCGTGGCGGTCGCGGGCGTTGCTCGCATCGAAGCGATTGACCTGGTTGCGCAGGCTCACCGAGCGGTTGAAGTCCTCGCGCACGATCTCCATCCAGGCGGCGCCCGGCGAGTGCATGAGTTCGGCATCGTTGCGATCCAGCGTCGCCGCAAATTCATGTTCGGCGCGCGCTGCGGCATCGCCCAGGTCGGCGACCGAGCGCAGCCCCGCGGCCGCCTGCGACAACTCCATGAGCGACTTGCGGGCGACGACGACCGCCGTGTCGTTGATCGCAAGACCGGCGCCGCCGGCCCGGGTGATGCGCCGGCCCTCGGCTTCCAGCAGTTCGTGCCGCTCCCGCAGCCACTGCTGCCGTGCGCCTGAGCTGCCGGCGAGCGTGCGACCGGCCGCGACGTGGGCGGCGATCCGCTGTTCGAGCAATTGCTGGTTGCGGGCCTCGGGCGGGACTGAGGCGCCCCGGGGCATGCGTTCAAACCACACGGTGAGCGCGTCGTTCAGGTCGCCGGCCGCGGCATCGAGCGCGGCCTGCACCGAATGCTGTGCTTCGACCGAGGTCGTTTCGGAGCCGAGCGATTCTTCCACGGCGCGGTCGAATGCGGCCAGCTTCTCGATGATGGCGCCGGCGAGGCGCGCCTGCGGTTCATAGCGCAGTTGCAGGGAGCGTACCGCCTGGGCTGCGGTGTGAGTGATGTTGTCGGCAACCAGCTGACCGACCAGCACCACGAACGCGACGGCCGCCAGCCCGAGCGCCAGGTGTGCACCGATGCCCAGCCGCCAGCGGCGGCGCGGGATAGCGGGGTCGGAAGCCGTTTCAGAAGCCGACTGCACTGTTTGTGTTCCGCAGCATGAGACATAAGCCCGGATCCGGAGATTCCAGGAATCATGCGAACGGGGCCGATGTTGCCCCCCTGGCGGTGCGGCGTCCGTGGCGGGTTTCGCAAAAGCGACGTGCGTAAGCGCCGCCATGGCGTCAAAAGCGCGGTTTTGGGGCTTTGGCGGATCCTTTGGCCAGTTGCTCTATACTGACCGCCATGACTGAACTTGCGGATACGTTTGACTCGGCTTTTGCCAAGGCCGTGGACCTTGGCAACCGACTGGCAGACAAGGATAAAGACGCGGACCTGTGGGATATCGCCGATGGGCTCCTGGCCGGGGCCCTGCAGTACTGGCTGTATTCCCGCCAACCCTGTGGCGATCCCCGTTGCCAGGACTGCATGCCCATCAGCACCGCCGAAGGCCGGATGGCGGAACTGAAGCGCCTCGTGGACCAGCTGGCGGCGGAAAGCGAATACTTCCATACACCCACGGACGCGAACGCCGGGCGCGCCTGAAGCGCCGCCACCGCATGAATTTGCCTGCGGCCACGCAATCCAGGGAGGCTGAGCCCGGCTCGTCGGTGGCCATCATCGGCGCCGGTCCCTGCGGCCTGTTCCAGGTGTTCGAACTCGGGCTGCTGGGGATCCAGGCACACGTGTTCGATTCGCTGAAGGTGGTCGGCGGGCAGTGCGCCGAGCTTTACCCCGACAAGCCCATCTACGACATTCCGGCGCTGCCCGTCTGCGGTGCCCAGGAACTGGTGGACCGGCTGAAGCAGCAGATCCAGCCGTTCAATCCGAAGTTTCATCTCGGCGCCGAGGTCACCTCGCTGTCGCAGGACGCGGCCGGACACTTCAGGGTGGGCACGGCCATCGGCACCGAAGTGACGGTCGGTGCGGTGGTGATCGCGGCCGGCCTCGGTGCCTTCCAGCCACGGCGCCTCGGGGTGCCTGGCGCCGAGGCCTTCGAGGGCGGCCCGATCCAGTACCGGGTGCGCGATGCCCAGCAGCTGGCCGGCAAGCGCATCGTGGTGTTCGGCGGGGGCGACTCCGCGCTGGACTGGACGGTGGCCCTGGCGCCCGCGGCGCAATCCCTCACCCTGGTACACCGCCGGGAGCATTTCCGGGCGGCGCCCGCGACCGTGGCCCGGATGCGGGAACTGCAATCGGCGGGGCGTGTCGAACATCTCGAAGGACTGGCCGAGTCACTGCTGATCGATGACGCCACCCTGCGCGGCGTACGCGTCAAGGGTAACGACGGCACCGTTCATGATCTGCCCGCCGATCAGGTCCTGGTGTTCTTCGGGCTGCATCCCAAGCTCGGCCCCATCGCCGAGTGGGGACTGGCCCTGGAACGCAAGGCGCTGGTGGTGGACACCGAGAAGTTCCAGACCAGCATCCCGGGCATTTTCGCGGTGGGTGACATCAATACGTATCCTGGGAAGAAGAAGCTGATCCTGTCGGGATTCCACGAGGCGGCCCTCGCGGCATTCGGCATCCAGCACCACCTGTTTCCGCAGAAAAAACAATTCCTGCAGTACACGACCACCAGTCCCATCATGCACCGGCGCCTGGGTGTTCCGGATTAGCCCGCGCTTGCGCAGGCCGCGTGCGCCAGACAGCCGGCTCATGCAAAATACGGTCCCATTGTGCCCGACCCCCATTGTTCCGTTCCCGTTAAGGAGTTATCCGATGATCCGTAGACACTCTGTTCTGGCCGCGCTGGCGATTGCCGCCGTTTTTTTGGGCGGAGGCACCCACGCCGCATTCGCAGCCGACAAGGTCTGCAAGCTTGAGATATCCGCCAACGACGCGATGCAGTACGACAAGAAGGAACTGAGTGTTCCCGGGGACTGCACCCAGGTTCAGCTGACCCTCACGCACACGGGCAAACTGCCCGCCGCCGCCATGGGCCACAACTGGGTCCTGGTGAAGACCGCCGATGTGACGACCGTGGCCAATGCCGGCATGAGCGCGGGTCTTGCAAACAATTACCTGACCCCGAACGACCCGCACGTGATCGCTGCGACCAAGATCATCGGCGGTGGCCAGAGCACCACGGTGACGTTCCCCACGTCGAAACTCACCAAGGGCGGTGACTACACCTACATCTGCACCTTCCCCGGTCACTACGTGATCATGAAGGGCACCTTCAAGTTCGGCTGATCGCAGCCTCAGGGCAGGTGCGCCGGTGGACCAGCGGATTGCTGATCTGATCGCACTCCTGGACCTCGAGATGCTCGAGGTCAACCTGTTTCGCGGCGAAAGCCGCGACATAGGCAGTCCACAGGTGTTCGGGGGCCAGGTGCTCGGCCAGGCCCTCAACGCCGCCTCGCGCACCGTGACCGGCCGGATGGTGCATTCGCTGCACGCCTACTTCCTGCGACGCGGCGACTTCAATGCGCCGATCATCTACCAGGTCGACCGCAGCCGCGACGGTCGCAGTTTTTCCAATCGCCGCGTGATCGCGATCCAGCATGGCGAGCAGATCTTCAACATGGCCTGTTCGTTCCAGAGCACCGAGGAGGGTCTGGAGCATCAGGTGGCGATGCCGCAGGTGCCGCCGCCGGAGCGCCTGACGGACACCTCGCGGGTGGCTCCCGAGCATCTGGAAAAGCTGCCTGAGCGGGTGCGGCGCGTGCTGGCGATACCGAGGCCGTTCGAGTTCCGTGCGGTGGGGTCACCGGATTCGCGGCGGGGCCCGGGGTCTGCCACCTCGCGACAGGTCTGGTTCCGCGCGGTGGCGCCCGTGCCCGCCGACCAGACGCTGCAGCGTTGCCTGCTGGCATACGTATCGGATTTCAATCTGCTGGAGACCGCGACACTGCCCCACGGCATCTCGCACCTGAGCGGCAAGGCGCAGGTCGCCAGCATCGACCACGCCATGTGGTTCCATCGCCCGCTGCGCGTGGACGAGTGGCTGCTGCATGCCGTGGAAAGCCCCAGCGCCTCCGGTGCCCGGGGGTTCGCGCGCGCCAACGTCTTTGCACGTGATGGGACGCTGGTGGCCAGCACTGCGCAGGAAGGCCTGATACGGCTCACGCAACACAAAGAATGAGCCGTGGCCGCGCATGCGCCGCACTGGGCGCATGCCTGGGGCTGTGGCTGACCTTGAACCGGCCTGCGGCCGCCGCCGCCGAAATCACGCCCGAAATCGCCGAACTGGTGCGGTTGTGGTCCGGCGTCCACGACACCGCGCTGCAGGTGATCCTGGACAGTCATACACCGCAGGTCGCGGCGCAGGATGCGACGCGCCTGCGCACGGTGATCGAACCCGTCGATCTGCCGTGGCTCGGGCCTGCGGTGCTGTACCTGGAGGAGAGTCTGCACGACGTACCGGGGGCGCCGCGTCGCCAGGTGCTGCTGAGGCTTTCCCTTGATTCGCAGCTGCGGACCGCGCGCATCCGCATCCGTCAGTACACCTTCAGTGCGCCCGCCCAGTGGCGCGGCCTGTACGCCGATCACGCGGCGCAACTGGCGCTGCGTCGCTCGGACATCGACACCATGGCCGGGTGTGACCTGCTGTTGAGCCGCGCCGGCGATGAGTTCCACGGCGGAACACTGGGTCGCGGTTGCGTCTCGCCACCCGCGGCGCCGCAGCGCTACGTGGACTATCGTCTGCAGGTCGGCGCCGGAGTGTACTGGTTTCGCACCCGGCAGTTCCGGTTCCAGGATGACGCGCTGGTCCAGGAAAGCGCCGGTTACGACTGGCCGGAACTGCACCTGGCGCGCCTCTACAGCTGCCGGATCCGCTGGTCGGCGACGGGCCGCCCTGCGGACCTGTCGCCGCTGCTGAGCCTGGATATTGCCGATCACGGCGGCCGCGCGGATTTTTCCTTGCCCGACGGCCGCAGGCTGCGGCTGACCCTGCACGGTGACGACTGGCCCTTCGATGCCAGCAACAACGCACTCATCCTGATCCTGCAGGATCTGGCGGCCGGGGGTGAGACGGTGCGCAGCTGGACGGCCGCGGATGCATTGCAGATCGTGGCGTCCATGAAGTCCATGGACGCCCGCTGCGGTCCTATCGTACCGCCAGCGATGCCAGCGCCTGCAGCAATGTGGCGTTGAACCGCTGCGCGTCGTCCAGCATCGCGAAGCTGTCATCACCGTCGAGACTGATGACCCGCAGCCGGCCTGCAGCGCGCTGCAGCCGGCCGACGTCGGCAGCGCCCTCCTGGTCGGAATCGATGACGATGATGGGTGCCTTCACCGCGGGCAGGACCGCGCCGTAGTCCAGGCGGTTCAGGTCCGCCAGTTCGGCGAGGGCCCGGTCCGCGGGCGTGCGGGCCATGAGATCCGCTACCCGGCGAACGAGTGCGGGATCGGCCGCGGCATGAAACAGCGTACCGCTGACGAAACTGCGCACGGTACCCGCGAAATCGGCACGGAAGGGCTGCAGCTCGCGATCCAGCCTGGACGGCGACGGCGCACTCAACCCCAGGGTGCGGAAGGTCTCGACGCCGATGATGCCCAGGAGGCGGGCGCCGATCAGGGGCGCGCTCTGCAGCGCCACCGGTCCGCCCAGGCCGTCGCCGACCAGGACGATGCGGGCATTCGGCAGCTGCGCGACGACGGCAGCCACGTCCTCGGCAAAATGCGGCAGTGTCCACGCCTGGCGTTCCGCGCCCGAGGCGCCCTGACCGGCCAGATCCAGCGTAATGACGCTGTAGAGCGGCGTCAGTGCCGGCAGCTGCGCGCGCCAGATGCTCGAATCGGCCGCCCAGCCATGGATCAGCACGACGGCCGTCGGACCGCGTCCGTACCGGTGCCAGGCGATCCGCACGCCATCGGCGGACGGCGTGAACCGGGTGGCGGCGACGGGTGCGCTCGCCGGCGCCTGCGGGGGCTGGTGGCGCGATCCGCAGGCCGTGAGCACGGCCAGCGCGGCGCCGAGGAACACGCGTCCGGAAGATGTCACCGCCGGGCTCTCAGCCGGTCCTGAGGACTTTGCCGGGGTTCATGATGCCGTTGGGGTCGAAGGCGCGCTTGATGGCGCGCATCAGATCCAGCTCGACCGGTGGGGCGTAGCGCTCCAGCTCCCCGACCTTCAGCTGCCCGATGCCGTGCTCGGCACTGAAGCTGCCACCGTACTCGCGCACCAGGTCATGGATGACCCGTTGCACATCGGCGGACCGCGCCAGGAACTGTTCCGGCGTGTACAGCGGATCCTGGTTCAGATTGAAGTGCAGGTTGCCGTCGCCGACATGACCGTAGGCGATGAGCCGCCCCTCCGGCACGTGTGCCGAAAGCCAGCCGGCCGCCTGGGTCACGAACTGCGGCAGGGCCGCGACCGGCACGGAGATGTCATGCTTGATGCTGGCGCCATCCAGGCGCTGCGCCCGCGGGATGTTCTCGCGCAGGAACCAGAAGCTTTGCGCCTCGCGCCCGCTTTGCGCGATGACGGCATCGCGTACCAGACCGGCTTCGTGTGCGCCGGCGAGGACTTCCTCGAGAACGGCATCCAGCGCTTCGCCGGCGCGCGGCGAGGTCAGCTCGCACAGCACGTACCAGTCGTACTGCCCCGGTAGCGGATCCACGGCGGGCGTGACGTGCCGCACCGTCAGGTCCACCGCCAGCCGCGGAATCAGCTCAAACGAGCTGACCCGATCCCCGCTGTGGGTGCGCAGCCGGCTGAGCAGCTCCACCGCCGCTCGGACGTCCGCCACTGCCACGAATGCCGTGGCGCTACTGCGCACCGCGGGAAACAGCTTCAGGGTGGCCGCCGTGATGATGCCGAGCGTGCCTTCGGCCCCGAGGAACAGGGATTTCACGTCGTAGCCGGTATTGTCCTTGCGCAGGCTCGTCAGGCTGTCGAGCATCCGCCCGTCCGGCAAGACCACCTCCAGCCCCAGCACCAGCTCGCGCATCATGCCGTAGCGCAGGACATTGGTGCCGCCGGCGTTCGTCGACAGATTGCCGCCGATCTGGCAGCTGCCCTCGGAACCCAGGCTCAGGGGAAAGAAACGCTCGGCCTGCGCCGCGGCCCGCTGCACCTCGGCCAGCACGCAGCCGGCTTCGCAGGTCAGGGAGTAGTTCAGGGGATCGACGCTGCGCACCCTGTTCAGCCGCGCCAGCGAGACGATCACCTGGTGTCCCGACGGATCGGGCGTGGCCCCGCCGCAATACGAGGTATTGCCCCCCTGGGGTACGACGCCGATGCGGTGGGCGTTGCAGAAGGCGAGGGTGGCGGCGACCTGCTCGACCGAGCGCGGCAGGATCAGTGCGGCGGCGTTGCCGTGGTACAGGCCGCGATGGTCGACGAGCCGGGGGCCGAGATCGCCGGGCGCGGTGCGAACGCAGTCGGCGCCGAGAAGGAGGGTAAGTTGCGCGACCGCCTGGCCGCTAGCAGCCGGCTGCCTCACTCGTCCTCGTCTTCATCCTCATCCCAATCGTCATCCTCGTCTTCGTCCTCGTCCCAGTCGTCGTCCTCGTCCTCTTCGTCTTCCTCGTCCTCGTCCTCATCCTCGTCTTCGTCGGACTCGGACCAGCCTTCCGGTGCCGTGGTCTTCTCCAGGTCCATTTCATGCCAGGCTTCGATGTCGATCTCCTCGATGTCCCCATCGACATACTCGATCTCGACGAGTTCGGAGTCTTCGTCCACCGACAGCACGCGGAAGGACTCCTCTTCTTCCACGTTCTCGTACCACTGGCCGGCCGCCGGTTCGTAATCTCTGCTCACCGTTTGGTCCTCGAGGGCTCAACTGTTGAAGGCGGGCGCCAGTTTAAGGGGGGATTGTTGCAGGTGGCAACGATCACCGGCACCGATTCGCCGGCCCGCCGCCGATCCCGTATAGTTTTTACCATGAGCACCGCCGTTCAGACTCTCGCGTCGCCATTGCTTTCGGCACGGCGCATCGTCGTCAAGGTCGGGTCCGCCCTGCTGGTGCAGCAGGACACCGGCCAGCTGCACCGCGAGTGGCTGACCGGACTGATCCAGGATCTGATGCGCCTGCGCGCACGCGGCCAGCAGGTCATCCTGGTGTCCTCGGGGGCCATTGCACTGGGCCGACGTGAGCTGGGGCTTGCCCCGGGGCCGCTGCGGCTGGATGAGAGCCAGGCGGCGGCCGCCGTGGGCCAGATCCGACTGGCCCATGCCTACAAGGAACTGCTGGGCGAGCATGGGGTGACGGTGGCACAGGTGCTGTTGACGCTGGAGGACAGCGAGCAGCGACGCCGGTACCTCAATGCCCGGGCCACTCTGGAGTCCCTGCTGGCGTTGGGGGCGCTGCCGGTGATCAATGAAAACGACACCGTCGCCACCGCCGAGATCCGCTATGGCGACAACGACCGGCTCGGCGCCCGCGTGGCGCAGATGGCCGGCGCCGACTGCCTGGTGCTGCTCTCGGATGTCGAGGGCCTCTTCAGTGCCGATCCGAACCGCCATTCCGACGCGCGCTTCATCGAGAGGGTCACGGCGCTGACGCCGGAAATCGAGGCCATGGCCGGCCGGTCCGCCTCCGCCGTGGGCTCCGGTGGCATGACGACGAAGCTCCTGGCCGCCCGGATCGCCGTCGCCGCGGGGTGTCATATGTGCATTGCGGCGGGCCACCATGCCCACCCCGTCCGTCGGCTCGAGGAGGGGGCGCGCTGTACCTGGTTCGTCCCCAGCGATACGCCGGTGGCGGCACGCAAGCAGTGGATCGCGGGAACGCTGCGCCCGGCCGGAGCCCTGGGCGTCGATGCCGGCGCGCTCAAGGCGCTCAGTGCCGGCAAGAGCCTGCTGCCCGCCGGCGTGGTGCGGCTGACGGGACGCTTCGACCGAGGGGATACCGTCAGCATCCTGGCCCCCGACGGCACCGAGGTGGCGCGCGGCATCAGTGCCTACTCGGACAGCGACGTGACCCGCATCATGGGTCGCAGATCGGCCGAAATCGAAGGCATTCTGGGCTACCGCAGCGGCGATGCGCTGGTGCACCGGGACGATCTGGTGATGCTGCGCAAGGAGATGGCATGTCTGACCTGACCGAGCTCATGCGGGCCATGGGCGAGGCGGCGCTGGCGGCTTCGGATGACCTGGGCCTGGCCGATACCCCCACCAAGAACCGGGCGTTGAGTGGCGCGGCTGATGCGATCCGCGCCGGCGGGAAGGAAATCCTGGCGGCCAATGCCGAGGATCTCGGCCGGGCGCGGGAGCGGCAGCTGTCAGCCGCACTGCTGGACCGGCTGCAGCTCAACGAGAAGCGGGTGGAAGCCATGGCCAAAGGCCTGGAGGACATCGTTGCTCTCGAGGATCCCATCGGCACCGTGGCCGCCCACTGGACGCGACCGAATGGCCTGGACATTTCCCGGGTGCGGGTGCCGCTGGGCGTGATCGGCATCATCTACGAGAGCCGGCCCAACGTCACCGCGGACGCGGGGGCACTGTGCCTGAAGTCGGGCAATGCCGTGATCCTGCGGGGCGGCTCGGAGAGCGAACGGTCCAACCGCGCGATCCATGCGTGCCTGCAGGCGGGGCTGAAGGCCGCGGGGCTGCCCCCGTCCTGCATCCAGCTGGTGCCGACCACGGACCGCGCCGCCGTGGGCCTCATGCTCTCGGGCATGACCGACTACATCGACGTGATCGTGCCGCGCGGCGGCCGGAGCCTGGTCGCCCGCGTGCAGCAGGAAGCGCGCGTGCCGGTCATCGGACATCTCGAAGGCAACTGTCATGTGTACGTGGACCGGGACGCCGACCTTGCGATGGCGCGGGCCATCGTCCTCAACGCCAAGTTGCGCCGGACCGGCATCTGCGGCGCCGCCGAGACGCTGCTGGTGGACCGGGCCGGTGTCGCGACCCATCTCACCCCCCTGGTCCAGGATCTGCTCGCGGCCGGCTGCGAAGTGCGCGGGGACGGAGCGGTCCAGGAGGTCGATCGCCGGGTGCGGCCGGCGACCGAAGAGGACTGGTACACCGAGTACCTCGACGCCATCATTGCGGTGCGGGTGGTCGACGGCGTCGAGGCGGCGGTGGCCCACATCGCACGCTACGGCTCGGCGCACACCGAGTCCATCGTCACGGGCAACGCGGCAACCGCGGCCCGCTTCCTGAAGCAGGTGGACAGCGCGATCGTGCTGCACAATGCCTCCACGCAGTTCGCCGATGGCGGTGAATTCGGCATGGGTGCCGAGATCGGTATCTCCACCGACCGCTTTCATGCGCGCGGTCCGGTGGGCGTGGAGCAGCTCACCAGCTACAAGTACGTGGTGCGCGGCACCGGGCAGGTGCGCCCCTAGTCCCGGCGGTCAGGCCGGCTGCGGTTGCTTCGGCAGCGCCGCGACGCCGCCCTGGAGCGAGGCCACCTGCCTGAAGCCGCGATCGTGCAGGGTCTGTGCGGCCGCGAGACTGCGGCGGCCCGTGGCGCACACCAGCAGGTACTTTTCATGCGGCGCGAGCGCGGCGTCGGCGCGCAGCAATTGCTGCATGGGAATGAGGCGCACGTTCGCACCTGGAGCCGGTTCTGCGGCGATCTCGGCCGGCTCGCGGATGTCGACCACGGTATAGCCGGCGGCCTGGGCCAGCTGCAGCGAAGCGAACCGCACCTGTAGCTGCGCATCCGGACCCGGGATGGCCGGGATCCGGGTGCAGGAACCCGCGGCGCAGGCCCGGGCGCGCCGGGCCTTCATGCGCGAAACCTGCAGCGTGAGCAGGTCCATCACCAGCAGCTCATCCCCCAGTTGCCCCGGCAGGTCGAGCAGGATCTTCAGGGCCTCCAGGGCCTGCAGGCTGCCGAATACACCCGGAACGGGTCCCAGGACTCCCGCTTCGGCGCAGTTGCCGACCAGGCCATCGCGGGTGGCCTCGGGCCAGATGCAGCGCAGGCAGGCGCCCTGCGCATCCGGGCGGATGACCTGCAGCTGGCCTTCGTACTGATAGATGCTCGAGAGAATGGCGGGCTTGCGGGCCGTCACGCACACGTCATTGATCAGGAACTTGGTGCTGAAGTTGTCGCTGCAGTCGATCACCAGATCCCAGCCGGTGACGATCTCGGCGGCATTGTGTCCCGTGAGACGCAGGCCGTAGATCTGGACATCCACCTCGGGATTGAGCGCCCGCAGCCGATCGGCCGCCAGTTGCGCCTTGGGCTGGCCCACGGAACCGAAACTGTACAGCGGCTGGCGGTGCAGGTTGGAGGCCTCGAGCCGGTCGCCGTCGACGATGCCGATGCGTCCGACCCCGGCACCGGCGAGGTAGCTGAGCACCGGGACACCCAGTCCGCCCGCACCGACGACCAGCACCCGCGCGGCACGCAGCCGGGCCTGGCCGGCGGCACCCACTTCCTTCAATGCCTGCTGACGCGAGTAATCGGCCGTCGGGCGCACCGCACCGGCCGTGGGCAACGTGGGTTCATGATCGTGCCGGTGATCGTGGTGATGATCATGTCCCTGGTGAGGAGCGTGCTCGTGCACGACGGCCGCGCAGCGCTCGCAGTTCACCCAGCCCGAGTCGCCATCGACGTAGTGTTCCTTCTTCCAGATGGGGACCCGATGCTTCACCTCATCTATGATGTAGCGGCAGGCAAGGAAGGCTTCCTGCCGATGACGCGCGCTCACCCCGACCCACACGGCCATCTCACCGAGTGCCAGATCGCCCACGCGGTGGACGCAGGCCGCATGTTCGACGCCGAAGCGCTCCACGGCCTCGGCCAGAATGCGTTCGCCTTCCTTGGCTGCCAGCAGTTCGAAGGCCTCGTATTCCAGGTGCCGCACCTGCCGGCCTTCGTTGTGGTCCCGCACCCAGCCCTCGAAGGCGGCGTAGCCGCCGCAGGCGGGATCGAGCACCCGGCGGCGTTCGGCCTCGGTGTCGATGGCAGTACGGGCGAAGCCGAAGAACCTCATGGACCTGGATGACGCCATCAGCCGCCCGCCACCGGCGGAATGAACACCACGGCATCGCCTTCGGCCAGAGGCTGCGACCAGTCGCTGAATTCGGCGTTGATGGCCACCCGCAGGCTCTCGGCGCCCAGTGAGAACGGGTGGCGGCGCTGCAGCTCGGAATACAGGTCGCGCGGCGTGCGCGCCGCGGTGGCGACCGTTTCCTCGCTGCGCCCGGCCTGCTCGCGCAGGATGGCGTAATACTGAACCTTGATCTGCATCGGATCCCGTCCTTGCATCGAGAGCAGGGTATCGCCGGCGGCCCGATACTCCGCAGGGGTGTTGATGTTGTCGAGCGCCTGCGGATGCGGCTGCTCCAGCAGCAGCGGATCGGACCGGATCAGGAACTTGCGCGGACAGGTCTTGCCCGCGCCGATCCAGGCGAGCACGGCCGCCGCGCTGGCAGGCTCGAAGATGGCGCACAGGGGCTCGGGCAGACCGTCATGGGCGGAGCGGTAGGCGGTCGCGATCCGCGCCGGGTCGCGGTGCGCCAGCAGATGCCCGAGCGTGCCGGCATCCAGGTGCGGCAGGTCGCAGGCGAGCACCAGCCAGGCGGCATCGGGATGCAGCGCCTGCGCAGCCGCGATCCCCGCGATGGGTCCCAATCCCTCGTGGGTATCGAGGATCTGTGGGTAGCGGGCCCGCGCGGCATCCTCGCGCTGGTCGGACCGCACGGACACGAATGCCCGTGCCACGCACGGCTGGATCAGGTCCATGGCCCGGTCGAGCTGGTAGCGGCCCTGGTAAGGCAGCGTCGCCTTGTCGCGCTGCATGCGCGTGCTTCGGCCCCCGGCCAGGACCAGACCGTAGAGAGGGGGAGTCATGACGACATTTTACGGCCGCGAGGGCCGCCCGGTCGAACGGCGGCTGAAATCGCGTTTGCCGCCGGTCTTGGCCATCAGCCGCACCGCCGTGATCTCGATGTCATGGGAGAGGGCCTTGCACATATCGTAGACGGTCAGGGCGGCGACGGTGGCGCCGGTCATGGCCTCCATCTCCACCCCGGTGCGGTGCTGTACCGAGGCCGTGCAGACGATGCGGATGCCGCCGGGGGTGGCGCCCACCTCCAGCTTGCAGTTGTCCAGGGACAGGGGATGGCAGAACGGGATCAGCTCCGAGGTGCGCTTGGCGGCCATGACGCCCGCGATGATGGCGGTATCGAAAATGGGTCCCTTCTTGGTGCGGTGACCCGAGCGTCGCAGGGCCAGCAGCACGCTGCGCGGCAGGCGGATGTGCGCCTCCGCGGTGGCCGTGCGGCGCGTGATCTCCTTGTCGCCGACGTCGACCATGGTGGGTCGATTGCGGGCGGTGAGGTGCGTCAGTCCCGATGCCATGGTCAACCGCCGATGTAGTACATCTCGACCTTGGTGTGATCGCCGCTCGCCTGGCGCAGGTTCGCGCGCAGTTCGCTGTAGCGATCCTGGCGGCCCGACCAGATGGCCCGGATCATCTCCGCCAGCTCATCGTCGGTGGCGCCGGCGCGCAGTGGATCACGCAGGCTGACGCCCTGCGCCGCGAACAGGCAGGTATAGAGGGCGCCGTCGGAGGACAGCCGCGCGCGCGAGCAATCGCCGCAGAACGCCTGCGTGACCGAGGAGATGAATCCGACCTCGCCGCGGCCATCCGTGAAACCGTAGCGACGGGCCACTTCACCGCGGTAGTTGCGCTCCAGGGGTTCGATGGGCCAGCGCGCATTGATCGCCTCGGCCAGTTCCCTGGAAGGCACGACGCGATCCGCTTCCCAGTGGTTGCGGTTGCCCACGTCCATGTACTCGATGAAACGCACGATCACGCCCGTGCCGCGGAAGCGATCCACGAGATCGAGCGCGGTATGGTCGTTGATGCCGCGCTGGATGACGGCATTGACCTTGATGGGCATGAGATCGGCGCGCTGCGCGGCCTCGATGCCGGCCAGTACTTCCTCGACGCCGCCGAAGCCGCCGCTCATGCGGGCGAAGATCTCCGGGTCGAGGCTGTCGAGACTGACGGTAATCCGATTCAGGCCCGCGGCCTTCAATTCGGCCGCATGGCGGGCGAGCAGGATGCCATTGGTCGTGAGGGCCACATCCTCGATGCCCGCGATGCTCGTGAGATCGCCGATGAGGTCGGCGAGGTTCGCGCGCAGCAGCGGTTCGCCGCCGGTGAGGCGGATCTTGCGCACGCCCTGGGCGACGAACAGGCGTGCCAGGCGCAGGATCTCCTCGAACGAGAGCCGCTGCGAGGATTTCAGGAACCGGTAGGCGTCGTGAAACTGCTCGCGCGGCATGCAGTACGGGCAGCGGAAATTGCAGCGGTCCATGACCGAAATGCGCAGATCCCGCAGCGGCCGCTGCAGCCGGTCACGCGGGCGTGGTGCATTGAGCGGAACGATGATTTCCTTTGCGGTCATGGGCAACTACCAGCGAAACAGGCGGGCGACGAAGCCCTTCGGGAAGGTATTCGGTCCGGGCGGCAGTTCCACGAAGCCATCGGTGCCGGCCAGCGAGGTGAAATCACCGGAGCCGTTGGTCCCGCGCGGCACGGCCCAGTCCCGGCCCCAGTCGTCCACTTCGGTACATACGGGAATGAACTGCACGAACTTGGTCGTGGTGGTCACCGGGGCCGACAGCGGGATCCGGCGCACGGCGGCGCGGGTCTCCCCCATGGCGGACAACAGGGCCGGGATCACGTAGCGGCTGAGGCACACCTGCGTCGACACGGGGTTGCCGGGCAGCGCAAAAACCGCAGGCCCGGACTGCGCCACCCCGAACCACAGCGGCTTGCCCGGCCGCTGCGCCACCTTGTGGAACACCATGCGTACGCCCAGTTCGGTCAGCAGGCGCGGCACGAGGTCGAAGCGGCCCATCGAGACCCCACCGCTGAGGATCAGCACATCATGGGTGTCCAGGTGCTGCTTCAGGCGGGCGCGCATCTGCTCCGGGTCGTCCCGGACATGGTCGTCGGCGACCCGCTGGAAGCCGTGGCGGCGCAGGCCGGCGATAACGCCGTAGACGTTCGAGCGCCGGACCTGGTGCGGCAGGACCGCCTCGCCGGGCTCGATGAGCTCGTTACCGGTCGAAAGCACCGCCAGCATGGGTTGGGCGCTGACCCGGACCCGGGCCATCCCGGCACCGGCGGCGATCGCCACCTCCGGAGGGCTCAGGCGGGTGCCCGCTTCCAGCAACAGTGCTCCCTGCCGGGCGTCACTGCCGCGCCGGTGGATATTGTCCCAGGGCGCTACGCCCACATCGTCCCGGAGTCGGGCGATACCGGCACTGACGGAAATGTCCTCCACCGGCACGACGCTGTCGCAGCCGGCGGGCAGCACCGCGCCGGTCATGGCCTCGATGCAGCCCGTGCGCCGGCTCAACGTGAGCTGCGGATCCCCGGCGGCCTGGACCGCTTCGATGGCGAAGCTGCGCTGGCCCTCGCGCACCGCGGCGCTGTCGAGGGCAATGCCGTCCATGGCGACGCGGTCGAAGGGCGGCTGATCGCGTTCGCCGTAGATGTTCTCGCGCAGCACTGCGCCCGCGCACTGCACCAGCGGCAGCGACTCGATCGGCAGACAGCTCAGGTTTTCGCCGATGAGCCGCTCCGCCTCGGCCGGTGCCAGGAATCCTGGGTCGGGGCTCGGCGTCTGCGCTGTTGCCGGTGGGGTCACGAGTGGAATCGAGGGAGGCGCCGCCGCCAGGCAGCGTTCAGCTCTTGTGCTTGTCGTTGTAGGCGTGGATCTGATCGTTGAAACGTCCGGTCACGGCCTGCGCTTCATCCACCGCCGCATCGTTCTTCTGCGCCAGCACCTTGTCGAGCTCGGCCTTCTGGGCGTCCTTCTTGTCCTGGGCGAGATTCGGGTCGATCTTGGCGACCTGCGCGTCATGCTCGCTCCTGAGGCAGTCGGTGTACTGCTTGATGAGATCGTTGTAGGCGCGCATCGCCTTCATGCCGGCGATCATCTCTTCCTTGGAGGCCGTGGTGCCATCCGGGATCTTGTCCGGCGCCTTGGGATAGGTGCAACCGGCGGCCGAGGCCTGCGCTGCGACGAGCGACGCGGCAACGGCCAGCGAGGTGGCCAGCACGGTGGAACGCAACTTCATATAGAACCCCCAGTAATAATGTAAGAATTGGCCACATCCGGGTACCCAGGCCCGGACGCCCATATTAAGCGATTTCGGCGGGGCGGGTCCCAATCCGGCCGGGAATTCGATAGCCTATGATCATGCCGGCATCCGCCCGCACCAAAAGCGCCCGTAGCTCAGTTGGATAGAGCATCAGGCTTCGAACCTGAGGGTCGGGAGTTCGAATCTCTCCGGGCGCGCCACAGCGATGAACACGTTCCAGGGACAGGCTGCCTTTTCGAACATTCCCCGATGGGTCAATCGCGGCCTGCGGCCGTTTCATTGGCAGCAGCTGGTCGTATGTCTGCCCACCATACCCCTGATTCTGGTGGGGGGCTCGCTGCTGCGCGCCCGGCTCGCGGCCAGCATTGCCGCCGGCGCCGCGATTTCAGTGGGTTTCGGGGCGTCCCGGGCTCTGTATGGACGCCGCTGGGGGGCCATGGCGGCCGCGACCGTCTGCATGGCCGTCGCGGCGTTTGCAGGCTCCTGCGCAGGCGGCAGGCTGTGGATATTGCTGCTGTTTTCCGGTGCGACCGCGGCCGCCTGCGCGGTGCTGGCCCTCATTGACGATGATCTGTGGTGGGTCGTGCTGCAGTCGGTCATCGCATTGCTGGTCGCGGGGGCCTATCCGGGGAACCTGACCGAGGCAGCGGCACGCGCGGGCGTCATCTTTCTCGGCGGGGCGGCGCAGGTGGGGGTGGTCCTCGTGCTGACGACGCTGCTGCAGGTGGATCCCCTGCTGCCCCCCGCTGCGCCAAAGCCACCGCAGGCGCACGCGCGCCCCTGGCTTGCCGGGCTGCGCGCCGCGGTATGCATCGTGATTTCCCTGTATGCGGCGCGGGCGCTGCACTGGTCGAACAGCTACTGGGCGCCGATGACCGCGATGCTGGTCCTGAAACCGGGGCTGCGGGAAACGCAGGTGCGCGGGGTGGCCCGCTTTTCCGGCACCATCCTCGGCTGCGTGCTGGCCACGCTGTTCGTCGACCTGACCCACGGCGCGCCGGGACCGCTGGTCGCGGCGCTGTCCATCACCGCCGCGCTGGCGTTCGCGTTGCAGAAGGCGAGTTATGTCTTCGTGACGGCCGGTATCACCGCCACCATCGTGCTGCTGATTTCGCTCAGTACCGGCATGGTGCTGGCCACGGCCGAGCACCGCATCTTCGCAACGCTGCTCGGGGGTGTCGTGGCCATTGCGGTGGCCTTTGCCTTCCCCCCCACCCAGACGCCGGTCACTCCAGCCTGAAGCGGATCCGGAAGGCGTAGCAGGAATCCACGGCGGCGCCGTCCTGGGTGCTCGGCCGGTAGTGTCCCGATCCGGCCGCGGGGATCGACGCAGACCCGCACGATGGTCGTTCCGGTTTGTCCGAGGCGCCGCGCGGCAACCGGATAGAAGTCATCGGTGTTCGGGAAGCCGGCACCGGGACCGCCCGGGGTCACGACCGCGGGCGGCGCCGCAGGCGGCCTCCTGGTCTCCCCGTTTTGGGGAACCTGAAGCTCGTGCCCGGGATCTGCGTCGGGCGCTACGCGGATCTCCGGAACGACCGGCGGAAGGTCATGGAACGTTGGCCGTTTGAGAACCAGCGGATGCAGGGGCGGCGGCGGGGGATCCCGATGGGCTGTTTCCTGGATGAAGGAGACCTGGCTCTGGCTGGTGAGCGGGCGCGCGCCGTGCTGGCCAAGTCCCAGGGTGATCCCGTAGATCAGCAGCAGATGCACGCCGGCGATGGCCAGGAAGGCGAGGGTGCGTCGGGACAGCTGCGGAAAGCCCTGGTGCGCACCGTCGAGCAGCGCGCGCACCCCGCCGCCGATGCCCGAGACGGCAACCTGCGGCATCGCGCAGTCGCGGGTGATGACGCCAGTGGCCCACCAGCAGCCGACGGCGAGGCGCAGTCGCGCGAGGGTGTCCGCGCGGGTTGCCAGATCCGCCAGCCACTCCTCTTCCAGCCGCGCGGCGAGGGTGGGAAGGGTACTGCGGGCCGCCCGCAGGATCAACCGGTATGCCAGATCACCATGCGTTGTCATGCTGGAACTCCTCGACCGAAGCTGGCGAAGACTCCGCTTGCACGGGCAAGTCCACTGGGTGTCAGACGGTACAGGCGGCGGCGCGGACGACCGACGTGAGCCGGATCGACGGCCTCCCAGCGGCTGACCAACCAGCAGGCCGTCTCCAGCCGCATCAGTATCGGATACAGCGTGCCGGAGGCCAGGTGCCCGCGTTTCTGTACATCGGCGCCGGCCAGTTCCCGGGTGGGATCCTCCAGAAACGCCTCCAGGACCCGCAGCGTCTGCAGGGACATCCGTACATCGCGAATCTGCCTACCCATGATCGTAAGTCTACTTAGGGTCTGGACGACGTGCAACTGTGATCGCGTTCCGGCCCGCTGCGTCATCCGTGACGCAAGCTGTGCGTTGCGATGCCCATGAAACCCATTTCGTCCCTTGCTGCCGGTTGCCTGGTGATGTTGGGCTGCATGCTCTGCGGCCCTGCGAGCCGGGCCGATCCCGTATCCACCCTGCAGCTGCTGCGCGTCAGCGGCTGTGCCGGAGTCATGCCGGCGCTGCGGCCCTTGCAACATAACGCGCGCCTCGACCGGGCCGCCCTGCTGTGGTCGGCGGGCGGCTCACCCCTGCGCGCGGCCATGGGCAGCGGCTACGAGACCGACTCGGCGGTAGGTCTGCGCCTGAGCGGTCCGGACGATGCGATCCTGCGCAGTCTGCGGCAGACGCGCTGCCGCGCGCTGGCGACGGAATCGCTTCAGGACGTGGGCGTCTATCGCAGCGGCCGCCAGTACTGGATCGTCTTGGCGACGGCAGGGCCGCGCAAGCCGGTGCCGCACTCGCACCCGCCCCTGCCGCTGCAGACCGCCGGTGTGGCATCGCGCGTCCTCGAGGAAGTCAATGCCGTGCGCGCCCACGGCACGCGCTGTGGCGACCGCACGCTCGCACCGTCGCCGCCGCTGCGCATGTCGGCCATGCTCGCGAGCGTCGCCGCCGGACACGCCCTGGACATGGCGCAGCACGACTATTTCGAACACGTCGATCTGCGCGGTCAATCGCCCGCGGATCGCCTGCGCGCCACGGGGTACCGCGCATCGCTGGTCGGGGAAAACATCGCCTATGGCCCCGCGACCGCCGACGAAGTCGTGTCGGGATGGCTGCACAGCGCCGGCCACTGCGAAAACATCATGGACCCACGGTTCGTGGAGATGGGCGTCGCCTATGCGCCAGGGCAGGGGACCCGCCGGGGCCTGTACTGGGACCAGGAGTTCGCGACCCCGGCGAAGTGACCCTCGGCCGGGTACTCAGTAGCCGTATCGGATGCGCAGTTCACCGGCCCCTTGTGGGCCATGGTCCGGACGCGGCTGATCGCTCGAATAGCGCACCTCGGCATCGATGCTGAAGTTTGCGTTGAGCGGAAAGCTCGCGCGCACCTGGCCGATGCTGATGGCGACCGGTGCCGAACTTACGAAGTTGATGGTGCTGTAGAGATTCGCGGCATACGCCGCCGCGGGGACTGCGACGTTCAGATCCGCGTGGTGATAGGTCAGCATCCAGGTGATCCTGTGCGCGCCCAGCCAGCTCGCCTGGAGCGTCTCCAGTTTGCCATCGCTGTCCAGGCTGAAGCCCAGGGCCCGATCGAGGTTGCGCATGCCTCCCGGGTACTTGTAGTCGTTGTAGGCAAAGCCGTAGAAGTAATCGCCGAAGCCGAAGATCTGCTCGGTCGGAACGGTGTCCGTGAATTCAGCCGTGATGCGCACCCGGGTGTCCCCGAAGGGGACCCACCCGGTGACACCGAACAGGTGGCTGGTCCCCGAATGCCAGAACGGATTGGAGTCTTCGTTCATCAGCTGCACGTAGGCGGACAGATCGATCGCGCCCAGCTTGCGGCTGTACTTGATGTCGAAGTCGCCCTGGTCATTGGTCTTGCTCGGGCTGGTGTCGCTGTTGCTGAGGTTGAAGTAATTGGCCGGATTGCAGGGATGACCGCGGCCGCAGGATTCGTCCATGCGCTCCAGACCGATATCCAGTCCCCGGAGCGGATTGAAGTTGAACCGCAGGCCATCCACGAAGGTGTGTTTCGGGAGCAGGTCCCCGTCGAGTACGCCGAAGAAGAACTCGGCCTGCCATGGCCCCAGCCACGACAGCCACCGCGTCTTGAACGGGCTGGTGTCGATGCGCGAAATGCCGATCTGCGGAATCGGCACGGCATTGTTCGACATCGACAGCGCCGAGATCCATCCCGGACCCCACCAGTGGGTCATTTCGCCGAGATACACGGCGGCACCGCCGATCTGCCTGGCGATATAGGTGCCGTCGAGCATCACCGTCTCGCTGTCGAAGTGATCGTGCGACTTGATGCCGGCCGACAGCTGCACGAAAGTCGAAGTGCCGTTCCACGCCAGCGTTCCCTGCGTCTGCACGTTCTGACGTCCCAGGGCGTCGAATCCCCGCACGACTTCAGGTGCGTTCGTGCCATCGAAGTAGGCCGAAAAGCTCGAAGTGTCCTGCGTCATCTGGCCCGCCGCCTGCAGGCGGATGCGGTTGGCGGCATCCACCACGTACCCCGGCTGGCTGTTCAGGACGCCGCTGGCGCTCAACCGGTCCAGGATCCGCGTCCATGGCACCGGCCATTGCGTCGTGAGATTGTCGATGACTCCCGCATTGGCCAGCGTCTCGATGTCCGAACGCAGCTGCGCATCGCCGACTTCGGCCCAGGGCGCCGCGCGGGCGGTGCCAATGACCAGAGTCAGGACAAGGGCCATTGCGGGGCGCAGCAGCGCCCGCGCGGCATCACGGGTGACATTCATAGGGCTTTAACTTTACCGCACAAAGTATGGTTCTGGTGCATCGATGCGCCCGGCAGCGGTGCGCACCGGCTCAAGCGTACCGGAAGAGTGCCTTGAAGCCGAAGTCCATGTGATGCTGGATGTGGCAGTGGAACAGCGACAGACCCGGTTGGTCGGCCGTGAAATCCACCGCGACCCGGCCGTACATGGGAACGATGACCGTATCCTTGAGAATGCCGCCGGTGGGCTTGCCGTTCACGTCCGCCAGTTCGAACCGATGCCGATGCAGATGCAGCGGGTGGGCGTCGTCGGTGCGGTTCCTGAACAGCAGCCGGTAACGATGGCCCTGCTGCAGCACGAACTCACGGTCGTGCGGATAGGCCTTGCCGTTGACCTTGTACAAATTGAAGGGCCGCGCGCCGCCGGGCTCCTTTTCGAAGACCATCTCGATGGTCTGCGCGGGTGGTTTCGCCGAGGGTGCCCGGCCGAAGACGGTGTAGTCCCAGTAGATACCGGGCTGCGGCGCCCACTGGGGCGGGCGGTGCTGCCCCGCGTATTCCACGACCACACCGAGCCCACCCTGGCGGGTGGCGTCGTCGATGGCGCCCAGGATCCACACTCCCGGCTGGTTCATCTCGACGATGGCATCGATCCGTTCCCCCGGCCCGAGAGTGAGCACCTTCACCGGGCGCGGCGTGGGCACCGGATTGCCGTCCAGTGCCAGCACGTGAAATTCGTGACCGGGCAGCGCGATCGTACGGTTCTCCACCGCGCTCGCATTGAGCAGATGCATCAGCACGCGACTTCCGGGGCGCACCCGGATGGGTTCACCGGCGCGCAGCGCCTTGTCGTTGATGGAGTACAGCTGACTCATGACTTCCAGCCCGTTCGGGCGGGTGTCGAGCTTCGCGGGTTTCTCGGGCTGCGGACCCGGCGCGTCCTGGTCATCCATGTCCACGAACTGGTCGGTGTAGAAGTGCTCCCAGTCGCGCATGGCCAGGAACACTTCCTGATCGTAGCCGCCGGCATCCCGCCCGGACTCCACGACGATGAACCCGTACTGCCCGGTGTACGAACCGCGATGCAGGTCGCCCATCGCCATGGCGTGGGAGTGATACCAGCGGGTGCCCGCCGGTTGCGGCGTGAAGCGATAGCGTCGCCGCGCGCCGGGGGGGATCGGCGGCGTGCCTTCCTCCTCGGCGCCATCGAGCTGCGAGGGCAGGAACAGCCCATGCCAATGCACCAGCTCGGCCGCGTCCGAGTCGTTGATGACATCGACCGTGACCGGCTTGCCCTCGCGCATGCGCAGTACCGGCCCGGGCGAGGTACCGTTATAGCCCACGGTGCTGATGAAGCGGCTCGGGGCGACCTCCACCGCGATCGGTGCGATCCGCAACGTCACGTCCGCGGGCGGTGCATGCGGGCCGGGGTCGGATGCGCCCATGTCCATGGCACCCGCATGCCCGGCCTGCGCCCGTAGATCACCGGCGCCGGCCTGGCCCAGTGTCGCTGCAGCCAGTGTGACGAAATCGCGGCGTCTCATGTGCGGTGCAAGGCGTTGTCAGGTGAAAAATGGTGGCATGTCATGCCCGCCGGGACAAGCGGCTTGTGACCGGCCGGCGCAGGTCGAGGCACACCGTTGGCCGGGGCAACTCGCTACACTGGCGACGCAGGTTCCACGGCGAGGGCGGCGATCATGCGAATCCGAGGCCCCTGGCGGCAAATCGTGCTCGTCACAACGGCGTTGTGCGGATGGCTGTGGGTCGATCACGCCCATTCGCAACAGGACTACGACGCCGTGGAGCAGGGCCCCGAGAAGGCGGAGTTCTACTGGTCGCGGCTGCGATATACCTCGGCGAACGACTACGGCGGTGGTCGGGGATTCGGATTCGGCTACGGCGGCTTCTCGGGCTGGTCACGCGACTACCCCAAGGCCGACCGCCAGTTCCTCGAGGCCCTGAAACGGCTCACCCGCATCCAGATGCGCTCGTACGAACAGGTGGTCGACCTCGACAGCGACAAGATCTACGACTATCCCTGGGTGTACGCCGTCCAGGTGGCCAACTGGACCTTCACGGACGCCGAGGCCAAGCGCCTGCGCGAATATCTGCTCAAGGGCGGCTTCCTGATGGTCGATGACTTCCACGGTACCGAGGACTGGGACCGCTTCATGGCGGGGATGCGGCAGGTGTTCCCGGATCGTCCGGTCGAGGATCTTCCCGACAGCGACGAGATCTTCCACGTGCTGTTCGATCTGTCGAACCGGTTCCAGATTCCGGGCGAGCAGTACGTGAACACCGGGCGCACCTACGAGAAGGACGGCTACGTGCCGAAATGGCGCGCGATCCGCGACGACAAGGGCCGCATCGTGGTCGCGATCTGCCACAACATGCATCTGGGCGATGCCTGGGAATGGGCCGACATCGCCGAGTATCCGGAGAATTTCTCCTCCATGGCGTTTCGCATCGGCATCAACTACATCATCTACGGCATGACGCACTGACAGCGATGTTCGAATGGCTGTTCAAGTACCCGCCGGCCGTGTTCCTGCATGGACAGCTGCTGCTGCGCAGTGCCTGGCCGCGCTGGCTGCTGGTGCTCGGGGTGGTGCTGGTCGGCGTGCTGCTGGCGGGTCTGATGCGCGGCCGGCGCGCCGCGGATACCCGATCGGCCCACCGCTGGCGACTGCCGCTGATCTGGCTGCTGCAATGGGCGCTCGCGGCCGCCGTCATGGTGCTGCTGTGGCGGCCCGCGGTCGCCATCAACGAACTGGTCCCGCAGGCCAACATCATCGCCGTGCTGGTCGATGACTCGCGCAGCATGGGTATCGCCGACAACGGCAGCACGCGGCTGCAGCAGGCGACGCAGGCCCTGCGGGGTGACTGGCTGAATACCCTCGGGCGCAATTTCCAGACCCGCCTCTACCGGTTCGACTCGAGCCTGGTGCGATTGAGCGGTCCTGCCGCGACACTGACCGCCACCGGACCCGCGACCCACATCGGCGCCGTGCTCGACCAGTTCGCGAGCGACACCGCAAGCGTGCCGGTCGGCGCCATCGTGCTGCTGTCCGACGGTGGTGACAACGGTGGCCGGATCGATCGCAGCACCATCGAGGCCCTGCGGCAGCGGCACATCGCCGTGCACACCGTGGGTTTCGGCGCGACGCGCGTGCCGCGAGACATCGAGCTGCAGAACGTGGCGCTGACGGCGCGCGCGCTGGCGCATTCGCGGGTCACGGCGATGGTGGAGGTGTCGCAGTCGGGCTTTGCCGCACGACACGTCAATGTCACGGTCCGGGACGCCGCCCGACTGCTCGCGACCCGCGACCTGGTGCTGGGCGCCGATGGTGCGACGGCGAGCGCCGAGCTGACTTTCGATCTTCCCGACGCCGGCCCGAGGATCCTGCGCTTCGCGGTGTCGGCGCTGGCGGGCGAAACCAATACCCGCAACAACGAGCTCACGCGCCTGGTGAACGTCGAATCCGGCCCACGGCGGATCCTGTACGTGGAGGGTGAGCCGCGCTGGGAGTACAAGTTCATCCGTCGCGCCGAGGACGATGACAAGGCGGTGCAGCTGGTGTCGATGCTGCGCACGACGGAGAACAAGATCTACCGGCAGGGGGTGAAGGACGGCCTGGAACTGGCCGACGGCTTCCCCACCCGGCCCGAAGACCTGTTCGGTTACGACGGCATCATCATGGGCTCGGTGGATGCCGGCTACTTCAATGCCGCGCAGCAGGCGCTGATGCGCGAGTTCGTCGACCGTCGCGGCGGGGGACTGCTGTTCCTGGGCGGCCGTCAGGCGCTCGCCGACGGGGTCTGGGGCGGATCGCAGCTGAACGAGCTGCTGCCGGTGACGCTGCCCATGATCGGCAGCACCTTTCGCCGGGAGAACGCCAGCGTCAGTCTGACCGCCGCCGGCGCCGACAGTCCGGTGACGCGCCTGCTGGATGACCGCACGGCCAATATGGCGCTGTGGAACAGGCTGCCGCAACTGGCCGACTTCCAGAATCCCGGCGTCGCGAAGCCGGGGGCCGTCGAACTTGCGCAGATGCACGTCGCGGGCCGCAGCATGCCGTTGCTGGTCACCGAGAATTACGGCCGCGGGCGCACGGCCGTGCTGGCGACCGGCGGCACCTGGCGCTGGCAGATGAGCCTGCCGCTCGGCGACCCGACCCACTCGGTGTTCTGGCACCAGCTGCTGCACTGGCTGGTGTCCGATACCCGCGGTCAGCTCAGCGCGCAGGTGTCGGCGAGCACGTTGCAGGATGACGGTCACGTGCAGTTGCTCGCCGATGTGCGCGACCGCAGTTACCTGCCGGCGACTGACGCCGTCGTGAACGCGCATCTGATCGGACCCGATCGCCTGCAGGCGGACGTCGCGCTGCGTCCGGTCCCCGGCCAGCCGGGCCGGTACCAGACCGACTGGACGGCGCCGGCCGTGGGGATGTACGTGGCGGACCTCACCGCCACTCAGGGGTCTCTCGGCGCCGGCCATGACACCGTCGCGTTCCAGCGCGAGGACGGCGTCGCCGAGAATTTCCACACCGCCCAGAACGTCGATCTGCTGAAGTCCCTCGCCGCCGACACCGGCGGCCGGTATTGGCAGGTGGACGACCTGGCGGCGCTGGCGCGCGCCATCCCGTTCTCCAATGCCGGCGTCTCGGTGCAGAAATTCCAGGACCTGTGGAACATGCCGGCGGTGTTCCTGCTGCTGATGCTGTTGCCCCTGTGCGAGTGGCTGCTGCGACGGCGCTGGGGTGTGGTATGAAAAGGCTCATCGGCATGGCGCTGTGCGCGCTCTGCGCCGGTGGCCCGCTGGCGCGCGCGGACAGCTACTTCGTGAACGTGGCGGGGTTGGGGGGCGAAGCGGACTACGAGCAACGCTTCGAGGCGCTGGCGGCGGACCTGGACCGCATCGCCAGGCAGACCGGACCCGGCGCACATGTGACGACACTGTCCGGTGCCCAGGCGACCCGCGGGCATCTGCAGCAGGTTCTGCGCGATATCGCCGATCAGGCGCACCCCGATGACGTGCTGGTCATCACCCTCGTCGGTCATGGCAGCTTCGATGGCACGCAGTACAAGTTCAACCTTCCGGGTCCCGACCTGTCCGCGGAACAGCTGGCCAGCTGGTGCGAGCGCATTCCGGCAAGCCGGCAGCTGATCGTCAACACCACCAGCGCCAGCGGCGGCTCGGTGAAGGCGCTGCAGCGCCACGACCGGGTGGTGGTGGCGGCCACCAAGACGGGCACCGAAAAGAATGCCACGGTATTCGCGCGGTACTGGGTGGAGGCACTGCAGGATCCCGGTGCCGATACCGACAAGAACCAGGTCATCACGGCGCTGGAGGCCTTCTCCTACGCCGCCCGCAAGACCGCGGCGTTCTATGAAACGGAAAAGCGCCTCGCGACCGAGCACGCCGTATTCGAAGAGGGCGGACGCTCCGAACCGGTGCGCACGGCGAGTGCCGACGGCGATGCCGGGCGGATGCTGGCATCCTTTGCGCTGGTGCGGCTGGGCGGCACCGCCACCACGAGTTCGGATCCGGCCAAGCTGGCACTGCTCAAGCAGAAGGAACAGCTGGAACAGAAAATCGATCTGCTCAAGTACCAGCGGGCGGCGATGTCGCCGGAGGATTACCGCTCGCAGCTGACCCAGGCCCTGGTGGCGCTGGCCAAAGTGCAGCAGGAGCTGGACAAGTGACGAAGGTGCAGCGGATGGTGCGGCGGGCCGCGGTGCTCTGCGGCTTAAGTCTCGTCGTGCCGATGGTGGCGCCGTCACAGGCAGCGGCACCGCCGGCCGAAGTACGGCAATGCCTGCAGGAACGGCTGCACGGCCAGGAGACGATGGCGCAGAAGTGCTTCATGGCTCTGACGCGCGCGAATGCGCCGTACCTGCGCGCCGAGGGCGACTGGGGACTCGACCGGTACGATGCCGCCAATGCCGAGTTCCGCGCGGCCGTGGCGCAGGCGGACGCCAATGCGCTGTACCGCACACGCTGGGGCGAGCTGCTGCACGAGCGCTTCAACAGCGTCGATGCCGCCGGGCTGTTCAGGGAAGCCCTGCAGCGCGATCCGCGCGACGCACAGGCGCTGCTCGGCCTGGCTCGGGTCAGCGCCGATGGGTTCGACGACAAGGCCGTGAGCTGGGCACAGCAGGCGCTGGCCGTGGATCCGAAGCTCGCGCCCGCCCACGAGCTGCTGGCGGAGCTGGCACTGCAGGATGACCAGCCCGAGATCGCCGGCAAGGAGGCCGATACGGCGCTGGCGCTCGATCCGGAGGCACTGGATGCGATGGCGCTGCACGCGGTCATCGAGATCCTGGCGGATCGTTCCGGGGATGCCTGGTGGGCCAGGATCCGGGGCATCAATGCCGCCTATGGTCGCGGCTATGCCATTGCCGCCGAGCATCTGATCTTCAACCGGCGCTACCAGGACGGCGTCGCCCTGTACCGCAAGGCGCTGGAACTGTCTCCGCACCTGTGGTCGGCGCGCTCGGAACTGGGCATCAACCTGATGCGGCTGGGCCAGGATGAGGAGGCCCGGCAGCAGCTGATGCAGTGCTACGACAACGGCTACCGCAACGACGCGACGGTCAACAGCCTGCGGCTGCTGGATACACTCAGGGATTTCGCCACCTTCACCGACTCGACCACCATCCTGAAGCTGCACCGCAAGGAGGCGCAGCTGCTGTACCCGTACTTCCACGACGTGCTGACCCAGGCCATCACGGCCTACCAGACCAAGTACCACATGCAGCTCGACGGCCCGGTGCAGGTGGAGGTCTATCCCGATCACGAGGATTTCGCGGTGCGCACCCTCGGGATGCCGGGCCTCGGGGCGCTGGGCGTGACCTTCGGGCAGGTGGTGGCCATGGACAGCCCCTCCGGCCGCAAGCCCGGGGAGTTCCACTGGGCGAGCACGCTGCGGCACGAACTGAGCCACGTGTTCATCCTCAAGGCGACGCGCCACCGCGTGCCGCGCTGGTTCACGGAAGGACTGGCCGTACACGAGGAAACCGCGGCCTCGCCCGAGTGGGGCGATCCGATCACGCCGGATATCATCGTCGCGCTGCGCGACCACAAGCTGCTGCCGGTCGCGGAGCTGGATCGGGGATTCATCCATCCGCAGTACGACACCCAGGTCCTGGTGTCCTACTTCGAGGCCGGCCGCATCTGCGACTACATCCAATCCCGCTGGGGCGCCGCGAAGCTCCTGGAGCTGGTGCGGCAGTTCGCGATCCCACGCAGTACCCCGGAGGCCATCAGGACCGCCCTGGGCATGGAACCGGCGGCCTTCGATGCGCAGTTCCAGGCATGGCTCTACCAGGACACCGCCTCGCTGGTGAGCGGTTTCGATGCCTGGCACAAGCAGCTCGCGGCGCTGGTCAGCGCCATGCGGGCCCGCCGCTACGATGAAGTGCTGAACCAGGGCGAGTCGGTGATCGCGCTCTATCCGGACTACGTGTTCGACGCGAACGCCTACCAGATGCTGGCCGAGGCGGCGCTCGCCGAAGGCCGGAACGCGATTGCCATCAGTGCCCTCAGGCGCTACGTCGAGCATCGCGGGCGCGAACCCGCATCGCTCGAAGAGCTCGCGAAGCTGCAGAGCCAGGCCGGGGACCGGGCGGCGGCGATCGCCACGCTCGAGCAGATAAATTTCATCGACCCGGTTTTCGACACCCAATCGCACCGCCAGTTGGGCGATCTGCTGATGGAGGCGAAGGATTTCGCGGCGGCGCGCCGCGAGTTCAACGCCGTGCTGGCGATGCAGCCCCTGGACAAGGCGCAGTCCAGTTACGATCTGGCGCGGGCCTGTCATGCCATGGGTGATGCCGATTGTGCGATGAACGCGGTGCTGGCGGCGCTGGAAGTCGCGCCCGACTTCAAGCCCGCGCAGAAACTGTTGCTGGAACTGACCGGTCAATAAACTGCGAAGAGGACACGATGACGCAAACCGACATTTCGCAGCTCGATGCCAGCGCACTCGCGGCGCGCGTGGAGCGGTTCAAGACGGTACGGGCCGGGATCCTGGAACAGGTTGGCCGGGTGATCGTCGGCCAGGACGAGGTTCTGGATCAGATCCTGACCGCGCTGCTGGTGGGCGGGCATTGCCTGATCACGGGACTGCCGGGCACGGCCAAGACGCTGATGGTGCGCACCATCGCCCGGACCCTGGGGCTCGAGTTCAGCCGCATCCAGTTCACCCCCGACCTGATGCCGGCGGACATCACGGGAACCGACATCATCGAGGACGATGAAACCAGCGGCCGCCGCCGCTGGTCGTTTTCCCCGGGCCCGCTCTTCGGCAACGTGGTGCTGGCGGATGAGATCAACCGCACGCCCCCCAAGACGCAGTCGGCGCTGCTCGAGGCCATGCAGGAGCACTCCTGCACCGTGCGTGGCACCGTACACGCATTGCCCAGCCCGTTCTTCGTGCTCGCGACCCAGAATCCCATCGAGCTGGAGGGGACCTATCCGCTGCCCGAGGCGCAGCTGGACCGGTTCCTGTTCAATACCATTCTCGACTACCTGAGCCTAGAGCATGAGGTGCGGGTCATCGAGCGCACCACGACGACGCAGGCCGCGGTCGTGTCGGCGATGACTTCGGCTGCCGAACTGCTGGAGTTCCAGCAGCTGATCCGCATGGTGCCGGTGAGCGATGAGGTCGCCCGGTACGTGGTGCGGCTGGTGCGCGCGACGCGCTTCAAGTCCGAGGAGGCGCCGGAGATCATCCGCCGCTACGTCAACTACGGCGCCAGCGTGCGCGCCGCGCAGTTCATCGTGCTCGCCGCCAAGTCCCGGGCGCTCGCGCGCGGCAACTACCATGTCGATTTCGATGACGTCGATGCCTACGTGCTGCCGGTACTGCGCCACCGGATACTGTTGAACTTCCATGCCCAGTCGGACCGGATCGAGGCGGACGAGGTCCTGCGCCAGATGCTCGGCCAGGTGCGCCGCCCTTGAGCTCCGCCGTGCAGAACCTGCTGGACCCGGTGGTGCTCAATGCGATATCCGGCCTGGACCTGGTCGCGGCGACCGTGGTCGACGGGTTCGTCGCCGGGCTGCACCGCTCCGCGGACTTCGGCTTCAGCCAGGAATTCGCCGAATACCGGGCCTATGCGCCGGGAGATGACCTGCGGCACGTCGACTGGAACGTCTACGCACGCTCGGACCGCGCCTACATCAAGCGCTTCCATGGCGAGACCAACAGCCAGCTGATGCTGCTGGTGGATGCCAGCAGTTCCATGGGCTTCACCTCGCACGCCGTCTCCAAGCTCGCGTACGTGCGCTTCATGGCCGCCGCGCTCGCGTATCTTGCCACCCGGCGGCAGCGCGACGCGACGGGGCTGGTGGTCTTCGGTAACACAGTGCGCGATTTCGTGGCCCCGGCCACGCGCCAGGGACACCTGCAGCGGGTGCTGGCGGCACTGGTGGCCGCGCAGCCCGGGGAAAGCACCTCCTATGCCGCACCGCTGCTGCACCTGCAGTCGTTCCTGCGCCGGCGCGGCATGGTCGTGGTGCTGTCGGACTTCTATGCGCCGCCGGCCGACATCGTGCGCGCCGTGGCGCCGCTGCGGATCCACGGCAATGAAGTGGTCCTGTTCCAGGTACTGGACCCGGAGGAACTGCGACCCCGGGTCGATGGTTCCTCGATGCTGATCGACTCGGAGACGGGCGCGTCGCTGGAAGTCTCCCAGGACTACGTGCAGGGACGGTACCGCGAGCGTATCGATGCCCACGTCGCCGGCCTGGGCCGGGAAGCGCGCCGGGCCGGTATCGGTTATCAGCTGCTGCAGACCGACCAGCCTCTGGACCAGGCGCTGATGCAGTACCTGCTGCTGCGCACGGGACGCGACTGATGGGCTGGCTGGCGCCGGGATTTCTGCTGGGTGCGGTCACGATCGCGGTGCCGGTGTGGCTGCACCTGCTCAAGCGCAGCGCCAGCCAGCCGCGGCAGTTCAGCTCGCTGATGCTGTTCGAACCGCAGCGACGCAGCACGACGCGACGGCGGCGCATCGATCACTGGTTGCTGCTGCTGCTGCGGGTCGCCGTCCTGCTGCTGATCGCAGCCGCGTTCGCCGAGCCGTTCGTGCGCGGACACCTGCCGGGCGTGGCACCGGAGAAGCTGCTGGTACTGGCGGTGGATGACTCCTTCAGTATGCGGGCGGGTACCCGGATGGAGGACGCGCGCCGGGCCGCGCTCGCGGTACTGGCGGCCAAGCCACGCGACACCCGGGCCCAGGTCGTGGCGCTGGGTTCGCGCGCCGATGTGCTCACCGAGCAGGTGCAGGACGGGGCGGTGCTCGCCGGCGCCCTACAGCGCATTACGGCGACCGACGCGCGAGGCAGCCTCGTGCTGCTGGCGGGACTTGCTCGTACGCTCGCCGCGGGCACCCACATGCCGATCGAGCTGCATCTGTTCAGTGACATGCAGGCCAGCGGTTTGCCCGCGGATTTCGATGAGTTGCGCATGCCGCCAGGCGTCACGCTGGTGCTGCACAGGGTGGGTGCGGCGGCGACACCGAACTGGACCGTGGAATCGGTCGCGGTTCCGGCGCAGGTCTGGGATCCGGCCAAGATGCGCATCATCGCCACCATCGCCGGCTTCGGTACGCCCGCGGCGACGCGCACCGTCACGGTGCTGATCAACGATCAGCCGGTGAGCCATCAGAGCGTCAGGGTTCCCGCTTCGGGACGTGCCTCCGTGGTCTTCGCGGGCCTCCAGATTCCCTACGGCATGGTCCGCGGCAGCGTGCGGATCGACAGCGCCGATGGACTCGGCGGCGACGACCACTACGACTTCGTGATCCAGCGCAGCGAGCGCGTCCACGGGCTGTTCGTGCACCAGGGGTCCGATGCGGCGACCGGCCTGTACTTCCGTGCGGCGCTGGCAGCGGCGGCCGATGCGGCCGTGGCGCTCGATGAGATCACCGCCGATCAGCTACGCAACCGCGATCTCGCCGCCGACACCTTCATCGTGCTGTCCGATGTCGCGGGCCTTGCGCCGGCTGCGGAAGCACGCCTCACCGACTGGGTGAAGGCGGGCGGCCGCCTGTTCATCAGCGCCGGGACCACGGCGGCCCAGCAGCGGCGGATCCCGGTCTTCGACGCTCGCATCCTCGGCGCCCATGACTACACGCGGGATGCCGGCCGCTTCACGGCCGTGGCTGCCGTGGATGAGGCGTATGCGCCGGCTGGACCCCTGTCCGGTTGGCAGGGCGTCAAGATCTTCTACGTCACGCGGGTGGACCCCGGGCAGGCGCAGACGGCTCTGCGCCTCGCCGATCAGACCCCGCTGCTGCTCGAGAAACGGCTCGGCAAGGGCCGGGTGCTGTTGTTCGCGACCGGCTTCGATCGGTTGACGAGCGATCTGCCCCTGCATCCGCAGTTCGTGGCGTTCATCGACCGGCTGGCCAGCTACCTGAGCGGCCGGGGCGCACGCAACAGCGCCCTGACCGTCGGGGACAGCGTGGACCTGCGGCCCGACCCTGCGGTACGCGGCAGCGCCGACGTCCTCGCACCCGATGGCACGCACCCGCTGGATCTGGGCCAGGCGCAGACTGTGCGCACCTGGCCGTTGCCCGCGGCCGGTTTCTATACGCTCACGCTGGCCGACTCCCGCCATGAGCTGGTGGCCGCCAATGTCTCGCGCCTGGAGTCCGACCTGACGCCGGCCAGCGACGACAAGCTCAAGCTCTGGCAGGCGGCCAGCCAGGCCCCGGCCGCCGCCGGCGCGGCCGCGGCGTCGGCGTCGGCGACGCCCGGAACCGACGCGGAATCGATCCACGACCTCTGGTGGTACGCTATGTGCCTGCTGCTTGTGGCAGTGGTCGCCGAGTCCGTGGTGGCCAGCCGGTACCTCAACACGCTGCGGGATTCCACATGAACGCGAGCGAGGAACTGCGTGAGTACGTCGCGCGACTGCATGCGCGGTTGAGGCTGGGCGCCGTCGCGCGCGGTGCAGCAATCGTGGCTGGCACTGCGCTCGGCATCACGCCCCTGCTGGTGCTCTTCGCCAACAGGTTCGCCTTCTCCGCCGGCAGCGTGCACGGCTCGCGCGCCGTGCTGGTGCTGGCCCTCGCTGCGGGCGCGGTGCTCGGCCTGGCGCTGCCGCTGTGGCGTCTGAACCGGCAGGGTGTGATCCGGCGCGCGGAGACCCGGTTTCCACAATTCGCGGAACGACTGCGGACTTTCGCACAGCGACCTGGAACCGCGGCAGACGGCAGCGGCCGTCCCGTCCGTGATTCCTTCGGCGAACTGTTGGCGGCGGACACCCTGCGCGTGGCGCACACCGCCGAGCCCGCGTCGCTGTTCTCCACCACGCTACTGGCGGGGCTTCTCAGCGGCGGTGTGGCCTGTGTCGCGGTGCTGGTGTGGCTGATCCGGTCCGGGCCGGGATACATGGGTTATGGGGCGGCGCTGTTGTGGTCCGTACCGCGCGGCGGGCCGCTTTATGAGCTGCATGTGGCGCCCGGGGATACCACCGTGCGCCGGCATGCCGATCTGCTGGTGAGCGCGGGACTGGTCGGTCTGAAGACCTCCGACGTTCGATTGCACGTGCGCATCGGCAATGCCGCCTGGCAGGAGGTCGGCATGCAGCCGCAACCCCACTCCGGTGGTTTCCGCTATCTGCTGTCGGCATTGCCCGATCACGCGCAATACTACGTCGAGGCCGGACCGCTGCAGTCGGCGCATTTCACGGCCCGGGTGGCGGATTTTGCCCAGGTGCGCCAGATCCGGGTGACCTATCACTTCCCGACCTGGACCCAGCTGCCGGATCGCACCGAGGAACATGGCGGCGACCTGCGGGCGGTCCAGGGGACGCGCGCCGAACTGACGATCCTGACCGATCAGCCCCTGAGGCAGGGTGCAGCGGTGCTGGATGACGGTCAGCAGCTGCCGCTGGTGGCGGCAGCGGCCAACACCTACCGCGTGACGGTGCCACTGGATAAGGACGGGGCGTATCACCTGACCATGGTCGATGGCCGCCCGCTGCGTCTCACGGAGGACTATTTCATCGAGGCCGACGAGCCCAGCGCCCCGCAGGTCTCGATCGTCAAGCCCGGCGGCGATTATCGCGCCAGTCCGATCGAGGAAGTGACCATCGGTGCCCAGGCAGCCGATGATTTCGGGCTGAAGGAGTTCTCCCTCCATTACTCGGTCAATGGCGGGCCGGAGCAGCAGATCAACCTGCTGTCACATGCCGGATCACGGGACGCCCGGGGTGCCAGCGTCATCAGCCTGGAGAACATGAAGCTGGTTCCGGGCGATGTCGTGAGCGTCTATGCCCAGGCGGCCGATGCCCGCGCGCAGTCGCGTTCGCAGATGATCTTCGTCCAGGCCGACCCCTACGAACGGGAGTTCTCCCAATCCCAGGCCGGGGGCGGTGGTGGCGGGGGCGGAGGCGGTGCCAATCAGCAGATGGAGATCTCGCGGCGCGAAAAGGAAATCATCGCCGGAACCTGGACCCAGGTCGATGGTCACGCCGCCGCGGCACGCCAGGCCGAGCAGGCCAAGTTCCTTTCCGACGTGCAGAACACGTTGCGGGGCCAGGCGCTGTCGCTGGCCGGTCGCCTGGAGATGCGGGGGCTCAATGAAGCCAATGAGCAGTTCAGCAGCTTCCAGAAGGAGATGAACGCGGCTGCCGATGCGATGACCCCGGCCGCGACCCAGCTCGCCCAGTCCCAATGGCGCCAGGCATTGCCGGACGAGCAGAAGGCCCTGCAGCACCTGCTGCGCGCCGAGGCGACCTTCCGCCAGATCCAGGTCGCCTTCGGCAGTGCGGGTGGCGGTGGCGGTGGCAGCATGGGCAGCGATCTGGCGAGCCTGTCTGATCTGGAACTCGATACGCAGAAGAATCAGTACGAGACCGCTCAGTCGGCATCGCCGGGCCAGCAGCAGGATGAGCAGGTCGACGCCGCGCTGCGCAAGCTCGATGAGCTGGCCCGCAAACAGGAACAGCTCGCCCAGGAACACCCCGATGCCGCCGACGCCGCCAGTCAACGCTGGCAGCAGGAAATGCTGCGGCGACAGGCAGAGGAGTTACAACGTCAGCTGGAACAGATGGCCCGCAATGGCCAGTCCGGCCGAAGCGGGCAGTCAGGTCAGTCAGGTCAGTCAGGCTCGGCCGGCCAGTCGGCACAGTCCGGACCGGCAGGCCGGTCACGGGCACGGCCCGGACGCGAGAACACCGGCAAGGGACAGGCCGATGGCGATGCGGCGGCGAGCACCATCCGTGAGGCCATGAACCGCCTGCGCGAGGCCCAGGAATCGATGCGCCGTTCGACGGAGCAGCGCGATGCCGCGGGAGCGCGCCGCGCCGCCGAGCAATTGCGGGATGCCATGGGCGCCCTGAGTGGCCTGCAGCGCGGTCAATCGGCTGACCAGCTCGCCGCGCTGGGCCGCAAGGCGGATGAGCTCGCCGACCGGGCACGCCAGCAGCAGCAGCAGCTGCAGGGGCTCACCGGTCCTGGAGCACGTGGGCGCACCGGGCGTCCGGGCGCCGATGGCGACGGCATGATCGACGCGCGGCAGAAGCTGGCCGATGACGTCGGACGCCTGGAACAGTCCCTGCGCGATGCGGAGCGGGAAGCCTTGAAGGGCAACCGGCAGGCGGCATCGAAGCTGCGCGACGCCCTGAGCGGCCTGGACGAATCGAACATCCAGAGCCGTCTGCAGGCGAGTGCGGATCATCTGCGCATGGGTTACAACCCCGGCGCCGACTCATCGGAAAGCGACATTCCCGATGAACTCAGCCGGCTTGGCGAGTCGGTGCGCGAGGCGGGCCGCACGGCCGGACAGGCGCCGGCCCCGGATGAGGCGCTGACGGCCGTGCAGCGCTTCCGCGACAGGCTGGCACAGATGGACCGCGCCAATCAGCAGGGCGCTGCGGGCAACCGGGCCGGCCAGCAGGGTTCGCCCGGCAATCAGCCGAACGCCTTGGGCCGCGGCGCCCGTGGTGACGCGGCCCCGGGCCAGGCCAGCGGACAGCGCGCGGGCGAAGTGACGGCCGCCGGCGGTGGCCGGGGTGGCTACATCGATGGCGGATGGAACACCGGGAACAATCCGCATTCGGGACGAGCCGTGGCGCCGGCGGACTTAGGCCCGACTCCCGCGGATCGCGAAAAGGATTTCGACCAGGGTCTGGCGGACCTGCAGAATGTGCGGCGGGCGGTCGCCGATGATCCGGTGGCGAAGCGCCAGGTGGATGACCTGATCCGCTCCATGCAGCAGCTTGATCCGCGGCGCTTTCCCGGTAACCCTGAAGTCGCCGACCGGCTGTTCGCCGAGGTTCGCAGCGGCGTCGACCGCCTGGAGCTGCAGTTGGGGCAAGATCCCGCCGACGACAATCGCAACGTCGTCCGCAATGCCGAATCCTCACCGGTACCGGAGGGATACCAGGAGGCGGTGGCGGAGTACTATCGCCGGCTCAGCAAGGGACAGTGAGGGACGGAAGGAATGCGCACGACCGAGCGGATCCGCAGCGCATAGATGCATTTCTACCTGTTCAAGGCGATGGCCCGCGCGGTGCTGTTGCCTCCCATGGGGCTTCTCATCCTGTCCATTCTTGGCGCGGTGCTGCTGGGGCTGCGGCACAGGCGCAGCGGCTGGGCCTGCCTGGCGGCCGGACTCGGTCTGCTATGGCTGCTGTCGATGCCATTCGTCGCCGATTCACTGACGCTTCTGGCCCAGGCCTATCCGGCCTTCGATCCGGCCACCGGCACCGACGCCCAGGCGATCGTCATCCTGGGGGGCGCGGGCCAGCGTGTCCCCGCACCCGAGTACCACGGTCAGCCGGCCGCGGAACTGGAGCTGCTGGAGCGGCTCAACTACGGGGCCTGGCTGTCGCGGCAGACCCATCTGCCGATCCTGGTGACCAGCGACGGCATCAATGCCCGCACCATGGCCGTGTCACTGACGCGCGATTTCAGGATGCCGCCGCGCTGGGTCGACATGCACGCACATGATACGTACGAGAACGCGCGCAACAGCGCGCAGCTGCTGCGCGCGGATCACGTGGGCTCGGTGCTGCTGGTGACCAGCGCCACGCACATGCGCCGCTCGATGCGCGAGTTCATCGCAACCGGACTCGCGGTCACCGCGGCACCGGTCCAGGTGCGGCTGATGAGCCAGGAACTGCCCGAGCCCTACCCTTTGAACCGGTTCCTGCCTTCGGCCGAAGGCATGCTGCGTTCCAACCGCGCCGTCTACGAACTGATCGGCGAGCCGGTCCGTGAACTGCTCGCGTTCCTGCACCTGCGACGCCAGCAGCCTCAGCTGCCGGCCGCCGCCTGAGGCGCCTGCCCGAAGCGAAAACCCGAGATCCGCCAGCCCATCATCACATCATTGAAGGTGCGCACGCCGAGGTCGTCGCCGGCGGCGCCGGCGGCAACCAGCAGCGGCATCAGATGCTCCTCGCGCGGATGCGCATAACGTGCCGCTGGCGCCTGCGACCAGTTGCGCAGTCCGGCGTTGCGGGCCGCAATGTCCCTCTGGCAGACGGTCTCGCCGAGCCAGTCATCGAAGAGCTGCGAGCCGGGAATGAGTTGGTTCTCCATCGAGCGGACCCGCAGGTTGTGAAAACTCATGCCGCTGCCGACGATCAGCACGCCGCGGTCGCGCAACGGCGCCAGGGCGGCGCCCAACTGCAGATGCGCGGCCGGATCCAGCCCCTGCCTCAGGGACAGCTGCACCACCGGCATGTCGGCATCGGGGTAGATCAGCTTGAACGGCACGAACACGCCGTGATCGAGACCCCGTTTGCCGTCCGTGGTCGACGGGATGCCGGCTGCATCCAGGAGCCGGCGGACATCGGCCGCCAGTTCCGGTGATCCCGGCGCCGGGTACTTCAGGCGGTAGGTGTGCTCGGGAAAGCCGTAATAGTCGAACAGCAGCGGCGGCTGCTGCTGCACGTTCACGGCCACCGGTTCGGACTCCCAATGCCCGGAGATCACCAGCACGGCGCGCGGCGCCTGCGGCAGCGTGCCGCGCAGCTGACATAACCACTGCGCAAGGCTGGTCCAGGGATTGGGGGAGGGGTAGGGCCAGTCCATGAAGAAACAGGGGCCGCCGCCATGGGGAATGTAGAACGTGGGCTGTCGCGCGGGGGTACTCATGATGGCGGATCGGAGTTTAACAAAAACTGTCCGCGTCACCTCGAAAGCGCACAATTCAGCTGCACCCGAATGGCGACGATACTGGATAATGCGCGTCCGGATTCCTGTGGGGCAGAAGTCGTGGCGGGTAGAGTGGTGGCAGGATTTGCGGCGGTACTGCTGATTGTCGTTTCGCCGTGGCCGGTACTGGCAGCGGCCGCGGCAGCGCCGGATATCCGGCAGCTCATCGATCGCGCCGAGCAGGAAGGCTTCACGGATCCGGAGGCGCAGAACCGCGACGCCCGGGCGGCGCTCGACTCGTTGCAGCGCAGTCCGGACGTTGATGCGGAAATCCGCGCGCGACTGATCCTGTGCGGGTACGACTCGGAACGCAACCTGCAGGCCGCGCAGGAGCAGGCGCAGCGCGTGTCGGCGCTGCTGCCGCGGGCGCACGATGGCGGGCTGCGGGCGGGCATGCTGACCTGCGAGGGCGAGACCCGCGAGACCCGCGGGGACAATGCCGAAGCGCTGCGGCTGTTCAGCCTGGCGGTGGCGGCCGCCACGGGCAGCCACGATGATGCGCGGCTGGCGGCGGCCCTGTATTCACGCGGTTATCTGCTGGGTCTGCAGGGCGAGTATGCGGCGGGGCTGGTGGACCTGCGCCGGGCGCAGGACCTTTTCGACCGGACCGGTCATCACTACGATGCGCTCTCCTGCCGGGACAGCATCGCCACGCTCTACAGCCGCCTCGGCGATGACGCCGAGGCCGCACGGCTGTACTCCGACGTGCTGCGGATGCAGCGCGAGGCGGGCATGGTGCGCGAACAGGCCGTCACGCTGCACAACCTCGCCCGCACCTACGAGGACCTGCAGCAGTGGGACCTTGCTGAGTCGGGTTTCCGCGAGGCGCTCGATCTGGCCCAGAAGCTGCGCTATACGCGCGTCCAGGCCTACGCCCTGCGTGGCCTCGCGGCCGTGCAAATCGCGCATCGCGACAGCGCCGGGGCCATGGCGCAACTGGCGGCCGCCGCCCTGCTGCAGCGGCAGACACCCGATGCGCGCCTGGGCGCGCAGATCAATCTGGAGCGGGGACGGGCGCTGGACCGGGCCGGGCGGCTGCTGGAAAGCGCGGTGGCCCTGCAGCAGGCCCGCGGGGTCTTCAGGTCCGCGCAATCGGCGAAGGAACTGATCGACGCGGACAGCGAGCTCGCGCGGGTCGAAGCCGAAATGGGGCAATGGCGTGCCGCGTACGCCGATGAAGCCGAGGCCGCGCACCAGCAGCAGCAGCTGTTCTCGCGGCAACTCGACCAGCGGTTCGCGGTGCTGAAGATCGAATACGATACCGCCGCCCAGGAGCAGGAAAACCGCGCCCTGGTGCGCGAGAATCAGGCCACCGGCCTGGCGCTCGCCCAGTCCCGGCGGGTGCGGCAGTTGCAGGGCGTGGTGATCGGCCTCGGCGTGGCTCTGGGCACGGTCCTGATCTGGCTCGTCCTGCTCAATCGCGGACGGGCACGACGCATGGGGAGTCTGGCGATGACCGACGAGCTCACCAAGTCACCCAACCGGCGCGCGGTGCTCGCGCAACTGAGTGCATTGCTCAAGCGGCCCGAGCCCGGGCCCTGCGCGATCCTCATCATGGACATCGATTTCTTCAAGCGCATCAACGACCAGCACGGGCATGCGGCCGGTGACGAAGTGCTGAGGCTGGTGGCCGATGCGGTGCGCAGCGCGGTGCAGGCCCCGGCGTTCTTCGGGCGCCTCGGAGGGGAGGAATTCCTGATCGTGCTGCCCGAAGCGGACATCCCGGCGGCACGGCGGTTCGCCGAGAGCCTGCGCCAGAGCGTCGCCGACATCGATACCGGGTCCGTGATCGCCGGGCACGCCGGCGTGACCACCAGCGTCGGACTGACGGTGACGCGGGCCGGCACGGACGATCTGGGCAACATGATGGCGCGCGCCGACACGGCGCTGTACGCGGCCAAGCGCTCGGGCAGGAACTGCGTGCGGGTCGAACCGGCGCCGGATGATCCGCATCGCGACGCAGCCGGCGCGCAGATGCTCGAAGACGGCGCGCACACCCGTCACTGAAACGTGCGGGTACTCGCCACGGCCTGAGCCCAGCGCTGCAGCCGCGCGCCGGCCTCGTCCCGGGTCATCCGCGGCAGATAGGTGGGACCCGCCTGCCAACCGGCAGCGATCTGCGCCTGCGTCCACAAACCCGCGCCGACGCCCGCAAGCGCGGCTGCCCCCAGTGCGGTGCTTTCGGCCTGCCGGGCGCACACGACCGGTGCGCCGAGCAGGTCGGCCTGGAACTGCATCAGCAGCGCGTTGCGGCAGCCGCCGCCATCGACCCGCAGCTCGCGCACGGCGTGCTTCGCATCCGCCTGCATGGCGTTGAGGACATCCGTGCTCTGGAAGGCAATGGCCTCGAGGGTCGCGCGTGCGATATGACCCGCCGTCGTACCGCGAGTCAGCCCCACCAGCGCGCCGCGCGCCCGCGCATCCCAGTACGGCGCCCCGAGGCCGGTGAACGCGGGCACGAAGTGCACGCCATCGGTGTCGGGCACGGTGCGCGCCAATGGCTCGACCGCATCCGAATCCGCGATCACGCCGAGTCCGTCGCGCAGCCATTGCACGGCAGCGCCGCCGACGAACACGCTGCCTTCGAGCGCGTACCGGGTGGCATCACTCCCCAGCCGCCAGGCGACGGTGGCGAGCAGATGATGGTCCGAGCGCATGGCGCTTGCGCCCGTGTTCATCAGCAGGAAGCAGCCCGTGCCATAGGTGTTCTTGGCCATCCCGGGGTGCAGGCATGCCTGCCCGAACAGCGCAGCCTGCTGATCGCCGGCGATGCCGGTGATGGGGACGGCCGTCCCGTTCAGATCGGCCATCAGCTTCGCGTCGGCCGGGGCGAAGCAGCAGGGGAGAACCTGCGGCAGGCAGGGGCGCGGGATGTCGAACAGCGCCAGCAACTCCGGGTCCCAGTCGCCCGTGTGGATGTTGAACAGCATGGTCCGGCTGGCATTGCTGATGTCGGTGACATGGGCCCGGCCGCCGGTCAGATTCCAGATCAGCCAGCTGTCGATCGTGCCGAAGGCCAGCTCGCCGCGCGCCGCGCCGTCGCGGGCGCCCGGCACGTTCTGCAGCAGCCATTCGAGCTTGGACGCCGAGAAATAGCTGTCGGGCACGAGGCCGGTGCGCGCACCGATCAGTCCGCCATGGCCGTCCGCGAGCAATCCGGCGCAGCGCTGCGCCGTGCGCCGGTCCTGCCAGACTATGGCCGGTGCGACGGGCCTGCCGGTGCGGCGGTTCCACAGCAGCGTGGTCTCCCGCTGGTTGGTGATGCCGATCGCTGCCAGGTCGCGGGCGCCGATGCCGGCGCGGCCGAGGGCCTCGGTGATGGTTGCGAGCTGCGTGGTCCAGATCTGCGCGGCGTCGTGCTCGACCCACCCCGGGTGCGGGTAGCCCTGGGGATGTTCGCGCTGACCCAGGCCTGCAATGTTGCGGGCCTCGTCGAACACGATCGCGCGCGAACTGGTCGTGCCCTGGTCGATGGCGAGCACGTGACGCTTCGGGTTCACGCGAACTGTCCGCGCCTGCCTGAGCCGCGATTGCCGAGCCAGGCATCGAGCCGGGCCTCGCTCCCGGGCGGCAGATGCAGTCCGAGCTTGCTTCGGCGCCAGAGGATGTCGCGTGCGGTCATTGCCCACTCATGCCCGCACAGATAATCGATCTCGCGTTCATAGAGACCGGGTAGCACTTCCTCGCCCATCATCGGCAGGCTGCGCGCCGGACCGACGAGGCGCGCGATGCGCGTCCCATAGGCCCGCGCATAGCGTTCGCGCACCGCCTGCGGCAGCCACGGCAGGCGGCGGGCGATGGCGCGCAGGAACACCGCGAGACTCGCTCCCGGCAAGTCTCCCCCGGGCAATACCGCAAGCTGCGTCCAGGGCGCCGCCCGGAACTGCAGCGCCTGGCAGAGCCTGTCGACCGCTTCCTCGGCGAGGCGGCGGAAGGTGGTGATCTTGCCGCCGAAGACGCTCAGCAGCGGTGGCCCGTCGGCGTCGAGGTCGAGGGCGTAATCGCGCGTGACCTTGGCGGGGTCCAGCGACTCATCCTCCAGCAGTGGCCGCACGCCGGCGAAGCTGTGGACCACGTCCCCGGCGTCGATCTGCGTGGTGAAATAGCGGTTCACGGTGGCGCAGAGGTAGTCGGTCTCGGCCGGCGTGATCTGCAGGTCCCGGGGCTCGGCATGGTATTCCTCATCGGTGGTGCCGATCAGCGTGAACTCGCGCTCGTAGGGGATCGCGAACACGATGCGCCGGTCGGTATTCTGGAAGATGTAGGCGAAACGATGCCGGAAGATCTGCGGGACGACGATATGGCTGCCCTTGATGAGGCGCACCGCGCGGCGCGTGCTCAAGCCGGTGCGCGCGTGCAGGAAGTCCGCGACCCAGGGCCCCGCGGCGTTCACCACCGCACGCGCGTACACGATCTGCGCAGTCCCACCGTGGCTCGTGGGCGCCAGCTCGAGCCGCCAGTCCGACTCGCGCCGGTGCGCACGCTCACAACGCACGCGGGTGAGGATCGTCGCGCCATGTTCGGCCGCGTCGCGGGCGTTGAGGGCCACCAGCCGCGCATCATCGGTCCAGGCATCGGAGTAGATGAAGCCCCTGCGGAAGCGCGGGTCGAGTCCGGATCCGGCGGGATGGCGCCGCAGGTTCAGGCCTTTCGATGCGGCAAGCCGCTTGCGCGGCGCCAGATGATCGTAGAGGAACAGGCCCGCACGGATTTCGAACAGCGGGCGCAGGTGTGCATCGTGGGGCATGACGAACCGCAGGGGGCGGATCAGGTGCGGGGCACTCGCCAGCAGCACCTCGCGCTCGAGCAACGCCTTGCGCACCAGCCCGAAGTGCCACTGTTCCAGGTAGCGCAGACCGCCATGTATGAGCTTGGTGCTGGCCGAGGAGGTGTGCGCGGCCAGATCGTCCTGTTCGCACAGGATCACCGACAGTCCGCGACCGGCGGCATCCCGTGCTATGCCGCAGCCATTGATGCCGCCTCCCACCACGAGCAGGTCACAGCGCTTTTCCATGCCGGAAACGACGGGCATGGCCGGCATCTTGCCACGTGCGCCCGTTCGGTCCAATGTGCGCGCCGTGAAAGCCTATCTTGAAGTCCGTCTGCGGCGCATCTGCGTGGCGCGCGGTGAGCGCATGGTCCTGCGCGGCATCGACTGGCACCTGCGGCCAGGCCAGCACTGGGTGCTGGTCGGCGCCAATGGTGCGGGCAAGACCCAGCTGCTGAAGCTCATCGCCGGGGCGGTCTGGCCCGTGCCGGAACTGCAGCCTCTGCGGCGGTATCGCTGGGGCCGCGAGGTGCGCGACACCCCGTACGAAGCCCAGGACGAGATCGCGTATGTCGGCCCGGAACGCCAGGACCGCTACGAACGCTACGGCTGGAACCATTGCGTCGAGCAGATCGTCGGTACGGGCATACATCGCACCGACATCCCGCTGCACGACTTGAGCGGCTCCGACCGGCGCACCATCGCGGCCCTGGCACGCCGCCTGGACATCACGGCCCTGCTGCCCCGGCGTTTCCTGACGCTTTCCTATGGCGAGCGGCGCCTGGTGCTGCTGGCACGCGCCCTGGCCATCCGTCCGCGGCTGCTGCTCATGGACGAACTGCTCAATGGACTGGATGCGAAGCGGCATGCGACGGCGCTGCGTTTCCTCGCGGCGATGCGTCGTTCGCGGCTGCCGTGGATCCTGTCCGTGCACCGCCCCGAGGACGTGCCGGCCAGTGCCACGCATGCCCTGATACTCGAGGAGGGGCGGATCGCCTATCGTGGTCCAATCGGCCGGGCGCCGCTTGCGAAATGGTTTTCGCATGCAGCGGCCGCGCGCGGCGGCGTATCGGCATCCCGCGTCGCGGCGGGGCGTCCCGGGCGGCCGCGCGAGCGCGGGCAACCGCGCTTCCTGGTGCGCCTCACGAATGCAGATGTCTACCTGGACGAGCACCGGGCGCTCCGCGGCATCACGCTCACCGTCCACCGGGGCGAATGCTGGGTGGTCCACGGCCACAACGGTTCGGGCAAGTCGACGCTCATCCGCACCCTCTACGGTGATCACGGCGTCGCGGTGGGCGGCCGCATCGAGCGCGCCGGTATCGTGGCCGGCGTGCCGCTGGATATCTTCAAGCGCTCGGTGGGACTGGTTGCACCCCATCTGCAGGCCGATCATCCGCGCGAGCTCACGGTGTCCGAGGTGGCGCAGTCCGGCCGCCATGCCAGCATCGGGCTGGTGGACGCACCCACCGCGGCGGACCGCGCGGCGGCGCGCGCCGCGCTGCGGTTCTTCGGCATCGACGCTCTTGCCCGGCGCCGGCTCGAGGAACTCTCCTATGGACAGATGCGACGGGTGCTGTTCGCGCGGGCCTGGGTCAGCAAGCCACCGCTGCTGCTGCTCGATGAGCCCTACTCGGGAGTGGATGCGTCGACCCGGCATGCACTCATGCGCCACCTGGACGAGCTCGTCGCCGCAGGGACCACCGTGGTCATCGCGACCCATAACCGCGAGGAATGGCCGCGCGGCACCACCCACGAACTGGCATTGTCCCAAGGCAGCCCGGTATGGTGTGGGCCGATACGCCTGCGCCCCTCACACACTTCCGCCAGGACCGCCGCCAAGTCCCGATGACGCCATCGACCCCACCCCAAGCGCCCGCCAGGGCGCCTTCGCTGCTCTTCCTGTTCGTGGTGTCGATGATCGACGTACTGGGATTCGGCGTGCTGATTCCGCTGGTGCCCTACATAGCGCAGCGCTTCGGTGCCAGTGCCACGGTCACCACCGCCATTCTGGGCAGCTATTCGCTGTGCCAGCTGCTGGCCGCCCCGGTCTGGGGACGCCTGAGCGATCGCTACGGGCGGCGTCCGATTCTCATGAGCAGCCTGAGCGGGGCCTGCCTCTCCTACCTGATCCTGGGCTTTGCCAACGGCCTGTGGATGGTGCTGGCCTCGCGCATGCTGGCCGGCCTGATGGCGGGCAATCTCGCCGCAGCGTTCGCCTATGCCTCGGATGTGAGCACGCCGGCCACCCGCGCCAAGTCGATGGGCATGGTGGGTGCGGCCATCGGCATCGGCTTCATGCTCGGCATGCCGATCGGCGGCATGCTCGCCGGCAATCAGGCGCAAACGGCCGATTTTCTCGCCCCCGCCCTGGCATCGGCCGCGCTCAGCCTGTTCGCGCTGTCACTGGTCAAGTTCGGGCTGCCCGAAAGTCGTCGCGGACGGCAACCCACCGCCGCGGCATCTGCGGTCCGCCAGGGTCCGCTGACGCTGCTGCGACAGCGGCCCGGATTGCTGCTCATCGCCAGCGCCGCGCTGCTGGTCACCACCGCGCAGGGGATCCTCGAGTCGATCTTCGCGCTGTGGGCCCTGCACCGCTTCGGCGCGGGTCCCCGGACGGTCGGCTTCGCGCTGTTCGGCGCAGCGTTCGTTGCAGTGCTGATGCAGGGCGGTCTGGTGCGGGTGCTCGCGCCGCGCATCGGCGAGCGGCGCCTGGCACAGGGGGGCGTGGCGTTCTACGTCGCCGGGTTGCTGGTCGTGGCGCTGGCCGCGAACAGCCTGCTGGCGGCCGCGCTGGGATTGCTGCTGTGTGGCGCCGGCATGGGCGCCTTCAGCCCCAGCGCCTCGGCGCTGGCCTCGCGCCAGTCGCATGGCGACAATCGCGGCGCCGTCATGGGCACCTACCAGTCCGCGACCAGTCTGGCGCGCGTCATCGGCCCGTTCGTCGCGGGGCCCGTGTACGCCTTCTGGGGCACGAACTCGCCTTTCATCGCCGCCGCATGCATTACCGCTCCGGCGGCACTCCTGATCTGGCGGGCGGCCGACTCCGCAACGGACGACGAGCCCAACTCGGTGCCGGAGTGAAGACTCAGAGGCTGATCCGGGTTTCGAAAATGGCGGTCGCCTGACCGACTATCCATACGCCGGCGACCGCCTCGTCGCGCAATTCCAGTTCGATTTCGACGCGTCCGGGGCGATGGAGGTGATGTCCCTGGGCACCGGCAAAGTGCACCTGTTCGGCCATCGGGCCGAGCAGCCGGTGACGGGCGAGATAGGTCCCGAGCATGCCATGCGCGTTGCCGCTCACCGGGTCCTCGGCGATACCCAGTGCCGGGCAGAACATCCGTGATTCGGTCAGCACCTCCGGCAGCTCCGGCGCGAGGGTAAACACGAAAAACCCCTGGGCACCCAGTTGCGCCGACAGGGTGGTCAGGCGCGAGAAGTCCGGCTTCAACTGCCGCAGGTTGTCCGCAGCCCGCACGCCCACCATGAGCCGGGTGCTGCTGGCGCCGACGATCTGCACCGGGCAATTCGGATCCAGGTCGTGGGAGGCCAGCGCCAGGGCATCCATCACGGCCAGCCGCTCCCGATCGTTGATCTCGCGGCCCAGTGCCGGCGGGGTCTGCCGGATGGCAATGCGCCGCTGCGCATCGGCGCCGCGGATGTCCACCTCGACGATACCGCCCCGGGATTTCTGGCGCAGGCGGCGCGTGCCATGGACGGCTGCGGAAAGCACGTAATGGGCGGCCACGCTCGCGTGGCCCACGAAGGCCGCCTCGGTGCGCGGCGTGAAGAACCGGACCCGCAGATCGTGGTCGGCGCCGTCGGGCTTGAGCACGAAGGCGGTATCGGCGTTGTTGAGCTCGCGTGCGATGGCGAGCATCTCGGCGTCGGTGAGGGGGTCTGCGTCCAGGACGACGCCGGCGGGGTTGCCGGTGAAGCGGGTGCGGGTGAAGGCGTCGACCTGATGGACGTGGACGGTGCGCGTCATGCTTCGGCTGCTCCTGTTAGCGCAGGGCATGGAACTGCGGGCTTGCGCGCATTGTATGCCCTTCCTGCGACAATTCCGTGCTTGCAAAGGGGCGCGCAGTCACTAACATAAGCACCCTAGAACCTTGGGGTGGCTTCTGCGGAAGCCTGAGACGCGGGATTGGCCTGCGAACCCGTTGAACCTGATCCGGGTAATACCGGCGTAGGGAGCAGGTGTGACAAGTCGCGCGATTACCGCCCATTCCGGGTTTTTCCTCTTTACTCTTGCGGCGCTCGCCAGGGTCGCCTGCGCCGCGGACTCCGCAGCCACCGGCGATGATCTGCAAGAAGTGGTGGTTTCGGCGACGTTGCTGCGGGATGAACCCGCCCAGGCCGTCCCCGCGAGCATCACGGTCCTTGACTCCGCAACGCTCAAGGCGATCGGCCAGCAGCATTTCGAGGACGTGATCGGCATGGTGCCGAATCTGAACTGGTCGGGCGATACCAACCGGCCCCGCTACTTCCAGATCCGGGGCATCGGCGAACTCGACGAGTACCAGGGTGCTCCCAACCCTTCGGTGGGGTTCCTGATCGATGACATCGACTTCAGCGGCATCGGTACCGTCGGCACGCTGTTCGACATGGACCACATCGAGGTATTGCGCGGCCCGCAGGGAACCCGCTACGGAGCGAACGCGCTCGGCGGACTGATCGCCATGCAAAGCGCGGCCCCCGCCGATGAATTCGGCGCGCGCCTGGAACTCAGTGGTGGCGACTACGACACCCGCTCCTACGGGGCCGTGGTGACGGGACCCGTGAG
>DATJTJ010000131.1:0-7403 GCA_035503515.1 Steroidobacteraceae bacterium
ACGGTTGCCCTGGCCGCCGCCGACTCCGGCACGACGCAGACCTTCCATCCCGGCGGGAACTTCGCACTCCTGGGTCATTGCACCAAGTGCCACAACAGCGAGGACTGGGCCGGGGGCATCGCCTTCGACACCCTGGCGCTCGGGGATGTGGGCGCCAACGCGGAGACCTGGGAAAAGGTCGTGGGCAAACTGCGGGGCCGGCTGATGCCACCGCCGGGTGCAGCGCAGCCGGACCAGCATCAGATCGACACCTTCGTGGGTTTTCTGGAATCCTCCCTGGACCACTCGGCGGCGGCGGATCCGGGCAACGTCTCCCTGCACCGCCTGAACCGCACCGAATACGGGCGCGAGATCAAGCGGATCCTCGGACTGGACATCGACGCCTCCACGGCGCTGCCCAACGACGTCTCCAGCGAGGGCTTCGACAACATCGCCGCGGTGCTGCGCACCTCGCCGACCTTTCTCGATGAGTTCATCACCGCGGCCCGCAATGTCAGCCGCCAGGCCATCGGCCGGGTGACGGCGAAGCCCAGCAGCCGCGCCTACCGGGCAGGCGCCGGGCTGCAGCTGGAGCACGAGGACGGACTACCGCTCGGCACACGCGGCGGCATGCTGGTCACGCACTATTTCCCGGCCGACGGCGAGTACATCTTCAACATTCGCGACTTCTACTTCGGCGGCGCGGGCTACGTCACCAAGATCGACGCACCCCACACCGTCATCCTGACACTGGATGACGTCCCGGTGTTCCAGGGCACCGTCGGTGGCCCGGCGGACCTGAAGGCCGTCGACCAGCGGCAGGCGGCCGCGGCGGACGAGCTGCAGGCGCGGTTCAACCACATCCGGGTGCGCGTCAAGGCCGGCCCGCACAAAATCGGGGTGGCCTTCATCGAGCGCTCCTTTGCCGAATCGGACTCGCCGCTGCAGCCGATCGCCGAGCTGCCGGAAATGGAACGCTATCCGACGATTCCGGGGTTCGACGTTTCCGGGCCATTCAATGTGACCGGAGTCGGGGATACCGAAAGCCGGCGGCGCATCTTCATCTGTCATCCTGCCTCCGCAGCGCAGGAGGAGCCGTGCGCCCGAAGGATCCTGGCGCACCTGGCGAGCGAAGCGTTCCGGCGCCCGGTCACCGATGCGGACCTGGAACCGCTGATGCGTTTCTACACCATGGGTCGCCAGGTCGGCGATTTCGACATGGGTATCGAAAGCGGTCTGACCTCGATCCTCTCGAGCACCAAGTTCCTGTTCCGGGCCGAGCCGCTCCCCACCGACGCCAAGCCCGGAGCCGTGTACAGCCTGACGGACCTCGAGCTTGCGTCGCGCCTGTCGTTCTTCCTCTGGAGCGAAGGCCCGGACCAGCAGCTGATCGATCTGGGCGCGGCGGGTACCCTGCATGATCCGAAGGTCCTGGACTCGCAGATTCACCGCATGCTGCGCGACCCGCGCTCCGGATCCCTGATCACCAATTTTGCGTTCCAGTGGCTGAACATCCCCCACATCGACTCCATCGAGCCGGATCCGGTGCTGTATCCGGACTTCACGCCGGACCTGCGCAATGACTTCCGCGAGGAGATGCGCCTGTTCCTGGACAGCGTGCTGCGCTCGGATCGCAGCGTGCTCGAGCTGCTCAGTTCGGATGAGACGTTCCTGAATGAAACGCTGGCGCGCCATTACGGGGTGCCGGACATCCTCGGCGACCAGTTCCGGGAAGTGCGCCTGAGCGATCCGAACCGGTGGGGTCTGCTCGGCAAGGGCGCGGTGCTCATGAGCACTTCCTACGGCAACCGTACCGCCCCGGTGCTGCGCGGGGCGTGGATCCTGGACAACATCACCGGCACGCCGCCCACCTCGCCGCCGCCGGGAGTGGCTGCCCTGAAGGAGACCGAGCCGGGCAAGGAGGCGGAAACCGTGCGGGTACGGCTGGAGAAGCATCGCCAGAATCCCTCCTGCAACGCCTGCCACGGCATCCTGGACCCCCTGGGGTTCGCCCTCGAGAACTACGATGTGGTGGGCGCCTGGCGCCTCAAGGATCGCGATGCCGGCACGGCGATCGATTCCAGCGGACTGCTGGCCGATGGCACCCACGTGGACAATCCGGCGCAGCTGCGCCAGGCGCTGCTGGCGCGGCCGGACCAGTTCGTGCAGACCCTGACCGAGAAGCTCATGACCTTCGCACTGGGCAGGGCCGTGACCTATCAGGACATGCCGACGGTGCGCGCCATCGTGCGCCGGGCAGCCGCCGATCACTACCGTTTCGAAGCCATCGTCGCAGGCATCGCCGAAAGTGACGCCTTCGAAAGGCGGGAGCTGCCGCCCGCCAGGCCCGTGCAGATCAAGCAGGCGTCCCTGACCAGCCAGAACCTCCGGAGCAACCCATGACATTCCTGACCCGCAAGCATCTGTCGCGACGTACCGTTCTGCGCGGCGCAGGCGTCGCACTGGCGCTGCCACTGCTGGATGCCATGATCCCTGCGGCGACCGCGCTGGCCGACACCGCCGCGGCACCCAAGCCGCGGCTGGGATTCTTCTATTTTCCGCATGGCGCGGTCATGGAGCGCTGGACGCCGGCCACGACCGGGCGCGAGTTCGAGCTGCCGTTCATCATCGAGCCGCTCACGCCCTATCGGGACCAGCTGACGATCGTCAGCAACATCGGCAACAAGCCCGCCGAAAGCCGGGCCGTCCATGCCCTGGTACCGGCCACCTGGCTCTCCTGCGTGCATCCCCAGGAGACCCTCGCGCCCAACATGGCCCCGACCGCCGATCAGCTTGCCGCCCGTCACATCGGCCAGGACACTCCCTATCCGTCGCTGGAAGTGGCGACGGCGCAGGGTCATGGCGTCGGCAGTGCCTGCGAGCGCGGCTACGGCTGTACCTATTCCGGGACGCTGTCCTTCGCCACCGCCACCACGCCGCTGCCCATCGAGAGCAATCCACGGCAGCTGTTCCTGCGGCTGTTCGGCCAGGGCGATTCGCCCGAGGAGCGGCGTTTCCTCAGTCAGCAGACCACCAGCATCCTGGACATGATCGCCTCGGAGACCAATTCCCTGAGCCGCACCCTGGGGGCCCAGGATCGGGCTGCGCTCAACGACTACCTGCAGAGCGTCCACGAGATCGAGCGGCGCACGCGCAACGCGGAGCAGGGCGACATCGCCAAGCTGCACCTGCCCGAAGTTCCCGGGGCAACGTCGGAAAACTTCGACGAGCATCTGAACCTGATGTTCGACCTCATGGCCCTGGCCTACCAGGGCAATCTGACCCGCATCCAGAGTTTCATGATCGCGGCCGAAGTGAGCGACCAGACCTACAACAACATCGGTGTGCCCGATGCCTTCCATGCGCTGTCGCATCACGGCAACGACCCGGCCAAGAAGGCGCGGCTGTCGAAGATCCAGCGCTACCACACGCAGGCCTTCGCGCGCTTCGTGGGCAAGCTTGCGAGCATGCCGGACGGTGATGGCACCATGCTGGATCACTCACTGCTGCTCTACGGCAGCAACATGAGCAACAGCAACGCCCACAACCAGTATCCGTTGCCCACGGCGCTGCTCGGCAAGGCCTGCGGGCGGGTGAAGGGCGGCCAGCACATCAACTTCGATCAGCGCACGCCACTGGCAAACGTATTGCTGACCATGTTGCAGCGTACCGGCGTCAACATCGAGAAACTCGGCGACAGCACCGGCGCCATTGCGCAGATCTGAAGTCATGACCTGCAGAATCCTGCCTGTCCTGTCCCTGGCACTCGCCGCCGCACTGACGGGCGCCGCGGCGCTGGCCGACGAACCCCTCGCGCCTGCGGCGGACAACGGTCCGGTGGTCGAACCTGTCGAAAAGGCCGCGCCCCTGGTGCTTGCAGCACGCAGCAATGACTCTGCGGGCGTGCGGGCGCTGCTCGCCGCGCGGCCCGCGGTGGACGTGAACCAGCGCACCGCCGATGGCACCAGCGCCCTGCATTGGGCCGTCTATCACGGCGATGCCGACCTGGTCGGCAGGCTCCTGGCCGCGGGTGCGGATGCCAATGCGCGCAATGCCTATGGCTCGACACCCATGTCCGAGGCGGCGATACGCGGGGACGTGAAGCTGCTGCGGGCGCTGCTGGCGGCCCACGCCGATGTGGATTCCGCCAATGCCGATGGCCAGACCGCGCTCATGATTCTGGCCCGCACGGACAACGTGCCGGCGGCCGAGCTGCTCATTGCCCACGGTGCGCAGGTGAACGCCCGGGAGAAGTGGCGCGATCAGAGCGCGCTCATGTGGGCCGCCGCCGAGCAGCAACCGGCGATGGTCAAGTTGCTGCTGCGGCACGGTGCACTGGTCAACGAGCGCTCGCTGGTCAACAACTGGAGCCGTCAGGTGACGGCCGAACCCCGCGAACAGGCCCGACCCTCCGGCGGCTTCACGCCACTGCTGTACGCGGCCCGCTCCGGATGCCTGGAGTGCGCGCAGCTGCTGATCAGGGCAGGTGCCGATCCGAATCTCACCGACCCGGATGGCGTCAGCCCGCTGCTGGAGGCCATCATCAATTTCCACTTCGACCTGGCCGCATTTCTGGTCAGGCAGGGCGTGGATGTGGATCACTGGGACCGCTGGGGGCGCTCACCGGTCTACGCGGCGGTGGATCTCGATTCGCTGCCCGTCGGCGGCCGCGCCGACCGGCCGTCGCTGGATCAGACCACCGCGCTCAAGCTGACCCAGCTGCTGCTGGAGGCCGGCGCCAATCCGAACCTGCAGCTGAAACTGTTCCCGCCGTACCGCTCGCTGCGCGACGACCGTGGCGCGGATTCGCTCCTCACCGTGGGTGCGACGCCCCTGCTGCGCGCTGCCAAGGGCGGGGATGTGGCGGCGATGAAGCTGCTGCTCTCCCACGGCGCCAACGCCGAACTGCCGACGGCCACGGGCGTCACACCACTGCTGGCGGCCGCCGGCGTGGGGTCCTCGGCGCTGGACACCCGGGGTCGCTACAAGACGCAGGCTGAGGCCATTTCGGCTGCGCAGGCGCTGCTGGAGGCGGGCGTCAACGTCAACGAAACCGACCGCAACGGCCAGACGGCATTGCACGGCGCCGCCACGTGGGGCTGGAACGATCTGGTCAAGGCCCTGGCGGAGCACCATGCGAACCTGCTGGCGAAGGATGCCCGCGGGCGTACGGCAGCCGATGTCGCCATGGGCAGCGCCAGTGCCTCCGGCAGGGCCGCATCGGAAGCGCACCCGGAGACGGCGGCCTTGCTGCATCAGCTCATGGCCAACGGCAATCAGCCCATCGCGCGCAACTGATCAGACGATATTGACGCCCAGCTCGCGCGCCCGGGCGCTCAGGCCCGGATAGGCGTTGGAGATGAACAGGCTCGGATCACCCCAGCGGGCATCGAAATCCCGCCCCGGTGCCTCGGCGATCATTTCCTGCGCGCTCAAGCCCTTCGCCAGCAGCTGCGACAGGTGCAGTTTCATGGCCGCGAGCATGTCGCGCTCGGCCTCGACATCGGCGCGCGTCTGCACCGGACCCGTCCCCGGAACGATGCGCGTGGCGCCGTCGGCCAGCCCGATGAGCGTCTTCGTGGCATCCAGCAGGCCGCCAATCCAGCCATTGGTTGAATAGTCGATGATGGGATAGGCGCCGACCGAGACCACATCACCCACCACCAGCACGTTGGCGTTGCGGAAGAACACGTAGATATCGCCATCGGTGTGGGCCTGGGGCAGGTAGCCGTAATCGATGTGCTCGCCACCGAAGTTCAGGGTGCCGCTGGTGTAGAAAGTCTGGTTCGGACGGGCATTCTTTGGCAGCGGCTGGTAGACCCGGTTCTGCCATTTGCAGATGACCTCGGTGCCCAGCCACAGCCTGGTGTTCTCATGCGCAATGATGCGGGTGCCCGCAGGTCCCAGGGTGCGGTTGGAGCCGGTCTGGTCCCAGTGCCAATGGGTATTGAACAGGGTGTGGATGTGGCTCGCGCCCGTGCGCGCCTTGACGAGCGCGAGGACCTCGGCCGAACGCTCCGGGGAACCTCCGTCCACCAGCAGGACGCCTTCCGGGGACTGGAACACCGTGACATTCCCACCCCCGCCCGTCACCACCGAGAGGTTGTCGCCCACGGGCATCACGGACAGGGGGGGCGGCGCGGCGCGTGCAACGCCGGCGAGGGTCATGCCGAGCGTCGCGGCCGGTACTGTCTGCAGGAACTGTCTTCGATCCATGGCCGAAGGATAGCAGGCGGGCGCCGGCCCGCATGCCGGAAGGCGGTATTTTTCAGCGTCCGACGAGCCGCTGCATCTCCGCCGGATAACGCTCGCCCGTCACCTGCAGGCCCGCGAAGGCCTGGCCGATGGCCGTGATGTCCGCAGCCGTCAGCCGCATCTGCGCGGCCTCGAGGTTCTCATCCAGGCGGTGCAGCTTGGTGGTCCCGGGAATCGGGACGATCCACGGCTTCTGGGCCAGAAGCCACGCCAACGCGACCTGCGCGCGGGTCGCCTGATGTTCGGCCGCGACTTTCCCGAGCAGATCCACCACGGCCTGATTCGCCATGCGGGCCTCGGGCGAGAATCTCGGTCCGACCTTGCGGAAATCGGTGCTGTCAAAGGGGGTGTTCGCGTCGATCGTGCCCGTCAGGAACCCCTTGCCCAGCGGACTGAAGGGCACGAAGCCGATGCCCAGTTCCTCGAGCGTCGGCAGAATCTCCTGCTCCGGCTCCCGCCACCACAGGGAGTATTCGCTCTGCAGGGCGGTCACGGGCTGTACGGCGTGGGCCCGCCGGATGGTCTGAGCGCCGGCTTCGGACAACCCGAAGTGCCGGACCTTGCCTTCCGAGATGAGATCTCGAACCGTGCCGGCCACTTCCTCGATGGGTACGTTGGGGTCGACCCGATGCTGGTAGAACAGATCGAGGGTATCCACGCGCAGCCGCTTCAGCGATTCTTCCGCGACCTTGCGGATGCGCGACGGGTGGCTGTCGGCGCCGAAGAACCGGGCGCCGCTCTGGTCGATCCTGAACCCGAACTTGGTCGCGATAACCACCTGACCGCGGTAGGGCGCCAGCGCCTCACCGACGAGTTCCTCATTGGCGAACGGACCGTAGACTTCGGCCGTGTCGAAGAAGGTGACGCCGCGTTCGACGGCGGCGCGGATCAGTGCGATTCCCTGGTCCTTCTCAACGGCCGGCCCCAGGCCGAAGCTCAGTCCCATGCAGCCCAGGCCCAGGGCCGAAACTTCCAATCCACGGGTTCCCAGTTTGCGCGACTGCATGGCCAGCTCCGTCGAAGGATCCAGCCCGCATGGTACACCCGGCTAGTGCAGGTGCAGGTTGCCGTTACCGAAAAGTCCGACGACACCGATGATGATGAGATAAATCGCCACGATGTAGTTCAGGAGACGCGGCGCCAGCAGGATCAGGATGCCGGCGATCAGG
>DATJTJ010000132.1:0-26519 GCA_035503515.1 Steroidobacteraceae bacterium
CTCGGCTCCGCGGTCTGGGTGAAATCGCGCTTCGCACGATAGGTCTGGAGTTTCTTGGGTTCTCTGGCCATGCGGCCTCCTCAGTTCACTTCCCGCACGACCTTGCGCGGGTCCTTGTCGGTGCGCAGGGCGACGAACTTGGTATGCCGCAGCTTGTCGGCGCCCGTCCACTCGGCGAAGTCGATGCGCACGACCGTTTCGGGTTTGAGCCAGACGCAGTTCTTCATCTTCTCCGCCGTCAGTCCCTGCCCCCACCGCCCAGGCGCCTTCTCGGGAAGATTGACGAAGGGGCAACGGGTCGTCTTCAGGTGCCTGATCTGCGCGAACACCTCGCGGCGCGTGGCCGGCACGAACCCTGCGCGGACCCGTGCCGCGAAGTGCAGTTCCCTGCCGCTGTAGAAGCCGACGATCAGCGCATCGAACCCCTGTGTTCCGGGCGTGTAGCCGCCGATCACGAACTCCTGCCCCTGAGAGAGGCGATGCTTCTGCCAGGAGCCGGTGCGCAGTCCCGGTTCATAGCGGCTGCTGATGCGCTTGGCGACCATCCCCTCGAGGCCATGCTGCTGGACGAACCTGAGCAGGCGCTGCCTGGAGGGGACCGCGACCGACAACGAAACATGGTCGTTGGTCTCGACAAGCTCCGCCAGGCGGGCCCGCCGCGCCTTGAGAGGCTGGTCGATCAGGGAGCGGCCCTCGAGTACCAGCAGGTCGAAGGCGTAGTAGCGGATCTGGGACTGCGCCGAGCGGAAGTTCTGCAGCAGGTTGAAGTCCGAGCGCTCGTCGGCGCCCTGCGCGACCAGTTCGCCGTCCAGGACCGTCGCCGCCGGCAGCTTCGGGAAGGCCGCGGCGATGTAGGGAAACTTGCGGTTCAGGATGTTCCGGCGCCGCGAGTAGAGCGTCGCATCCTGGTCCTTGCGCCCCTTGATGACTTCGAGCCGGTAGCCGTCGAGCTTGATCTCATAGCTCCAGTCGGGCCCCTCCGGCAGCTCCGCGACGCCGAGGCAATCCATGGTCTCGATGAACGCGGGGCCATCGACGGGAGTCTTTGCCGCTGCCATGACGGGACAATGAGGGGCAGGCCGCCGGGCCGTCAATGGCGCAGCCGGCCAAAGCGGCGCCGGTGTTCGTCGGAAACGTCCCGCAGTGGTAGTGCGGATGTCTCCCCTGTGCGGCCGAAGCGCGCCGTACTGAGATCGGCACATGGAAACCGACACCGAGGCGCCCCGCGCGACGCCACCCGAGCCGGCCCCTGAACGGCAGACCCCGCAGTCCCCGCCGGATCCGGCGCAGCAACGCCTGAAGGAGGATGAGAAGAGCGAACTGGGCGGTGCCAAGAATTAACGACGGGGACTGCCGGCGGCCATCCAGGCCGCGACCTCGTCCAGCATCGACCCCAGCACCTGCGCATCGGTGCGGCCGCTGCGGGCCGGAACATGGAAGGAGTGATCGGCTCCGTCGATGATCTTCAGCGTGGCGGGGGCCGCGAGTCCCGCGACGACCTGCCGGATGCGCCCCAGCTCCGCGAGCTCATCCCGGGTGCCCTGCAGAAAGAGCATCGGGATCTGGATCGCGGCCAGGTGATCGGCGCGCGACGTCGCCGGCTGCTTCGGAGGATGCAGCGGAAATCCAAAGAAGCAGATCCCGCGCACCTGCGGCAGCGGCGCCAGGGCTTGCGCCTGCGAGGTCATGCGGCCGCCGAAGGATTTCCCGCCCGCATACAAGGAGGCATCCGGCAGCAGCCGCCGGGCTTCCCCGACGGCGGCCTGCACGGTCTGATGGCACAACGCCGGTGGGTCGGGCCGTCGGGAGCGCCGCTCCATGTAGGGGAACTGGTAGCGCAGGCTGGCGATACCCCGCGTGGCGAGACCTTCGCATACGGAGACGATGTAGGGCTGATGGATTCCGCCGCCGGCTCCCGGCGCAAACGCCAGCATGGCCGTCGGCCGCTCGGGCATCGTCGCAACCGCAGAAACAGCCACGCCGGCTGTCACGGCAAGGGTGCATGGACTGTGCGCTGGCATCAGGGCGAGCCCCTGCCCAGCAGTGTCAGGGTCGCCGCATCCGGCGCACCGTCGTAGAAGTACCTGAGGCCCTCGGTGAACTCCGGCTGTGCGGGGGCCGCCTCATGGAACAGCGTCAGCGAAGAATGGAACTTGAGGTCGTCGGGGTAGCCGAAGATCTGCGCCACCGGCCGGCCGCGATGGGTATTGACCAGCGACACGCACTCGCGCAGCCGGGGGCCCAGGACCGCATGCGCCAGGTACGCGGCGGCCTGTGCACGGTCCGCGAGGGCGTACCGCTGCGCCGTGGGGCTGCGGCCGAGGCCCGCCAGCTGCGGGAAGATGAACCACATCCAGTGCGAGCGCTTCTCCCCGTCCGTCAGTTCCCGCAGGACCTGTGCGTAGATCGGCGCCTGGGCATCCACGAAGTGCTGCAGACCGGGCGTCATGGGCGCTACCTCGCAGCGGGCATCAGCGTCAGGATCAGGGCCCGCAATCCGTTCCACATGATCTGTACGCCGATGCAGAACAATATGAAAGCCGAGAGGCGGATCAGGACACTGGTGCCGGTCCTGCCCAGCTTGCTGAGGATGCGGTCCGCATACCGGTAACACAGGAAGATGCTGATGGCGACGATGAGTACGCCGAGCACATGGGCGAGGGCCGTGGTGAACAGGGGCCGCAGCCCCCTCGGGGGATTGGCGCCCAGGGTGATGGCGACGGAAATCGAGCCGGGTCCGACGGTGAGCGGCATGGTCAGGGGATAGAAGGCCCGCTGGGTGATGACTTCGGCCTCGGGGGCCGCATTGCGGTCCGAGACCGCCGGGGAACTTGGCCTCATCAGGAACGACCAGCCGATGGCACAGACGATCAGGCCGCCGCCGACCTGGACGGCCGGGATGGAGACGCCGAACAGATCCAGCACATAGGCGCCGATGAGCACCGAGGCCACCAGCAGGAAGAAGCTGTTCAGGGCGACGAGCCCTGCGGTCCGGGCGCGTTCCGCGGGCGTCAGGAAATTCACCAGCGCCAGGTAGATCGGCGCGCCTCCCAGGGGATCGACGATCGGGAACAGGGCGGCCACCGCCAGGAAGACGGTGCCGATGAAATGCCGCAGGCCCTCAACGAGCATCTTCAGGCCTCGGCATTGCCGACACATCTCACCGCGGGGGGTCGCCATGTGCCATCGTTGATCGAGGGCCCCCTCTCCCGCGGCCAGTACATGCGCAGCGTGAGGTTGAAGTCCCCTGCCGGTGCCGGCAGCCAGTTCGTTTCCCTGGAGCTGCCGGGGGAATCGCGCTGGATGCAGAGCTCCATCGACCCGTCGCCATCGTGCTGCAACGGCATCCAGCTGCTGATCGCATAGCGATCGATGGGATTGGGCACGAAGAACGACTGCGCGTCGTACATCGTCACGGACCAGAAGGCATTGACGGGTGGCGTCAGGTCCTTCCCGAAGTGCAGCGTGTACCGCTTTGCGCCGTTCAGCGGCTTGCCCGTTTCGTCCACGAAGGTCGTCGGGTAGACCGCATCCGCCGGCAGGTTCGCACCGAAGGCCAGCAGCGCAATGATCGCCCGGGTGCCATGGTCCGAGCCGAAATCGCCGAGGTTGGCGGGCGGGATGTGCCAGCCATTGACGGGAGTGCCGAGGTGCCGCTGCGCCTCCCGCAGCATCGTGAAAGCAGCCGGCACCGCGCGCTCCAGCCCCCGGGCAATCTCCGGGTGCAGCGTGCCCGGATCGAACGGCTCGCCCGCCCTGACGCCGATGCGCGCCAGCTTCTCCACGATCGGCGCCTCGGCGGCGGGCGGTGGGTTGGTCTTCAGCAGCCGGGCCAGTGCGCCGAAGAACTGCGTGGCGCTCATGTTGCGCAGTTGTTCGACGGGTGGCGTTCGCATGTCCACCGTGAGATCGAAAGTCCCCTGCGGCAAGGCGTAGGGCTTGCCGAACTGCGATAGCGGAACGAGTGCGTAGCCGTCCTGGACCGCATGCACCGCGGCGTACTCACCGGGCCCGTTGGTCTGCGTCCGGCCGAGGATCCAGACGATGTGGGTGGGAGATCTGAATTGCCGGACACCCGGCGGCGGCGTCCCGGTCCAGTCGGGTCCCGAGATCAGGAACGTACCCGCCTTGCTGCCGGTGGTGCGCGAACCGGGACTCGCGAACACGTTGGTCCAGGCATCGAGCATCGGCAGCAGGTAGTAACGGTCCTGCGTGTCGGGAACCGACAGCATCAGGGGTTCTCGCGCGAGGTCGAGAAAGGCCGAGGAATACAGAGTGTCGACATTGGCTCTCACCACGTCCTTGAAGGCCGCGGTCGGAAATGCTCTCAGGTGGGCGAACTGGTTGACCGGTCGCGCCAACGGATGTGCGGGACCTGCGTTGGTCGTCTTCCGCATGGTGAGGTCCATGAGCACCAGCGGCAGGCCATAGACCACGGCCTGCGCTCCCTCCTGCGCGGCAGCATTTTCCATGGGCCAAGTCTGCCGCAAACGCGCCGGGAAGATGCGCCTGCCGGTCCTGTTGCACCGCGACTTGCGTATCGGTAGGGTGGTCCTCACCGCATTACCAAATGTAACAGACACTATGTGTACACAGCGCAGGTGGTCGTTCCCACTCCTCGCCCTATTGCCGCTCCTGGCCGTCCTCGGGACCACGGCCCAGGCGGACGACCCGGATCCACCGGGCCGGGTCGCCCGGCTGGCGTATGAGGAAGGCTCGGTCTCCCTGCAACCCGGGGGTGCCGATGGCTGGGTCGAAGCCCCGATCAACCGTCCTCTCACCACCGGCGACGCTCTCTGGACCGACAGCAACGGCCGCGCCGAACTGCAGCTGGATGGCTCGGTGGTGCGGCTCTCCGGACGCACGGACGTCGCATTGCTGAACGTCGACGACCAGATCACCCAGATACAGCTTTCCGCGGGCACACTGATCGTCAGGATCCGGGCCGACAACAGCGCGGCCTACGAGATCGACGCGCCCAACCTTGCCGTCTCGATGCAACAGCCGGGTGTCTACCGCGTTTCCGTCGACGATTCGGGCACGACGACGACGGTTGCCGTACGCAGCGGGCAGGCGCAGGTCACCGGCGGCGGCGCCGATTTTTCGGTCGATGGGGGCCAGAGGGTGGTGTTCAGCGGAACGGACACACTGACGGCCAATGAACAGCCGTACGCGGCCGCAGCCAGCCCGTTTGATGACTGGAGCGCCGACCGCGACGCCGCCTGGGACAATTCCCCGTCGGCGGAGTATGTCTCTGATGAAGTCATCGGATATTCGGATCTCGACAACCAGGGCGACTGGAGCCCTACCCCCGACTACGGACCCATCTGGATCCCGCGCCGCGTTCGTCCGGGATGGGCACCCTACCGCTTCGGACATTGGGTCTACATCCCGCCCTGGGGCTACACATGGGTGGACGACCAGCCCTGGGGATTCGCGCCCTTTCATTATGGTCGCTGGGTCTGGTACCACCGCGCCTGGGGGTGGGTACCCTGCGCGCCGCGGCGGCGCGGCACGGTAGCCTACGTCAGACCGGTGTACGCCCCGGCCCTCGTGGCGTGGGTCGGCGCCGGTGCCGGCGTTGCCTGGTTCGCACTCGGCCCCCATGAGGTCTACGTCCCTGCCTACCACGTCAGCCGTCGCTATGTGGAAAACATCAATCTCTCGAACACCGTCGTAAACCGGACTGTGCTGAACAACATCTACAACACGACCATCGTCAATGGAGCAGGCCCCGCGCGCCCACTGACCTACATGAATCGCAATGCTCCGGGTGCCATCACGGCCACGACCCGGCAGGTATTCACCTCGTCCCAACCCGTGGCCAACCACACGGTACAGTTCGATCCGCGCGGCGCGCGGGTCCAGGCGCTGGCGCCGCCTTTGGTTCCGACCCGCCAGGCCATCATGGGGCTGGGCCGGACAGGTGCCCCCCGACCACCCGCCGCAATGCGGACTCGCCCCGTGGTCGCGCGCACGGCGCCACCGCCGCCGCCCCCCTCCTTCGAGCAACGCCGGCAGGCGCTTGAGCGCAATGGCGGCCGGCCCCTCGCAGAGGCTGCACTGCGGCCGATCCAGCCGCAGGCTACACAGCGACCCGCACCGATCCGGCTGGCGCCCCGGTCGACCGGCAACCCGCCGCTGCCCCAGCAGGCGGGCCCTCCGCGGCCTCAGTTCAGGGACGATCGGCAGCGGCAGGCGCAGGATCAGCAACGACAGGCTCAGGAGCAGGAACTGCGCCGCCAGCAGCAGGCCGAGCAGCGACGCCAGACCGATCTGCAGCGCCAGCAACAGGTGGATCTGCAGCGCCAGCAACAGATGGAACAGCAGCGCCGGGCGCTGGATCAGCAACGACAGGTCCAGGAGCAGGAGTCACGCCGGCAGCAGCAGATGGATCAACAGCGGCAGCAACAGATCCAACAGCAGCGTCCGCAGCCACCGCAACCCGAACAGCAGCACCAGCAGCCGCAGCAGCCCAAAGCGCAGGAGGACAACCGCGCACGCCAGCCCGTCCGACGGGACGAGAAATCGACGACTCAGTGAACGAGCGACTAGAGGGCCGAACGGATCCAGCGGATGATGTCGGTCTTCGCCATCGCCCCTGCCTGACGGGCCACCTCGCGGCCTGATCTGAAGATGATCAACGTCGGGATGCTGCGGATGCCCAGTGCGCCGGCGATGTTCTGCGCGGTGTCGGTGTCGAGCTTGGCCAGGCGCACGGTGGGTTCCAGCTCCGCGGCGGCCTGCGCGTACTGGGGCGCCATCTGCCGGCATGGCCCGCACCATGTCGCCCAGAAGTCGACGACCACCGGGATGTCATTGCGCTCGATGTAACGCTGGAAATTGGTGCCCTTGAGCTCGACCGGATGGCCGGTGAACAGGAGCTGATGACACTGCCCGCACTTGGGCCCCTGGCCGAGGCGCGCAACCGGAATGCGGTTGATCGTGTCGCAATGCGGACAGACGATGTGCGAGGTCTCGGACATGCAGCGATGGTGGTGGCCAAATACCCCGATTTCAAGCCACTGGCGGAATTCCTGTGCGGATGGCGGCCGAAAACGTCCTGTCCGCGGGCGCGGCCCTGGCCCGGTCGGTGATCCGGCCGAGTCTGCGCAGTTCCTCGAACGGCAGGCGGGTATCCAGGCCTCCGACCTGGTAGACGTACTCGGGCAGATAGCCTGAAAGCACCAGTTTGTAGTGCAGCGGCAGATGGCCGACGATCTGGCGCATCATGTGGTAGAGCAGGGTCGTGCAATTCGCGGTGACCGTATTGTAGAAGCGCGGTCGGACCAGAAGACTGTTGGCTTCGGACACGTAGGCCTCGAACAGCGCGCGACGGGCGCCGGGCGGCATCCGGACCCGGTACAGGTAGTCATCCTCGCCCCGGACATTCGTCCGGACGGCAATGATGTCCCGCTCGTCAGCGGCAATGACGCTCAACTCGAATTTCCTGAAGAACCCGGCGAGTTCGGAATACGACTCGTGCTTGCGTCGGCGGACCTCGACCGAGAATACGACGTATTGTCCATCGTCGAAGCCGAATGAGACGAGCACATGCGCGATCGCGGGGATCGTCCAGTATGAGGTCACGAGATCCACGCTGCCCAGGCGCCTCAGGTCATAGCGGCGCGTCTCCCAGCGCTGCGTATAGTCCTCCCGGGTACGCCATTCGAAATTTCTGACGTTGTGCAGCACGGCTTCATCGCCGCGGATCTCGCCCCGGGTCATGCACGCCACGTCGTCCGACCAGGGCCTGTCATTCGAAGGCCGGATGCGTTGCCACCACAGCAGGAGCAGGACGAAGGCCATCGCAAAGCCCGCCACGCCCAGCGGGCGGTGCGTCCACAGCAGGTAGAGCGTCACGATACCGATGAAAACCCATGCGGTGATCGTCACTGCCTTGCCGATCGCGCCGCCGGGCAGCTGATAGTGCAGCGCCGCGACGCCCCATGCGAGGACCAGTAGCACGACGACGGTAGGCAGCCAGAGCATCGGCGGATTGTGCCGTTCGGTGTTGCCGATGGGTATGGCCGCTAGCGCCCGGCCGGTTCCTTCCGGTCCGCATTCTTCTGCCGCCCTTGCGGATGCAGGGTCTCATCCTCGAGCAGCGTCTTGCGCATGTACAGGAAGCGGATGATCTCGTACTCGAAGGGAGAGCCGGTGGCGTAATACCGGAAACCGACGTTGGCGCGGGTATCGACGCCGTCCACGACCTCCAGCGCATAGGCCTGGTCGCCGCGATACAGGTCGGCCACATTCACGCCATAGGACATCCCGTAGTCCCCCAGCATGCCGACACTCTCCCGCAGCGTGGAGGGGCCCAGGATAGGCAGGACCAGGAACGGTCCGGGGTGCACGCCCCACCGCGACAGCGTATTGCCGAAGGTCGTCGGCGACCGGGCCAGATGCAACCGCGTCGCGAAGTCGAACAGGCCCCCTATCCCGAGCGTGGTGTTGATGACGAACCGTCCCACGTTCGTCGCACCGTTCCGGGCCTGCAGTTGCAGCGCATCGTTGAGGACGGTCGGGACTTCGGAGAGATTGCTGAAGAAGTTGTGCACGCCCGCGCGGATGAACCCGGGAAGCCGCCGGTATTGGTCCGCGACCGGCAGCAGGATGTTCTCGTCGAAGCGCGCATTGAAGCGATAGCTGAAGCGATTGAATCGCTCCCAGGGATCGTAGGTGGTCAGGGGTGGCGCATCGGCCGCGGTCACGGGCGCCGCAGCCGGCTGCGGGGCCGGCGCCGCGGCGCGCTGCACGGCACGTGCATTGTCGGCCGCGGGAGTTTCGTCCGGCAGGGTGCGCATCGAAAACGACTGCGTGGCGCAGCCGGCGAGCAGGCCCAGGAGCGCGCTCGTCAGCACGCGCAACTTCATCGGTTCCGGTCCGCCCAGCGGCCGCCCAGCATGTCGAGCATGTCCGCAATCTGCCGCCGTTCCCCGACGTTGCCGAGATGGCCGCCGTGATCATAGACCGCGATCCTGGAGCCCAACGTCGTCCTGAGCCACGACAGCTCCTGGCGATCGAGAATCAGATCATCGCTGTTGGTCTGCGCGAAGTAGTCCGCGTTGCTGCGCAGCGAATCGCCGATGATGGCCAGGTTGCTCTGGGCGAGCAGCGATTGCGCGGTCGCGCCCGGGCGGTGCGCGGCATAGTAGGGAACGAAGACCTTGGAAAAGTATTCCGAAAAGGGCTTGTTGCGCAGTTCTCGGGCGATCTCTTCGAGCGAGTCACCGACCTTCGGGGGATGCCGCGGGTCGGTCACGACACCGGTATGCGCATACAGGTCGCCCGCGAAGAATACGTTGGCGAGGCCGATCCGGAAGGTCAATGCGATCGCTGCCGCGAAGTCCGCATCGGATTTGAGCACGGCGCCCGCCGCGCTGAGGAAATCCGTGTCATCCAGCTGCACGGCCTCCGAGGACCGATACAGGTTTGCCAGGCGCGCATACACCTTGCGGTAGAGCCTGTCGATGCCCGCATCGCCCGGTCCGATGCTGACCGCGAACAGCCGGTCGAGCCGGGCGATGGAGGCGAACAGGCTGACGGGAGGATTGATCATCACCACCCGGTGGATCGGCAGCGTGCCACCCGCGTCCGCAATCGATTTCACGACCGCGGCGTTGGCGCCGCCGAGGCTCAAGCCGACCAGATCGACCTCGGTGATGCGGATGCGATGCGGGAGCCTCGCCACGATCGCCTGCATGGCGGCATACAGATCGCCGCTGTCCTGGCGCAGGTCGCCCGCGACGCCGGTACTCGAGGCCGCCACGATGAAATCGGGAAAGGTGGGCGACGGCATCGTCAGGACGTTGTATCCCGCTCCGAACAGGGCGGCCCGCAGCATCGACATGCTGCTGGTATTGCCATCGCTCCCCGCGCCGGAAATCACGATCACCAGCGGCGCCGGCTTTTCCTGGGCCGAAAACCATACCCGCAGCCGCCGGTCGAACCAGAACACATCGGGCGCCGGCCGGGCCCACGGCAGCCTGATGTCGATCTCCGCCAAGGGCACGGTCGGCGGCAGCGGCGCGCGATCCTGCGGTGGGGTACCGAAAATGGTGGCCCTGAGGGCCGCCGGATCTGCCAGGCCCGTCGGGGGACCCGCGGCATCTATCTGCGCTCCCTGCAGCCGCACATCCTCGGTGGCGCTTGCCGAGCCGACGCACAGCGCCAGTGCCAGCGCGACGCTACACCGCAGCGAGTGCTTCAATCCGCGGCGCCCGGACTACTTCGACTTCACCGCGTCCATGACGTTCTTCATGTGGGTGGCACAGCCGGTCATGTCGCCCTTGTCCAGGGATGTCCGGGCGCTGGCCATTTCCTTCTGCGCCGACATCTTCTCGACGCCCGCCGGCATTCTGGCGACCATCGGGTGTGCCTTGTCGATCATCCGTTGACAGTGGGTCGAGCCGTGCGTCTTCGCCGTGGGTGCCGAGTCGGTCTGTGCCGGAGCGGAACGCGCAAGGCCCAGCAGTACGGCAGCGAGCAACGCAGTGGTGGTCAGGCTGATTCTCATGGCGTCACCCGCGGATGTGAAGAGCGGACATCAGATCGCCTCGGGGTCGTCCGCCGAATCGTGGAAGTACGTCAGGAAGACGGTTTCGACCTCATGACTCGGGTGTTCGATCCGGTACTGGATGCCGAACCCGATCCGTTCGGTCGGAGTCACGGCGCAGCCGACACTCTGGCGATCGGAGAGCAGGACCTTGAGCACCTCCAGGCCATCCGTCATCGATAGCTGGATGTCCGGCACACCATTGATCACGAGAGCCACGGCCATGGATGAGGCGCCTCCGGATTGCAGGTTAACAGCCGCGCCCGGGCGCTATAAGGTCGGGGAACGGTCATGAGTCGCAGGAATGCGCCGACACCGGACGATCAGCCATGCCTTGACAACCAGCCGAATATCGCCAGTGCCGCGAGCAGCGTGAGGGGCATGACCACCGCGCCCACGGCCAGGAATTTCGCGCCACTGAAGTTTTCGCCCTCGCGACGCAGGGCCGCCAGCCACAGGATCGTGGCCAGTGAGCCGGTGATGGACAGATTGGGTCCCAGGTCCACGCCGATGAGGAAGGCGCCCGTGAGCAGCGCGGGCAAGTGACCGGTCCGCGACACCGTCGCGGCGATCAATCCCATCGGCAGATTGTTGACGGCGTTCGACGCCAGGGCGACCGCACCACCCCCGGCCAACGCGGTCGCCAACAGGTTCTGATGCAGGAACGCGGTGAGGGCCCGGGTCAGGGCCGCGAGCGCGCCCGTACTCTCGATCGCCTGTACCAGGACGAAAAGACCCGCCACCAGCGGCAGCACTCCCCAGGAGATGTGCCGCAATACGGGCCACGGAGAGGCGCTCTTCAGCAGTGCGATCAGCAGCCATGCCACCACGCCCGCGATGCACGTGGGCAGGCCGAGCTGCCATCCGAGCGTCGAAGCCACCAGCAATACCACGCCCGTCACGACAATGGCGGCTGCGGCAACGCGCCCGGAACCCGACAAGGGCGACGAGCGGGGTGGCGGCGCAATCCGCGCCGGCAGATGCCGGCGCTGCGTCAGGAACAACAGCAGGTACGTGCCCAGAATCGACACCACGCTCGCCGCCGCGAACTGTGCGATCCAGGCCGCCAGCTTCGGCACCTGATCGCCGAACACGACCAGGTTCGCGGGATTGGAAATGGGCAGCACGAAACTTGCGGCGTTGGCGATGAACGCACAGGCGAGCAGGTACGGCGCAGGCTCGGCCCTGGCCTGTCGCGCGACGGCATAGACCGCCGGAGTCAGGACTACCGCGGTCGCATCGTTCGAGAGGAAGATCGTGACCAGGGTGCCGACCGCGTAGACGAGGAGAAACAGCCGCCGCCCCGATCCGCGCGCATGCCGCAGGGCGTACGCGGCCAACCAGTCGAACAGGCCCTCGCCGCGCGCCAGTTCCGATAGCAGCAGCATGCCGGTCAGGAACAGGTACACGTCGGTCCCCCTGCCCACCGCGGACAGCGCGGCCGCCGGCGGGATCAGCGCGAACAGCACGAGGACCAGGGCGCCGCCCACGGCCCACCAGGCTTCGGACCAGTTTCCCGGTCGCGTGATGACGCCGAGCACCGCGATGGCGGCGATCAATCCGGTGGCAACGTGCGTGAGTGACACGAGGCAAGGATAGGGCCTATTCGGGATTTCTGCGTCGCTTCTGCGCCGCCCGGGCCATGCGTCCGAAACTTCGCTGTTCCTGATGTCGCTTCCAGGGAGGGGCCGCGGCCCGGTCAGCCTCACGTGCGAGCTTCAGGTAGCTCTGCAGCCGCCGCGCAGGAAGACGGCCTTCCTCGACGGCGCTGCGCACGGCGCAGCCGACTTCCTGCAGGTGACGGCAGTCGCGGAAACGGCACTCGCCCGCCAGCGTTTCGATGTCGATGAAAGTGCGTCGCAGCCCGGACTCCACTGCCCCGATCTTCAGCTCGCGCATTCCCGGCGTGTCGATCAACCATGCGCCGCCGGGCGCTGATAGCAGGCAACGCGCGGTCGTGGTATGTCGCCCCCTGCCATCATCCTGGCGGATCTCACGGGTGGGCTGTCTGTCCGTCCCGAGCACGGTATTGGTGAGCGTCGACTTGCCGACGCCGGATGACCCGACGAATGCCACCGTCTGGCCTTCGGCCAGCCACGGCTGCAGGGCCGACCCTGAGGCGCCGGGATCCTTGCCGTTCAGCACGAGCACCTGAACAGCCTGTGCCACTGCGAGCGCAGCCTCGGCGTACGGCTGCGGGTCGGCGCAGACATCGGCCTTGGTCAGGATGATGACGGGTGTCACCCCGGCCTCGTGGGTGATGGCCAGATAGCGCTCCAGCCTTGCGGCACTGAAGTCCGCGTTGCAGGAGGTCACGATGAAGAGCGTATCCACGTTGGCCGCAATCGCCTGGCGCACGGGCCCGGTGCCGGCGGCCAGACGTGCGATCAGTGACTGGCGCCCGAGAAGGCGCACCACGCGTGGGCCTGCCGGCTCGATGAGAACCCAGTCTCCCACTGTCGGGCGCGGTCCGCCGGCGTCGCCTGCGAGGTTCCGGGGAAGTCCTGACTGCTGCTCACCGGACTCGCCGATCACCGTCACGGTGGTGCGGTGGATGCCGGCGACCCGCGCCGGGACACTGGCGGAGAGATCCTCGAGGGTCAGTTGCTGCGAATAGAACGGCCGCCAGCCCAGCTGCGGCAGGGAAAATGTGTCGCCCATTGCTGAAACCTGCTTTTCATGGTCATGCACCGGACTCCCCGGATGACGGGGTCCTGGAAGAAGCTGGTGTCAGCGATACGGATGCGAACGGAACCGGTTCAGTCGTCCCCGTGCCCAGCGCGTACTGCCGAGCCAGCCGAGTTTTGGATTTGATCAGTCATGGCTCTCGACCTCGCGCGGTGGGGTGGATGGGAACCGCAGGCTACATCGGCCCCGCGAACCTGACAACCCGGCCCAACGTTCAGGGGACGGACAGCGCGCTGATAGTGACGTAGTACCCGTCCGGATCGCGCAGCGAAAACTCCAGGGTGCCGGTGCTCTCGTTCAGGTGAGGCTCTTCTTCCAGCCGCGCCGCCAGCCCGCGGGCCCTCCCCAGCGTCTGCTCGAAGTCATCGACGCGGAAGAACAGCAGCAATCCGTTTCCCGGCGGCACCTTCTCCGGTGTCATGAGGGATGGATGTTCGTGCGATCCCCACTCGTGCAGGCAGAGCAGCACGGTCCCGTCCGTGTCCTTGATCTGGCCCCAGTACGGGTGCCCCGGCGGCTCGTCCGGCTGGCCCAGCAGCGCCAGATACCATTTGAAGCTCGACGGCACGTCGCTGACACCAATGATCGTCCAGATCCGCCTCATGCCACCGTCTCCTCATGATTACAGGCGAAGTCCCACGCTGAATATTGCAATGCACCATGTGGCTGTCCCAAAGTGTGCCAGCACACTGAGACCTACGTACTACAGCTCCTGCGCGGCCATCTGCTCTGATGCCGTCATGTCCGATGAAACCAAGCGATTGTTCACGCTGCTCGCCGGCAGCGCCATGGCGCTGGCCGTCATGGGAATGCTGTTCACCGATTATCTGCACGCGCGCCGGTTCGTCCGGTACGGCATCGAACGGCAAGGCACGATCGTCGCGCTCGACCACGTCGTCGGCAGCCGCTCCCGCGAGTACGTCTACTCGATGCGGATCGGCCGGACCTCGATGCTCAAGAAGTTCCCGTACGACTGGTCCTTGCCGCTCGAGCGCTCCTTCCTCGTGGTGTCCGATTCCCCGGGACCCGATGACGTCGCACTCGGCAACCATGCCAGCAGCGCTCTCCTCGTCCTGTGCTACATGGAAGGCTGCGATTTGCCCGGCACCATGCTGCTCGACGCGTGCGGATTCGTGGTGTGCGTGATCATCCTGCCTTTTTGCTGGATACGGTTCTTCCGGACCGGCTCGATTCCGCAGCTGCGGCAAAACGGTTGATCATTGAGGCTTGCGCGCCTCGACGCGAATCCGGTCGTTGCGCACCGCGTCCAGGATCTGGGCTGCATTCTGATCGTTGGGCGCGCCCTTCGTGTAGCGTTCCAGGCTCTCGATGGCCTTTCTCCTTCTCACCTATCTTGGCGTAGGTCAGTCCCAGACAGTAGTCGGCATTGCCGACACCGAGGCGACGCGCTTTCTCCAGATAGGGAATGGCCCGTCCGTCGTGGGTGGTCGCCGTGAGGAAGGCCCCATACTGATAGTTCGACTGAGGATCATCAGGGGCCAGCGCCAGCAACGCGGTATAGGCGGCGACCGCCTTCTGAAACGAGTCCGCGATATCCAGATCGAATCCGACGGCGTGCAGCAGCGCCAGCCGCTGCTGCAGGGCCGCATTGTTGGCCATTTTTGCAGACAGCGGGTCGAGCAACGCTGACAGGGCCTGCACGTCCTTTTCCGCCCGCGGCCGGTCGTCCGCGAACTGGAACTGCGGAGGATAGCTGCCCGCATGACGCTCGAGGTCGCCCAGCATGGCCGACAGGTAGCTGATATTGACGGTCACGGAGGGGGGTCCGGGACCGGTGCTGTTCACCGACATCACCTTGGTGAGGTCATAGTGCCCGTAGGCATTGGCGAGCGCCATGAGTGCCTTCGACGCCGGTTCATCGGGACGCGCGCGGATGTAATCGCCGACGGCCCTGCGCACGAAGTCGTGCTGTCTCGCATTCGAGTCCAGGCCCCACAGCGCCGTGGACTGCCGGATCAGCTCGCGTGCCTGGTCGACTCCGCGCTTGTCCACGAGCCAGTGCGTATCCGCATGGGTGCCGAGAGTCCGGACGAGATTCACCATGTCGTCCGCATTCCCATCGGCATCCGCGGCCGCGGCATAATGCTCGAGGATCCGCAGACAATAGCGCGGATCGCCGGTCGCGAAACTCGCACCCCACAGCAGGTCGAACTCACTCGGACCCCGGACCGTGATCGACTCGAGGCTGGCAGGCATGCTTCTCCAGTCGGGCGGCGTGACGCCATTGGCGAGCAGCGGCCCTGCCATGGCGTTCGCCCTCGCGTCCTGCCCGGCAAAATGCAGGGCCGTGGCGACCACGCCCTGCATGCGCACAGACAGTCCCGCGGGGATCATCCGGTCGATGTCATTGGGATATCTCTGGAATGCGGCAGCCAGGAACCCGATCGCAGGCGGCTCCGCGTCGGACTTGTTCGATCGCACCAGCGTATCAATGTAGGCCACCAGTCTTGCGACGCGTTCCGGGCTTGGTGGCAGGCGGCTCTTCCGCGGCGGATGCCGCAGGAACGCCGATACCGGCTCCGGCGAGCAGGAGCAGTCCGGGCAGCACGGCGATGAGCCGGACTGCGGCGGCACGGAACGTGTTCGGCATGGATCGACCCGCCTGTCGTGGGTGACGGCCCGTTTTGGTTGGGTGCAGAATACGCCCGGGGCTGCGAAATCACACAGGCAAACATGCGTTGGGGACAAGTACTGATAGGGGGCGCAGCGCTGTGCATGGTGTCGTCCGCCCTTGTCGCCGGGACGCTGGAAAAGGCCCAGCGCGCCTTGCAGGATGGCGACTACGTGACTGCCATGGACCTGGCCCGCCCGCTCGCGGATCGGGGCAATGCGAAGGCGCAGAGCCTCGTCGGCCAGATGTATGAGCAAGGCTTCGGCACGGTCCGCGATCCTGACCGGGCAAGCCGCTGGTATCGCAAGGCCGCAGTCCAGGGTGACACTGCCGCCGAACTCGCCTTGGGATCCCTCTATCTCATCGGCAAGGCGGTGCCCAAGGATGTCCCGGAAGGGGTCCGATGGATCGAAAAAGCCGCCGAGGGTGGCAACGTCCAGGCGATGACCTCCCTGGCGTTCCTCTATCGCGGCGGTGGACCGGTGGCACCGGATGCGTTGCAGGAGTGGCGATGGGCGCTCAAGGCGGCACGCAAAGGCGACGCCACGTCCCGCTACACCGTCTGCTCCGTCTACCTCGCCGGCCAGCTGGGCCAGCCGCAGAATCCGTCCCAGGCGTACCGCTGGTGCCGCCTGGCTGCGGCGCAGGGGATCTTCGACGCCGAACTGACCCTGGGTGACCTGTTCGCCGCCGGCGAAGGCGTATCCCGGGACAAGAGGCAGGCGGCACAGTGGTACCACCAGGCAGCGGCGATGCCGCCGCCGGTGGCAGGAGCATTTGGCAACCAGCGGTGGGTCGATTCCATCCAGGATTCGCGGCAGAAACGGGTGTCTGCGGCCATCGGTCGCCTCGACAGTGACCAGCCTCCCCTGCTGCCGCCGCTCGTCGACAGCCGCAAACTCCGGTCGCAGGCCGAACACGGCAATCCGCAGGCCCAGAATGACCTTGCCGGGCTTTACAGCCACGGCACCGGCGGCGTACTGCCGGATGCGGCGCAGGCCGCCAGCTGGTACCGGAAGGCCGCCGACCAGCAGTTCGGACTCGCCTCCTACAACCTGGCGATCCTCTACCTGCAGGGTCGCGGGGTTCCCAAGGACGAGCAGCAGTTCTTCGGCTGGTTGCAGAAGTCCGCACAGCAGGGATTCGCGCTGGCCCAACTCGCGCTGGCGCGCGAATACCTCTCCGGGCGGCACGCACCGAAGGATCCCGAGCAGGCCCTGGTCTGGTTCCGCAAGGCGGCCGAACAGGGCGACGGACAGGCCGAGTTCGCATTGGGCGTGATGTACGAAGAGGGAGAAGGTGTACCGCGGGATCTGGCGCAGGCGAGCGCCTGGTATCAGAAAGCCGCTGCACAGGGCGGGTTCGCCCAGGAGGATGCCCGGCACGCCCTGCTGCGCATCCAGGGAATCGCAAAACCCTGAACCGCGCGCCGGGACGCAGCGATCACCCTTGTCGGTTGGCGGCCAGATTCAGGTAGGGTTCCAGATCCTACCGGGCCTGCATGTGGTGCTGCGCAGTTATCACGGCGCGCACAGCCCCAGTGCGACCGCGATCCACATCGGCGTTGCAAACAGCAGCCATGCCGGGTTCTGCAGGTGCAGCCCCGGTACCAGGTGCGCCGCCGATGCAAGCAACGCGACGGCCGCCTGGGCTGCGCACAGAGTCCGCACCCAGCCCTGGGCCATGACGCCCTTGCGCGTCCGCCAGGCAGCCCCCAGCATGAGGAACGCCACGGGATTGAACACCAGCAGGTTCTGGTTTCCCCACGCCGCGAAATGAGTCGTGAGTGTCCACAACGCGAGCAGCACGAGACCGAAGAAACCTGAGAGACCCACGTAGGCCGTCGCAAGTCCCGCAGAGAGCAGGCGATACCGGCGTCGGGCGCCGAGCATGATCACCGCGAGCGCCAGCCCCGCGAGTCCCAGTGGCAGCTCGAGATCCGGCGGGGTGTCCTTCGGCGCTGGCAGCCGATTGGGCGAGAGTTCACGTTCGCTCACGACCAGCGGCTGCGTGCCGCCGTGACCATCGTCGATGCGCACGCTGCGCAACTGCTGTGCGAGGACCATCGGCAGGAAGCTTTCCTGCCACTCATTGAGGGGACGGTCCGTTGACGGACCGAGACCCAGGTCCATGGGCAGCATCAATCCCGGCTGCGGCCGCATCAGACGGTCGATCTCCTGCCGGTAAGTCTGCGGAGCCGGCCGCGCCGACAGCTGTGGCCGCAGGACGCCCCCGAGGGCACCGTTCAGCGCATCGCGGATGCGCGTCGAGCAGTTGCTGGTGAGGTAGTCGTAGGCATAGGTCACATTCTCGGGCCGCAGGTTCCAGATCAGGAACTTCCGCAACTGCGCCGCCTGGGCCGGCGAGAATGCCAGGCGCTGCTCGAGGACCGAGCGGCCCTCGTCCGTGAAATCCTTCTCGTTCGAGGCACTCGGGTCCGCCTCGATCATGTACCGCATGCGGCCGCGCGCGAAGTTCAACAGGAAGGCGCTGTCCGCGAAATCGAAGACGCCGTAGTTGAAGTCCTGGGAATCCCCCGATACGCGGTCGCGGATGCGTATGGCATCGTGCCCGAAGCGCTCCCAGTAGATCACGCCCGGACCGTAGGTGATGAGCGAGACCTCAAGATCCGCGGCGGGCGCGGTCAGGATCCCGGCGTGCGCGCCGAGGCTCGCGCCAGCTGCCAGCAGCGCCGCCGCGATTCGCACTGCAACACGTCTCAGGTGTGATGCTCCCCGGGCAGGGGCGCAGCGGCAGGATTTTGGCTTAAGCTTGTTTGCCCGATTCACATTCAAAGGGAGATCTCGTGGGTACCAAGAATCTGCGCGCCTTGTGCGTGTTCCTGACTCTTCTGCTGGCCGGGACCGGCGCCGCAATGGCACAGGGAACCGGTGGCGGCCGGGGCGGTTTCAGGCTGCCACCGCTGCTAATGCAAAGCACTGCCTTCGAGGATGGCGGAATCGTTCCGCAGAAATACGCCGGACGCGGCGGTGTGATACCGGACTTCAAATTTTCCAATGCGCCCGAAGGCACCGTGAGCTACGCAATCATTCTACACGACATCGACGTCGCGATCGGCGGTGGTACGGATGACGTGCTGCACTGGGTGGCCTGGAATATCCCGGCGTCGGCGAACGGCATTCCGGAAGGCAAACTTCCCGAAGGCTCGGTGACGGGCAAGAACATGATGGGCGCCAATGCCTACATGGGTCCGGGCGCACCCTTCGGTCCGCGCTACCATCACTATGTCTTCGAGCTCTATGCCCTGAACTCGACGCTCGACCTCCCCGAAACCGCCAGCCGCGCCGAGCTGCTGGCCGCCATGAAGGGCAAGACCGTCGCCAAGGCCGCCTACGTCGGCCGCTACCACAGCCCTGCGCCGGTGAACGCGCCGCCTGCCAAGTAATCGTCACACCGGTGAAAGAATCGGAAGGGTCGCGGTTGCCGGCGACCCTTCCGTCCCGCAGCGCCCATGCCGGGAATTATTGCGTCCCGGCCGGCAGCGGATGCGCTTCGAAGAACTTCCACATGAGCGCACTGGCATCGATCTCGGTGCTGGGTTCGTTGGCACGCAGAAACTGCTCCGCCGCCTTGCCCGCCGCCGCCCGGCGGGGCACGGAGCCGGGCCACGCATGCCCGCCGCCCTGCTCCCCCGAGGCATCGGTACGATAGAACAGGATTTCCGCGCCCTGGGCGCAGGGCCGGTAGCGCACCAGCGTGACATGCGCGCTGATCCGCTCCTCATGGGGCGCGCCCTGGCAATGATCGAGTTCCGCCCAGCGTGCCAGGGCGACCGGAATGCTGTAGCTCCAGCGCGGTGAGCCATCGCCGTTGACGGGATTCACACGATCGCCGGTGCCATGGAAAGTCACGATGGGTACCGGTCGCCGGGGTTGACAGGAGCGGCTGTCGCTGGCGGGCAGTCCCGCGCGCAGTCCGGATACCGGCGCAACGGCCGCGATCCGGGTGGACAGCCTGCAGGCGAGGAGCGATGCCATCCGCGCCCCACCGGACATTCCCGTGACGAAGATGCGGCGCGGGTCGATGCAGGTCTTGGCTGCGATCGCGTCGATGACATCGCTGATGAACAGCACGTCATCGGGTGCATCCGCAGGCGTCGCGGTGCCGCCGATAAGGGGGACGCCCGGAATGTTCCAGTAGTGCGCATCGGGTGCGCCGGGGAGCACCACTCCGCCGCTCGGTTCGGCCACCACGAAACCGTTCCGGGCAGCGAGGGCCGGCAGTCGGGACAGCTGCGCCTGCTGCGCGCCGTTGCCGCCGCTGCCGTGCAGATCGATGACGAGCGGCAAGGCCCGATGGCCGGCGGCTGCCTGGGGCACGTACAGCAACACGGCGCGCTTCAGTCCCCCGGAAGTCACGTCGATCGATTGGCTGCCGGCGGCGAGTTCCTCGGTGCCGCAGGTGCCTGCCGCGGCGGCGCGCGCCCACGTCGACGTGAAGAGGCCACTGGCCAACAGCACGCCCGCGGCAAGCGACAGGGGTAGCAACTTCATGGAGCGGCAGCATAACGGAAGCCGCCGTTGCGGCAGCGCGCAATGTGTCGGACGAAGCCCATATTGCCGAGGCCATGCGGGTTGTAGGATGCAGTCCATGCGCCAGGCCACCACCCTGCTCCCATTCGTCACGCCGCGACGCGGGCTGCTGGAGATCACCGGGCAGGTGCAGGCCTGGGTGCAGGCTCAGTCATTCGCGACCGGCCTGCTGACCCTGTTCTGCCGTCACACTTCCGCGTCCCTCCTGATACAGGAAAATGCGGCGGCGGAGGTGCGCTCGGACCTGGAGGCTTTTTTCGAACGCCTCGCGCCCGAGAACCCGGAGCGGTATGCGCATGACGATGAGGGGCCGGACGACATGCCGGCGCACATCCGCACGGCGTTGACGCAGGTACAGCTCACGGTACCGCTGCTCGGGGGACGGCTGGCTCTCGGTACGTGGCAGGGAATCTACCTGTTTGAACATCGCCGCCGACGGCACACGCGGGAAATCGCCGCGCATCTGATCGGCGAATAGCCTCCTGGGGAAAACGAATGCACGTCGACGCGCGCCCTATCCTGGGAATCCTCGCCGCGATGGCCCTGCTCCCCGCAGCGGGCCACGCCCAGTCGACACCCTCGCATGCACCTCCGAACACGGAACACCGGAAACAGATCCAGGGGACAGTGAGGCGCCTGGACGATAACGAGCTGCTGCTGGCCGCGCGCGGCGGCACGACGGAAACCTATCAGCTCTCGCCCGCCGTGCAGATCGTCCGTTCGCAACCCGCGCAGTGGGCCGACCTGCAGGCCGGCCAGTTCGTCACCTGCATGAACCTGTATGGCGACAGCCCGAGAAGGGTGGCCAGTGACTGCCACATCTTTCCCGCGGACATGCACGGCTTTGCGAAAAGCCCGGGTGATACCGATCCGCCGGATCCCGCCGAGATCAGCGGGACCGTCACGGACATCCGCACCGCTGCGGCCGGCACGGCCGGCAAGGGCCAGCGCATGCTGCTGCAGCTCACGGACCGCGGCCCGCCCGTGACCCTGGCGGTCACCCCGGCCACCGTCATCACCCGGCTCAGCCGGGGCGATGCCTCGATGCTCAGGCCGGGCGCGAAACTCAGCGGCATTTCACAGCAGGCGGTGGATGGAACCCAGGTGATCCAGACCCTGACGGTGACGTCGGCGGGGCGCGAGCGCTAGCGTCAGACCCGCGCGACTTCGGCGGCCATCATCAGGCCTTCCTCGGTGGGAATGACCCACAGCGGCAGGGTGGCATCCGCCGTGGAGATGCAGCCTTCACGATCGATGACGGCGGCATTGCGGTCCGGATCGAGCCCGGCTCCGCACCATTCCAGGCCGGCGCAGATGCGCTCGCGCACCAACGCGGTATTTTCCGAAATTCCGCCCCCGAAGACGATGGCGTCGGCGCCGCCGAGCGCGGCCAGGTAAGCCCCGATGTACTTGCGGACCCGGTAGCAGAAGATATCGAGCGCCAGGGCGACGGCCGGCTCGCTCGTCCGGTCGCGCAGTTCGCGCGTATCGGCCGAGGCACCCGACACGCCGAGCAGTCCGCACTCCTTGTTGAGGAACCGTTCCGTGCGCTCGGCATCCCAGCCCTCCCGGCGCATGAGGTATAGCGGCACCGCCGGATCCAGGTCCCCGCTGCGAGTCCCCATCATCAGTCCCTCCAGGGGCGTGAAGCCCATGGACGTGTCGATCGAATGGCCCTTCATGATGGCCGCCACGGAGGAACCGCCTTCCAGGTGCAGCGTGATGAGCCGCAGTCCCTCGAGGGACCGGTCCAGGAGCTGCGTCGCGCGCAGTGTCAGGTACTGGTGCGACAGGCCGTGGAATCCATAGCGGCGGATCCGGTGACGCCGGGCCAGCTGCGGCGGCAGCGCGTAGAGCGCGGCCCTGTCGGGCAGCCTGCGGTGGAAAGCCGTATCGAACAGCGCGTATTGCGGAACCGCCGCCGCGAACCACTCCCGCGTCGCCACGATCACCTTGCGGGCGGGACCATTGTGCAGCGGCGCGAGCTCCTCCAGGGCTTCGATCCTGCCGAGGACTTCTTCGGAAATCAGCGCCGGAGCCCCGAACTCGTCGGCGCCATGCACCACCCGGTGCGCGATGCGGTCGATGGCATCCAGGGCCACGCCGCGTTCCGCGGCATTGCCCGCGTCCACCCACTCGAACAGGGCCCGCGCCGCCTCTTCATGGCTGCCCGCCGAGTGCCTTCGCGAACTCACCACTCGCTTTCCCGACCTCAGGCTGAACTTGGCCTCGGGCTTGCCGATGTCATCGAACGCCCCGGCCAGGACACTCTCCCCCCACTTTGCCGCGCCCTGCGCCGTTCGTACGAATTCGAACTTCAGGGAGTTGCTGCCGGCGTTGAGAGTCAGGATCAACATCGACTGGCACTGTAGGTCCGGCAATGGCTGGCAGCTGTCAGTGCAGCTCCCGGGCCTCTGTCGCTGCCTTGAACCGGGAGTCGCGACGCGGGCTGTGCTGTGGCGGTCAGCGCACTCCCACGTTGCGCCGCATGACCCAGGCAACTGCCCGATCGCGTCCGGGCGCGTACGGTGATGGCCTGATCATCCCTCCGGAGACCGTCATGGCCGCCATCAGCGAAGCAAAGCACCGTGAGGCCCGGGCCAAGGCTCGGGCCGTCGCAACAGCCGGCGACTGGCTGTCCCTCGTTCTTCTACATCACGAGCAGATCGAAGCGGCATTCGCCGACGTGAAGTTGGCAGCCACGGAATCGGCGCGGCAGCAGGCGCAGAAGCATCTGGCCATCCTGCTCACCGGGCATTCGAACGCCGAGGAGTCGGTGCTCTACCCCGCCTTGAGCCGTGCCGGTGAGCAGGGCGGCGCCACCACGGCCTATTCGGAACAGGCCGTCGCGAAGCAGGAAATGGGGAAACTCGAGGTGCTCGCACCCTCGAGCGCGGCTTACCTGGAGAAACTGGAACACATCCGTGAGGCGGTGGCCCGTCACATGTGGGAAGAGGAGAGCGACTGGTTCCTGACCCTGAAGGAGAAGGGTCCCGCGGCAGAGCAGGCCACCCTCGCCCGTCGCTACCAGGAGGAGTTCGATCGGTACGTAGGGTCGGAAGTGGCATCCCCGAGCGGACGACCGGCTATGGCTGAAGCGCTTTGACCATCGCCTGCGCCAGCTCCTCGAGCACCTCGCTCATGGCCCTGACCTGATCCGCGGGCTCCGTCGCCGACGCCTGTGAGGTCAGCTGTACCGCGTGACTCTCGGGCGCGCTGTGGGCGTCGGCCGCAACCACGGTCCAACTGCCCTGCAACTGGACCGTGCCGGCCGCATCGGGTGCGAACTGCAGGATGTTCACCACGATCTTCCGCGTGCCCTGCGGCGCGGGCGCCTGCGGGAGCACGACCGTGCCCGGAGGCAGCAGCTGCATCAGGTCCTGGCTGAGCACCCGCCGGGTCATCTCATCCAGCGGCGCCGCCCAGCGGTGCTCGTCGCTGATCTGCAGGCTGTAGGAACCGGTCAGCCGCACCATTTCCCTGCGGTCCAGCGAAGGCGGCAGATGCACCTGGACGACCTGGACGGGCGCCGGCGCGCCGGCAATCCTTTCGGCCCCCCGATCGATGGGCGCCAGCGAGAAATACGTCACCTGCGGGCTCGAGGCGCAACCGCCTGCCGCGCACAGGACGAGCGCCGCTACCCCCGTGCGCCAGTTCACTTGGCGCGCCCCTTGATGAGCCCCTCGGGGTGCGCATCGAGATAGTCGGCAAGTTCGCGCACCGCCCGCGCCGCCTCACTGACATGCAGCAGGGTCGGCTCGAGGCTGCCATCGGGCGCCGCGGGTTGATTGCCGATCACAGCGCGGGCGGCGATGACCGTCTTGTCGAGGTCATCGGCCGTCGCGTTGAGGCGCTTCACGGTGTCCTGGACGGACTGGAGGGTCGGGGCGACCTTCGGTCCCGCTGTTTTCAGGGTGCGGTCGAGCTCCCGCAGTGAGTTATCGAGGTGAACGATGCTGTCCTGCAGTTGCGGCGAGGCCGAGAGGGTCCTGATGTGCTCGGAAATCGCACGCACGTTGTCTCCGATTTCCTTGAGTGGAAACTGGCCCGCGGCCTTGATGAGATGATCGAAACCGGCATCGCTCGCCGCCGGAATCTCCCACAGCCCGTCGGACTGCTCGAAGCTCGCAGGCGCGGCCTCGGGCACCAGTGCGAGCTCGACCTGGCGGCTGCCGATCAGGGGCGGCGACTGCGACAACCGGGCGCGAAGTCGGTGGGCGATGAGCGACTTCAGGGCCGCGTTCATCACGGTGGTCCAGGTGCCCCCCGCCACCGGACCTTGCAGATGGAAGCTCAAGGGATCCAGTGCGATCTGCGTCGCCGTGGTCAGCGTCCCATCGGCCGGATCGACCCCGAGCCCGACACCCGTGACTTCACCCACCTTGAAGCCCCGCAGCGTGACGGGCGCTCCGGCCTTGAGCTCGCCCACCGCGCCTTGGAAATGGATGCGATAAGGAATGGCGATCGCCAGGTCTTCCGGCGCCGCACCCGCCAGTCCGGCGAATGACCGCGCAGGCGGACCATCACCGGGGGACATCTCGACGGTGGGTCCGGCCACGATGGCCTTGAGCGATGCCGGATCCCCGAGGCTCATGTTCGCACCCTCGAGGTAAAAGTGCGTGCCTTCGCGCAGGTACTTCTTGGCATCGTCCTGGATATTGAGGCGGACCACGGCCTTGGAACCGTCCTTCGCGAGCGACACCTTGGTGACCTTGCCGACTTCGACGCCACGATAGATCACCTGCGTGGTGCCGCTCTTCATCTGCGCCGCATTGTCGAAGGTCACCGTCACCGCCACGCCATGGAGACTGATCTGGCGCAGCACCAGCCACACCACGATCGCGACCGCGGCCAGCGGTACCGCCCAGATCCACCCCGGCCAGCGATTCGCATGCATCAGAGCGACGGTGCGCTGCGGGGACTCGGGGGGTGCCGGCTCGTTCACGCAGTGGCTCCGGCCAGTGCCGCATCCCACATGAGCCGCGGATCGAACATACGGGAGGCGATCATGGTGAGGGTCACGACCAGCATGAAGGCGATCGCGCCGGGGCCGGCCGACGCCGTTGCCAGCCCGCCGAACTGGATCATCGGCACGAAGATCGCGATCGTGAACACGTCGACGTTCGACCAGCGGCCGATCTCGTCGATCAGGCGATACAGCTTCGTCCTGAACACCAGCGCCCGCCGCGAACGGCGCCGGATCGCGATCAGGAACCAGATCAGTCCGGCGAGCTTCAGCAGCGGAATGGCAATGCTGGTGCAGAAGATCAGGACGCCCAGCGGCCACAAACCCGCCTGGAACAGGTCCTTGACGCCATCGATGATGCGGTAGGGAACGTCCTGCCCCAGTTGCACGTTGGTGTTCATGGGATACAGGTTCGCGGGGATGTACAGCGAGAGCCCGGCGAGGGTCAGGGCCAGCGTGCGCATGGTGCTGAAGGGTTTGCGGGAGTGCAGGGTCGCAAAGCAGCGGGGACAGCGGCCGTTCTCCCGATGGGCCGAAACCGCGAGGTCGCACACCGTGCAGGAAATGGTTGGCGCGCCGGGCTGCGGCGCGGCCCGGCACTCGAAGGAGCGCCACACCGATCGCCGGTCGAGGGTCGCGCGGCACAGCATCGCGGAAATGGCCGCGAGGATCAGGCAGATGCCACCGGCACCCACATCGACCGGTACTCTCGCCTCGATGCGGCTGTAGCCCACCGCGGCCCCGAGCAGCAGCACATCGGGCATCGCCCAGATATCCAGCTGCAGGGACAGCCGATAGAGCCGACTCAACCACGGCGGTTGCCGGCTGGATTGCACGCAGGCCAGCACGAAGCTCAGCAGGCCGAACCGGACGAACGGCAGGACGACGGCAAAGAGTGCGATCAGCATCGCGAGCAGCACCCACTGGCCGTCCCAGAGCGTGCTGATGCCCGAACCGATGCGGGTCTCCCGGTCGACACCCAGCACCGAGATCTTCATCAGGGGCTCGATGTTGGCCGGAAACAGCAGGATGAACGTGGTGAGTGCGAACAGCAGGGCCGCGATCGTGCTGCGGCCAGTGGTGCGCTCGAGACGATGTTCGCAGCTCGGACATACCGCCGCG
>DATJTJ010000133.1:0-4869 GCA_035503515.1 Steroidobacteraceae bacterium
CGAAATCCTGGCGGCGTCCGTCGGCGGACGGACCTGGCATTATCGGCTGGCAGCGTTTGTGTTGAGCGCTGCGTTCGCCGGGGCCGGCGGCAGCTACTACGTGCATTACATCACTGTGATCAGTCCGACGGTGTTCGATCCTTCTTACACGAACACCGTGCTGGTCGTCGTGCTGGGCGGCGGTGTCGGCACGATCTCGGGGCCGATCCTGGGCAGCGTGGTGTTTGTCGCCCTGTCGGAAGCGCTGCGGGTCGCGCCGGAACTTCGCATGATGATTTACGGGCTGATCCTCACCGTCAGCGTGTTCGCCTTTCCCAAGGGATTGATCGAACTGCTTGCTTCGGTCGCGAAGCGGGCCTGGCCGTTGCGGGCACGGAGGTCGCATGCCGACTGAACCGCAGACCGCGCTTTCGCTGCGTGGCGTCAAGAAAAGCTTCGGTCCGATCGTCGCGGTCGCCGATGTCGACCTCGACATTGCGGCCGGCGGGATTTGCGGCCTCATCGGGCCGAACGGATCCGGCAAATCCACCTTGTTCGACTGCTGCACCGGCTTGGTGCTGCCCACCGCGGGACGGATACTGGCTGGCCCGACGGACATCACCGGCTGGGAAATGGCACGTATCGCGCGCCAGGAAAGACTGTTCCGCAGCTTTCAGAAGGCCGTGGTGTTTCGCGCACTGAGCGCCGAGGAGAATCTGGTCCTGGCCGGCCAGATGGCGGCATTCCCCGGCCTGGTCTCGACTTTTTCATTTGGCCCGATTTCCCGCCGCCGTGTGCGGGACCTGCGCGCGCGCGCCGGCGAGCTGCTTGAACGGGTCGGGCTGGCGCACATGCGCCATGCGAAGGCCGGCGAAATGTCGTTTGGTCAGCAGAAGCTGCTGCAATTTGCGTCCATGCTGATGCCCGAACCGCGGATCATCCTGCTCGACGAACCCTTCGCCGGCATCAACCCGGTGCTGATCCAGCGGATCGTCGATAATATCCGCATGGTGAACCGCGAGGGCGGCGTCACGTTCGTGATCGTCGAACACAACATCGACGTGCTGCGGGAGCTGTCGCACCGGCTGGTCGTTCTAAGCCGCGGCCGCATCCTGGCCGATGGCGATCCGAACGACGTGATCCGCGATCCGCGCGTGGTGGAGGCCTACCTTGCCGGATGAGACGAATGTACTGGCGATCCGTGGCCTGCGGGCCGGCTACGGTGCCCTGGAGATCCTGTTCGGCACGGATCTGGTCGTCATGCCGGGCGAATTCGTCTCCCTGATGGGACCGAACGGAGCCGGCAAATCGACATTGCTCAAGACGATCTTCGGAATGACAGCGATCACCAGCGGCACGATCGCCTGGAATGGCGAACGTATCAGCGGGCTCAAGCCGCGCGACATCCTGCGCCGCGGCGTGGCCTTCGTGCCGCAGGGCCGTTGCAACTTTCCACTGATGTCAGTCGACGAGAATCTCGACATGGCATCCTACGCAATGCCGGGTGCGAGACGCAGCGACCGCGACCTTGTGTTCGACCTGTTCCCGATCCTGCACGAGCGTCGGCGGCAGCCAGCCGGATACCTGTCGGGCGGCGAGCAGCAGATGCTGGAAATGGGAATGGCGATGTTGCTGCGGCCTCGTCTGCTGTTGATCGATGAACCGTCCGTCGGACTTTCGCCGCAATCGATCCACCAGGTGTTTTCCGAGATGCTGCGGATCAATGCCGGTGGCTGCACGGTGTTGCTGGTCGAGCAGAACACGCGAAAGGCCATGGAAGTCTCGAAACGCGTCGCGGTCTTGCGCCTCGGCCAGGTGATCTGGACCGGTGCGCCTGCGGCGATCACGCACGAGCAACTTGGATCGCTCTTTATGACCGGCCGTCTCGACATGACGCCGGACGGATCCGCCCTGCCGACCGTATGACCATACACAGCTCCGCAACTATCCCGAGGCTATCGATGAAACTCGCCTTCGACACAGGCGGCACCTTCACTGACCTGGCCCTGCTCGATGATGCCGGCGTGGTGCACCCCCACAAGGTGCTCAGCACGCCCGACGATCCGTCGCGCGCGGTGCTGCAGGGCATCGACGAGTTGCTCCGCATGCGGCAAAGCCAAGGCCGCGACGTGGCTGCCATCTTCGGCGCCACCACCGTTGTCACCAACGCCGTGCTGGAACGCCGCGGCGCACGGACCGCGCTCATCACCACGGACGGGTTCCAGGACATCCTGCGCATCCGCACCGAGGGCCGCTACGACCTCTACGACCTGAAGCTCCAGTTCTCGGAACCGTTGGTGTCGCGCACGGACTGCTTCGGCGCGGTGGAGCGCGTGACGGTGGACGGGGATGTCCTGGTGCCCCTGGACGAGGCGGGCGTGAAGGCGATCGCCGCGGCCATCAAGGCGCGTGGGATCGCGTCGGTCGCGGTCTGCCTGCTGCACGGCTACCGTTATACCGGGCACGAGGAACGCATCGGCGCCCTGCTGCGCGAGCATTTGCCGGGCGTGAGCGTGTCGCTATCCTCCGCCGTCTGCCCGGAGATCCGCGAGTACGACCGCGCCTCTACGACTGCCGCCAACGCCTACACCCGCCCACTGATGTCCGGCCATGTGGCCCAACTCGAGGACGAGCTTGCTCGGCGCGGGACAGGACAATTGCTGTGGATGACGTCATCGGGCGGGATCGTCCCCGGCATCACCGCCAGTGCGCTGCCGGTCCGCATGATCGAATCCGGGCCCGCAGCGGGTGTCGTGGCAGCGGGCGAATATGCCCGGCAGAGCGGCGACGGCGACCTGTTGTCGTTCGACATGGGCGGCACCACTGCGAAGCTCTGCATGCTGCTGGACGGTCATCCGCGCATCGCACCCGAACTGGAGGTGGCACACGCGGCAAGGTTCCGGCGCGGCAGCGGTCTGCCGCTCAAGATCCAGTCGGTGCAGATGATTGAGATTGGCGCCGGTGGCGGCTCCATCGCCCATGTTGGGCCGCTCGGCCTGCTGGCGGTCGGGCCGCGCTCGGCCGGCGCGTCGCCCGGACCTGCCTGTTACGGCATCGGTGGCACTGAACCGACAGTCACCGACATCGATCTGATCCTGGGCTACCTGCACCAGGATTCGTTCCTCGGCGGCTCGTTCAGGCTGGACCGAGCCGCCGCACAGGCCGCCGTCGCTCGGCTGGCCGGGGAGTTGGGACTGACGCCGGAACGCTGCGCGCAGGGCGTCCACGACCTGGTCAATGAGGCGATGGCGCGCGCGGCGACCATGCACGCCATGGATGGCGGCGTCGACCCGAGCCGCCTGTCCATGATGGCGTTCGGCGGCGCGGGTCCCGTGCACGCCTATGGCGTTGCGCGCAAGATCGGCGTCAAGCGCGTGGTGTGCCCGCTGGGCGCCGGGGTGAATTCGGCGCTTGGCCTGCTGGCCGCCCCGGTCGCGGTGGATGTGGCCGCCAGCGCGCCGGTGTCGCTGAGCCAGCTCGACCAGGCGATGCTGGAGCAAATCCGCGCCGGACTGATTGCGGACGCCGCGCCCGCGCTCGCCGCAGCCCGCCTGCCGACCGCCGAAATCACTCACTCGTTCTCCGCCGATATGCGGCATATCGGCCAGGGCTACGAGATTACCATCAAGCTGCCGGGGCCCGAGATCCCACTCGAGCGCTTCAAGTCGGAGGTGCGGGACGCATTCCGTGCCACCTATCTCCAGCTCTATGGCCGGGAGGTCGAGGGGACCGGTATCGAGGTGATCACCTGGCGGCTTCGTGCCAGCGGCGCCATGGGCAAAGGCGGGGCCATCCACGTCGAACGTCGTGACAAGGCCGCGCTGCGCGGGCATCGCCCGGTCTATTTCGAGGAACTGCGGGGCTACGTGCAGACGCCGGTGTACGACCATTACGCCCTCGATCCGGGGCAGCAGATCGCCGGCCCCGCCATCGTCGAGCAAAAGGAATCGACCGCGGTCGTCGGGCCATCTGGCCGCGCCTCGCTCGACGCGCGGCGCAACCTCGTCATCGCCCTTGCCTGACGGAGACCGACATGGATTTCACCGACCCCATTGCCCTGCAAGTGCTCTGGAACCGTCTGGTGTTCATCACCGATCAGGCGGACCTGGCGCTGGGACGGACGGCGTTCTCGCCGATCGTGCGCGAGAACCATGATTTCGTGACCGTGTTGATGGATGCGGACGGCAACGCGCTGGCGCAATGCACGCTGGCCATTCCGGTGTTCATCAGCACGCTGCCGATGGCCGTGAAGACGTACTTCCTGAAGGCGCATCCGCCGGAGACGCTGAAGCCGGGCGACGTGCTGGCCACCAACAATGCGCGCATCGGCACCGGCCACCCGCCCGACCTGGTGATGGTCACGCCGATCTTCCATCAGGGCGCGATCGTCGCCTACGCCGGCTGCATCGCCCATCTGCCGGATGTAGGTGGCCGGCCGCAATCGCCCGATTCGGTGGATGTGTTCGAAGAGGGCATTCGCCTGCCGATCCTCAAGCTGTTCCGTGAGGGCGTCCCGAACCAGGACGTGTTCGACATCGTCGCGTCGTCCTCCCGCCTGCCGGAGGAGGTGCTGGGCGACATCAATTCCATGGTGGCGGCCAATGAGGTGACGCGGCGCGAAGTCCTGGCGTTCCTCCGCGAGTACGAGTTGAGCAGCCTGGATGAGCTGGCCCGGGCCATTTATGCCCGATCGGAGGCCCACATGCGTGCGGCAATCCGAAAGCTGCCGAACGGCATTTATTGCGCCGAGATGGTACTGGACGGCATCGACAGCGACGTGACGTTGCGCGCGGCAGTGCACGTTCGCGACGACACGATCCACATCGACTACGAAGGCACCTCGCCGCAGGTCGAATACGGCATCAATGTCGCGCCGCACTACCGCATCGC
>DATJTJ010000134.1:0-41397 GCA_035503515.1 Steroidobacteraceae bacterium
GTAGGTGGCGTAGATGGACGAGTTGGCGGTGGGCTTGAAGATGACGCTGCCCGTCGGGCTGATGCCGTGGTTGCTGTACTCGGTCGTCTTCACGCTCTTGTTGTTGAAATTGTCGGTGTGGAACCAGTCCTGGCTGGCACCGATGCGAACCAGCCATTGCTCGGTGAACTTCAGGGTATCGTTGAGATTGAACCCCTGCTGGTACTGGTCCGAGGAATCGTAGATGTAGCCCGAGCCGACCCGCGGCGGCCCCTGCAGGGGCTCCGGATAGATGACGGGGGCTGCCAGGCTGGCCGAGCCCAGGCAGGTGCTGGTCGGGCTCGGCGGACAGGTGGTCGTGGCCGCGGTGATCGGGGAGTACGAGGAGGCGCGATACCCGGCCGTACCGATCGCCAGGTCGTGGCCGATACCGAAGGTGTCGAAATCGCCATCCAGGTAGGCCACGTCGCTGGTGATCGCGAAACGGGGTGCAAAACCGCTGCCGTAGTTGGTGTTGTACGCGCCGCTGTTCGAGGTGAGATTGTTGACGGCGGTGTTGATATTGCGCTCGACGTTTTCGTTGAGGATGCCGGCCACCAGGTGCCAGTTCGCGCCGAAGTCCTGCTTGAGGCGCGCCTCCCCCATCTGGGTACGCAGGTAGACCCCGGCATAGGGCTGTCCGATCCCGGTGCGCTGCGGATCGGGCGCCGGCGGCAGAATGATGTACTGGCCGTTCTTCTGCTGCGCGTCCGCGTACGTGAACCATCCCGGAAAACCGAGGGTCAGCAGCGTGTTGTCGCTGTAGTTGAACTCCATCACCGTGTGGTCCCAGGGGCGGATGTCGATGCCGAGGTCCGCGAGCGTGCGCCGCTCGTGGCTCTCGTCCACGTACCCCTCGCCGCTGCCGTACACGGCGTTCATGCGGTAGCTGATGACGCCGCCCGAATCGATCTTGCCGCCGAAATCCGCCTTGGCGGTGCCCAGGCCGTCGCTGACGTAGGTCGCGGTCAGTTCCCGCAGGTCATAGTCCGTGGGCCGCTTGGTGATCATGTTGAACACACCCGACGGCGGCACGGGCCCGTACAGCGAGGAGGCCGCTCCGCTGATCACCTCGATCTGGTCGAACTGCTCCATCGAGGTGACGCCGGTCATGAATATGGTCATGCCGTCGACCTTGGTGTTCTCGAAGTTGCTGCCCTGGATGCCGCGGGTCATCGGCCGCAGGATGTCCGGGCCCTGCTGTTCCTGGAAGGACACCAGCGGCATGTACTTGGAGACTTCCTTGAAGTTCACCGCCTGGGTGTTCTCGATCAGGTCCGACGGCAGCACGGAGATCGAGAACGGCACGTCAACGAGCGGCGCGCTGCCCAGCGGACCGGTGGAGTCGAGGCTCTGGACGCGGTAGTCACCCTTGTCACGCGAAGTCTGGATGACCACTTCGTCGCTCGTGGAGCCGGTGCCGGTGTCGGCATCGGCCGCCGGGGCGAGGCCCGCGATGGTCAGGGGCAGGAGGGCCAGGAGTGCTGCTGCGGGGGGTCGATTCATCGTCAGGTTCCACGCTCGTTGGGGCGCGGAACGCTAGCACGATGACCCCGCGCTAACGATATGAAGCCGGGCGCATAAGTTCCCGGAACTCAGCCCTGCGGATCGAAGCGCTCGATGCCCGCGTAGCAGCTGAAGCGTCCCCGGGCCGCATGCCCGAACAGGGTCATTCCGAGCCGGCCGGCCAGATCGCAGCACGAGGCGGTCACGCCCTTGCGCGAGATGATCGTCCCGATACCGCTGAACGCCGCCTTGATGATCACCTCGGCCGTGAGCCGTCCGGTGCAGTACAGGACCTTGTCGGCACCCGAAATGCCGTGCAGCGCCATCCAGCCGCAGATCGTATCCAGCGCGTTGCGGCGACTCACGTCCTCGACACGCAGCCACAGCTGTGCGTCCCGGAACAGCGCGCAGCCGTGCACGGAACCGGCGCGACGATAAACGGCATCGTCCTGCAGCGGGTACTCGAGGATGGCGAGCACCGTGCTGCGCGCGACGCGCCGGGGTGCCAAGGGCGCCAGCTGTAGCGCTTCGCGCACCAGCAGCGCGCCGCCGGGCTCCGTGCCCATCGGACCCGCGACGTGTTCCGCTGCACGCGTACCGCGGCTGCGGACCGCCGCGACGCCGAGGCCGAAGTCGATGCTGATGGATTCGATCGAGGTCACATCGCGGACCAGTCGGTGGGTCCACAGATAGCCCATCACCAGCCATTCGGGGCCGCCCCCCAGCGTCCACAGGGTCGCCACGATCCGCTCGTCGAGCTGGATCGACAGCGGGCGCTCCACCGGCACCTCGATGCCGTGCTCGTCCCCGTACTCATCGACGATCCGGATCCGCCGCAGCAGTTCGCCGGATGCACCGCTCAGATGCGGACCCTCGGGCACGAGCCCCTGCGCAAGCGCCGGCGGCAGCAGCTTCAGTGCGGAAATCCGTCCCGTATCGGTCTGCCCAAGCGGCATTACAAGCCCATCCGCTACACTATGACGCCCCAGGACGGGACGCATTCTCACCCAACTTCCGCATCACCACCAAGCGAGGCGTTACGGCAATCACACCGCAAATGGCCCAGGCCGCCATCGAGGAGCGCATCCCGCGGTTACCCGAGGCGACGCGGCCCTTGGCGCAGTGCCTGGGGCAGACGCTGCGGCAGGACGTCGAGGCCGAACGGGACAATCCGCCCTTCGACCGCGTCTGCATGGACGGCATTGCCTTGAACAGCGACGCATCCCGCGAAGGCCTGCGCCATTACCGCATCGCGAGTACCCAGGCTGCCGGCGTGCCTCCCGGATCGCTCGACGGCCGGGAGGCGGCCATCGAGGTGATGACCGGCGCAGTGCTGCCCGCCGGCGCCGACTGCGTGATTCCCCTCGAGGAATACGACCTCGTGGATGAGGTCGCGCGCCTGAAGGACACTGCGCTGTGCGAGCCGTGGCGCAACGTGCAGCGGCGCGGCGCCGACAGCAGGCCCGGTGTGCCGATGCTGCGCGCGGGCACCCGGCTCAATGCGCCGGAGATCGCGATCGTGGCGTCGGCGGGCCTGGCGCACGTGCGTGTCAGCCGCCAGCCGCGCATCATGGTCGCTTCGACCGGCGATGAGCTGATCGAACCGGGCCGGCCGATCGCGCAGCACCAGGTGCGGCGCTCGAACGCCTATGCCGTGGTCGCCTCGCTGATGGGCCATGGTTTTCAGTGCGTCGGCGACGATCACATCCTGGATGACGAGAGCCTGCTGCGTGACCGTCTGGCGCGCCATCTTGCCGAATCCGATGTGCTCATCCTCAGCGGGGGAGTCTCCAAGGGCAAATTCGACTTCGTGCCCAAGGTCCTCAAGGAGTGCGGCGTCGAGGAGGTCTTCTACCAGGTCGCTCAGCGGCCCGGCATGCCGATGTGGTTCGGCATGGCTGCGCGGGGCTGCGCCGTTTTCGGCCTGCCCGGAAATCCGATCGCGACCCTGGTCTGCCTGGTGCGCTACGTGGTCCCTGCCCTGCAGGCCGCGATGGGCGCCCGCCCCGGCTGGCCGGTGCCGATGCCCCTTGCGGCGCCGGTCAAACGCGGCCGTAGCTTCGCCTCCTTCGTGCCGGTGATCACACGCAGCGATGCGCAGGGCCGGCGCGCAGCACAGCCCCGGATACCCAACGGCTCCGGGGACTTCCTCGCGCTCGCCGGAACCGACGGTTTCGTCGAGCTGCCGCCGCGGCCGGAGGGCTATCCCGAAGGGTTCATCGCACCCGTGTACCGCTGGTGAGCGGCCGCCGCGTCAGCGGACAGACGCTGCCGCCGCCGCGAGGTCCGCCCGGGTGTTGATGTTGGCGAACGCGCGCGCATCGGGGAACCGGACCCGCTTCGCTCCCACGCTTTCCAGCAGCCGCCAGGTGGCCGGATGGTTGCCGCCCTGAAGCGCGGCGGTGAGCGGATCGAGTGCGGCCACCGGCCACAGGGCGCACAGCGGCTGGAGCCCATCGGCAGTCTCGGCCATCGCCGCACCCGCACCTGCGGCCTCGATCAGACGTGCAAACAGCTCCTGCGGCAGCAGCGGCACGTCACAGGGGCTGACCGCCAGCGCCCGCGCGCCCAGCCCGCGGGCCCATTTCAATCCGACCTTCACGCCGGCCAGCGGGCCCAGGGCATCGCCCGGCTCGTCGTACAGCAGCGGCAGTCCCGCGGCGCGGGCCAGGCTTTCGGATTGCGTTCCGGGGCGGACGTTGGCCGCCACGATCGGGCAGCTGTGCTGCAGGCGGGCGACGGCCCGCAGCAGCAGCGGTTGCCCGGCGAGTTCGGCGGCAGCCTTCTCGCCCGCGAAGCGCACGGAGCGGCCGCCGGCCAGCACCAGGCCCAGGACGGCCGATGCGGGAGATGATGGGTCGATGGCTGTCATCGGCCGCAGCAATATACGCCGCCATGGCCGGCTGCGGCATACTGGCGGCATCCGCGAACGCCGACGCACGCAGCAGGACCGAAACATGACTTCACGCGTAATCCGCATGAGAGTGCTGGGTGCGCTCCTCATCGTCTTTGCGGGCCAGAGCCCGGGTGCGCAACCCGGGACGATCAGGATTTTTTCCGCCGGCAGTCTGCGCGGCGTGGTGAATGAAGTGGCCGCGGAGGCCGGGCCGGCGCTGGGAGTCACGATCGAGCCCACGTTCGGCGGTTCGGGCACGCTGCGCGAGCGCATCGAAAAGGGTGAATCCGCCGACCTGCTGCTGTCCGCGGACCTGGACTCGCCCCGCAAGCTCGAGGCACAGGGTCGGACCACGGTGCCGGCCGTGGCCTTCGCCCGCAACCGGATGTGCATCGTGTCGCGCCGCAGTGCCGGGATCACGGCCGCCAATCTCATCGACCGGATGCTCGCTGCGGGAGTGCGGCTGAAGACTTCGACGCCAGTGGTCGATCCGGGCGGCGACTATGCCTGGAGCATCTTCAGGAAGATCGAGGCCCTGCGCCCCGGATCGCAGGCCATCCTGGAACGCAAAGCCCAGGCCTCGATGAGCCTGACGGTGAAGCCCGCCACGCCGACGCAGAGCACCGCGGCCGCGCTGTTTGCGGCCAACGCCATCGATCTGTCCATCACCTACTGCAGCGGCACCCCGGCGCTGGAACGGGAAGTCCCCGAGCTGACCAGCCTCCCCGTACCGCCCGAGCTGGACCCGCATCCGGTGTCCGGCATTGCGGTGCTGTCCGCCAATCCGCAGGTGCTGCGGCTGGCGCTGTTCCTGCTGTCGGAGAAGGGCCAGGCCATCATTGCCAGACAGGGACTGGTGCCGCTGGTGGACCCGGCCGGGAGCCCGCGGTGACCGAGGCGCGCGTGCTCGGTATCGCCGGCTGGAGTGGCGCCGGCAAGACCACGCTGATCACCCGGCTGATCCCGCTGCTGGCGGCTCGCGGGCGCAGGGTCGCCACGCTCAAGCATGCCCACCATGCCTTCGATGTCGATCAGCCCGGCAAGGATTCCTATGAGCACCGCAGGGCCGGGGCCTGTGAGGTCCTGGTCTCCTCCGCGCGGCGCTGGGTCCAGATGCACGAGCTCGGCGATGGCGAGGAGGCGACGCTGCCCGAACTGCTGCGCAGGGTCTCGCCCTGCGACCTGGTCCTGGTGGAGGGATTCAAGTCCGCCGGACACTTCAAGCTCGAGGTGTTCCGGGCGGCCAACGGCAAGGCGCCGCTGCATCCCGAAGATGCCCGCATCGTCGCAGTGGCCAGCGATCAACCCTTTCCCGATGCCCGGATCCCGGTGATCGACCTCAACGATACCGCCGGGATCGCGGACGTGGTGGAGCGCCACGCGGTGCCATTGACGGCGACCCTGACGGCACTGACAGGGTCTCCCGGGAGCCGCTGAGGGCGAAATCGGCTAGCCGACCTCGCTGACCTCGTGCAGCGGCGTGACACGGGCCGCGCAGAACTTGAACTCGGGGATCTTGCCCGCCGGATCCAGGGCCGGATTGGTGAGCAGGTTCGCGGCGGCCTCGGCGTAGCAGAACGGCATGAAGACCATGCCGACCGGCACATCCGAATCGGCGCGCACCTTGACTTCGATCGCGCCGCGCCGCGTCTCCAGTTTGAGCTTGCCGCCGGGCTCGAGATCCATGCGGTGCAGCTCCCGCGGTGACAGGAACACCACCGCTTCCGGCTCGAGCGCATCGAGCACGCCCGCCCGGCGCGTCATCGAGCCGGTATGCCAGTGCTCCAGCACGCGACCGGTCGAGAGCACCATCGGGAAGTCCATGTCCGGGACTTCGTCCGGTGGCCGGATATGGGCCGGAACGATTTTCGCGCGGCCGCTGGCCGTCGGGAAACCGTCCGTGAAGATGATGTCGTTGCCCGGGACATCCGGCGCATCCACCGGGTAGGTGACCGAGCGCTCACGCTCGACCCGTTCCCAGGTGATGTTGTTGAACGATGGCATGGTCGTCGCGAGCTCCGCGAACACCTCGGCAGGACCCGGGTAGTTCCAGGGCAGTCCGAGGCGCTTGCCGATTTCCTGGATGATCCACAGGTCCTGGCGCGCATCGCCGGGGGGGTTCAGCACCGGGGTGGCCATCTGCACGCGGCGGTCGGTGTTGGTGAAGGTGCCGGACTTCTCGGCGAACGCCGAGGCCGGCAGCACCACGTCGGCATGGAAGGCGGTCTCGGTGACGAACAGGTCCTGCACGACCAGGTGGTCGAGCATCGCCAGCGCCTGCCGCGCGTGATTGAGGTCCGGATCCGACATCGCCGGGTTCTCGCCCTCCACGTACATGCCGGTGATCGTGCCGGCGTGGATGGCATTCATGATCTCGACCACCGTCAGGCCCTTGTGCGGATCGAGCTTCTGGCCCCACAGCGACTCGAAGAGCTTGCGGACTTCCGGGTTTTCGACCGACTGGTAATCCGGATAGACCATGGGAATGAGGCCGGCGTCCGATGCGCCCTGCACGTTGTTCTGGCCGCGCAGCGGGTGCAGCCCCGTCCCCTTGCGGCCGATCTGGCCGGTCGTCAGCGCCAGGGCGATCAGGCAGCGCGCATTGTCGGTGCCGTGCACGTGCTGGCTGATGCCCATGCCCCAGAAGATCAGCGACGCCTTCGAGGTGGCGTAGAGCCGGGCCACTTCGCGCAGCACTTCGGCATCGATGCCGCACACCGGCGCCATCTTCTCCGGCGTGAAATCGGCGATGGTCGCCTGCAGCGCCTCGAAGTTCTCGGTGTAGGACCTGATGTAGTCCAGGTCGCAGAGCTTCTCGGTGATGATGACGTTCAGCAACGAATTGAGCATGGCCACATCGGAGCCGGGCTTGAACGAGAGATGCCGGTAGGCATACCTCGAGAGCCCCTGCCGTCGTGGATCCATGACGATCAGTTTCGCGCCCTTCTGCTTCACCGCGTTCTTGATGAACGTCGCCGCCACGGGATGATTGACCGTGGGATTGGCGCCGATGACGATGATGACTTCGGCGTCGAGGGCGGCCTCGAAGGGCGCCGACACGGCACCGGAATTGAGGCCCTCCATCAGCGCCGCGACCGAGGAGGCATGGCACAGGCGCGTGCAGTGATCGACGTTGTTCGAACCGAAACCGGTGCGCACCAGTTTCTGGAACAGGTATGCCTCTTCGTTGGAACCCTTGGCGGAGCCAAAGCCCGCCAGCGCCTTGGCACCGCGCTCGTCGCGGATCTTCTTCAGGCCACCCGCAGCCCGGTCCAGCGCCTCCTCCCACGTCGCCTCGCGAAAGTGCGTCCAGGGATTGGCCGGATCGACCTGGTCGTTGGGATCCTTGCCGACGTGATCCAGCCGGATCAGCGGCCTGGTCAGCCGATGCGGATGATGGACGTAGTCGAACCCGAACCGGCCCTTGACGCACAGGCGGTTGTGGTTCGCGGGACCATCGATGCCTTCGGCGTAGATGATCTTTTCGTTCTTGACCTTGTAGGAGACCTGGCAGCCGACGCCACAGTACGGGCACAGCGAATCCACCGCGCGGTCCGGATACACCGTGCGCGTCTGGTTCTCGTCCAGGTAGGCGGCGGGCATCAGGGCACCGGTCGGACAGGCCTGCACGCATTCACCGCAGGCGACGCAGGTGGACTGGCCCATCGGGTCGTCGAAGTCGAACACGATCTTCGCTTCGTGCGAGCGGTAGGCCATGCCGATCACATCGTTCACCTGGACCTCGCGGCAGGCGCGCACGCACAGGTTGCACTGGATGCAGGCATCCAGGTTGACGCGCATCGCCGGATGGCTCGGATCCGGCTGCCAGCGTTCGGCACCGGGGAAACGGCTTGCGGCGACCCCCACGAAATCCGCCTGCTGCCAGAAGTGCGAGCCGGGATCGTGGGAGCTCGCGCGTTGCGGCTGGTCCGCGACCAGCAGTTCCATCACCATCGCCCGCGCCTGCGTCGCACGCTCGGTCGCGGTCCTGACCTTCATGCCCACCCCGGGCATGCGCTTGCAGGAGGCGGCCAGCACGCGCTCGCCTTCGATCTCGACCATGCAGGCGCGGCAGTTGCCGTCCGGCCGGTACCCCGGCTCGGGCTTGTGGCACAGATGCGGGATGTGGGTGCCGGCGCGCTGCGCCACGGTCCAGATGGTTTCGCCGGGCTGTGCTTCGACCTGCTGGCCGTCCAGCTCGAATACGATGGCCGGCCTGGTGAGGTCCTTGGCGTTGATGCGGCCCGTGGGAACGGTGCCGGCCTCACCGCCGGATTTGGCGCCCTGGGAATAAGGGCCGCCGGAGTGCGGATCGGGCGCGGCGGTCTCGCCACCGGCATCCTGTGTCTTAGGGGCACGAACCTGCTTGGGCTGTTCGGGTACGTGATGATCGATGGGGCTGCTGCTGCTCATGGTTAACCTACTTGGCCGCGACCTGCTGAACCGGCGGGAACAGCTCCGGAAAGAAACGAATGATGCTCGTCAGCGGATTCGAGGCAGCCTGTCCCAGACCGCAGATGGAGGCATCGCGCATGCATTGCGACAGTTCACCCAGCAGCGCGGTATCCCAGATACCCCGCTCCATCAGCACCCGCGCCTTCTGCGTGCCGACGCGGCAGGGGGTGCACTGTCCGCAGGACTCATCCTCGAAGAAGCGCATCAGGTTGAGCGCGGCGCCGCGGACATCATCCTGGTCGGACATCACGATGATGGCGGCCGAACCGATGAAGCAGCCGTACTTTTCCAGGGTGCCGAAGTCCAGCGGGATGTTGTTCATGGAGGCCGGGAGGATGCCGCCCGATGCACCGCCGGGAAGGTAGGCCGCGAAGCTGTGACCCGCGCTCATGCCACCGCAGAACTCGTCGATCAGTTCCTGGATGGTGAGACCGGCGGGCGCCAGTTTCATTCCCGGGTCCCGGACGCGTCCCGACACCGAATACGACCGCAGGCCGAAGCGGCCGTTGCGGCCATGGCTCTTCCACCAGGCGGCGCCGCGCTCGATCAGGTCGCGCACCCAGTAGAGGGTCTCGATATTGTTCATGAGCGTCGGCCGGCCGAACAGCCCGACCTGGAACGGGTAAGGCGGCTTGTGCCGCGGCAGGCCGCGCTTGCCTTCCAGTGATTCCAGGAGCGAGGACTCCTCGCCGCAGATATAGGCTCCGGCGCCGCGCCGCAGGTGCAGGACGGGGCCGCCCGCGGGCAGCTTCGCGATTTCGTTGGCCAGGATCTGGCGCGCGATCGGGTATTCGTCCCGGATGTAGATGTAGACCTCCGGGGCCTGGACGACATGGGCGCCGATCAGGGTGCCCTCCAGGAACCGGTGCGGATCCGTGTTCAGGTAGTACTGGTCCTTGAACGTCCCCGGCTCGCCCTCATCGCCGTTCACGGCCATGAGCCGCGGCCCGGGTTCGCCGAGCACCGAACGCCATTTGCGTCCCGTGGGGAACCCCGCCCCGCCCAGACCCTTCAGGGAGGCGTCATCCAGCACCTGCAGCACCGCATCCACGCTCAGTTCCCCCGAGCGCAGCCGCTCCAGGGTCCCGTAGCCCCCGGCGGCGCGATAGGCCTCGTAGTCGATGTAGTCGGGGATGTGCGGATGGGTGTCGCCGTGCAGTACTGCGTGCTTCACCGTCGCCACCTGCGCGCGCTTGAGGAAGTTGTGCCCCACTTCCACCGCCGGTGCGAAGTCGCACAGTCCGACGCACGGCGCCCGGATCACGCGCACGCCCGAACCCAGTGTTTCCTGCAGGGCGCCCAGCAGTTTCTCGGCGCCGAACATGGCGCACGTGAGGCTGTCGCACACGCGCACCGTCAGGGCGGGAACCGGCTCATCGCCCTCCTTGATGACGTCGAAATGCGCATAGAAGGTCGCCGTCTCGAACACCTCCGCGAACGCCAGGCGCATCTCCTGCGCCAGGGCCGCCAGGTGCGCTGCCGAAATCTGCCCGAACTCATCCTGGATCAGGTGCAGGAATTCGATGAGCAGATCCCGCTGCCGGGGCCTGTCTCCCAGCAAGGCCCGGATCTGCACGGTGGCATGGGGGTCGACCGTGCGGCCCTTGGGCACGGGCCGGGCCCGTTGCCGACCCCGGCCCGGGTGCTCGAATTTCCTGACTTTCCCGAAGTCCTCGGGGGATTCACTCTTACTCATGGGGCTTCATCGACACTCGCAATGGGCATCGCGCTACTTTACCGGACCATGACCCACCGCAGCACGGCTTTAGGGCCCGGGATCGCCGCATCACGGCCGCCGCAGTCGCAGCCACGGGCTCCCGGAGGACGGACTGGCCACCCACTAATTCAAAGACTTAGCGCGGCAGGCAGGTTTTCAGGGACCGGCGGTGTAGGGAATGGAAACAGTGCCGCTCTTCGCGACCCCCGAATCATTGACGTAGGTGAAGCCCAGCGCGAGCGAGCCGCTGTCGGCACCGGTGGGCTGGTACGACAGTGACAGCTGACAGCTCGACCCGGCGCTCACGCTCGAGCAGGCGAAGCTGCCCGAAGGACTGCTCCAGCCCGCCGGCAGGGAAGACAGTCCGGACGTCACGGTGAGCGCGGTGGCCGGATTGCCGTCGTCCGTGGCAAAGGTAACGGTGACCGTCGTGGTGCTGCCCGTGGCCACATTCAGGGACGCCGGCGCCGGCGTGGCGACGACGGTGTCATCCGTGGTGGCCTGGTACGGCACGCTGACCGATCCGCTGCGGGACTCGCCGGCATTGTTCAGGTAGGTGTAGCGCAGCATCAGCGTGCCGCTGGCGGCCGCGGACGGCACATACGTCAGGGGCAGCTGGCAGCCCGTGTCGCTGCCCACGCCGGCGCAGGTAAAGGTGCTGTCCGAACTGGTCCATCCCGCCGGCAGCGTCGCCAGGTCGCTGGTCAGTTGCAGCCCCGTCGCGGTGCGGCCATCGTCCGTGGTGAACGTGACCCGCACGGCCGGATTGATTTCGCCGACGACGGCAGCGACCTGCCCCGACGGCGCCGCGGTCGCCACGACGTTGTCATTGGTCGTCGCCGCATAGGGGATGTTCACGAAACCCAGCGTGAAGGCGCCGGCCGCCGAGGTGTATCCGTATTCCAGCTGCACCGTTCCGCTCGTCAGCGCCATGGGCGTGTACACCAGGGTGAGCTGACACCCATTGCCGGAGCTGACCGTGGCGCAGGACGGATTGCCCGTACTGCTCCAGCCGGCCGGTAGCGCGGATGCGGGCGACACCAGGGCCAGGTTGCTCGCCGATTGCCCATCGTCGGTCACGAACGTGACGGTGACGGACTGTGTCCCGGCGTTGCGGATGGCGTTGATCTGACCGCTGGGGGCGACCGTCGCGACGACATTGCCATTGACGGCGGTGGAGTACGGGACATTGACCGCGCCCATGCGCGCCGCACCGGAGTGATCCGTATAGCCGTACGCCAGGGTCAGGGTGCCGGTGCCGGTTGCCACCGGCGCATAGGTGAGGAGCAGCTGGCAGCCGTTGCCGTTGCTGATGACGGCACACGAGAATCCTGGCGTCGGGGAGCTCCACCCTGAGGGCAGGGCCGCAAGGTTGGTCTGCATCGTGAGACCGGTGGCCGCATTGCCATCGTCCGTCGTGAAATTCACGCTGACGGTGCGGGTTCCGGTGCCGCGGACCGCGGTGATCTGACCGATCGGCGCGACGGCCGCCACGACGTTGTCGCTCGCAGTCCCCGCGTACGGAATGCTCAGCGTCACGACCGGCGGCGAGCCGGCATCCCCCGCAAAAACGTAGCCGAGGTTCAGCGTCCCGGACTCGACCGCCGTTGGCGCATAGTCGAGCGTGAGCACGCAGTCGTCACCGGTGTTCGTCACACTGCAGGTGAAGGCGCTCGGGCCGCTCCAGTCCGCGGGCAAGGTGGTGTTCGACAGCCCGAGGCCGGAAATCGCGCGACCGTCCGCGGAAGTGAAGGCAATCGTGATCGTCTGCCTCGAACCCGCCATCACCGACAGGGTGCCCGCAACCGAGGGGGTCGCGTTCACGGTATCGGCCGGTGGCGGTGGATTCACCCCGGTACTGACTGCGAAGCCAGGATCGGTCGCGCCCCCGCTGCTGCCGGGGGTGGCACCGGAGGCAGCCACGGCCGTCGCATCACCGGTACTGGAAACATCCGGATTGCAGGCGGCCATCAACGACAGTGCCGCGGCGCCGAGCAGCGCCCGATGGAATGTCGGCATTTCTTCGACCCCCGGACATCGAGCATCAGGTCCAACGGGCTGCAAAGTAGCAAAGCACGGCCCGCTCCAACGCCGGGGATCTCGTGAACCCGGTCACGAAATTCCGCACGTCGCCCGGTCGCGGCAACGCCGTACGTGGCGGCACGCCGCGCTTGAACTTATTTGCGTCGCGAACCGACGACGGGTTTGGGGCGGGGCGTGCGGCGCCTGGGCACCCTGCCGAGTCGGGCATCGCCGGCGACGATCAGCGCGCATGCCGCAAGTGCCGTGCGTTCGAAATCCGGCGCGTCTGCCGGAATGACCTGCCAGTGCGTGACGGCCGTGCCGAACAGTTGGATCGAACGCATGCATGGCAGCAGGCGCTGCAGGCTCGCATGATGCGCGGCGGACGTCGCGCAGGATAAGCACTATCCGCTCCTCGACGTACACGGCAACACAGCCGAACATCGGCCGGGTCCACGGCGCAAGCGATGCGAGGGCATCCAGGGCGAACTCGTGTGGCAGCGCCTTGCGTGTTTTCACCCCGGTCATGCCGTCTATTGTAGGATACTTCACATGAAGCTCCTGAAACTCGCGGCGCTGATGCTGCTCTGCGCGGTCGTCGCGTTCCAGGCGCGGCGCGCAGCCGCGCAGACCGTGCTGATCACCGGAGCGAATGGCGGAATCGGCTACGAGTTCGCGAAGGAATATGCGGCCAGGTCCTGGACCGTCATCGCGACCCATCACCAGCCGACCACGCCCGAGGATCTCGCGCAGCTCGCCGCCCGATACCGGAACGTGCGGGTCGAGAAGATGGACGTGTCGAGCAAGGCGGACATCGATGCGCTGGCCGCGAAACTCGCGGCGGTGCCCATCGATGTCGTGATCAACAATGCCGGCGTCTATTTCAAGGCCGGCGCGCCTGCCAGCCAGGACTTCGGTCACTTCGACTATTCACTCTTCGACACCATCATGGCTGTCAACGTGCGCGGCCCCCTGATGGTCATGGAGGCGTTCGCCGCCAATGTGAAGGCCGGCCATCAGAAGAAGTTCGTGGCCATCAGTTCGACCGTAGGCTCCCTCACCGCGCCCTTCCCCGGCACTGCAGCCATCTTCTACCGCACCAGCAAGGCGGCGCTGAACAAGGAGATGCAGGTGCTTGCTCAGGTGCTGAAGCCCGAAGGAATCAGTGTCGTGCTGATTCATCCGGGGCTGGTCCGGACCGACCGGCTGATGTCGATAGCGCCGCAGGTGCGCACCGCCCGTGACTACATCGACCCTGCCGAATCCGTCGGCCAGATGATTCCCACCATCGAGCGCCTCACGCTTGCGGATACCGGCCATTTCATGCGCTACGACGGCAAGGTTCTGCCCTGGTAGGCCGGGAACCCTCAGAACATGGTGTTCTGGTGCGGGATCGAGTCCGGGATGGGCTGGACGACGTCCCAGTGCTCGACGATCCTGCCGCCTTCGAGCCGGAAGATGTCGACGCCGGCCTCGCCATTGCGGGTCGGCCCGTTGAAGGAACGGGCATGCACGGCGACCATGTCCCCTTCCACGAAGACCCGGTTGATCTCGACCCTGAACTTTGGAAATTGCCGCTCGATCGAGGCCAAGTGCTCGCGTAGCCCCTCGGGCCCGTCGGACACGTTGGGGTTGTGCTCGATGTAATGCGGTCCGAGATGCCTGCAGGCCGCCGCGTAGTCCCGGCGGTTCAGGGCGCTGTCGTAGAACTCCAGCACCGCGTCACGATTGCGCCGCTCCTGCTCGGTGTACCGTTCATCCGGACTCGCGCAGCGATCAGTGGCCATGATGCCCCTTTAGAACATGGTGTTGTCGTTCTTCGAAGTTTCCGGAACGTCCTGCAGCACGTCCCAATGCTCCACGACCTTGCCGTTCTCGATGCGGAAGATGTCCACCACGGCCTTGGTCCCGGGACTGTTGTTGCCGCGGTTGTGCATCAGCACGTAGTCGCCGTCGGCAATGATGCGGACGAAATCGACGTGCAGCTGCGGCAGGTTCACCTTGGCCCACTCGACGAACGCCCCGAGCCCTTCGGGTCCATCCGCCCCGTAGATGCTGTGCTGCCGGTAGTACGGCCCGATGTAGGCGCGCGCAGCGGCGAAGTCCTTCCTGTTCAGGGCGAGTTCATAGTAGGCCCTGATGAATTCCTTGTTACGCCGCGCCTGCGCGGCACGCGCCTCCTGGAGACTTCCGGGATCCGACATCGCATCACCTTCCGATCGCCAACCGCTGAAACCCAAGCATAAAGTTCCCGTCAGGCGCTGACCATCCTTGTCAGTCGCGCCGCCCGCGTCGCAGCAAAGTGTGAGGTTCGACTCGAAGCGTCTGCTCGAAAGCGTGACGCCTGCCATCCGCCGGCGCCGGCGCCTGAGGAAAATAGCCTCGGGGACCCGGTCCCGACGCAGTGGAGGCGGTATGCAGGTCGTGTGGGTATTGGTCGCGGTGAAGATGGTGAACGGTCTGGGCGCCGCAGGTCCTGCCGGTGTCGAGTCGCTGCCGCATTGGCAGCAGTTCACGGCGGGCATGTACGCCAGCGAAGCGCAGTGCCGGAACGCCGCCAAGGCATTGGGCACGCAGCCGGGCATCCGGCGGATGTCCGCCGAGTGCCAGCCGGAACGGCTGCAATAGTCCCGGCCGGCCGTCGCTAGGGCGTCAGCTTCGGGAATGCGGAAAAGACCGAGTCGATCGGAATCGCGAACCCGATGCCGTTCACGCCCCGCATCACCATGGAGTTGATGCCGATCACGCGGCCGTGCTCATCGATCAGCGGGCCGCCGCTGTTGCCGGGATTGATGGCCGCATCCGTCTGCACGTAGGACTGGCCATTCGATTTCTGAAATCCTGACACGACTCCGCGGGTGACCGTGTCGGCAAGTCCGGAAGGATTGCCGATCGCATAGACCTGCTCCCCGACCTGCGGGGTGCCGCCGCGCTCGGCGGGGATGAACGGACAGTTCTGCGCGGGCAGCGTGATCAGGGCGAGATCGGAATCCGCCGAAAGCTCGGCATGCAGGCCCTCATAGTGCGCGCCATCGGGGAAGGTCACGGTGAAACCGCTGCGGTCGCCCTCGTTCACCTTCTCCGCGATGTTCGCATCCACCTGCTGGGGCAGCAGCGTCGCCAGAGTCTGCTGCATCTGCCGGATGCGCTCATCCAGTTGCAGCTGTTCGAGGTTGGTCCCCGGCTGGCCGGCCAGCACCCGGCGCCGCAGCTGGGCAACGGCGATGGCGTTCACCAACTGCTGCCGCGCGATGGCCATGTTGGTCTGGACCTCCGGGTTGCGATCCACGCTGGCCGTCACCCGCGCGGCGTCGGTCTCGACCACATGCCGGTTCGTGACCACATGACAGCGCGCGTCCACGACGAATCCGGAGCCGAGGCCCCAGGCCGTGCGGATCAGCACGGTGGCGGCGCGCGCGGCACCGATGGCATCGATGGAGTTGCCGCCATCGGCACCGCCGGCCACCCGAGCCACCGGAGCAACGTTCGTCATCTGCGGGCGCTGCTGGAGGGGGACCGCCGCGAGGGTCACCGGTGCGGATACAGCCGGTGGCGGTGAGGCGTGGCGCATCAGGGAGTAGACGACGGCCGCGGCCGCCACGGCGGCGAGCGCCACCGTTCCGGCACCGAAACCGCGCGCTTGCGGCTGCGGCGTGTATACCGGCCGGTCCGGCGCAGGAGCCGCGAGCTTGGCAAAGTAGACACCGCAGGCGGCGCACTTGACCGTATCGGCCTGGGCATGACCGCATTTGGGGCAGTTCATCATGCGCTTTTAGCACTGCGACCCTGCGATGGGCCGTGCGATGAATCACAGGTTCCCACACCGGACGCGGTAATGCGGGCCGCAGCGGGCGCAGATTCGCGGCCTTCTCCTACAGGCGCCCGCGGTTGCCCTGCGGAAACTGCGGGTCGCGGACAGCAGGAGTGGCGCCATGTCAGATTCATTACCGGCCGATGAAAACTTCGCGATCGCCGCGCGGCGCCACACCCTGAAGTCGGCACTGATGACCGCCGTGTGCGCCGGGCTCCCGGCTGCGAAGCTGGCGGCGGCTCAGGACGCCCGGGGCGGCGGTTCGACTGCGGCGTCCGCCCGTGCGCATCATCGGCCCGACAAGCTGACCCGGGGCATGCTGTCCTTCATGCTCGCCCACGAGCAGTTTGCCGTGCCCGAACTGGTGCGCCTGGGAGCGGCGGCGGAACAGGCCGGATTCGACCTGGTTGCGACCAGCGATCATTTTCAACCCTGGCAGGCGAATGAGCGTCACGTCGGGCAGGCCTGGGTGACCCTGGGCGCCCTCGGCCAGCGTACCGAGCGCATCTGGATGGGTCCGACGGTGACCTGCCCCACGTTGCGATACAACCCGGCCGTGGTGGCCGAGGCATTCGCGACCCTGAGCCTGCTCTCCCCCGGCAGGATCTTTCTCGGACTGGGATCCGGCGAAGCGCTCAACGAACAGGCGGCAACCGGCGACTGGCCCCGGTGGCAGGAGCGCTGGGACCGGCTCATCGAGGCGGTCACGATCATCCGGCAGCTGTGGACAGGACAGCCGCTGCGTCACCGGGGCAGGCATTACACCGTCGACGGCCGGCTCTACGATCCGCCGGCGCAACCGATTCCGCTGCTGCTGGCCGCGAACGGCCCGAAGGCCATGAAGCTCGCCGGCCAGCATGGAGACGGCCTGGTGACGGACCCGCAGACCTGGAAACAGCACAAGGGTGAATGGGAACAGGGAGCCCGGGCCGCGGGCAAGGACCCCGGCGCCATGCCGGTGCTGGTCGAGGCGTTCGTGGTCGTCGGCGACCAGCAGGAGGCGCAGACGGCAGCCAAACTGTGGAACTTCATTCCAAAGGCCTTCAAGGGTTACCAGAACATTCCGGATCCGGCACAGATCGAACAGGATGCGCAGCGCGAGCTGCCCCTGGCCAAGGTGATCGGTGACTGGACGGTCAGCACCGACCCCGATGCGCACGTGCAGGCGGTCAGGAAACTCCTCGACAGCGGCGCCACCATCGTGAACATCCACTCGGGACAACCGGATCAGCACAAGGTCATCGAGTTCTACGGCCGGGAGGTCCTGCCCCGGCTGCGCAAGCCGACCGCTGCGCATCACTAGCGACCACCCGCCACCCTTTTCGTAGTGCCGCGGCGCGCAGGACGCGGATAATATGCCCCGTGGCCATCCTGGAGCGCGCGATGCGAGTGACAACGCTCGGAGTCTGGGCAGGAACCGATGGGCTCGCCGCGTCCGAGGCGGTCGCGTTCGCCGCGCGGGTCGAAGCGTGGGGCTACGGCGCACTGTGGATTCCGGAGGCCATCGGGCGCGAAGTGTTTTCCACCAGCGCCTGGCTGCTGGCCGGCACCCGGCAGCTGATCATCGCCAGCGGCATCGCCAACATCTATGCTCGCGACCCCCTGACCGCCGCCGCGGCCCAGAAAGGTCTGAACGAGCAGTCCGGCGACCGGTTCCTGCTCGGACTGGGCGTTTCGCATATCCCGTTCGTGGAAGGCCTGCGCCATCACGAGTACGGCAAGCCGGTCGCGACCATGCGGGCCTATCTGGCCGGCATGAAGCAGGCTCCCTACAAGGCGCCGGCGCCCGCGAGCGCCCCACGGACCGTGCTGGCCGCGCTCGGGCCGAAAATGCTCGAGCTTGCCGGCAGCGACGCCGATGGCGCGCATCCCTATAACGTTACGCCGGAGCACACGCTGCGGGCGCGCGCCCTCCTCGGCCGCGGCAAACTCCTGTGCGTGGAGCAGGCAGCCATACTCGAGACCGATGCCACGAAGGCCCGCGCCGCCGCGCGCCGGTTCCTGTCGCTGTACCTGGGATTGCCCAACTACGTGGAGAACTGGCGGCGTCTGGGTTTCACGGATGCGGACTTCGCCGCCGACGGCTCCGACCGCCTCATCGATGCCGTGATCGCCTGGGGTGACGAAGCGGCCATTCGCACGCGCCTTGAGCAACACTGGCAGGCCGGTGCCGACCACGTCTGCGTACAGGCGATCGGCAGCCAGGGAACGACCGATGAGCGGCTGCTGGCGCTGCTCGCGCCGGGCGGCGCCCGGGGCTGCCCATGAGCTGCGCCCTGATTGCGATCAAGGCGCGGGCGCGGTGCAAGAGCCGCCTCGCGGAAGTCCTGGCGCCCGCGGCACGTCTGGAACTGGTGCGCGGCATGCTGGATGCGGTGCTGTGTGCCGCGCGCGCCGCGCGCACCCTGCGCCAGATCGTGGTGGTCAGCCCGGAGCGCGACAGCGTGCCCGCCGACATCCCGGTCCTGGCCGACGCCGGCATCGGTCTGAATGAGTCGCTGTCGGCAGCGCAGCGCGTGCTGCACCAGTTCGGCTGTCACGAACTGGTGGTGCTGCCCGCGGACCTGCCCGAGGTTACCGCCATGGACATCGATGCGCTGGTGCGGGCCGGCCGCAGCGGCGGATTCGCGATCGCGACCGACGCCGCCGGCGTGGGAACGAATGCGCTGTACCTGAACTCGCCACGGCCGTTCCGGTTCCGTTTCGGACTCGACAGCCGGCGCCTGCACCTGGAACAGGCCCGTGGCCTGGGGCTGGACCCGCACGTGGTGCCATGCGCCGGCCTGGAGTTCGACGTGGACTCGCCCGAGGATCTCGAGCGTCTCAAGGAGCCCGCATGGCACACGCGCCTCCAGGCCTGAGCGCATTGCGGCGGGAGATCGAAGCCGGGCGAAGGCCGGACGCCGCGCACGCCCGGATGCTCGTCACGGCGCCGGCGGCCGAACTCATGCCCACCGCCGAGGCGCTGACGCTCGCCGGCTTCGGCGAGACCGTGAGCTATTCACGCAAGGTGTTCATTCCCCTCACCCAGCTGTGCCGCGATGTGTGCCACTACTGCACCTTCGCCAAGGCACCCCGCCATCTCAAGAGCGCCTATCTCACCCCCGCGGAAGTGCTGACCATCGCGCGCGCCGGCCAGCGGGCGCAGTGCAAGGAGGCGCTGTTCACCCTGGGAGACAAGCCGGAGGCCCGCTACGGCCTTGCGCGCCGCACGCTCGAGGCGCTGGGCGCCGCGAGCACGCTGGAGTATCTGGAGCGCATGGCGCGGCAGGTCCTGGAAGATACCGGGCTGCTGCCGCACCTGAATCCCGGAGTCCTGACCGCCGCCGAACTGCAGCGGCTGAGGCCGGTGAGCGCCTCGATGGGCCTCATGCTCGAAAGTGCGGCGACGCGGCTGTGCGAGCGCGGCGGACCGCACTTCGGTTCGCCGGACAAGTTGCCGCAGAATCGGCTCGCCACGCTCAAGGCCGCAGGCGAACTGCGCATCCCCATGACCACCGGCCTGCTGATCGGCATCGGCGAAACCCGGGAGGAACGCCTGGAGTCGCTGCTGGCGCTGCGCGAGCTGCACGATGCGCACGGCCACCTGCAGGAACTCATCATCCAGAATTTCCGGGCGAAACCCGGTACCAGGATGGCGGCGGCCGCCGAGCCGGCGCTGGAGGAGCAGTTGTGGACGATTGCCCTCGCCCGGCTGCTGTTCGGCTCGGAAATGTCGATCCAGGCCCCTCCGAACCTGCAGCCCGGGCAACTGGACCTGCTGGTGCGGGCCGGCATCAATGACTGGGGCGGTGTCTCGCCCGTCACACCCGATCATGTCAACCCGGAAGCGCCCTGGCCGCATCTGGCGGATCTCGCCCGCTCGACCGCCGCGGCGGGGCGCGATCTGGTGGAGCGCCTCGCGATCGGGCCGCGCTTTGCGCTGCAACCGGAACGCTGGACGGACCCGGCCATCACTGCGCGGGTCCGCCGGGCAAGTGACAGCCGCGGCTTCGCACGACCCGACCTGTGGCACGCGGGCAGCGGTCGCGCCCTGCCCTGCGCGACGCGTCCGCTGCGCGGCGGCGTCAGCCGGCGCACCGGCGCACTGCTCGAAGCCGCGCGGGCGGGGCGCGAACTCGGCGAAGGCGACATCGTCCACCTGTTCGCTGCCGAGGGTCGTGACCTGGATGCGGTGATCGATGCGGCGGACCGGCTGCGCCGCGACACCGTGGGTGAAACGGTCACCTACGTCGTCAACCGCAACATCAACTACACCAATATCTGTCTGTACCACTGCGGGTTCTGCGCCTTCTCCAAGGGCCGCGGTTCGAGCGACCTGCGCGGTCCGGCCTACAACCTGGACCTGGGTGAGATCGCCCGCCGCACGACCGAGGCGGCCGCTGCCGGCGCCACCGAGGTGTGCCTGCAGGGCGGCATCCATCCCAGCTTCACGGGCGAGACCTATCTCGCCATCCTGCGCGCGGTGAAGACGGCGGTGCCGCAGATGCATGCACACGCGTTCTCGCCCCTGGAGATCCGGCACGGTGCGCGCACGCTCGGGCTGCCGCTGCGCGCCTATCTGGAGCGGCTCCAGGAGGCGGGGCTGTCGACACTGCCGGGCACCGCGGCCGAGATCCTCGACGATGAGATCCGCGACATCATCTGCCCCGACAAGCTGCGCACCGAGGAATGGCTGGAGGTCATCGCCACCGCGCATGCGGTCGGGCTGCGGACCACCGCGACCATCCTGTACGGACATGTCGAGCAGCCCGTGCATTGGGCCCGGCATCTGCTGCGGCTGCGCTCGCTGCAGGCCCGCACCGGCGGCGTGACCGAGTTCGTGCCGCTGGGATACGTGCATATGGAGGCACCCCTGTGGCGCCGCGGCCGCACGCGTTCCGGCCCGACGTTGCGCGAGGCCGTGCTGATGCATGCGGTCGCAAGACTGGCGTTGCATCCGCTGATCGCCAACATCCAGACCTCCTGGGTGAAGATGGGTGCCGAAGGTGCCGCCCGATGCCTGCAGGCCGGCGCCAATGATCTGGGCGGCACGCTCATGAACGAGTCCATCACGCGCGCCGCCGGCGGCGTGCACGGCCAGGAACTGGATGCGGCGCAGCTGACGACGCTCGCGCAGCGCATCGGCCGACCCGCAAGGCAGCGCACCACGTTGTACGCGCAGGCCGCCGGTGCCCCGTGCTGAGACTGGGATACAAGGCCTCGGCCGAGCAGTTCGGTCCCAATGAGCTGCTCGGGTATGCGCTGCTCGCCGAGCGACTCGGGTTCGATTCGGTGTTCATCAGCGACCATTTCCAGCCCTGGCGCCATCACGACGGCCATGCGCCGTTTTCGATGGCCTGGCTCGGCGCACTCGGCGCGCGTTCCGCGCGCATCCTCATGGGTACGAGCGTGCTGACGCCCACCTTCCGGTATCACCCGTCGGTCATCGCCCAGGCGTTCGCGACGCTGGCGACGATGTATCCGCAGCGGATCATCCTCGGCGTCGGCACGGGCGAATCGCTCAATGAGGTGCCCGCCTCCGGGATGGCCTGGCCCGAACCCCGGGAGCGCACCGCGCGGCTCAAGGAAGCGCTGACGTTGATCCGCACGCTGTGGACGCAGGAGCGCCTGAGCTTCCGGGGTCAGTTCTACCGCACCGAGAAGGCGACGATCTACGACCGGCCCCCACGGCCGCCGCCGATCTACGTGGCCGGCGCCGGGCCCGTGATGGCGAAGTACGCCGGTCAGTTTGCGGAAGGGTTCATCTGCACCAGCGGCAAGCCGCCGCAGCTGTATCAGGAAACGTTGCTGCCGAACGTGGCGGCGGGCATCCAGGCCGCGGGACGCGCGGCGGCCGATGTCGACATGATGATCGAGATGAAGGTCTCCTTCGATCGCGACGGGCCGCGGGCGCTGCAGGACACACGGCAGTGGGCGGCGCTGGCGCTGTCCACCGAGGAAAAGAGTTCGGTCGAGGACCCTTTGGAAATCGAACGCCTGGCGGCCGCGCTGCCGGTCGAGCGCGCCGCCGAACGCTGGATCGTATCGACGGATCCGGAGGAGCACGTGGAGCGAATCAGCCCCTACCTGGACATGGGCTTCAGGCACCTGGTGTTTCATGCGCCGGGCCCCGACCAGGCGCGGTTCCTGACCTTGTATGCCGAGCAGGTTCTGCCCCGCCTGCGTGCCCGGTTCGGCTGATCGGCGCGGTCATCCCGGGCAATGAGTTCCGCCGCCGACCTGCACCTGCGTGCCCTGCACGACATTCCCCCGGTACGGCCCGGCGATGACCTTGCGACCCTGACGCTGGAGGCCCTCGAGCGCGACGGGCTGCGCCTGCAGCCGGCGGACGTACTGGTGGTCGCGCAGAAAGTGGTCTCCAAGGCCGAAGGGCGACAGGTCGATCTCGCGACGGTGACGCCGGGTGCGAAGGCCCGGGAAGTGGCCGCGATCGTACGCAAGGATCCGCGGCTGGTGGAACTGGTCCTGCGCGAATCACGGCGCATCGTGCGCACCGCGCCGGACGTGCTGATCGTCGAGCACCGGCTGGGGCTGACCATGGCCAACGCGGGCATCGACCAGTCCAATGTGGCAGGCCCGGACACCGACTGCGCGCTGCTGCTCCCCGAAGATCCCGACGCCAGCGCGCAGCGGCTACGGGAACGGCTGTTGGCACGGACCGGGGTGGCACCGGCGATCATCATCAGCGACAGTTTCGGACGACCCTGGCGGGTGGGTACGGTGGGAGTTGCGATCGGCTGTGCAGGCGTCGCCGCAACCCTCGATCTGCGCGGCCGCCGTGACCTGTTCGGACGGACCTTGCGGGTCTCCATCGTCGGGCACGCCGATGAAATAGCCTCCGCCGCATCGCTGCTGATGGGACAGGCAGGCGAGGCCCGGCCGGTCATCCTGGTACGCGGGCTCGGCGCCTCCGCAGTACACCAGCCGGCCACGGCGCTGCTTCGCCCTGCTCACGAGGACCTGTTCCGGTGAACGGTCACGTGGTGGCGCTGTGCGGCGGCGTCGGGGGCGCCAAGCTCGCCCACGGACTGTCACTGGCGCTTGCGCCGGCGGAACTCTCCGTGATCGTCAATACCGGCGATGACTTCCGGCACCTGGGGCTTCACATCAGTCCCGACCTGGATTCGGTCATGTACGCGCTCGCCGGGCTCTCGGACCCGGTCAGGGGCTGGGGCCGGCGGGACGAGAGCTGGTCATTCATGGAAGCCCTGCGGGATCTTGGCGGCGACGGCTGGTTCGCGCTCGGCGACCGCGACCTGGCCGTGCACGTGGAGCGCACCCGGCGGCTGGCGCAGGGTGCCACCTTGAGCGAGGTGACCGCGCACCTGTGCCGTGCGCTCGGCATCGGTGCCCGGGTGCTGCCGATGACCGATGACCCCGTGCGCACGCGCGTGCTGACCGACGAGGGCTGGCTGGACTTCCAGGACTACTTCGTCCGCCGGCAATGCCAGCCCGTGGTGCGCGACTTTGCCTTTGCGGGAACCGAGGCTGCGCGCGCCCAGCCCGAGGCCCTGCAGGCCCTGGGACGGCCGGACCTGCGGGCCATCGTCGTGTGTCCTTCCAATCCCTTCGTCAGTGTCGAGCCGATCCTGGCCGTGCCGGGGATGCGGGCCGCCATCCGGCGCGCCGCGGCGCCGGTCGTTGCCGTCACGCCCATCATTGGCGGCAGGGCCATCAAGGGACCCGCGGCGAAGATGCTGGCTGAGCTGGGGTTCGAGGTCAGTGCGGCCGCCGTCGCACGGCGCTATGCCGATCTCATCGACGGCTTCATGCTCGATGAGGAGGATGCGGCGATGACGACGTTGCCTGCTGCCGTGCGGATGTTCAACGCCGCAACGCTCATGAGCAGCCTCGAGGATCGGGTGCGGTTGGCACGCGAGGTGCTGCAGGCGGCGGACGCGCTCGGACGCAAAGGCACCTGAAGCGGGTCGCATAACGACAGGCGCGGCGTTATCGTACCGGGAGTCGAGCCGCGTCGGATTGCACAACAACCGGGAGCTGCCATGACCGAGACGAACAAGGCCCGTGAACTGCCGCCGTGGATCCAGGACCATCTGGACCGGTACATCGCCACCGATGGCGCCGACGGCTACATGTGGGACGCGAGCCGCGGTGGCGGCAAGGGCATGGTGCCGACGTTGCTGTTGACCACGACGGGGCGCAAGTCGGGCCATGCGCTCACACTGCCGTTGATCTTCGGGCGCTCGGGGCCGGATTACGTCGTCGTCGCCTCCAAGGGCGGCGCACCCGCGCACCCCTCATGGTATCTGAACCTCGAGGCGAACCCCGAGGTGCGGGTCCAGGTGAAGGGGGACAAGTTCGCCGCCCGCGCGCACACGGCGGACGCCGCGGAGCGCGCCGCGCTGTGGCCCAGGATGGTGGAAATCTACGGACCCTATGCCGACTACCAGAAAAAGACGCAACGCGAGATCCCGGTGGTGGTACTGACCCGCAAATGACCCTCGCGGGCGATTGACGCATTGCACGAAATCTTTGTGAGCTACCATGACGGGATGCCGACCCGAAGCAAGAGCGCCCGCAAGGCCGCGAAGAAGAAGCCCCGGCCGAAAGCGCGCAAGACCGCGACCCGAGCCCTGACACCGGCGCAGAGGATTCTCGATCTCATCGGGGGCGTGTGGGCAGGACGCGCGGTCGGTGCGGTTGCACGCCTCGGCATTGCCGATCAGCTCGCCGGGGGCCGGCGCACCGCCCGCGACATCGCGCCCGCACTCGGCGTCAATGAGGTGTCCCTGTATCGGCTGATGCGGGCGGTCGTTTCCATCGGCGTGCTCACCGCCCATCCCGGCGGCCGCTTCGGACTGACCGCATTCGGCCAGTGCCTGCGCTCCGGTGTCCCAGGGTCCATGCGCGCGGCCATCGCCTCCGAGGTCGACACCGTGCACTGGGCCTGCTGGGGCCAGCTCGACGATTGCATCCGCAGCGGCAAACCGGCCTTCGAAAAGGTCTTCGGCATGGGCAATCCCTGGGAGTACTACCGCGACCGCAACCCCGAGGAGGGACGTTTGTTCTCGGAGAACATGACGGCCCAGTCCGGAGCGGAAGTGCAGGAGGTCCTTCGCGCCTACTCCTTCGGCGGCGCGCGGCGCATCGTCGATGTCGGCGGCGCCCATGGCGCCTTCCTCGCAGCGGTGCTGAAGCGGGTGCCCAAAGCCCGGGGCGTGCTGTTCGATCAGCCGGACGTGGTGGAGCGCGCGCATCCGACCCTGACCGAACTGGGCGTCGCGGATCGCGTCGAGCGGATCGGTGGCAGCTTCTTCGAGTCGGTGCCGGCCGGCGGCGACCTGTATCTGCTCAAGCACATCCTGCACGACTGGAACGACAAGGAGTGCGTGAGGATCCTGCGCTGCGTGCGCGATGCGATGGCGGCGGACGGCCGGGTCGCCGTCGTCGAATTGCCGCTCGTCGAGGGCGGCGGCCCGACGTTTGCGGCGCTGCTCGACATCAACATGCTGGTGTGTCTCACCGGCAAGGAACGCACGCCGGCGGAATATGCCGGGCTGTTCCACCAGGCGGGCCTGAAGATGGCCCGGGTGACGGCCACGCGCTCACCGGTCGCCGTCATCGAGGCGCGCCGGGCCTAGCGACTGCGTTGCCTCAAGGGGCGACCCATCCCATGATGGGCACGGAACTGATGGAGTTCTTGGGGCTGCCCTGGATGACTCGATCGCTGTAGGACACGTACACGAGGACGTTCCTGGCGCGATCGAAGAAGCGCACCACGTGCAATTGCTTGAACAGCAGGCTGCGCCGCTCGTCGAACACGGTCTCGCCATCCTCCAGCCGCTCCTTGATGTGGATCGGACCAATCTGGCGACACGCGATGCTGACGTCGCTCGTGTCCTCCGCGACGCGCAGCGCGCCCTTGATGCCGCCGGTGACCGCCCGGCTGATGTGGCAGGCGACGCCCTGCACCTTCGGATCATCGAAGCCATCCACCGCGATACGATCATTGGGACCCAGCAGCCGGAACCTCGTACTGACCTGGCCCGTGGTGCCCCGTTCCGGCCGGCTCCAGACCCACAGTGCAAAGCCCAACAGCAGCAGGACCGCAATGGTCGCCAGCGTCAGGAGTAATTTGCGCATGGTCCAATCTCCCCTATGCAATAGAATGCAGCCCAACCATCAGGAGGACCCGGCATGCGATTCGTCCACAAGGCGCTTCTGACCTGCGCGATTGCGGCAACCTGCAGTTGTGCCAGCCTGTCACAGCAGTCTAGCGGCATCACGGGTGACTGGCCGACATTCGGCGGCAGCAACACGCGCACCAATGCCAACCTGGCGGCGACCCGGATCACCGCGGCCAATGTCGGCAGCATGGTGCGCCAGCAGGTGACGATATCGGCGCCCATCGATGCCGGACTCATCTACCTCAAGGATGTACAGGTCAATGGCGCATCGCATGATGTGTATTTCGGTACCACCAATGTGGGCAGGACGGTGGCGATCGATGCCCGGCAAGGCAAGGTGCTGTGGGAGTACGCGCCGCCGGGTTTCGACGAAGTCGCGGCGGCGACCGGCTCGCCGGCCGGTTCACGCGGCCTGATCGTCAAGCAGATCACCAATTCGACGCCGGTCGCGGACGCCAACCGGCGGTTCATCTATGCGGCATCCCCGGACGGCAAGGTCACGAAGATCGCGATCGCGGACGGCAAGGCCGTGTGGAGCACGGCGGTCACCCGGATGCCGACCACGGAGAAGCTCGATTCGCCGTTGTCATTCGTGCGCGGGAACGTTCTGATTCCGACGGCCGGCTATGTGGGCGATACACCGCCCTACCAGGGCCACATCGCCGTCCTCGACGCGAAGACCGGTGCCCTGCGCAAGGTCTGGAACTCACTGTGCAGTGATCGCGCCGAACTGCTCGAACCCTCCTCCTGTGCCCAGGCGCAGTCCGCCATCTGGGGACGCGCGGGCATCGTCGTCGTCCCGGGCAGCGGCGATCTGCTGTTCGCCACCGGCAACGGCCCCTGGGACGGCAAGACCTCCTGGGGCGATGCGGTCGTCATGCTCGATCCCAGCGCGAGCAGGATACTGGCCAACTGGACGACCACGAACACCGCCGACCTGGACAAGCGGGATCTCGACGTGGGCTCCACGTCCCCCGTACTGCTGGGTGATGGCTACATCGCCCAGGGTGGCAAGGACGGGACGATCCGGCTCCTCGACATGAAGCTGATCGCGGGCACCACGCCGCATCAGGGTGGCGAACTGCAGATCGTGGACGTGCCCGGCAAGACACAGCTGCTCTCCGGGTCCGCGACCGCGAAAATCAACGGGACCACCTGGCTGTTTGCTTCAACCGGACGGGGCGGCACCACGGCGTGGACCTTTGGCAGCGACCATCGGCTCAAGCAGGCCTGGAATACCAAGACCGGTGGCAATACGCCGTTCTACGCGGGCGGCCTGCTATACATCTATGACCCGGCGCGGGTGGGCGCCAAGTTGCACGTGCTCGATGCGACCACCGGCAACCCGGTTGCCGACCTGGAGTGCGGGACCGGGCACTGGAACAGTCCGATCGTCGCCGCTGACCGCATCGCATTGCCGGAGGGCGCCATCAGCGGCTTCGGCTTCGCAGGCGGCCGGCGACCCGGCGCTCCTGCCGCCGCATCACCGCCCGCGCAGGGCATTCAGCCCGGCATCGTCGATATCTGGCGGCTCCCCTGAGGGCGGGGACTATCTGGCGGCGGCCAGGGACTGGAAATAGGCGATGACGTTGTCGCGGTCCTTTTGCGAAGGAATCGGCAGCGGCATCGTCGTGCCGGGCACGGCCGTGGCGGGATCGGCCAGAAAGTGATCCAGCGTCCGGGCATTCCATACGAGTCCGGAGGTCTTCAGGGCCTGGCTGTAATCGAAGCGGTTGTCACCGACCCCCGCCGCCCGGCCGAACACACCCACCAGCGACGGACCGATTTCGCCACCGCCATCACCGGGCTCGGCGCTGTGACACTTGATGCACATTTCGGTGAAGTACGCCTTGCCGGCCGCCGGGTCGCCCGGGCCCGCCGCATCGGCAGCCACTGCGGCGGCGAGCAGAATCGTGGGCAATGTGAGCAGGCGAATCCACATGCGTCAAAGATGAGCCTGATGGCCGCGCTGCGTCAATGGGTTCCGGGACGGCATTTGTGCAATCATCCTCCTGCCGCACAGGCCTTCGTCTACGTCCTGGAAGGCACGATGATCATGCAGGTCAAGGGAGGCCCCTCCGACATCCATGCCGTCAGCGAGAACGCCAGCAAGACCCAGCCGGCGAAGTTCCTCGCGATCCTGATCAAGGACAAGGGCAAACCCGCGACCGTCAGGGTGCCGCAGGAGAAGACCCACTGAAGGGAGCCGCTAATGCACAGGGGATCGCCCGCGGCCGCGGGCGGGTGAAATGCCTGCCGTGAAGTACATTCACCTTCTGATTGCAGGCTTTCGGCGCAATACCATCCGCTCGCTGCTGATATTTGCCCAGGTGGTGTTCGTCTTCATCCTGTACGGCTCGCTGCAGGGGCTGATTGCCAGCATGGATCTGGCGATCAGGCACACCCATGCCGACCGGATGTTCGTGGCGAGCCGGCTGGGCCGCGGCGACCTGCTTCCGGTGAGCATTGCGGGCGACCTGCGCCGCACTCCCGGCGTTGCCCGGGTGACCTTCGAGTCGCAGCTGCCGTGTACCTACCGGCGCCCTGACCAATATGTCTGGGCCCTCGGGATCGATCCGGAAACGTACTTTACCGTCTATGCGGAAAATCGCACGGCGCCCGATCAGCTGCGGGCCCTGGTCGCACTGCGGACGGGCGCCATCGTCGGCGAATTGCTGGCCAGCCGCCTGGGCTGGAGGGTGGGAGACCACGTCACCCTGCAGTGCTTCACTCCGCGACGGGATGGCACCCGCGACTGGGGATTCGATGTGGTTGGGCTGTTCCGCCAGGTGGAACGCCCCGAATTCTCCGACCTCGTGCTGCTCAACTACAGCTACCTGAATGAAGCACGCGCCGCGGATCACGATGCGGTGAACATCTACGGTCTGCAGATCTCGCGACCTTCGGAGTCGATCCAGATCGGCCACATCATCGATGCGCGATTCCTCAACTCCCCGCACCCGACATCGACGAGCAGCGAAGCCGACGCGGCCCGCGCCGGCTTCCGCAGTATCGGCGATGTCGCCCTGGTGAGCCGGACCGTTACCCTCGCGGCGCTGATCTCGCTGCTGGTTGCCTCCGGTGCGCTGATGATGCAGTCGGTCCGCGAGCGCCGGGCGGACATCGCGACACTCAAGGCCATCGGCTTCACCCATGGACGCGTGCTGGCGCTGGTGCTGACGGAGTCCATCGGAATCTGGGTCGCCGGGGCGCTCGCGGGCCTGGGTATCGCGCAGCTGCTGCTGCCCCGGGCGCAGGATATCGTCAACAACGGCCATGTACCTTCGATCGTGGTTGCCTTCGGAGTCGTCCTCGCCGTCGGCGGTGGCCTCCTCAGCGGTGCCCTTCCCGCCTGGCGGACGCTGCGCATTCATGTGGCGGCTGCGAGACAGTAGGCGGCCATGAGCACGGCACGGCAGATCGGGGCGCTGTGTCTGTGGGGTCTGCAGTCGCTGCCAAGCCGGCCCGGAGTATTCCTGACGGGATTCGTGAGCGTGGTGCTGGTGGCGGCCGTGCTCACCAGTCTGCTGTCGATGGGCGATGGGATTCATCGTCTGGCAGTGAACAACGCCCGCCCGGACCGGCTGGTGGCGTTGAGCCGCGGCGCGCCCAATCCGGCGGAAAGCTCGATTTCGCGGGACGCGTATCGGACCCTGGCCAATGATGAGCGGGTCAGGCGCGACGCGGAGGGTCATCCGCTCGCGACCGGCTCGATCACCCAGGCGGTCGATGTGGTCGCGCGCAATGGCAGGCCCGACAACGTCTTTATCCGCGGCATCACGAATCCCCGGGTCTATCCGGAAATCCGCCTGCTTCGCGGCCGCTGGCCCAGGCCCGGAGTACACGAACTGCTCGTCAGCACCAAAGCCCGGCAACTGATCAGGGGACTCGAAATCTCGGATCTGGTGCCCATCCGCGGCGCCGATTGGCGCATCGTCGGCAGTTTTGGGGAGACCGGCGACGTGCTGGACCTGAGCCTGGTTGCGGATGCCGAAACCATCATGGCTGCGGTCGGCCGGACGTCCTATGAGGAAGTCGTGCTGGTGATGAGGAGTCCCGCCGAGATACCGGCCTATGTCGCATCCATGTCGGCCGATCCCACCCTGATGGCCGACGTCTACCGTGAAGCCGTGATCCGCGAGCAGACCTTTGCAGGTGTCCGCCGTTTTCTGGACTTCGTGAGCTACTTCATCGGAGCGATCATGGCCGGGGCGGCGACCTGCGCGGCCCTGAGCAGCACCTATGCCACGGTCGACGCACGCAGCCCGGAACTCGCGACGCTGCGGGCGATCGGCTTCGCAAGACATTCCATCGTCGTCTCCGTGATCGCCGAGGCGACCCTCATCGCGTTGCTGGGCGCGCTGCTCGGCAGCAGCATCGCCTGGCTCGCCTTCAGTGGCCGCATCATCACTACCAATGCATTGACCTTTCCCCTCATCACGGGCGCGCACGAGTTCCTCATCAGTGCCCTGTGGGTGCTGGGCATCGCGCTGCTCGGAGCGGCGCTTCCGGCCCTGCGTGCTTCGCGGCTGTAGTCGGCGAGCCTATCCGGCAAGTCTTTGATTATCAACAGGCTCTGAGTGCGTCCGGACGTCGTGAACGGCTGCGTCCATCCCGCGTTTACCGGCGGCCGCCGATCCAGCGCGAATGAATTTTCCGGATGCCAGCGACAGCATCGCCGGCGCCGCGGCGTCGAGTGTTGATCCCTCAACCGCCGCGCCGGCTTCCCGGACCCGATACGCTCCGATGAGTGATATACTCGGGCGGACTGGCACTACTGGGGGCTCCGCGCCAGCCGCGATTGGAATGGAACCAACTGATACTTCGAATCCCGACTACTATCATCGAGTCGTTGATTGCCAGTGGGCCTGTCCGGCCCACACCGATGTACCGGAGTACATCCGGCTGATCGCTCAAGGCCGATTCACCGAAGCCTACATGGTGAATCGCAACTCGAATGTCTTCCCGGGAATTCTCGGCCGCGTCTGCGACCGTCCCTGCGAGCCCGCCTGCCGGCGCGGCCGCGTCGAACAAAAACCCGTCGCCATCTGTCGACTCAAGCGGGTCGCTGCCGACAACCGCGACGACATCACCGGATTTCTGCCCCCGGTCCCGAAGCTGAAGAACGGCCGCCGCGTGGCCTGCATCGGCGCGGGATGCGCCTCGCTCACGGTGGCCAACGATCTTGTGCCGCTGGGTTACGAGGTCACCGTCTTCGAGCAGGCCGCCGAACCGGGCGGCCTGATGCGCACCAACATCCCCTCCTTCCGCCTGCCGCAGACCGTGCTGGACGAGGAGATCGCCCTGATCACGGACCGGGGCGTGGATTTGAAGCTCGGTCATCCGATCCCCAGCATGCGCGAATTGCTGCAGACCGGAGGCTTCGACGCCGTCTTCGTGGGATCAGGGGCACCCAAGGGCAAGGAACTGAAGCTGCCGGGTCGTGACGCCGGCGCAGCCAACATCCACATCGGGATTGCGTGGCTGGAATCCGTGGCATTCGGGCACATCGGGAAAATCGGCGAGCGCGTACTGATCATCGGGGTCGGCAACACGGCGATGGACTGCTGCCGCACGAGCCTCAGGCTCGGCGCCAGGAGCGTGAAGGTGATGGCGCGCAAGCCCCGCGGCTTCTTCAAGGCGTCGGCCTGGGAACTCGAAGATGCCGAGGAAGAAAGCGTCGAGATCGTCATCAACCGCTCCCCGAAGTCGTTCGTCGTCGAGAACGGCAGGCTGACGGGGGTGCTGTTCGACAAGATGGAGTACGACGTCGATGCCAGCGGGCGCATCACGGCCGAACGGGTGCTGGAAGAGGAATTCCTGCCCGCCGACGATGTGATCCTGGCGATCGGCCAGGAAAATGCATTTCCGTGGATCGAACGGGATCTCGGCATCGAGTTCGACAAGTGGGATGTCCCGCAGGTCGACCCGACGACCTTCCAGTCGACCCGTGCCGGCGTGTTCTTCGGCGGGGATGCGGCCTTTGGTCCGAAGAACATCATCTGGGCCGTTGAGCACGGGCACCAGGCCGCCATTTCCATCCATCGTCACTGTCACGGCGAATCGGTGAGCGATCGGCTCCCGCGCGGGGTCAATCTGCAGAGCCGCAAGATGGGCATGCACGAGTGGTCGTATGCCAACGACTACGCGCCGGTCGAGCGCCGGCTGATGCCCCACGTATCGCTCAAGGAGCGATTCAAGAAGATCAACATCGAGGTGGAGCTGGGCTTCACCGCGGAGCAGGCGGCGCAGGAAGTGCAACGCTGCCTCAATTGCGACGTCCAGACGGTGTTCACCGCGAAGCTGTGCATCGAATGCGACGCCTGCCTCGACATCTGTCCGGTCGACTGTCTGACCATCACCGCGAATGGTACCGAGAACGACCTGCGCTCCCGCTTGCGGGCTCCGGCGCAGAATCTGCAGCAACCGCTGCTGGTGTCGGCCTCGCTGCCGCAGACCCAGCGCGTCATGGTGAAGGATGAGGACCTGTGCGTTCACTGCGGACTGTGTGCCGAGCGCTGTCCGACCGCCGCATGGGACATGCAGAAATCCTACATACATTGGCCGCAAGTGCGGGACCAGGCGTGCCCCGGGCATGCGAAGCAGCCGAAGATTGCCTGAAGGCGACATGTCATCTCCCCGCAGCAACGACCTGGTGATCAAGATCGCCTCGGTCAACGGCACCGGCTCCGCGAGCGCCAACAGCCTGTTGATGAAATCCATCTTCCGAAGTGGCATCCCCGTCATGGGGAAGAACTACTTTCCATCCAACATCCAGGGCCTGCCGACGTGGTATGAGATCCGGGTGTCCAGGGATGGGTACGTGGCCCGCTCCGGCCGCGTGGACATCATGGTTGCCATGAATGCCGAGACCTACACCAGGGATCTCAGGGAGGTCGCCCCCGGGGGCTATCTCGTCTACGACTCGACCTGGCCGCGTCCGGCGCTGCTCGCGCGCGAGGACATCACCGTGATCGGGGTGCCGCTGGCGCGCCTGTGCAATGAGAACTTCAACGGAGTGCGGACCCGCATCCTGATGAAGAACATCTGCTATGCGGGTGTCCTGGCGGCACTGCTCGACCTTGACGTCGAGCGCATCCGCCAGCTGCTGGCGGAGACCTATGCCAGGAAGCCGCAGCTCGTGGACAGCAACATGAAGGCGATCGAGCTCGGCTATGACTACGCGAAACGCCACTTCGCATGTCCGCTGCCGCTGCGCGTGGAGCCGATGACTGCGACCGGCGGCCATATCATGATCGATGGCAATACCGCGGCGGCGCTGGGGGCCGTGTATGCCGGCGCCACCGTGGGCGCGTGGTATCCGATCACTCCTTCCACGTCGGTGATGGACGCGTTCAAGGCCTTCTGCCAGCGCACGCGGGTCGATGCGGACACGGGTCGCAGGAACTACGCGATCATCCAGGCCGAGGACGAGCTGGCCGCCGTCGGCATGGTGATCGGGGCTGCCTGGAACGGTGCCCGCTCCTTCACCGCCACATCCGGTCCGGGCATCTCGCTGATGAACGAGTTCATCGGGCTGGCCTACTACGCCGAGATCCCGGCCGTCATTTTCGACATCCAGCGGGTCGGTCCCTCGACCGGCATGCCGACCCGCACCCAGCAGTGCGATGTCATGGAATGCGCCTACGCCTCGCATGGCGACACGCGCCACGTGTGCCTGTATCCGGCGAATCCCGAGGAGTGCTTCTACATGGCCGCCCAGGCCTTCGACCTGGCGGAGCGACTGCAGACCCCGGTGTTCATGCTGTCGGATCTCGATATCGGCATGAACGACTGGATGTGCCGCGACCTGAAGTGGGACGACGGTTATCGCCCCGACCGGGGCAAGGTGCTGGAACGCGGGGATATCGAGAAGCTGGAGAAATTCCAGCGCTACCTCGACAAAGACGGCGACGGGATCGCGGCGCGGACATTGCCCGGCGTCCATCCCAAGGCCGCCTACTTCGCGCGCGGCTCGGGGCACTCGCAGTACGGCACCTACACCGAGGACTCCGTCGAGTACCAGATCGTGGTCGACCGGCTGCTTCGCAAATGGGAGACGGCCAGGCAGCTGGTGCCGCGTGCCGTCATCGATACCACGTCCGGCAACGACATCGGCATCGTCTCCCTCGGCAGCTGCGAGGGCGCCGTACGCGAAGCCCTGGACGTTCTCAAGGGGCACGGCGTCGGAATCGACTACATGCGCGTGCGCGGCTTCCCGTTCGGCGAAGAGGTGGATGAGTTCCTGGCCGCACATCGGCTGCTGTTCGTCGTGGAACAGAACCGCGATGCCCAGTTCAAGTCCCTCCTGATCCTGGAGACCGCGGTCGAGAAGGCGAAGCTGCACTCGCTGTTGCATTACAGCGGCCTGCCCATTTCCTCCGGGTTCATCGTGGAGGGCATCCTGGCGCAGGTGCGGCCCGTGCAGAAGGCCCAGGACGCCGCGCTCGGTTAGGAGACCCGATGACATTCTTTCCCAAGCCGAAGGTCGCTCATCCGTCGCTGCCCACCAACGAACTCGGCCTGACCCGCCGCAATTACGAAGGCGCGATGTCGACGCTGTGCGCCGGCTGCGGTCATGACTCCATTACCGCGGCGATCGTCGAGGCGTGCTGGGCCTTGTCCATCGAGCCGCAGAACCTGGTGAAGCTCTCGGGCATCGGATGTTCATCCAAGACCACCGCCTACTTCGTCAGCGGCGGCCATGGTTTCAATTCCGTGCATGGCAGGATGCCCTCGATCGCCATGGGCGCCAATGCCGCCAACCGCCGACTGCACTACCTCGGTGTGTCCGGCGACGGCGATACGCTGTCCATCGGCCTCGGGCAGTTCTGCCATGCGATCCGGCGCAATCTCGACATGCTGTACATCATCGAGAACAACGGGGTGTACGGTCTCACCAAAGGTCAGTTCTCCGCATCGGCCGATGTCGGCACGACCGCGAAGAAGGGCGAGACCAACCAGCAGCCGCCGATCGATCCGGTGCTGCTGGCGATGACCCTCGGAGCCTCGTTCGTCGCGCGAAGCTTTTCGGGGGACAAGGAGCAGCTGGTGCCGCTGATCCAGGCCGGTCTCAGGCACAACGGCTTTGCGTTGATCGATGTCGTGTCCCCGTGCGTCACGTTCAATGACCACGAAGGCTCCACCAAGAGCTACGCCTACACCCGCGAGCACTACGAACCGGCGGTCCATGCCGACTTCGTGCCGTTCGAGCGCGATATCAAGGTGAGCTACCGCGAGGGCGAGGCACTGCCCGTGGTACTGCACGACGGCAGCCGCATCGTGCTGCGCAAGTGCCAGGCCGACTACGATCCCACCAGCCGCGCGGCCGCCAGCGCCGCCATCCAGGAACACATGAAGCGCGGCGAGTACTTGACCGGCCTGCTGCATGTGGAGACCTCGCAGGGGGAATTCCACGATCTCAACGGCAGCCCGGATGAACCCCTGAACAGCGTGCCCTACGAGAAGCTCTCCCCCGGCGCGGAGGGTTTGCAGAAGATCCTCGCCCGCTATCGCTGAGCAGTTCGATGCGAGGCGCGGGCCGCGCTTGCGGACGCCAGCAGCGACAGGCCGCTGACCTGGCGCATGACATCGGTCCGCTCGACGCCCGCGGCCTGCGGCGCGAGCCGGTATCCGAATTCCGATGTCACCTGCATGTGAGTCCAGGAGGTGCCGCCGGGCGTGCGCATCGTCATTTGACGGCAGTCCGCCACCAGCAGCACAGCGGCCATGAGTACCGAGGCCACTTCAAGAATGTAGAGTTTGTGCATGGATGAGGCGCCGCAAAATGATGCGCCACTATCGACGCTGCCGGGTGAGACGACAACCTGTCTGCGCGCGCAGTCAATCCGTTATGACAGCGACTTCCCGGGAACCGCTGCCAGCGGCCGCCGCATTGACTGCGGGCGGCGCTTGAGGGCTTGAGCTGCGCCTGCGGAGCAACGGTCAGAATTATCTGTCCGCGAATAAGGCCTGAATCGGCCGCCGTGGCTGGCGGGAACCTTACATCGCCCGCCGTGCCACGCCGATAGGCTTCCACCTACGCTACTTCAGCGGGTCAATCTTCGGAAGTCACCTATGAAAGCAGCCCTAGTCACATCCGCCCTGCTTGCGATGGCGGTGGCCCTGAGCGCGCCGGCGCTCGCCGACGAACATCCGGACGAACATGACGGTGGCCACCACTACGTCCATCATGACGACTGGAAGAAAGGCCACAGGATGCGTGACGAGGACTGGAAGCGCGGCGAGCGCATCGACTATCGGGAGCATCATCTGCGGGCGCCCCCGGCTGGCTACGAGTGGCGCGAGGTCGATGGCAATTACGTGCTGGCCGCGGTGGCCACGGGCGTCATCGCCTCGGTGATCATGGCTTCGGCCGCCGGGCGCTAAGCAAGCTTGCCATGCCCATTACCGAACCGGGTGCCGGCGCAGGCCGGCGCCGGGTTCACTGTTCGGAGAGAAGACCATGGTTCCCAGCGAGTTCATCCCTGCGCCCCCCGATCCTGCACCGCCGCCGCTGCCGCATGACGGGCGCGATCACAAGGGCATCCAGCGCGACATCGCGGACGCCGACAAGGCGGCCCGGACGGGCTCCACCGACGAAAAGGTGAGGGATACGCCCCCGGCCGGCGCCTGGAACGACACCACTCACGACTGAGTGGCATCGTCAGCGCCGCCGGGAGGAACGGCGGCGTGTCCCCTCTTGCGTCGGTGCACGCGGCGCCATGCTGCCCAGACATTCCCCGCCAGGACCCCCGCCAGCAGGAAATACACGGCACCGAATTCTTCGAAGACGGCGTAGCTGACGGCGGCGACCAGGACGCCGCAGAGCCACTGATCGCGGTACCGGGCGGGCGACGTCGGCGGATCCGTCAGAATGACGAGGGCGAAGAACAGGACCGCCTCCAGATCCGGCGACCGGAAGATCTCGGCGACCCGCCGTGCCTCGCCGAGATAGGCGGTGGCCGTAAACAGGCAGAAGTAGGCGCCGAGGAAGGACAGGACCAACGGCATCTTGTTCACCCGATCCGTGATGTAGATGCCGCCCGCGAGCAGCGCCGCGCGCAGCCATACCGGGAAGACCTCGGGCAGCGCGCCCCACCAGCTCTGTCCCATCGGCAGCACGTAGTACATGGCGGTCAGCGCAAGTGCGGCCGGATTGAGCATGTTTGCGGTACGGGTCCGCAGCACGTACTTGCTGAGCACCGCCACCACCGAGGTGGCCGCGGGGACATACCAGGGCTCCTGGGCCCGCACCACCATCGTCACGATCAGCGCCGTGAGCACGGCGCCACTGGGATATCGCCAGACACCCTGGCGCAGTCGGAGGATGACGACATCGGTACATCCTGCAGCCACGATGGCCGCGACCATGTTCACCGCCACCGTCTTCGCCCCTTCGGCCGGCGCCGCGATCCCGGTCAGGACCAGCAGCAGGAGGGTCAGCAAACCCTTGGGGCTTCTCAGGAAGCGAAGCACCTCATGCATGAGGGAACCCCGGCGTGCGCAGGCACGCAAGTCCGGCCGTCACGATGAGGCCTTCCACGCCCATTTGCATCAGCAGTGAAAGGCCCTTTTCCGGACCCAGCACGAACGCGGCGGTCGCCAGTGCGTCCGCAAGCATCGCGCCGGGCGCAACCACGGTGGCGCTGGCCACCGCCTGCGCCGCAGCGCCGGTGCGCGGATCCAGGATATGCCCTCCGCGCTCGTAGTCACCGGAGGTGCACACGGCGCGGTCCGAGACGCGGATCCGGTCGACGAGTTCCCCGCGAATCCGGGGATGCCGGATGCCGGCCGACCAGGGCTCCCCCTGCGGGTTGCAACCGCCGAGAAAGAGGTCCCCGCCGGCGTCGATGGCAAAATTGCGGAACTGCCTCAGCTCCCGGGCGGCGGCATCGACGGCAAGCCCCTTGGCGACCGCGCCGAGATCCAGGGTGAGCGCGCGACGCAGCAGGATGGTGTGATCCTGCGCGTCGATTTCGACGTCGCGGAAGCTCACGCCCCCCTCGGCCTGCCCCTGGCCGCTGATCTCACGCGTGCGGTGATGCCGGTTGTAGCCCCTCGCGGCCATGCGTGCGCCGATGGTCGGGTCGAACGCACCGCCCGTCTCTTCGGCGACCTGCAACGCGAAGCGCACGGCTTCGAACAGAATCGGGCTGACCGGCGTGCGCCGGCCTGCCGTCAGGCAGCGCAGTTCGCTCGCCGCGTCGAAGCGCGAACAATGGGCTTCCACCACATGGAACCAGCCGAGCGCTTTGTCGACGGCGGAATCCGGTGCGTCCACCTCGATGGACACGGTGGTCCCCATGGCGACTTCGGCGCGAATCACCTTGGATCCGTCGTCTCGCCGGGATCGTGGACCAGGGCTGCCTTGAGCGCTTCATCCAGGGCAAAGTAGTAGGCGTACGAACTTTCGGTGGCATGGGACACGTAGTCCACCTTGGCACTCTGGCGCTCGACCGGCTGCTGCAGGATCGAGTCGATCACCGAACAGGGATAACGGGTGCCGCAGGCAGAAATGCCGGCCTCGACGATCCGCCCGCCCTTGATGACCACGCGGGCTTCGATGTCCCCATGTGCCGAATCACCGGTACCGGTATAGACGCCGTCGCGCCATTTCGCCTCCGGCAACGCCGGCCCTTCGCTCGCCGTGACGGCGGGGGCCGATGGATCGGCACTCTCCGTAGGCAGCGGCACGGGCGCGATCGCGGGCGGCGCCCCCGGGGCAGGATCGGGTGCCGCTGCCGCGACCCTCGTGTCCGCCGCGCCGACGGTCGCAGACGAAGATCTGTGATGGCGGCGCCTGGGTCGGGCGACCTCCGCTGGCGAGTCAGGCAGGGCCGGCTCCGGCGGCGCGACCGCAAGCCTCGTGATGGCCACGTCGGACTGCGCAGCGATGGTTCGCGCGCGCTGCGTCTGGACCGTCAGACGGGGCTCTTGAGCGTGGGTTTCCAGCCTTTTCGCAGCATCCCGCGTGCGCGAATATCCGGCCGCATACACGGCCAGCACTGCCGCGCAGCTTGCCGCGATCAGGTCATTGGGGAGTTTTCCCTTGCCGCCTCTGGACATGACGGCATTGTACGCAGCGCAACACCATTGAAGAACAGTGTCGTGGATCACAAAACGAGCCCCGGCTCCTTCAAGTGAGCTTTTCCCGAATAGTAGTATCAAACGCAAAGCCGGAATGCGCCGACCCGAGGGTCACGGCGAAAGGGACAGGGTCTCGCGTGTGCGCTTCAAATAAGGGCCAGTGAAGGTGGTTTCATCAGTCGCCGTACAGCTGCGGCCGCCGAATCGTGTTGCCGAGAATCGATTCGATCGGCCACTGGGCACGGGACTCACGTTCCGGATCCTGCAGACCGAAGTCGAACTCGTGTCCATCAAGGCGGAGTGGGACCGGCTCTGGGTCGAATCCGAGGCCGAATACTTCCTGTCCCATGCCGCCATCCTCGAAAGCTGGAACATCATCCATCGCCCCCAGGGCGCGCGGCTCTGCTGCGCGATCGCCATGGACGGGGAGCGCCTGGTCGGCGTTCTGCCGCTGATCCTCAATCGGCGCTGGGCGTGGAGCGTCGCATCCACCTGCACTCCGCATGCCTCGGAATGCTGCGACATGATCGTCAAAAGGCAGCCCGGGTCATCCGAGCTTGCAATCGCGTTGCTGCGCAAGGCCATCGAAATCGCCCGGCCGGATTCGGTGTACCTCGATTACGTGCTGGGCGGTACCCATCTGGATATCGCGATCAGGGCGAATCGGTGGCTGCGCATCGATGAAACCTGGTCAGGAGCGGTTCCGGTCGCCGTCGTCCACGGCGAGACCGACTGGACTTCCTTCGCCAAGGCGCTCAACAGGAAATACCAGACCAACGTGGCCCGCGCCAGCCGGCGTCTGAATGAACAGGGAACCGTGACTTTCGAAGTCCTCCCGGAAACTCCCGCAAGCCTCATCGACTGGCTGTTCGAGCACAAACGCAAGTGGTCCGATCGCACGGACAAGCGTGGCCAGTGGGTCTTCTCCGACTACTACAAGGAGTACCTGGGCGCACTGTGGGCCTCCGGTTGGTCCAGATACCTCACGTTCACGTTGCGGCTCAACGGGGTACTCATCGCGCTGAAACTCATCGCGATCAACACCACGACCGTCAGCCCCGTGATCATCACCTACGATTACGACTATCGGCAGTTCTCGCCCGGCAACGTCCTGGACGAATGGATGTTCAAGTACCTGTTCGACAACTATCGGACGGCGGACGGCAGGTTTCTCGATGTCATCTTCGGCACCGGCACCGAGAAGTTCAAGTCCTACTGGAGTCGTGACAACACCGTCCCGGTCACCAGTTTCCTGATGGCGACCTCCCGCCTCGGCGCGACGGCAATCAGGACCAGGGAAATCCTGAGTGACCTGAAAGGCAGGATCGCGCGCCGCGCGCCGCGCGGATGACCGTGGATCAGACCTTGCACATCGGACTTACTTTCCGGCTGCTGCAAACCGACGCGGAACTGGAGGCGCTCGGGCCGGAATGGGACAGGCTTTGGGCCGAATCCGGGGCCGAATATCTGCTGTGCCATTCCGCCATCGTCGAAAGCTGGAACATCATCCATCGACCCCAGGGCGCAAAACTGTGCTGTACGATCGCCCTGGAGAAGGGACGTCTGGTGGGCGTCCTGCCGCTGATTCTGCAGCGGCGCTGGGCCTGGACCGTCGCCTCCACCGGCACGCCGCATGCCTCGGAATGCTGCGACATGCTCATCCGCAGACAGCCAGGATCGTCGGTGCTGGCAACGGCGTTACTGGGCGCGGCAATCGATTTCATCCGTCCCG
>DATJTJ010000135.1:0-109207 GCA_035503515.1 Steroidobacteraceae bacterium
TACGGCCCCGGCTTCCACGGGGTGACCACCTCGCTGGGTGAACCGTACGACATGTACGCGATGACGGCGGCCCACAAGACGCTCCCCATCCCCTGCTATGCGCGCGTGACCAACCTCGCCAACGGACTTTCGGTGGTGGTCCGCATCAACGATCGCGGCCCGTTCGTCGCCAATCGCATCATCGATCTGTCGTACACCGCGGCGGCGAAGCTCGACATGCTGCGCCAGGGCACGGCCATGGTTGAAGTGCGGGTGCTCACGCCCGGGGATCCGCAGAACCAGGCGCTGACGCGCGCCAACCAGACTCCCCCGCCCACGCTGTACGTGCAGGCCGGGGCGTTCGCGGTGGCCGCGAATGCCCAGGGACTGCTGCACCGGCTGCAGCGGGCGGGTCTCAGCAACAGCTTCGTACTGCCGCCGCAGCCCGGCGGGCGTCTGTACCGGGTGCGGGTGGGACCGGTCGCCAGTGTCGCGGACTTCGACGCGCTGGCGACGCGGCTCACAACGCTGGGAGTTCCCGACGCGCGCCTGGCGCCCGACTGATAAACTTGCGACCCTCGACTCGAGCACTCATTGAGAATTCTGCAGATGATCCGTAGCTTCACCGCCGCTTTCGCGTTCACCCTGTGCGGCATCGCCGCCGCGCACGCCGCCGCACCCATTCCCACCCCGCCGACCGTGCCGGCGCGGGCCTATCTGCTGGAGGACTACCAGACCAGCCGGGTGCTCGCCTCGGACCACGCCGACGACCGCATGGAGCCGGCGAGCCTCACCAAGCTCATGACGGCGTACATCGTGTTCACCACGCTGCACGATGGCCGCCTGAAGCTCACCGACCAGGTCACCATTTCCGAACACGCCTGGCGCTCGGAAGGTTCGCGCACCTTCATCCAGGTGGGCAGCCAGGTTCCGGTGGACATCCTCATCAAGGGCATGATCGTGCAGTCGGGGAACGATGCGACCGTCGCCCTGGCCGAGCGCATCGCCGGCACCGAGGATGCCTTCGTGCAGCTGATGAACGCGTATGCCAAGCGCCTGGGGATGCTGCACACCCATTTCGCCAATTCCGACGGACTGCCCAATCCCGACCACTACACCACGGCGCGGGACCTGGCACTGCTGGCGCATCACCTCATCCAGGACTTCCCGGATTTCTATCCGCTGTTCAGCCTGCACGAGTTCACCTGGAACAACATCAAGCAGCAGAACCGCAATGGCCTGCTGAGCTCGGATCCGACGGTCGACGGCCTCAAGACCGGGCATACCGACAGCGCCGGGTACTGCCTGGTGACCTCCTCGCTGCGCAACGGCATGCGGCTGATCTCGGTGGTGCTGGGCTCGGATTCGATCAGGCAGCGCGAACAGGCGAGCGCGACGCTGCTCGGTTACGGATTCTCGTTCTACCAGACCGTGAAGGTGAAGGGCCGCGGCGAGGTGCTGGCGCAGCCGCGGGTCTTCCTCTCCGCCTCGGGGACCGCGCCGGTGGGCCTGAACCAGGATATCTACGTGACCGTCGGCCGCGACGTGGCCGGCCAGCTCAGGTCCTCGACCACCCTCGGCAACAAGCTGCTCGCACCGCTGGCGGCCGGGACGAAGGTGGGCGACTTCGCCGTCACCACGCCCGATGGCGCGGTCGTCGCCCAGGCGCCGATCGTGACGCTGCACGCCGTGCCCGCCGGCGGCCTGTGGACGCGCATGACGGATCACATCTCGCTCTGGTTCAAGTAACCGGGGCGGGCAGATGGCACCTCCGCTGCCCGTGTGCTACCTCAACGGCGAGTACCTGCCGCTGGCCGAAGCGCGGGTATCGCCGCTCGATCGCGCCTTCCTGTTCGGCGATGCCGTGTACGAGGTCATGCCGGTGTACGGCAGGCGGCCGTTCCGCTTCGCCGCGCATTGCGAGCGCCTGGCCCGCAGCCTGCGCGAGCTGGGCATGGAGGATCCGCACGGCCGCGAGGAGTGGCACGGCATCATTGCCACCCTGATCGAGCGCAATGCCCGTGACGACATCTACGTGTACTGGCAGGTGACGCGCGGGGCGGAATACGGTCGCAACCACGCCCCGCTGCCGAAACTGGCGCGCACGGTGTTCGCGTTCTGCGCGCCCCTGACGCTGCCGGACCCGGCGACCCTGGAACGCGGCGTGAGCTGCGTGACGGCCACGGACAACCGCTGGGGGCGCTGCGACATCAAGTCCACGGCACTGCTCGCCAACGTGCTGCTGCGCGAACAGGCCGCGCAGGCGGGCGCCTCCGAGACCATCCTGCTGCGCGACGGGTTCCTGACCGAGGGATCCGCCTCGGCGGTGCACGTGGTCCTCGATGGTGAACTCGTGACCCCGGCGCTCTCGCCGCAGGTGTTGCCGAGCCTCACCCGCGGGGCGGTGGAGAAGATGGCGGCGCGCGCCGGCCTGCGCGTGCGCGACGCACCGGTGACCGAGGGGCAGCTGCGCTCGGCGCAGGAAATCATGCTGTCGGCGGCGACCCGCGAGGTGGTGGCGGTGACGCGGCTCGACGGCGCGGCGGTCGGTGACGGCCGACCCGGCGCGTGCTGGCGCGCCGTGCACGCCCACCTGCAGCAGTACAAGCGCGAACTTGCCGCGAGCGCGTGGTGAGCGAGCTGCTGCAGTTTCCGACCGACTATCCCATCAAGGTGGTCGGGCGCACCAGCGACACGCTGCGCGCGCGGATCGATGCGATCTTCGGCGCCCACGTGCCGGACCTGGATCCCGCCCGCACCACCGAACGCCTCAGCGGCAACGGCAATTTCCAGTCGATTTCCTATGTCATCCGCGCGGTCAGCGCCGCCCAGGTGACCGCCCTGGCAACCGATCTGAAGGCCTGCCCGGACGTCCTGATCGTGATCTGACGCCCGCCTCGGGCGCATGCGGCCTGTAACCGTTTTGTAACCGGTTCGTACCTGACGGTCAGACCCGTCCGAGCCTAAGATCGGGCGTTTGGTCCCGCCGCCGCCCTGCCGGCCATAAGAACCTGACATGTCGATTACGCTCGATCAGATCACCAAGCGCTACCAGGGCGCGCCCGTCGTCAACGATGTCTCCCTCGATATCGGGGATGGAGAGTTCTTCGTGCTGCTGGGCCCGAGCGGCAGCGGCAAGAGCACCCTGCTGCGCGCCATCGCGGGCCTCACGGGCGTCGACCACGGCCGCATCTCGCTGCATGGCCGCGACGTGACCCACGTTGCCGCCCGGCAGCGCGGCGTCGGACTCGTGTTCCAGAACTACGCGCTGTTCCGTCACATGACCGTGGCGGACAACATCGAGTTCGCGCTGAGGGTGCGGCGGGTGCGGGCGGCGCAGCGCCGCGAGCGGCGCCGGGAACTGCTGCGGCTGGTGGCCCTGGAGGGCATGGATGACCGCCTGCCCACCCAGCTGTCCGGCGGCCAGCAGCAGCGCGTCGCGGTGGCCCGGGCGCTCGCCCACAAGCCCGAAGTGCTGCTGCTGGATGAACCCTTCGGTGCCCTCGACGCCAAGATCCGCGAGGAACTGCGCCGCACCATCCGCGAGGTGCAGCGCGAACTCGGAATCACCACGGTCCTCGTGACCCACGACCAGGAGGAGGCCTTCGCCCTGGCCGACCGCATCGGCATCATGAACCATGGCCGGCTGCTGGAGATGGGCCGTCCCGAGGACCTGTATGCGCGGCCGGCCACGCGCTTCGTCGCGACCTTCCTGGGCGCGGCCAACCTGGTGCTGGCGCGGCACACGGCGCGCGGCATCTGCGTGGGCGGTGACCCGGTCACGCCCCCGGGCAGCGCCTCGACCCCGGCCGTGCGCGATCACGAAGTGGTGGCGGTGCTGCGCCCGGAGGACATCGAGATCGCCCCGGGACGCCAGGAGCTGGAGTCGAATTTCCTCGGCCTGGGGACGGTGGAGCAGCAGCTGTTCGTCGGCGCCAACGAACGGCTGCGCGTGCGCCTGAACAATTCCGCGGACGCAGGCCCGATCGTCACCTCCGAGGGCGGTGACACCGGCGATGCGCTGCTGGAGGTGACCCGCACCCAGCACGACCGCCGCGGCTACCCGGTCAGCAGCGGCCAGGCCGTGGCCCTCGGGGTGCGCCGCCTGCACGTGCTCGCCACCCCGCTGTCGAGCTTCACCGCCTGCGCCGCAAGCGAAACACAGGTTCTGACGCTGAGCGAGGAACCGCTGCTGGTGCAGCTGGCGAATCGCATGAAGACCCGGGTCAGCACCCGCATCGAACCGTCGCTGGGCCAGCCCGGCGAAAGCTCCGCGACGGCCCTCGCCGGCGTCGCCGTGATCAGCGCGGCCCCGGAGGCCGTCGCGGCCCTGCAGTGGCTGCTGCGGCAGGGCGCCGAGGCGGTGCTGCTGCTGCCGCCCCAGGCCCCCTCGCCCAGCCGGGTGCTGATCCACTGGCTCGACGAGGCGGCGCGGCGCGCGACGCTGGCGGTTTCCGCGAGCCTGTTGCGCCATGTCTCCGCCGAAGCGGTGTACGTGGGCATCCTGCCGCAGGATGACGAGACCCACCGCCCGCTGGGGATGCGGGCGCTGCTCGATGCGCGCTCGGAGGCGCAGGCCGTCCACGGCCTGGAGATCCGCACCGAGCTCGGCTTCGGCGATGTCTCCCAGGAGCTGACCCGGCGGCTCGCGGAGGCGCCGAACCAGCTGCTGATCCTGGGTGTCTCCAACATCGAGGTGCTGGCCGAGCGGTTCGCGGCACTGCTGTCGCACACCCGCAGCCCGCTGCTGGTCGTGTGGCAGCCCGCCGAGGGAGGCGCCCATGCCGGCACCTGAGGCGGCCGGCAAGGGCACGCTGGTGCAGCCGAACATCCTGCCGGGATTCGGGCTGACCTTCGGCTTCACGACCTTCTTCCTGAGCGCCATCGTACTGATCCCGATGGCCGCGCTCGTGAGCATGGCCGCCTCCTCGCACTGGCACGAGTTCGTGCACACCGTCTTCAGCGAGCGGGCGCTCGCCTCCTACCGGCTCTCCTTCGGCGCCTCGCTCCTCGCCGCCAGCATCAACCTGGTGTTCGGGTTCATCCTGGCCTGGACTCTCGTGCGCTATGACTTCCCGGGGCGCAAGCTGATCGATGCGCTCATCGACCTGCCGTTCGCGCTGCCCACCGCGGTCTCGGGCATCGCCCTGACCACGGTGTTCGCGCAGAACGGCTGGCTGGGCCACTACCTGGCGCTCGGCGGCATCAAGGTGGCCTACACCTGGGTGGGCGTCACCATCGCGCTCACCCTGATCGGCATGCCCTTCATGGTGCGCACCGTGCAGCCGGCGCTCGCGGAGGTCCAGACCGACCTGGAGAACGCGGCCGAAATGCTCGGCGCCAGCCGCTTCTACGTCTTCCGGCGCATCATCCTGCCCATCGTGGTCCCGGCCATGCTCACCGGGTTCGCACTCGCCTTTGCGCGCGGCGTCGGCGAATACGGTTCGGTGATCTTCATCGCCGGCAATCTCCCCTTCAAGACCGAGATCACCCCGGTGCTGATCGTCATCCGCCTGGAGGAGTACGACTATCACGGCGCCGCCGCACTGGGCTGCGTCATGCTCAGCATCTCGTTCCTCGGGCTGTGGGCGATCAATCACCTGCAGAGCTGGCGGCGCAGCCGCCTCGCCGAAGGCGGACGCTAGATGGCGGGCGGACCTTCCCGGGCCATGCTGGCGGAGCTGCGCTCGCGGCCCGGCCACGACACCCTGCTCTCCCACCTGATGCGCTGGGTGCTGATCGGCATCTCGCTGCTGTTCCTGGCCGCGCTGCTGTTCGCGCCGCTGATCACGGTGTTCGCGACCGCGCTGTCCAAGGGGCTCGATGCGTATCTCGCGGCCTTCCATGATCCGGACACGCTGTCGGCGATCCGGCTCACGCTCACCACGGCCGCCGTCGTGGTTCCCGCGAATACCCTCTTCGGGCTGGCCGCCGCCTGGTGCATCGCGAAATTCGAATTCCGGGGCAAGAGCTTCTTCACCACCCTGATCGATCTGCCGATGGCCGTCTCGCCGGTAATCGCCGGCCTGGTCTACGTCCTGGTGTTCGGGCTGCAGGGCTGGTTCGGCGGCTGGCTGCAGGACCATAACATCAGCATCATCTTCGCGCTCCCCGGCATCATCATCGCCACCATGTTCGTGACCTTCCCGTACGTCGCGCGCGAGCTGATACCGCTGATGCAGCAGCTCGGCAACGACGAGGAGGAAGCGGCCATCACGCTGGGCGCCGGCGGCTGGCTCACGTTCTTCCGGGTGACGCTGCCGAAGGTGCGATGGGGACTGATCTACGGCATCATTCTCTGCAACGCGCGCGCCATGGGCGAGTTCGGCGCCGTCTCGGTCGTCTCCGGACACATCCGTGGCCTCACCAACACGCTGCCGCTGCATGTCGAGATCCTCTATCGCGAGTACAACACCGTCGGCGCCTTCGCGGTCGCCTCCCTGCTGACCGGCCTCGCGGTGGTGACGCTGGTGATCAAGACGCTGGTCGAGCGCCGCGGCTACAAGGGACACTGACGCTTTGCCTATGCTGCCCCGACTGCGACGCCTGCTCGAGCGACTGCGGATCGATCCGGCGACGACACGGCTGCGCTGGTGGCTGGCGGGCAGCGAGGTCATCATCGTGCTGCTCGTGGCCGGCGGCCTGTCGCTGTACGCCGGCGACCGGCTGCGGCAGGTGGCCGACAGCCAGGGCGCGGCCCGGGTGCAGCTGGGCGGGGCCATGGCCCGCGAGACCCTGCGGCGGCTCGAAGAGGATGCACTGAGCGCGGCGCGTTCCATCGGCGATGGCCCGCAGCTGCAGAAGGCGCTGCAGGAGGCCACCCGCAGCGAGCCGGTCAGGACCCAGGAGCTGGACGCCGTGCTGCGGCGCCTGTGCCCCACCGACATGGCCGACGCCTGCGCGATCTTCGATGGCGGCCGGATGCTCTCCAGTGCGGGGGCCGCGGTGCCCTGGACCGAGGTGCTGCTGAGCATCGGCCGGCAGGGCCGCATCTTCCTGGCGGCGCCGGTCGCAAGCCCGACGGCCCTGTTCGGGGCCACCATGCCGGTGAGCGGCCAGCCGGGATTGAGCGTGCTCGTGGTGCGGCACCTCGACAGCCAGCTGGCGACCGACCTGAGCATGGCCGCGGGGCTTTCGATCCGGCTCATCAACTACCGCGCCTTCGCCGCGGCGCCCGTCGACCAGCTCACCAGCGTGCACACCGCGGGCCTGGCCGATGGCCATTACGCCGTCGCGCACATCCAGCCGCTGGACCTGTTCGTGGCGAGCTTCCCGCTGTTCACCAGTTCCGGCGAGGCCATCGCGCTCATCGAGGCGCGCCTGCCCGCCGCGCAGATCGACAGCGAGATCCGCTCGCTCATCGACCGGCTGCTGCTGACCGCGCTGGTGCTGGCGCTGCTGGCGATCGTGGCCGGCGCGGTGCTCGGTCAATTCGTCGCCGGGCCGGTGCAGGACCTGACCGAAGCGGCCGTGCGGCTGGGACAGGGGGACTTCTCGACCTCGATTCCGGTGGGCGGCACCGCCGAGGTCGGCGCGCTGGCGCGGACCATGGAGGACATGCGGCGCAACCTCGTCAACCTCACCGGCACGCTGCGGCGGCGCGAGGCCGAGGCCCAGGGCGTGCTGGCCGGCATCGTCGAGGGCGTGTTCGCCGTGGACAAGGACCGCAACGTGCGCTACCTGAACCCCCAGGCCGCCAGACTCCTGGGCGTGGATCCGCAGGCCGCGGTCGGTCGTTTCTGCGGCGACCTGCTCAGGCCCCAGCACGTGAACGGCGTGCGGCTGTGCGAGGTCGACTGTCCGATCCTCAAGGCGCGCACCGCCGGCACGGCGCAGTCCCTGGAGCGGCTGCACATCAACGATGCGGCCCCGCGCACCACCATCGTCACCAGCTCCGGCATGGTCGAGGGCCTGCAGGTGCAGGTGATCCGCGACGAGACCGAGCTCGAGGCGGTGCGCAGGGCCCGCGACAGCGTGCTCGCCAACATCTCCCACGAGTTCCGCACGCCGCTGGCCGCACAGCTCGCCTCGATCGAGCTGCTGCGCGACGGCCTGCTCACCATGCAGCCGGATGCCCGCGAGAAGCTGGTGATTTCGCTGGAGCGCGGCTCGCTGCGCCTGACGCGGCTCATCGACAACCTGCTCGAGAGCGTGCGCATCGAATCCGGACAGCTGAGCATCCGCCACCAGAGCGTGTCGCTCGGCGAGGTCGTGCTCGAGGCCCAGGCGCTGATCGAGTCGCTGCTGGTGCAGCGCCAGCAGACGCTCGATGTGGAACTGCCCGATGACCTGCCGCTGGTCCGCGGCGACAAGACGCGCCTGACGCAGGTGTTCGTGAACCTCATCGCCAACGCCAACAAGTTCTCCCCGGACGGTTCGGTGCTCAGGATCGGCGCCGCCTTCAACGACGTCCAGGTCGAAGCCTGGGTCGAGGACGAGGGTCCCGGTGTCGCCGCGGGCGATGCCGACACGGTCTTCGAACGTTTCCGGCGCGGTGCGGATGTCGAACCCGAACCCGGCGGCCTCGGCCTGGGTCTATGGATCGTCAAATCGGTGATCGAGCGGCACGGCGGCAACATCGTCGTCACGCGCACGCCCGAACATCGCACCAGGTTCAGTTTCTCACTGCCCGTCCAGCCGCAGGGCGAGGACGGGTCCGGGAACAGCGCATCATGAAAGTCCTGATTGCCGACGATGACCGAGACCTGCTGGAGCTGATCGCGTTCACGCTGTCGCAGGCGGGGTACCTGCCCGTCAAGGCGCCGGATGGCAATGCGGCGCTGACGCTGTTCGCAAGCGAGGCGCCGGACCTGCTGGTGCTCGACATCAACATGCCGGGCCAGAGCGGCTTCAGGGTCTGCGAGACCATCCGTACCCAGTCCTCCGTGCCCATCATGATGCTCACGGCGCGCAACGAGGAAGAGGACCTGGTGCGCTCGCTGGAACTGGGCGCCGATGACTACCTCACCAAGCCGTTCAGCCCGCGCACGCTCCTGGCGCGCATCAAGGCGCTGATGCGCCGGGCGGGCATGGAGAATTCGGGGCCGCTCGCCTCGGGCCGGATCCAGCTCAACGTCGAGGATCACACTGTGCAGATCGGCACGGAGGCGGCCGTGCGGCTCACCAAGCTGGAACTGCGGCTGCTGCAGATGCTGCTGGTGAATGCCGGGCGTACGGTGGGTTCCGACCGGCTGCTGGTGCACATCTGGGGCCACCGCAACTCCGGCGACCGGCAGCTGCTCAAGCAGCTGGTGCACCGGCTGCGGCAGAAGATCGAAAAGGATCCCTCGCTGCCGGAGATCCTGCAGACCGCGACCGGCGCCGGCTACAAGCTGGTGGTGGAGTGAAAGCCGGTCACTTCGACCCGTAGATCTGGTCGAAGGTCCCCCCATCCTCGAAGTGATCCTTGCTCGCCTTGGCCCAGCCGCCGAAGTCCGCGATGGTCACCAGCTTGAGTTTCGGGAACTGCGCCGCATACTCCTGCGCCACCGCGGGGTCGCGGGGACGATAGTAGTTGCGGGCGATGATCTCCTGCGCCTCCCTGCTGTAGAGGTGCTGAAGGTACTCGGTCGCGACGGCCGTGGTGCCGTGCTTGATGGCAACCTGGTCCACGACCGACACCGAGGGTTCCGCCAGGATGCTCAGGGAAGGCACGACGATCTGCACCTGATCGCTGCCGACTTCCTTCTGCGCGAGGAACGCCTCGTTCTCCCAGGCCAGCAGCACATCGCCGATGCCGCGCTGGACGAAGGTGGTGGTGGCGTCACGCGCTCCGGTATCGAGCACCGGTACGTTCGCATAGAGCTTGCGGACGAACTCCTTGGCCGTTGCGTCCGTGGCGCCGGGGTGGTGGCGGGCCCAGGCCCAGGCGGCGAGATAGTTCCAGCGCGCCCCGCCGGAGGTCTTGGGGTTGGGCGTGATGACGCCGATGCCCGGCTTGACCAGATCGCCCCAATCCCTAATGTGCTTCGGGTTGCCCTTGCGCACCAGGAACACGATGGTGGAGGTATAGGGGGCGCTGTTGTCGGGCAGCCGGCTCTGCCAGTTCAGGGGCAGCAGCCTGCCGCGTGCGGCGATCTGGTCGATATCCCCGGCCAGCGCCAGGGTCACGACATCCGCGGGCAGACCCTCGATCACGGCCCGCGCCTGCTTGCCCGAGCCTCCGTGGGACTGGTTGATGCGCACGTCGGTGCCGGTCTTGGCCTTCCAGTAGCGCGCAAACTCGGCGTTGTACTGCACGTACAGTTCGCGGGTCGGATCGTACGAGACGTTCAGCAGCGAGACGCTGGCGGCCTGCGCCAGCGGCGCGCCCAGCAGCACCGCACTCAACGACAGCCACGCGGCACGCGCCAGCCACCCTCGCATCTTCATGGTCATTCTCCGCAGTAAGCCTCGTGCGACTATCGTAGCGGCGGGACCGTCACGAAGTCAGTCTACCGGCGGTTACAAAAGGGTTACAGCCGCAGCGCCGCCCGCAGCTGCGGCAACAGACCGGCGGCCGCGGTGCTCACCTGGCCGACGGGGCCCAGGTCCCTGAGCTGCGTCATGGCGAGGCCCGCGTAGCCGCACGGATCGATGCGCGAGAAGGGCTCGAGGTCCATGTCCACGTTCAGCGCCAGCCCATGGTAGCTGCAGCCCCGGCGGATGCGGATGCCGACGCTCGCGAGCTTGGCGTCCCCGACGTACACACCCGGCGCCTCGCGGCGCGCGACGGCGGTCACGCCCAGCGTCGCCGCGTAGTCGATCACCGAGCGTTCCAGCGCCGTCACCAGGTCGCGCACGCCCAGACCGGCACGGCGCAGGTCGAGGAGCGCGTAGACCACGAGCTGACCGGGTCCGTGGTAGGTCACCTGGCCGCCGCGGTCGGTGCCGACCACCGGGATGTCCTTCGGATCCAGCAGGTGCTCGCGCCGCCCGGCCATGCCGAGCGTGAACACGGGCGGATGCTCGAGGAACCACAGTTCATCGGCGCTGTCGGCGGTGCGCGTCTCGGTGAACCGCTGCATGCGCTCCCAGGCGGTCAGGTAGCTGACCACCCCGAGATGGCGGATGACCGGCGCCGGCCGCGGCCCCGGACGCAGCTGCGCGTTCACGGGCCGGCGGGCAGCGCCGCGTGGTCGAGGCCGGCGTTGTTGCGGTTCAGGGCCTGCTCGGCCCGATAGCTGGAGCGCACGAAGGGTCCCGCGACGCACTCGAGGAAGCCGCGCTGCAGGGCCGCCTCGCGCAGGCCCCCGAACTCGGTCGGACTCACGAAGCGCTCCACGGGCAGATGATGGGCGGTGGGCCGCAGGTACTGGCCCAGGGTCAGGAGGTCCACGCCGATGGCCCGCAGCTCGTCCATCGTCTGCAGCACTTCGCCGACGGTCTCACCCAGGCCGAGCATCAGGCTGGTCTTGGTGAGTACCGCCGGTGCGTGGCGCTTGGCATGCCCGAGCACCGCCAGCGTCTGCTCGTAGCCGGCCCGCGGATCGCGCACCGGGTGGGTCAGGCGGCGCACGGTCTCGACATTCTGCGCGAACACCTGCAGCCCCGAGTCCACCACCATTTCGACATCGGCCAGCACACCCTGGAAGTCCGGAGTGAGGGCCTCCACCGCCGTGTGCGGATTGCGCGCGCGGATGGCGCGCACGCAGGCGGCATAGTGCCCGGCGCCGCCATCGGGCAGGTCATCGCGGTTCACGGAGGTCAGCACCACGTATCTGAGCTTCATCAGCTCGACGGTGCGGGCGGCGTTGTCGGGCTCCTCGGCATCCAGCCAGCCGCGCGGATTGCCGGTATCGACCGAACAGAACCGGCAGGCGCGCGTGCACACCGCGCCCATGAGCATGATGGTGGCGGTGCCCGCATTCCAGCACTCACCGATGTTCGGGCACTTGGCCTCCTCGCACACCGTCGCCAGGCGGTGCTCCCGGACGATGCGCCGTATCGCATCGAACGCCGCCCCCGAGGGCGCCTGCGCGCGCAGCCAGGCGGGCTTGGGCTGCGGCGCACGCGCCGCCGCAGCGCCGCCGTGGGATTTGACGCCGTCGCGGATGGCCGTGAATCCCTGCGCCGTGACGTACTTCTCGCCACTGCGCACCCGGCCGGGCTCCTGCACGACCGCAATGTTCTTCAGCTCGGACATGCCGGTATTGTACTCCTGCGGCCGTCAGCCCCCCGGCGCGGCTTGCGCCAGGGTGCGGTTCAGCGCCGCGAGGCGCTCCGGGGTGCCGATATCCAGCCACAGCCCGTCGTGGCGCTGACCCTGCAGGCGGCCGGCCGCGATCGCGCGCTTCAGCAGCGGCAGCAACGGAAACTGTCCGCCGGTGCAGCCGGCGAACAGCTCCGGGCTGAATACGCCGATGCCGCTGTAGGTCAGCGCCGGTTGCGTCCCGTCCCGCTCCCTGAGGACATCGCCGTGCAGGACGAAATCCCCCTGCGGGTGCTGCGGGGGGTTCGGGACCATGACCAGGCGCGCATCGGCCGCCGCGGCGCTGAGCTGCAGCAACGCCAGGTCGACATCCGTGAAGGTATCGCCGTTGACGACCAGGAACGGCGCCGGCCCGAGCAGTGGCAGCGCCTTGAAAATTCCGCCGCCGGTCTCCAGCGGCGGACTGCCTTCCTCGCTGTAGCGGATGCGGGTTCCGAACTCGCGCCCGTCGCCGAGCGCCTCGCGGATCTGCGCGCCGAGCCAGGAGAGATTGATGATGACCTCGCGGATGCCGGCCCGGGCGAGCGCCGCCAGGTGCCAGCAGATGAGCGGCTGGCCACCGACCCGCAGCAGTGGCTTGGGGGTGTGGTCGGTGAGGGGTCGCATGCGTTCGCCGCGGCCCGCGGCGAGCAGCATGGCCTTCACGCGGCCGCCTGCTCGCGGGCATTCGCGCGCAGCAGTCCACCCTGGGCATGCTCGAGCAGGAACTCGCGCAGACCCTGCAGGGCCGGGAAGCGCGCACTGGCGTCGATCACATAGCGCAGGGTGAGCGGCAGGTCGTTCAGGTAGCCGGCCTTGCCGTCCCGGTACCATAGCCGCGCGAAGATCCCCAGCACCTTCAGGTGCCGCTGGATGCCGATGACATCGAACCAGTACAGCATCTGGGCATCGTTCTCCCCGGCGTTGCGCGAGGCACGCGCGTGCATCATCAGCCGGTACTCGCGCACCCAGGCTTCGACCCGGGCCCGCGGCCAGCTGATGTAGCAGTCCTTCAGCAGCGACACCAGGTCATAGCCGACCGGGCCGCGCAGCGCATCCTGGAAATCGATGATGCCGGGACTGCGCTCCTTCGTGATCAGGAGATTGCGCGAGTGGTAGTCCCGGTGCACGAACACCTGCGGCTGGGCGATGGCCTCGGCGACCAGGAACTCGAATGCGGCCGTGAGCATCTCGCCCTGGGCCCGGGACAGTTCCAGCTGCAGGTGCCGGGCGCAGAACCATTCGGGCATCAGCGCCATCTCGCGCACCAGCACCTCCCGGTCGTAGGCCGGCAGCTGGAACGCCGACTCCCGACCCCGCACCTGGATGTCCGCCAGCGCCGCCAGGGCGTCCCGGTACAGCCGGTCGGCGTCGCCGTCGGCCTGCAGCGCCGCAAGGTACGGCCGGGTCCCGAGATCCTCCAGCAGCACCAGGCCCCGTTCCACGTCCCATTCGAACGCCCGCGGCACGTGCACGCCGGCGGTTTCGAGCATGACGGTCACGTTGAGGTAGGGTCGTACGTCCTCCCGCCCGGGCGGCGCGTCCATCACGATGTGGGTGCCACCGTCATGGAACACGCGAAAATACCGGCGGAAGCTGGCATCGCTGGAGGCGGGCTCGATACGCCGCGGCGACAGCCGCAACTCCCGGGTGACCCAGTCGGTGACCAGATCGAAACGTGCGTCGGCGTGAGACATAGGTCTTCATTATAATGCGCGACCCCATGCCGCAAGCCGACCAATTCCCAGGTTTCAGATATTCCCGGCGGCGGCAGGCGGGCCCGGTGCTGGCCTGTGTCCTCGCCTGCGGCGCGCTCGCGCCACGGGCCCATGCGGACACGCCCTTCTCCTGTCCGGCGCCGCGCTCGGCCGCCCGGCAGAAGACCGCGCCGATCCACGAACCGAGCTTCGTGGCCGGCGGCAAGATCGATCTGTTCGCCGACCTGATCACCTATGGCATCAACGGCAACGACACGGCCAAGGGCCACGTCGTGGTGCGGCAGGGAGACCGGGTCATCACCTCCGACGACGCCGAGTACCAGGCCACGGACGATCGCGTGGAGGTCCCCGGCAAGGTGGACTACGAGGACCCGCTGATCCACGTCAACGGTCGCGAGGGACACTATTCGGCCACCGGCGGCGCGAGCTTCAAGGATGCGCAGTTCGAACTGCTGCAGCGTGACGCCCACGGCTCGGCGGCGCTGGTGGACCTCACCCCCGGGGGCATCCTGCGGCTCCAGGACGTGACCTTCAGCACCTGTCCCACCACCGAGGAAACCTGGCAGATCCGCGCCGGAACGCTGACCCTGGACAATGGCGAGCACGAAGGGGTGGCCCGCGACGCCAGCGTGGCCTTCGAGGGCGTGCCCATCCTGTACCTGCCCTGGCTGTCCTTCCCGCTCGATGATGAACGCAAGACCGGATTCCTGTTCCCGAGCATCGGCACCAGCAGCCGCAGCGGCTTCGAACTGTCGACGCCCTGGTACTGGAACATCGCCCCGAGCGAGGACCTGTTGCTGACCCCGACCTACTACACCCGGCGCGGCATCGACCTCGGGGGCGATGCCCGCTACCTCACCGGCGATCAGCACGGCGAACTGCAGTGGCAGTACGTGCCATACGATGCACAGGCGGCGAGCGAGGGCCTGACGCACCACGACCGCTCGTTCGTGCACCTGACCCAGACGACGCAGCTGCCGGATGATTTCCGCCTGGAAATCGATGCGGCCAACGTCGGTGACCCGCTGTACTTCCAGGACTTCGGCACCGGCCCCGAGGGCACCAGCGTCGCCTATCTGCAGCGCTCCGCGCAGCTTTCCTACCGGGACGAGAACTGGCGGCTCTCCGGCCAGTTCGAGCAGTACCAGACCCTGGATGCCATCGAGCAGCTGCTCGATCCCGACCAGCGCCCGTACGCGCGCGTGCCGCAGATCATCGCCGACAGTAATTTCGTGGCGGGTCCGGGCGGGCTCCTGCATTACGGCTTCGACTCGGAGGTGACGAACTTCAGCCGCGACATCGGCGTCACGGGCTGGCGCATGGACCTGCGGCCGCAGGCCAGCCTGCACGTGGAGGGTCCGGGGTATTTCCTGCGTCCGGCGATCGCCTATGAAGTCACCCAGTACGAGCTCGACAATACCGCCGCGGGCCAGTCCCGGGGTCCGAGCCGGGCGCTGCCGACGGCGAGCCTGGACACCGGACTCATCTTCGACCGGCCCGCCGGCCCGGACGGGCGCCGCACGCTCACCCTCGAACCGCGGCTGCTGTACGTCTACACCCCTTACCGCAACCAGGACGCGCTGCCGTTGTTCGACACCGGCCTGCCGGACCTCAACATCGTGGAACTGTTCCGGACCAACCGTTTCGTGGGCCTGGACCGGATCGGGGACGCGGACCAGGTCACGACCGCGGTGACCAGCCGCGTGCTGCAGACGGCCACCGGCCAGCAGTTCCTGTCGGCGACCCTCGGGCAGAGCTACTATTTCCAGCCCCCCAAAGTGCAGATTCCGCTGGAACCGACCACCGGCCTGCGCTCCGACCTGGTCGCCGAGGTGTCCCTGTCGGCCTACCGGAACTGGAGCGTCAATCTCGGGGAGCAGTGGGACCCCGACGCCCGCAACAGCGACCGGACCATCGTCGAGCTGCAGTTCAAACCCGCCGACGATGCCGTGGTGAACCTGGCCTACCGCTTCCAGCGCGATACCCCGGCGGAGGAACAGGCGCAGGCGCAGGCCGTGTCGGTGGCCTATGGCGAGATCTACGCCTCGGAGCTCGCCCAGGGGCTCACCCCGACCCAGGCCCAGCTGCGGGCCACCACCCTGGCCCAGGCCTACCTCACCCCCAACAGCCTCGATCAGGTCGAGCTGTCCACGGCGTGGCCGGTGCTGAACAGCTGGAATGCCTATGCCCGGGTGGTCTACGCCCTGGACCAGCACCAGATGCTGGAGCGCTTCGCCGGCTTCGAATATCACGGCTGCTGCTGGGGCCTGCGGATCCTGGCGCGCCGGGCGCTGAGCAACAGCACCGGCCGGCAGGACACGGGTATATTCGTGCAGCTGGAACTCAACGGCCTGGCAAGTGTCGGATCCCAGGCCGGCACTTTCCTTGGTAACGCCATTCGGGGATACTCCCCCTCCTCTGTAAGCCCCTGAACACCATGAACTATTTCAAACACGCGAGCCGCTGGTCGGCTGCCCTCGGCCTGCTGGCCGCCCTCATCCTGGCCCCCCAGGCGTTCTCCCAGACCCGCGAAATCGAGGGCCAGGGCCAGCTCCTCGACCGCGTCGCGGCCGTGGTGAACGACGGGGTGGTGCTGGAGTCGGAAGTCGACGACCAGATGTCGGCCGTCAAGGAGCGGCTGCGGTCGCAGGGCCAGGAGATGCCGCCCGACAGCGTGCTGCGCCAGCAGATCCTCGAGCACCTGATCGTGCAGGAAGTGGAAATGCAGCACGCGGACCGCGCCGGCCTGAAGATCTCCGACGAGACGCTGAACAACGCCCTCACCGAGATCGCGCAGCGCAACGGCATTTCGCTGCAGCAGCTGCCCCAGGCACTGGCGACCCAGGGCATCGACTACGCCGGGTACCGCGAATCCATGCGCCGCGAACTGACCCTGCGGCTGCTCCAGCAGCGCGACGTGATCCAGCGCATCTCGGTGACGCCGCGCGAGATCGACACCTACCTCGACCGCCAGGCGCGACACCCTTCGGCCAACGCCGAATACAATGTCTCGCACATCCTGATCGCCGTGCCGCAGGAGGCCACCACGGCCCAGCTCGAAGCCGCGCAGAAGAAGGCCAATGACGTGTACACGCGGGCGAAGAACGGCGAGGACTTCGCCAAGCTCGCCATCGCCAACTCCAACGCGCAGACCGCGCTCGATGGCGGTGAACTCGGCTGGCGCAAGGGCACCGAGCTGCCGACGGTGCTGGCCGATACCGTCCTGAACCTGAAGCCCGGCGAAGTGAGCGCCCCGATCCGCGCGCCCACCGGCTTCCACATCGTGCGGCTCAACGACATGCGCAGCCTGCAGAAGCACGACGTGGTCGAGCAGGTGCACGTGCGGCACATCCTGATGCGCACCAACGAGCTGCAGGACGATGCGACCGTCAAACAGAAGCTCGAGAACATCCGCAAGCGCATCCTCAATGGCGAGGATTTCGCGGGCCTGGCCCAGACCAGCTCCCAGGACGTGGGTTCGGCGGCCGACGGCGGCCTCATGGACTGGACCACCACGGACACCTTCGTGCCGGAATTCGCCAAGGTCGTCGACGGGCTGAAGGTGAACGAGATTTCCGAACCCTTCAAGACGCAGTACGGCTGGCACATCGTCGAGGTGCTCGGTCGCCGCAAGTTCGACGACACGAAGGAACTGCAGCGCAAGGATGCGGCCGACCAGATCCGCGCCAGCAAGGTCGACGAGGAAACCGAAATGTGGTTGCGGCGTCTGCGCGATGACGCCTACGTCGACCTGAAGTCATAAGCGTGGCGCCGCAGGCGCGAATCGCGGTCACTTCCGGAGAACCCGCGGGCATCGGCCCGGACCTGTGCCTGAAGCTCGCCTGCGCGCCGCAGCCATGCGAGCTGGTCTGCCTCGGGGATCGCGGGCTGCTGGCGCAGCGGGCGGCATTGCTGGGCCTCGGGGTGACGCTGCGTGAGTACGTCGCCGGCCGGACCGACGGTGCGCACGTCCCGGGCTCGCTCAGCGTGCTGCACATACCCCTCGCCACCGCCGCCGAACCCGGCAGGCTCGATCCGCGCAACGCGGCCGCCGTGATCGCCATGCTGGACCGGGCGGCCGCCGGGTGCCTGAGCGGCGAATTCGCCGCCATGGTGACCGCCCCGGTGCAGAAGAGCACCCTCATCGAGGCCGGCTTCGCCTTCACCGGCCACACCGAGTACCTGGCCCAGCGCAGCCGGGCACCGCTGCCGGTGATGATGCTGGCGGCGGACCGCATGCGCGTCGCGCTCGCGACCACCCACCTGCCTCTCTCCCAGGTCGCCCCGGCGATCACCCCGGAACTGCTGCACGCGGTGCTCGGGATCCTGGACACCGACCTGAAGCGCTGGTGGGGCCTGCCCGCCCCGCGCGTCGCGGTGTGCGGACTGAATCCGCATGCCGGCGAAAGCGGTCATCTCGGGCGCGAGGAGCTGGAGGTGATCGCACCGGCCGTGCGCCACATGCGCGGGCGGGGCCTGGACGTGCACGGCCCGTTTCCGGCGGACACGCTGTTCGTGCCGCGCCTGATGGCCGGCTACGACGCGGTGCTGGCCATGTACCACGACCAGGGCCTGCCGGTGATCAAGCATGCGCACTTCGATCAGGCCGTGAACGTCACCCTGGGACTGCCGCTGATCCGCACCTCGGTGGATCACGGCACCGCGTTGAGCCTGGCGGGGACCGGCGAGGCCGATGTCGCGAGCCTCACCGCCGCCGTGCGCCTGGCAGCCACGATGGCGGCGCACGCCGCGTGAGCCCGGCCCGCAAGCGCTTCGGCCAGCATTTCCTCCACGATCCGGGTGTGATCGGCCGCATCGCGCGCGCGATCGATGCCGGGCCCACGGACCATCTGCTGGAAATCGGGCCGGGCCGCGGCGCCCTGACGCACGTGCTGCTCGAGGGAGCGTACGCGACGTTCGATGCGGTGGAGATCGATCGGGATCTCGCCGGCCAGCTGCGCCCGCTGCTGGCCCTGGCGCGCGGCGCGACGCTGCACGAGGGTGACGCACTGGAATTCGATTTCGCAAAGCTCGCGCAGCAGCGCGGCGGCCGTCTGCGGGTCATCGGCAACCTGCCCTACAACATCTCCACGCCGCTGCTGTTCCGGCTGATCGCAGCCGCGCCGGCCATCCTCGATCTGCACGTGATGCTGCAACGGGAGGTGGTCGCACGCATGGCGGCCGCGCCGGGCACCACCGACTACGGGCGGCTGACCGTGATGCTCGCGCCGTGGGTCAGCGTCGAGCAGCTGTTCGACATCGGCCCGGGCGCCTTCAAACCACCGCCGCGGGTCTGGTCCGCCGTCGCCCGGCTGCGGGTCCGGGAGCAGCCGGCGTTCGCGGTGGCGCCGCAGTTCGCTCAGGTCGTGACGGCCGCGTTCTCGCAGCGGCGCAAGACCCTGCGCAATGCGCTGCGCGGGCTGCTCGCGGCCGCCGACATCGAAGCCTGCGGCGTGGATCCGGCGGCACGCGCGGAAACCGTGGCGCCGGAGGCCTTCAACCGCCTGGCGCTGCGGATTGCACCGCGATCGGTTAACCTTCGGTCTGTGGATCAGGAGGTGCCGTGATGCCCATCTACAGCAGGATCCTGCTCGCCATCGATCTGAACGCGGACTCCATCGCCATCGGCCGGCGGGCGCAGGCGTTCGCGGCGCTGCTGGGCGCCGAACTGACGGTGCTGCACGTGGTGGAGTACGTTCCGGTGGAACCGGTCGGCGAGACGATGGCCGCGCCGGTGCAGATGCTCGATGAGCTCGCGAACTCCGCACGGCAGCGGCTGGCCGCGCTGTGCACCGATATCGGCGTCGGCGCCGACCAGCAGCGGGTGGAGGTCGGCAGCGTCAAGGGCGAGATCGTGCGCGTGGCGCGCGCGATGCGCTCGGACCTGATCATGCTGGGGGCCCGCGAGCGTCACGGCCTGTCCATTTTCGTGAATCTCACCGAAGACACCGTGCTGCACGCCGCACACTGCGATGTGCTCGCGGTCCGCGTCGTCGGCGGCAACTGATGCAGGCAGGCGCGCACAGGATCACGGTCGACGTGAAGACGAGCTATCTCGCCGAACAGTCCGACCCCGACGAGCCGCGGTTCGTGTTCACCTACACCATCACCATCCGCAACGATGGCGATTCGGCGGCACGGCTGATGCGGCGGCACTGGCTCATCACCGACGCGAACGGCAAGGTCCAGGAAGTCCGCGGCGATGGCGTGGTCGGCGAGCAGCCGCACCTCAAGCCCGGACAGGGCTTCCGCTATTCGAGCGCGGCCATCATCGAGACCCCCGTCGGCGTCATGCAGGGCAGCTACCAGATGATCGCGGATGACGGCCGGGCGTTCGATGCGCCCATCGCCCCGTTCCGGCTCGCCATGCCCGGCGTCCTGCAGTAACGACCGCCCGCGGCATGGCGCGCTTTGCCATCGGGGACCTGCAGGGCTGCGCCCACGAACTGCGGGCGCTGCTCGCACAGCTTCGATTCTCGGCCGACCGCGACCAGCTGTGGTTCGTCGGCGACCTCGTCAACCGCGGCCCCGAATCACTCGAGTGCCTGCGGCTGATCCGCGCCCTGGGCGACAACGCCGTGGTGGTGCTCGGCAATCATGACCTGCACCTGCTCGCCCGCGCCTACGGTGCGGACCTGCGCAACAAGCCCGGCGACACCCTGGATGAGATCCTGCGCGCCCCCGACCGTGGGGCGCTGCTGCAGTGGCTGCTGCAGCGGCCCCTCGCCTACCAGGATCCGGTGCACGGCGAACTGCTGGTGCACGCGGGGCTGGTGCCGCAGTGGACCGCGGCGCAGACCGTGGTCCTGTCGCAGGAGGTGCAGACGGCGCTGCAGGCGGCGCCTGAGCCGTTCTTCGAGCGCATGTACGGGGACAAGCCGGACCTGTGGCGCGAGGACCTGCGCGGCGCCGAGCGCCTGCGGTTCATCGTCAATACCCTGACGCGGCTGCGGGTCTGCACCGTCGAGGGCCGGGCGTCCTTCAAGTCCAAGGGCCCGCCGCGACGCGGTACGGCATTGCTGCCCTGGTTCGAGATCCCCGGGCGCGCCAGCGCCGGCACGCGCATCGTGTTCGGCCACTGGTCGACCCTGGGGTTCATGAACGCCCACAACGTGATCGCCCTGGACACCGGCTGCGTGTGGGGAGGCTCACTGACCGCGGTGAACCTGGATCAGCCGATCCGGCCGGTCAGCGTGCCCTGCGCCGGCTACCAGGAGCCGGGGGAGCCCTAGCGCAGGCCGGCGGATCAGCTGCGCCCGGTGCGCGGCCCGAGAAAAAACCACAGGATGAATCCGAGCACGGGCAGCACCAGCACCACCACCGTCCAGACGACCTTGCGGGTCGTGTCCGCCGCGCTCTGGAAGATGTTCACGATCGCCCAGACATCGGCGAACAAAACCAGGAGGCCCCACAGCCCGTCTCGGTACATCGCGCGTTCTCCTCGTTAGGGCAGGTTGACTGCGGTCGCGGGACCCCAGCTCACGGTAAGCTGCTGGGTGGTGGCCCGGTACACCCCCGGGGGAAGCTCCAGTTCCACGGGAGCACCGGCGGCGGGCACGGGCACTACCCAGCGCTGCGCGCCGCGTACCTCGACGGAGCCCACCGTCCCGGGAGCCACCCGCAGCGCCACGCGCATCGGCCAGGCCAGCCCGGCGCGCGGCGACACCACCGCGGAGCCGGTGCCCGAGACCGCCGTCATGTCCAGGACCACATCATTGCGTTGCCAGAACTGCGGCCAGGCGATGGCGGCGCCATCGGGCGAGGCCACGGTCAGCGCCGTCGCCACCTCCGGCGCCGGCGGCGTCTTGTGCCTCCAGGGCAGGTGTGCGGAGATCGAGGCGCACCCGGCCAGGCCCAGGAGTCCCGCCGCCAGCAACGCGGCCACGGCCGTCAGGGGGGTTCTCGGATTCATGTGTCGAAGCCTACCTGCAGTCACGTCGTATTGCTTCCGGCTTAGAATGGGGTGGAGGAGCCTAGCTTATGTCAGTTCCCAGTCCTTTGAATCTCAAGCGCTGGATCGACGAGAACCGCCACCTGCTCAAGCCGCCGGTGGGCAACCGCCGCATTTTCCGCGACAGCCAGTTCATTGTCATGGCGGTGGGCGGTCCGAACTCGCGCAAGGACTATCACGTGGATCCGGGCGAGGAATTCTTCTACCAGCTGGAGGGGGACATCGTGCTCAAGACCGTCCAGGACGGGCGGGTCGTCGATGTGCCCATCCGCGCGGGGGAGCTGTTCCTGCTGCCCGCCCGCGTGCCGCATTCCCCACGCCGCCCGGCGCACACCGTTGGCCTGGTCATCGAACGCGACCGCCGGCCCGGTGAGGTCGACGGCCTGCAGTGGTACTGCGAGAACTGCGGCACCCGGCTGTATGAGGAGTTCTTCGAACTCACCAACATCGAGACGCAGTTCCCGCCGGTGTTCGAGCGGTTCTTCGGCAATCCGCAGCTGAGCACCTGCCGCAACTGCGGCACCGTCCAGACCCGCGGCTGATGCCAGGCCGGACATGAGTTTCGAACGCACGCTGGCCTACGCCCGCTCGCGCGACGCCGCCGACGGCTTGGCGCCCCTGCGCGCAAGGTTCGCCCATCCCCTGGACGACGGCGGCCGGCCGGTGGTGTATCTGTGCGGCCACTCGCTGGGCCTGCAGCCGCTCGCCGCGCGCGAGCGCATCCGCGAGGAGCTGGATGACTGGGCGGCCATGGCGGTCCGGGGCCATGAGTCGGCCCGGCGGCCCTGGATCCCCTACCATGAATCCCTGGCCGCCGGGCTTGCGTCTCTCACCGGCGCCCGGCCCGGCGAGGTCGTGGCGATGAACTCCCTGACCGTGAACCTGCACCTGATGCTGGCCAGCTTCTATCGGCCGCAGGGCGCGCGCACCCGCATCCTCATCGAAGCCAATGCCTTCCCCTCGGATCGCCATGCGGTGGCCTCGCAGATCGGCTGGCATGGCCTGGATCCGGCAACGCAGCTTACGGAACTGGCGCCCGTGAGTGGTGCCGCGCAGATCACCACCGAGCAGATCGAGTACTTCCTGCAGCAGCGCGGTTCGGAATTCGCGCTGGTGCTGTGGCCCGGGACCCAGTACCTGAGCGGCCAGGTGTTCGACCTCGCGCGCATCGCGGCCGCCGCTCGCAGGGCCGGCTGTGCGGTGGGGTTCGACCTGGCCCACTCCATCGGCAACGTCGCCGTGCAGCTGCACGACAGCGGCGCCGACTTTGCCGTCTGGTGCAGTTACAAGTATCTGAACGCGGGGCCTGGCGCGATCGGCGGCTGCTTCGTGCACGAGCGCCACGCGCGTTCGGACGCGCTGCCGCGCCTGGCTGGCTGGTGGGGTCATGACCCGGCCACGCGGTTCGCCATGGGACCGGCATTCCGGCCCGCGAACGGCGCCGACGGCTGGCAGGTCAGCAATCCTCCGATCCTGTCCGCCGCACCCCTGCTCGCTTCGCTGGAACTGTTCGGCGAGGCCGGATTCGCGCATCTGCGCGCCAAGTCCGTGGCGCTGACCGGCTTTCTGGGCTACCTGCTGGCGCCGCTCCCGGTGCAGGTCCTGACGCCGGAGGATCCCCAGGCCCGCGGCTGCCAGCTGTCGCTGCGGATGGGACGCGATGCCGCCCACGGGCGCGCCGTGTTCGGACATCTGCAGCGCGCCGGCATGATCTGCGACTGGCGCGAACCGGATGTCATCCGTGCAGCGCCGGTACCGCTGTACAACAGCTTCGAGGACGTGTTCCGCTTCGCAACCGCCCTGGAGACGGCCCTGAAGGCCGTCGCCTAGATGCGGTCCGCGACCGTCAATATTGCGGGCGGCGGCCTCGCCGGTGCCCTGCTGGCCGTGCTGCTCGCCCGTCGTGGCCGCCCCGTGCGCCTGATCGAGCGGCGGCCGGATCCACGCAGCCACGCCGCCGATTCGGGCCGCTCCATCAATCTCGCACTCGCGGCGCGCGGCATCCGCGCCCTGGAACACGCGGGCCTGATGGACCGAATCCGGCCGCTGATGCTGCCGATGCGCGGCCGCATGATCCATGAACCCGGTGCCACGGCGGCGCCGCGGCTGCTGCCCTACGGGCAGCGCGCCGAGGAAGTCATCCACTCGGTGGGCCGCGCGGCGCTGAATCGCGTGCTGATCGAGGCGGCCGCGGGATATGCCGGCGTCGAGCTGTGCTTCGACACCACCTGCACCGCCGTCGATGCCACGCGCGGCAGCCTCACCGTCCGGGACAACCGCACCGGCGCCTCGCGTGTGTTCGACGACGCGGCGACGATCGGGGCCGATGGCGCAGGTTCGGCCATCCGCAGCAGCCTGGCGCACGCCGGCCGGCTGCTCGCAACGGAGCTGCCCCTCGAGCATGGCTACAAGGAACTGCTGATCCCGGCCCGCGACGGCAACTTCCAGCTCGAGCCGGACGCGCTGCATGTGTGGCCGCGACACGGCTACATGCTCATCGCCCTGCCCAACCCGGACCGCAGCTTCACGGCGACCCTGTTCCTGCCGCAGTCGGGCGCGCCGGGCTTCGATACCCTGACCGCCGAGCAGGCCGTCCGCGACTTCTTCGACAGCGAGTTTCCGGATGCCGCGGCACTCATCCCCGACCTGCCGGCGCAGTTCCGTGCCCATCCGCAGGGACATCTGGGAACCATCCGCACGCAACCCTGGGCCTGCGGCCGCGTGCTGCTGCTCGGGGATGCCGCCCATGCCATCGTGCCTTTCCACGGCCAGGGCATGAACGCAGCCTTCGAGGACTGTGCCGTGCTGGACTCGATGCTCCCGTCGGGTGAAGCCTGCGACTTGCCGCGGCTGTTCGCGGCGTTCTACGAGGCCCGGCGGCGCGACGCCGAAGCCATCGCGCAAATGGCGCTCGAGAACTACGCCGAAATGCGCTCCGCGGTGCTCGATGAACGGTTCCTGCGGCGCAAGGCCTGGGCCCTGCAGCTTGAGCGCCGGCATCCCGCGAAGTTCATTCCCCGTTACGCCATGGTGATGTTCCACCCCGAGATCCCCTACTCGGAGGCGCTGCGACGCGGGGGCGTACAGCAGCGGATACTGGACACCTTCGATGCAGGTGCGACCGGGGAGACCCTCGGCGCCGCACAGCTTTCAGCGGCGGATGAGCTGATCCACGCCCGGCTGTGATGGCCCATCGAACACCCGGATCGAGAACGCCTTGCCCGAGGGCAAGTGCACGCGGCCCTCTGAACGCGGCAGGAAGCCCGCGGCCGCGGCCGCCGCGGCGAGCTCGGCGGGAGCCACCAGGCGCATCGCCGCTGCGAGACCCCGCATGCTCGTGAAGGGCGACTCCGAAACCGCCGCCGCGTGATCACAGGGCAGCTGGAGCATGGCGGCAAGGATCCCACCCGGGCGACAGATCGCCCTGAGGTTGCGCAGCCCGGTCCCCGGATCGACGTACTCGAACACCAGGGGGATGTAGATGAGATCGACCGGAGCAATGCCCCCGAGGGGTTGCTCCACGTCACGCACATGCACCTCGATTCCGGGAATGACGGCGGCGTAGCGCGCCGCCAGCCGCTCTATGTACTGCGGATTGATGTCGATACAGACGACTCTGCGTGTCACATCGGCACGAAGCCGGTCCAGTCCGTTGCCGCCGGCGCACCCGAGGATCGCGACGGAGTCGGGACGATGGGCCTCCAGCAGATGGGCGAACTGGTCCGCGAGCATCCGGGATTGTCCGATTCCAGGATCGGACATGTGGCCCTCGTAGTCCGCCAGCGGTATGTCGAGCCAGGGGGAGCGCGACTGCGGCTCAGCCATCGGCGCCATGGGTCAGTCGCTTGAACATCACATGGGCATCGACGTACCCGAGCTGCCGGTGCCTGAAGGCCTTGGGCAGGGTGCCCACGATCTGGAAGCCGTGCTTTTTCCACAGATGCACGGCCGCCAGGTTGGTCACCACGACCATGTTGAACTGCATGGCACGGAAGCCCAGGCGGATGGCCTCCCCCTGTGAATGCTCGCACATCATCGAGGCGATGCCCTTGCCACGGGCGGCGGGGGAGACCACGTAACCGCAGTTGCAGACATGCGATCCGAGCCCCGGCTGATTGGACTGCAGCTTGTAGGTGCCGACGATATTGCCTTCGCCGTAACAGGCGATGTAGGTCGCCAGGGGCTCCTCGATCCAGGTCCTGCGGGCCTCCTGCTCCGAAATATCGGGTGCGAAGGTGTACGTATCACCGGCGGCGAAGGTCGCGCGCAGGATCGGCCATACGTCAGCCCAGTCCCCGGGCTCGAATCTGCGGATGAAGTAATCCACGAGGATCACATCATAGTCGGCGCCGTCGGCTCCTGCCTCCCCGACAGGACTTCCAGATAGGCCTTCACGGCGCCCCGCAGTCCCAGATCGAAGGCCGAGGCGACCAGGGCCTGGCCGATGGACACTTCCAGCAGCTGCGGCACTGCGTCACAGAACCTGCCGAGGTTCGCAAGACTGAGGTCATGTCCGGCATTGACGCCCAGACCCGCCCGCCTGGCGTGGGCCGCAGCGCGCGCAAAGCACCGCAGCTGCTCCTGTTCCCGCGCCGTTCCGCAGGCGCGGGCGTACGGCTCGGTGTAGAGCTCGATCCGGTCGGCGCCGATGCCTGCCGCGCGCTCGATCTGCGCCGCATCGGGCTCCATGAACAGGCTCACCCTGATTCCAAGGTCCTTAAGTTCGCGGATCACGGGCCGCAGCCTGTCGGCATCCGTCCCAAGGTCCCAGCCGCGATCGGAAGTCAGGGCCTCCGGAGCATCCGGCACCAGGGTGCACTGGGTCGGCCGCGTCTGCCGCACCAGCTCGATGAATTCCGGGAACGGGTTTCCCTCGACGTTCAGCTCCCGGCCGGGTGCGTTTGCGATCAATGCCGCAAGGTCCCGTACGTCATCGGACCGTGCATGGCGCTGATCCGGCCGCGGGTGGACCGTGATGCCGCCGGCACCCGCTTGCAGACACAGCATCGCGGCCTGTACGACGCTCGGACTGCTTGCGGCGCGGGCGTTCCTCAGGAGGGCGACCTTGTTCAGATTGACGCTGAGCATTGGCATGGGGCGTCAATCCTCCCCGAACCCGACCGCGGCTCGACGGCTACATCCTGCCGCAGTTCCGGTAGAGCACGTAGGCCGCTATTTGAAAGTACGACCAGGGCAGCTTGAAGTCCTTCGTCGGAAAGGTATTGGCCGCACTGCTCACGGTAGCACTGAAATCGATCAGGGTCTTGTTCCGTTCCTTAGCGAGGAACTTTGCACCGACCAGAGGCGGAACGTTGCCGCCGGCGCTGTCGAGGAACCTGAGGTCATCTTCCGACAGCAGGTTGATGTTCGGCGACTCGTTCGCGAAATTGCCCGGGACCCGGCCCTGGCGGTGCAGACCACCGCCGACAGGACGCTTGCCATCAGCCATCCCGGATGCGGATCCGCCGCTAAAGCCTGCCGCAGTTCCGATACAGCACGTACGCGGCAATCTGCATGTACGAGGCCGGGGCCTTGAAGTCCTTGGTCGGAAAGGTATTGGCCGCACCTCCCACCTTGTTTGTGAACTCGAGCAAGGAGTCGTGCCGCTCCTTCTCGAAGAATTTCCTGCCGAGCAACGGCGGCACGTTGCCCCCGGCGTTGTCGAGGAACTTCAGATCGCCTTCGGACAGCAGATTGATGTTCGGCGACTCGTTGGCGAAGTTGCCGGGAACCCGGCCCCGCATGCTGTACTGATGGCACAGCGCGCAGTGTGAATCAAAGGCCGCTCTGCCCTGCTGCGCTTCGGTTAGCGTGTATGGATTGATCGAACACAGATCGGCGGCCCCGGCACTGGTGGCCGCTGTCGAGATGAGGATTGCCACTATCCACCTGTTCATGTTCTTCGGATCTCCTTGTTCGGGATGGAATCGAACTCCCGCGGATCACAAGATAGGCGCTGGGAAGACAGGTCGCATCCGGAAGATGCACGACCGGCACGCCGGCTGCTACAAACGGCCGGCTCACCCTATGACAGGCAGTAATGGCAGTTGCAAACTCAACTGCTGCAGGCCGGTCTCATCCGCGTCAGACCGCCAGGGAACCCGCAATATCGTAAGCCGCGAAGTGCCGCTCGATCAGGCCGCAGGTCCGCGTCGCGGCGCGCCAGGGCCCGATGTGCGGTGCAGCGAGGTGCCGGCGGAGGCTTTCGTGATCGGGCCACAGCTCCGAGAACCGGAGCAGTCCCCGATCGAAGGGATCCTCCGCAACGTCGTAGGCGATGCAGCCGTCCTTGCTGCGTGTTGCTTCGATCAGCGTCCGCAGGTGCGGCAGCAGCTCGGCGATCCGCTCCGGCGGAAAGCGCAGGGTTCCAAACACCGCGACGGTCGGTTGCATGCGGATCACCTACGGTTCGATTTGACGGAGCTGTTCGATCCAGCAGGAGCGACGTGGATTTATAGAGCAACCGGATCTCGGGCGCCAGGTGTTCGATTCCATCCCGGCCCCTGCGGTCACTTCCCGCCGAGCGGCTTGATCAGGTCCTGGCTGACATGGGTGATCTGCGCGCCCTTGGTCGACAGGACGCTGCCGCAGCGGGCGCCTTCGGCGGCGAAATCCGCCGCGGTCATTTTCGACAGCTGCGCCGCGAGGGAGGCTTCGAGATCGAGTTTCGGATCCCGGCCGTCCAGCCGGCCGATGAAGTACAGCGCCATGAGCAGTCCGGTGGACTTCTCCCGCGAATCCGGCAATGCCGCGTTGCGCATGCCGACGGCGACGCAGCGCACGTCCGCGACGGTGTCGGCATCCTGTGCCAGGGCCGCCAGCGGCAAGGCACCCAGGGCGGCGAGCAGCAACGGTGGCCAGTGTTTCCTCGACATGGAATTCCTCCCGGAGAACCTACCTGCGCAGGCGCTCCAATATTACGCGGCTCACCCGCGCATCCGAGGGCAGCAGCATGTGCGGCACCGGCAGGCGCACCACATCGGTCAGCCACGGCGCGGCGGTCTCGGACAGGGTGACAATGCCGTCATGGGGTTCCGGAGGCAACAGTCCGGACACCAGCGACCAGCCCTTCACCCCGACGATGGCCGTGACGGGCACCGCGGGCGCCCCGATCGCCGCCATGCGCTGCTCCGAGCCGAGCATCCGCCCGCAATCCCCCGTGAACAGCCGGTACAGGGGATTGTCGCCGAGGCGTGCCGCAATGCTGGAGACCTGCACCGGCGAGCCCAGCAGGAACAGCCGTTGCGGGGCCCGGATCCCGGGGGGCGCGATGCGCAGCGCCTCGCGCAGTAGGACCCCGCCCAGCGAGTGGCCCACGAGCACGTATTCGCCACTGTCCGCGATCTGCATCAGGCGCTGTCCGAGTCGCTCGACGATGCTCGCGAAGGCCTGGCGGCTCACCCAGTGCCCGAAGCTGTGCGTGCGCAGTCCCGCCTGCCGCAGGCGTCGCAGCAGGGGCCAGCCGGACAGGGGCGAGCGTCCCATGCCATGGACGAACAGCGCCTGCATGCAACCTCAGGCCCGCTCCAGCGTGATGAAGCTCATGGCATGGGCATGCCGTCCGTCGCTCGGATGCAGCTCGCGCGAGGTCTCCCTCCAGTGGGCCGGGTCCAACGCCGGGAACCGCGTGTCGCCTTCGATGTGGGCATGGATGCGCGTCAGGTAGATCCGCGAGGCCCGCGGCAGCGTCAGGGAATACACCTGGGCGCCGCCTGCGACCACCAGCTCGGTGGCGGCGCCCGCGGCCTGCAGCGCCGCCTGCAGATCCCGTACGGCCGTCGCTCCCGGAACACCCCAGTGCTCGTCCCGGGTCAGTACCAGGTTGGTGCGACCGGGCAGGGGACGCCCGATGGATTCGAAGGTCCTGCGTCCCATCAGCACCGGCTTGCCGAGCGTCAGGGCCTTGAAGTGTTTGAGATCATCCGGCAGATGCCACGGCATGCCGTTGTCGCGGCCGATCACGCCGTTCTCGGTGGCCGCGACCAGCAGGGAAATGCGCGCTGGCGCAGCCATCAGATCTCGACGGAGGTGTTCAGGATGATGGTGTCGCGCACCGGCATGCGGAAGAACTCCGTGGCCTGGCTGCTGCGCCGTTGCAGCCGCGCGAACAGCCGGCGCTTGAGGCCCTGCCAGCCCGGCCGCGGTCGCGCCACCACCACGTGCTGCCCGATGAAGAACGAACAGTCCTCCAGGTACACCCGCAGGCCCCGCGAGCGGCAGGCGCGCAGCGCCTCGCGCACATCGGGGGTTTCCATGAAGCCGAACCGCGCATTGATGGAGAACACGCCGGCCGTCAGTTCATCGACCTTGACCCGGTCGGCGTGGCTGCGCCGCGGGGTGTCCACGATCCGGAAGTTCAGGATCAGGATGCGCTCGTGGATGACCTTGTTGTGCTCGAAGTTACGGATCAGCGCCGAGGGTATGTAGTCGGGATGGCTGGCGAGGAACACGCCGGTGCCGGGCACCCGGTAGGCATCCTCCAGCAGCCGCGGCAGGTCGGTCAGCGGCTGCGCGAGGCCCGCCAGGGCGCGGCGCAGGTCCACGCGACCGGCCCGCCAGGTCGAGAAGATCGCGAACACCCACATCGCCAGGGTCAGGGGCACCCAGCCACCGGCGGGGATCTTGGTGGCATTGCCGACCACGAACACCGTGTCCAGGCAGAACAGGCCGCTGAACAGCGCACCGACCGCCAGCGGCGGCCAGCCCCACTGCGTCACGGCGACGAAGGCGCCGAGGATGGTGGTGATGAACATGGTGCCCACCACGGCGGCGCCGTAGGCGCCGGCGAGCGCATCCGAAGACCCGAACCCGAGCACGAACAGGCACACGCACACCAGCAGCAGCCCGTTGACCACCGGCACGTAGACGTGGCCCTGCTCATGGGCCGAAGTCTGCAGGATGCGCATGCGCGGCAGCAGGTCCAGCTGGATCGCCTGGCGTGCCACCGAGAACGCGCCGGATATGACCGCCTGGGAGGCGATCACGGAGGCTGCGGTCGCCAGCACCACCATCAGCGGCAGCAGCGCCTGCGGGATGAGCGCGTACAGCGCATGGTCGGCGCCCCCGCCGTGCAGGCGCAGGGCCCCCTGCCCCAGGTAGTTGAGCAGCAGCGCGGGCCACACCAGCGAAAACCAGGCCGTGCGCACCGCCTGCTTGCCGAAGTGGCCCATGTCCGCATACAACGCCTCCCCGCCGGTGACGCACAGGAAGACCGCGCCGATGAGCGCAAGCGCCGTGCCGGGACTGTGCACGAGCACCTTCACCGCATAGACCGGATTGACGGCCTTGAGCACCGCGGGTTCGTAGAGGATGGCGGCGAGACCGGAGACGGCGATGGCCAGGAACCATACGACCATGATGGGTCCGAAGGCGCGGCCGACCTTCTCCGTACCGCGGCGCTGGAACCAGAACAGCGCCACGATCACCCCGAGGGTGACGGGGATGACGGCGCGGCTGAAGGTCGGATCGAGCAGTTCCAGGCCCTCGACAGCGCTCAGCACGGAAATGGCGGGCGTGATCAGCGCATCGCAGAAGAACAGCGCGGTGCCGATCAGCGCCAGGTTGACCGCGATCCGCGGCCAGCGTCCGATCTGGTTGAGCCGCCGCTGCGCCAGCGCCAGCAGCGCGAGGATGCCGCCCTCGCCCTCGTTGTCGGCGCGCATCATCACGATGACGTACTTGAGCGTGACCGAGATGGCCAGGCACCAGAAGATCAGGGACAGCACTCCGAGTATCGACTCGGGCGTCGAGGCGCCCACCACCTTCAACGCCTGGTCGAAGGCGTACAGGGGACTGGTGCCGATGTCACCGTAGACGACGCCGAGCGCGCCGACGACGACGCCCAGTGCGGGCAGCCGGTCGGACTCGGGGTGTCCCTGACTCACGGGCCGCGCCGCGCCGCGGTCTTCTTCCGGCCGCGGGTCGCCGGACGCTTCGGCGGCCACAGCATCGTGCCGCGACAGTCCTTCGCACCGCAGCGGCAGGCGTAGATCACATCGACGTTCGGGGGATCGTCGCGCTCGCGGCCGATCTGGTAGTCGTAGTTGAGTTCCTCGCCCGGCTCGATGGTGCGGATGGCGTCGATGAAGACCCGTCGGTCCTCGATGTTCGATTCGCAGTTCGGGTCGCAGCTGTGATTGATGAAGCGCGAATCGTTGCCGCCCACCGTGGCGTCGATGACGACGTTGCGGTCGACCGCGAACAGGAACGTGTGGTTGTCGTTCTCGTCATGATCGTCGTAGCGGCGGTTGGCGCGGGCATGGGAGATGCGGTCCCCCACGTACTCGACGATGCGCGTGCCCTTGCGGATGCGCTGCAGCGCGAACACGCCCTGCCCATGGACCCTGGACTTGCGGACCTTGATGAGTTTCGCGGCTTTCGCCGCGAGCTTCGCGGCCGCCTTGTCGAGCGGTTGGCCGGCGGCTTTGGCGGCCGTCGGTACCGCGCCCTTGCGCTTGCTGCGGGTGGCCACGGTCAGACCGCCACCGGCGCCTTGATCGCCGGATGATGTTGGTAGTTCACGAATTCGAAGTCCTCGTAGTCATAGCTGAAGAGATCGGGCGGCCGGCGTGTGATCCGCAGCCGCGGCAGCGGCAGCGGCTCGCGCGACAGCTGTTCGTCCGCCTGGGCCAGATGGTTCAGGTACAGATGGCAGTCACCGCCGGTCCACACCAGTTCACCCGGCTCAAGATCGGTCTGCTGCGCGATCATGTGGGTGAGCAGCGCATAGGAGGCGATGTTGAACGGCACGCCCAGGAAGAAATCGGCGCTGCGCTGGTACAGATGGCAGGACAGCCTTCCCGCGGCGACGTAGAACTGGAACAGCGCATGGCACGGCTGCAGCTTCATGCGCTCGAGCTCGCCCACGTTCCAGGCGCTGACGATCATGCGTCGCGAGTCCGGAGTGCTGCGCAGCTGCTCGAGCAGGATGCCGATCTGGTCGATGGTGCGGCCATCGGCCGCGGGCCAGGAGCGCCACTGCCTGCCGTAGACGGGACCCAGCTCGCCATCCGGTCCGGCCCACTCGTCCCAGATGCTCACGCCATGCCGGTGCAGCCAGTCCACGTTGGTGTCGCCGCGCAGGAACCACAGCAGCTCGTACACCACCGAGCGCAGGTGCAGCTTCTTGGTCGTCACCAGCGGAAAGCCGGCGGCGAGGTCGAAGCGCATCTGCTGTCCGAACAGCGACAGCGTCCCGGTGCCGGTGCGGTCCTGCTTGGCGGCCCCGCGTTCGCGGATCCGCCGCATGAGTTCCAGGTACTGGCGCACGCCGGATCAGCCCGTCGCCGCCGCGGCGATGAAGTTTCCGGACGGCACGCGGCGCCGGTACGCCACGATCAGCAGGACGATGCCACCCAGGATCATCGGCAGGGACAGGATCTGGCCCATGGTCACCCAGCCGGCCGCGAGGTAGCCGAGGTTGGCATCGGGCACGCGCACGAATTCGATGCCGAACCGCGCCATGCCGTAGAGCAGCAGGAACAGGCCCGACGGCGCCAGCTGCGGACGCGGCCGGCGCGTGAAGATCCACATCACGGCGAACAGCACCAGGCCTTCCAGGCCCGCCTCGTACAGCTGCGAGGCGTGGCGCACCACCCCATCCACCCTGAACCCCCAGGGGACGGTCGTGGGCTTGCCCCACAGTTCGCCGTTGATGAAGTTGCCGAGCCGCCCGAAGAACAATCCCAGTTCGGGCAGCGGCGATGAGAAATCGAACACGTCGGCGATGCGGCGCTGGCGGCGCCAGGCGTAGACCGCCATGGCCACCAGCGTCCCGAGCAGGGCCCCGTGGAAGGACATCCCGCCCTCCCAGACCTTGAGCGGATACCACGGATCGCGGGCCCAGTACTCCATGCCGTAGAACAGCACGTAGCCGGTGCGGCCGCCGAAGATGACGCCCATCATGCCGAAGAACACCAGGTCATCGACGTCCAGCGGTTTCCAGGTCGAGCGCGGATCCTTCGCCCGCAGCCGCCCGAGCGACCAGGCCGCGGCGAACCCGATGAGGTACATGATGCCGTACCAATGGACCTTGATCGGACCCAGCTCTACGGCGACGGGATTGAACCGTGGATATTGCAGCATGGGGAAATTGTATCGGTTTCGCCTGTTACTCGCGCGTGACGCGACAGAACAGGGCCTTGAGATAGCGCGTTTCGGGGATGGCCGGATGCACCGGGTGATCGGGGGACTGGCCGCCGAAGGCGAGCACCTGGACGAACCGTCCGGCATGCCGCGCCGCCGCCTGGACGGCGGACAGCAGCTGCTGCTCCTCCAGGTGATAGGAACAGGAACAGGACACCAGCAGGCCCGCCGGGTCGATCAGGTTCAGCGCCAGCTGGTTGAGCTTGCGATAGGCGGCCTGCCCCTGGGCGATGTCCTTGCGGCGTTTGATGAAAGCCGGGGGATCCAGGATCACCGCATCGAAGCGTTCCCCCCCTTCGTGCAGGCCCCTCAGGACATCGAAGGCATCGCCGCGGCGGACCTCGAGCGCATGGCCGGCGGCGCTGGCATTGGCCTTCGCAAATTCCAGCGCCGCCGCCGAGGCATCCACGCAGGTGGCCTGGCCGGCCCCGTGTTTCAGTGCCGTGACGGCCCAGGCGCCCACGTAGCTGCAGACATCGAGCACCCGCGCGCCGGCGGGCAGGAAGCGCGCCAGCAACGCGCGGTTTGCCGCCTGATCGTAGAACCAGCCGGTCTTCTGCCCTTCCTGCAGCGGCGCCACGAATTCGATGCCGGCTTCGCGCACCCGCAGCTGCGCGGGGGCCGCGCCGAAGGCGGCGCCGGAAAATGCGGGTAGCTGCTCGAGTTCGCGCGCCCCGGAGTCGTTCTTCCAGTACAGCACCCGCGGCCGCAGGACTTCGCGCACCGCGGTTTCGACCTGCGGCCGCAGCGCCTCCATGCCGGCCGTGGCGATCTGCCCGACGATGATGTCATCGAAGCGGTCCAGGACCAGCCCCGGCAGCTGATCGGATTCACCGAACACCAGCCGGCCGAAGGGCTCGGCAGACAGACCCTGGCGCAGGGTGAGCGCGGCGCGCAGCCGCCCGCCGATCAGCGCCGCATCGATCGGCCGCTGCGGGTCGCGGCTCATGAGGCGCGCACAGATGAGGGAGTGCGGATTGACGTATGCGTAGCCGAGGAACTGGCCACGATCGCCGAGCAGCCGGACCTGCGCGCCGGGCGCAAGCGCGGTCAGGGGCGTACGGGCGATGTCGACCTCGTTGCTGAAGACCCAGGGATGGCCTGAGTTGATGCGCCGGTCCTCCGCACGCTTCAGGCGCAGCTCGGGCACGGCGGTGGTGTCGGGTTGCGGTCGTGGCGAGGTCGTCATCAGCCGTCAATTATAGCCGGTTCGGCGGTGTATCCTTTGCTCCATGACCCGGACCCGGCATCTGAACTCCGACGGCACGCCGCGCTACACCAACCGGCTCGCGCGCGAGACCAGCCCGTACCTGCGTCAGCATGCGCACAACCCCGTCGACTGGTATGCCTGGGGACCGGAGGCGTTTGCCGCGGCGCGCAGCCTGGGCCGCCCCGTGCACCTGTCGGTGGGCTACTCGGCCTGTCACTGGTGCCATGTGATGGCCGAGGAGAGCTTCGAGGATGAGGCCACGGCGCAACTGCTGAACGGGCAGTTCATCAATATCAAGGTCGACCGCGAGGAGCGCCCGGACGTCGACCGCATCTACCAGATCGCACAGCAGCTTCTGACCCGGCGCAGCGGCGGCTGGCCCCTGACCATGTTCCTGAGCCCCGATGATCAGCGACCGTTCTTCGGCGGCACTTATTTCCCGCGCGAGCAGCGCTATGGCATGCCCTCCTTCGGCCACGTGCTGGCGCGGGTCGCGGAGTACTACCGCGACCACCGCGAGGAACTGCGGGCCCAGGGTGACTCGCTGGTGCGGGTGCTCGATGAGCTGGTGCCGCCGGCGGCCGGGACGGACGAGGCACTGACGGCGGCGCCGATCGCCGCCGCGCGCCGCGACCTCGCCGACGGCTTCGATCGCGAGTACGGCGGCTTCGGCGGCGCGCCGAAGTTTCCGCATCCGAATGCGCTGGAACGACTGCTGCGCGACTGGCACGCATCATCCGCGGGCGACGCACCGGACCTGCAGGCCCTGTTCATGGCGACGCTGACCCTGCGGCGCATGGGCGAAGGCGGCCTCAACGATCAGCTCGGTGGCGGCTTCTGCCGCTACTCGGTGGACCGGTTCTGGATGATTCCGCACTTCGAGAAGATGCTCTACGACAACGGCGGCCTGCTGGCGGTGTACGCGCAGGCGGCCATCGCCACGGGCGACCCCTTCTATGGCCGGATCGCCGCGGCCACCGCCGATTGGGCCCTGCGCGAGATGCGCTCGCCGCAGGGCGCCTTCTACAGCAGCCTCGACGCGGATTCCGAGGGCCACGAAGGCAGGTTTTACGTCTGGGATGTCGGCGAGGTGCGGGAGCTGCTGCCGGCGGCGCAGTTCGCACCCTTCGCCGCCCGTTTCGGTCTTGACCGGGAGGCCAATTTCGAGGGTCACTGGCATCTGCATGCCTGGCGGCCGCTGGATGAGATCGCCCGGGAGCTCGACCGCACCGAGGCGCAGGTGCAGGACGACATCGACGCGGCCGGCCGCACGCTGCTGGCCGCGCGCGACGCGCGCGTGCGCCCCGGACGCGACGACAAGGTGCTGGTGTCGTGGAATGCGCTGCTGATCCGCGGGCTCGCCATCGCGGCGCGCGCGCTCGGGCGCGGTGACTGGGCGGATGCGGCCGCCCAGGCCCTGGGGTTCATCCGGCGCAGCATGTGGCGCGATGGCCGGTTGCTGGCCACCGCCCTGGGCGATGAGGCGCATCTGGCCGCCTACCTCGATGACTACGCGTACCTGCTCGATGCCATTCTGGAACTGCAGCAGGTGCGGGTGCGCAGCGATGAGCTGCGCTTCGCGGGCGAGCTCGCGCAGGTCCTGCTGGAACGGTTCCAGGACGTGAAGGACGGCGGATTCTTCTTCACCGCCGATGATCACGAGCAGCTGATCCATCGCTCGAAGGTGTTCGCCGATGACGCGACGCCCGCCGGCAATGCGGTCGCCGCCCTGGCGCTGCAGCGGCTGGGACACCTCCTGGGGCGGCCCGAGTGGCTGGCGGCCGCCGAACGCACGGTCCGCGCGGGCTGGCGCGGCATCGAGCAGCGGCCCCAGGGGCACGTGGCCATGCTGGCGGCGCTGGAGGAACTGCTCGAGCCGCCGCAGATCATCATCGTGCGCGGCGCGCCTGCGCAGGTGGAGGAATGGCGCGGCCAGCTGGCGCGGCTGTATGCGCCCCGCCGCCTGGTCCTGCCCGTCCCCAATGACCTCGAGGACCTGCCGGCAGCCCTCGCGGAAAAGCCGGGGCACCCGCAGGCCGTGGCCTACGTGTGCTCGGGAAGCACCTGCGGCCCGCCGGTGACCTCGCTGGCGCAGCTCATCGTCTCGCTGCGCCCCGCCTGAGCGAGCAGCACTTCACCGGCCGCCACCAGCCGCTGCGGAGCGAGGCTGCCATGCGCTCCCAGCGCGCCAAGGTCGCGCCAGGCACGCGAAAAATCCCCGCGGCGCTCGATGGCCCGCATGCCGGCAAGCGCCGCCAGTTCATCGATGGCCGCCCGCAGCTGTTCCTGCGACACGCTGCAGGTGCTGGTGATGCGCGCCAGCTGCACGGCGCTCAGCAGGCCGCCCTGAAGCACGGTCGCCCACGCCTCCTGCGCCAGGCCCATGACCGCGGCGCGGGCCTGTTCGAGCACCCCGCAGGCATGCGCGAAGCGCTGCCGGATCGCGGCGTGGGCCGCGTCCCCGGACTTCTGTGCGGGCCGCAGGCGCGCGAATTCCTGCAGCGCCCGGCGCGCGATGCCGAGCCCCACGGCGCTCACCGGCAGCTCCGTCAGGACCCCGAAGGGCAGCCGGTACAGGGGCCCGGTGGCGCGCGGCGCATCCGTGATCACCGAGAACGTGTGGTGCTCGGGGACGAAGGCCTCCTGAACCTCGAAATCATGGCTGCCCGTGCCGCGCATGCCGCTCGGATCCCAGCTCGGGAGGATGCGCACCCGGGAGGGCGGGATCGACATCGCGCGGATCAGGGGCTGACCGGCGGCATCCAGGACGGCCGAACCGTTGTCGGTGATGACGCAGGCCGCCGTGAACACCGAGGCATAGTGCGCGCCGCTGGCAAAGCGCCAGGCGCCGCGCACGCGGTAACCGCCCGCCACCCGCGCGGCATGGCCGGTGGGCGATCCGGATCCGGCGACCAGGGCCGTCTGCGGTGCGAACAGCTCCCGGGCGCCCGCGAGCGGCAGGTAGGCGGCAAACAGGCCACCGCCTGCGCCGATCATGACCGCCCAGCCCACCGAGCCGTCGAGGGTCGCGGCCGCCTCGTAGAGGCGCAGCGCATCCTCGAGCGGCAGTTCCAGGCCGCCCACCTCCGCCGGAATCCACAGCCGGAAGAAGCCTTCGCGCAGCAGCGCGCCCGAGATCTGCGGCGGCAGCTGCGCCCGTTCTTCCGACTGCGCGAGGTGCGGGGCGAACTGCGCGGCGAGGACATCGAGCCTCGCCAGCAGCCGCGCCGCGGCGGCGGAGGGTTCCGCCATGCCGCGGCTCAGCCGAGCACGTGCGCCACGGAGCGCGCGAAGTACTCGAGGTTGTCCTCGCGCAGGCCCGCGATGTTGATGCGGCTGTCGTCGGTCATGTAGACGTGGCGTTCGGCGCGCATGCGTTTGACCTGGTCCACGGTCAGACCCAGCAGCGAGAACATGCCCCGCTGGCCGGCGATGAAGCCGAAGTCCCGTGCCGGACAGGCCTCGCGCAGCTTCGCGACCAGCTGCCGGCGCAGGCCGTTGATGCGCTCGCGCATGACCCCGAGCTCCCGGGCCCAGCTCTCGCGCAGGGCCGCGTTGCCGAGGATCTCGTTGACGATGGCCGCACCGTGGTCCGGCGGCATGGAGTAGATGCTGCGGGCGACGCGGACCTCATGGCTCAACGCGGCCACACCCACGGCCGGCTTGTCGGTCACGACGTGCAGCACCCCGACGCGCTCGCGGTACAGGCCGAAGTTCTTCGAGCACGACACCGCCACCAGCACCTCGGGCAGTTCGCCGGCGAACAGGCGGATGCCGAAGGCATCCTCGTCCTGCCCCGTGCCCAGGCCCTGGTAGGCCATGTCGATGTAGGGCAGCAGGTTGCGGCGCCGGAACAGCGGCACCAGTTCCTGCCACTGTTCGCGGGACAGGTCGGCACCCGTGGGGTTGTGGCAGGAGGCATGCAACAACACGACATCCCCCGCCGGCAGCGCCTCGAGGGCCTGGCACAGGGCTCCGAAATCGATCGCGCCGCGCGCCGCCTCGTAGTACGGATACCGGCCGAGCTTAAGGCCCGTTCCCGTCATCAGGGGCACATGGTTGGCCCAGGTGGGAGTGCTGACGTGAATGGTGGCCTGCGGTGAGGCCAGGCGCACCAGCTCCGCACCCAGCCGCAGCGCGCCGCAGCCGCCGGGACCTTGGATGGAGCGGATGCGCTCGGCGCCGAACACCGGGTGATCCGCGCCGAAGACCAGCTTTTCCATGGCCGCATTGAATGCCGCGTTGCCGGCGGGGGCGACGTAGGTCTTGCTGGTCTGGCGCTCCAGGACGGCTTGTTCCGCCTTTCGGACCGCTTCCAGGACCGGCGTGTCGCCCTTGGCGTCCTTGAACACCCCCACCCCCAGGTCGACCTTTTTGGGGTCCGGGTCGGCGCGGTACGCCGCCATCAGGCCAAGGATCGGATCGTCGGGGACGCGGTCGAGACGCTCAAACATGGCTGTGCTTCATTGCGGAGTCGGGGGCGCAAGTGTACCCGCAGCCACTGCGGACCGTAATACGGCCGAACCCAGCTCAAGCTTGCGAAATCCAAGCACGAGGGGCCGCGAACGGCCAAACTACGCCCCCGAAAATTCAACTCAACACCTGAGGTGTTTCGTGAAATCAAGGCACTGCGCGGCCACGAACGCGCCCCGAGACAAGAAGACCGCCGCGGGCCTCGCGCTCGTGGCCGGAACCATCCTGCTGGCCGGCGCATTGCCGGTGCAGGCCCAGACCGGCGGCAACAGCGACAAGCCCGTGCCCCCGGCGAAAGCCGCCAGGGGGAGTGCCCCCTCCTCCGCCGAGACCAAATCGCAGGCGAGTTACAGCCTCGGCGTCTCCTTCGGCTCCCAGCTCCACAGCTACGGGCTGAACGGCGAGAGCGTCGAGTTCGAGCGCGTCCTGCAGGGCCTGCGCGACGCACTCTCGGGCAAGGCCACCGCCAAACCCGAGGACGGCCAGCGCATCCAGGCGCTGATCGAAACGGCGCGCACCAGCGAGGGCGCCGCCAACAAGGCCGCCGCCGCCAAATTCCTGGCCGCCAACGCCAAGCAGCCCGGCGTCGTCACGACCGCCAGCGGCCTGCAGTACAAGGTCTTGCGCCCGGGCTCGGGCGAGTCGCCGAAGCTGTCGGACGAAGCCACGGTGAACTACCGCGGCACGCTGCTCGATGGCACGGAATTCGACAGTTCCTACAAGCGCGGTCAGCCGGCCACGTTCACCGTCAACGCGGTGATCAAGGGCTGGCAGGAAGCGCTGCTGCTGATGAAGCCGGGCGAGAAGATCGACCTGTACATCCCGCCCGCGCTCGGCTACGACATGAACTCCCCGCCGCCGATCCCCCCGGGCTCGCTGCTGAAGTTCGAAGTGGAGCTGCTCAGCGTGCGTCCCGCGCCGACGGCGCCCGCCGCCGGTGCCGCCCCGAAGCACCCGGTCCAGTAAGCCGCGCCTGCGTGTCGTCCGGTGCTCAGGGCCGGACGAACACGTGGCTCTGCGGCTTGATGCCCAAGTCCCGCTGCAGGTTCTCGGCCGGACAGTAGGCCGTCCCGCCTTCGGCATCCAGCGAGGGCGTCGGGGAGCCACAGCGGCTGCAGAAGGCGCGCTGTTCGGCCACCTGCCCGGCCTCGCCACTGTAGTGCGTGACCTGCGCCTCCCCGGCGCTCCAGCGGAAGCGGGCCGCCGGCACCGAGACGTAGGTCGCGAAGGCGGTGCCCTGCTGCATGCGGCAGATCGAACAGTGGCAATGGGACATCACATCGAACGGACCGTCGATCTCGTACCGCACCGTCCCGCAGCGGCAGCTGCCGTGCGCGACTTCGATTTCCCGGCGCAGCACCGACTCCGGGGCATGGGGTTCGGCGAGCGCCGCCAGCAGCAGCTCGATCAGTTCGCCATCCCACATCCGCTGTTCGGGACCGTCACCGGCGGTGGCGGGGACCTCCAGGCAGGCGAAGATCATGGCGCAGGAGGAATCGATGTGCCGTAGCGCGATCGATCCGTCCTGCTGGCCCTTCATGAGGATCCGCTTCAGGCGGGTGAGCAGCATGAGTTCGCGCTCGCGCAGTCGCCGGCGCTGCCGCTCCGGCAGGTCATCGCTGACCCGGAAGGACAGGAACGAGCCGCGCTCGCGACGGATGTCGAGCGCTGCCACCAGGAACGCGGCCAGTTTCTCCAGCGCCGTGCCCGGTGCGGTCTCGCCCACCAGCAGGCTCTCCTCCAGTCCCTGCGCCGTGCGCGAATAGCATTCATCCAGCAGCGCCTGCAGGTCCGGGAACCAATCCCAGGCCTGGGACACACCGCTGCCGGCTTCCTTGACGATCGCCGCCCAGCGCAGCGCGCCCGGGCCCTGCCGGGCGACGACCCGCGCCACGGCATCGATCACTTCACTGCGGGAGAGCGCATGCGCGCCGGGAACGGGATCCGAATCAGTCATCAACGTCATGGCATACCTCTCAAGGAGGGTCAGCAACATGTGTGCCAGGCAGACTCATTCACGCATCCGGGTTTTCTAGCACGGCCCGCCCACGCAGTGCCGGAATTTGGTGCAGCCGCGTGACGGACCGCACATACCCGGTGCGCGGCCCGTGGGGGATTATCGCTCTTTCAGGACTTGTGCGACTGGGGCAAATGGCGTTCGACGGGCTGCAGATCCCGTTCGTTCGCCGGCGGCGGCGTGTACTGGTACAGCCAGGTCTCGGTCAGCGGCTGGCCGTCCTGGGACAGGAACAGCCGCAGGTTGATCGGCTCGACGCTCTCATCCGTCAGCCGCAGGTCGAACATCGCGCGCCAGCCATTGATTTCGTGCAGCGGCCGCGCCGAGGTGATTTCCACGGTGCCGCGCGAGGCGGAGATCACCGGAATCACGTTGGCATGCTCGCCGAGCAGCGGGAAATCCCCACCGGCGAAGTCCACGACGAAGCGCCAGGAGAAATAGGAGCGCTTCTGGCCGACGATGCCGCCGATGCCGGTGCGCGTGGCCTGCGCACTCGCCAGTCCGCTCGACACCGGGATCTCCCGGCACCAGTACAATTTGTAGCCGAACAGCAACTCCTGGCCCTTCTGCGGCTTCTCGGCCGGATTCCAGAAGGCGACGATGTTGTCGAAGGTCTCGTCGACGGTCGGGATTTCCACCAGCATCACCTGCCCGGCGCCCCAGCGGCCGCGCGGTTCCACCCATACCGTCGGACGTTTGTTATAGAACACACCGTCATCCTCGTACTGACTGAAGCGGCGCTCGCGCTGCACCAGGCCGAAACCGCGCGGGCTGTTGTCCACGAAGCTGTTGGTGTGCACCACCGGCGGATTCACCAATGGCCGCCAGATCCATTCCCCCGAGCCGGTCCAGATCTGCAGGCCGTCCGAGTCATGGATCTGGGGACGCCAGTCGAAGTCGACCCGCCGGTCGTTCTCGCCGAAGAGGAACATGCTGGTGCCGGGGGCGATGCCGATGCGCTCGATCTGCTTGCGCGGGTAGAGCGCCGCGTCCACATCCATGACCAGGGTGTCCGCCACTTCGATCACGAAGCGGTAGGCACCGGCGACGCTGGGCGAATCCAGCAGGCCATAGACGGTGAGCTGGTTCGAATCCTTCGCGGGCCGCTCCAGGTAATAGGCGACGAACTCCGGAAACTCCTCGGGGTAAGGCATGCCGGAGTTGATGGCAAGGCCCCGTTGGGACATGCCGTACTGCATGTCGCCGTCGACGGCGCGGAAGTACGAGGCGCCCTGGAAGGCCGCCACGTCGCGTACCCAGTCGGTGTGGAAATTCAGGCGAAAGCCCGCAAACCCGAGGTTCTCGGGCACCTGGGAGGGCTTGAGCCCGCTGCTGCTGTAGTCGAACATGTCCCGGTCGAAGCCCAGCTCCTGCACCTGGCCGTTCTCGATGAGGTACATGCGCACCGGCTTCTTGATGGTGAAGCCGAGATGGAAGAAACGGACCTGGTAGCGCAGATGGTCGTTCGCCCACAGCGACTGGTCATTGCGGAAGCGGATGGACTGCCATCGATCCCAGTTCAGTGCGGCGATCGCGGGGGGTAGCGCATCCGGGCGGGGCCTGTAGGCCGACGCACTCAGCTGCCGGGCCTCGCCCTTGAGTTTCGCGTAATCGAAGGGTTCGGGCTTGCCCAGTCGCCGCAGCCCGCTCGGGGCGGCGGCCGCGAAGGCGGCTTCCACCAGCGGGCCGAAGGGCACCCCGGCGGCGCACAGCGCCGCGGCGGCCTGCTGCATCATCTGTCGTCTACGCATCAGTACTTCCTCTTTGGCGGTGTGCGCAGCCGTTGTGCAGCGCTGTCCCAATCCGGTGCAATCGCATGCTCCGGATCCGAACTGCCCGGCTCACGTTCACGGGTAATCAGCCACTTACAAGTATCGCATCGCGCATCGGCGGTTGGCATCGTGCTTGCACTGTCTCTTCCGAGCGTCCGACGGACGTGGGCGATCCGGACCGATCGCAAGGTTGCTAGCAACGCGGTGCGCGCCTGACGTGACCCCCTCGCGGCAGGGGCGCACCGCGGTTCTTTGAGGCAGGTAACCTCATTCCCGCATCGCGGGTCAATCAGCAAAGCCCGACAGCGCACTTCAGTAGCTCTCGTCCTGCGACGGGAACGTGCCGGCCTTCACATCGGCCGTGTACTGCCGGAACGCCTGGGTCATCACCTCGTACAGCTGCGCGTAGCGGCGCAGGAACCGCGGCGAGAATTCGTTGTTGATGCCGAGCATGTCCTGCGTGACCAGCACCTGGCCGTCGGTGTGCGGGCCCGCGCCGATGCCGATGGTGGGAATCGTGAGCAGCTTCGACACCCGCGCGCCCACCTGCGCCGGGATCTTCTCCAGCACCATCCCGAAGCATCCCAGGTCCTGCAGCAGCTGCGCGTCGCGCACCAGCTGGTCGGCCTCCTCCTGGGCCGTCGCGCGGGCGACGTAGGTTCCGAACTTGTAGATCGACTGCGGCGTCAGCCCCAGATGTCCCATGACCGGGATGCCGGCCGAGAGGATGCGCCGGATGCTCTCCTCGATGATCGCGCCGCCCTCGACCTTGACGGCATGGGCGCCGGACTCCTTCATGATGCGCACGGCGCTCTGCAGCGCGAGCTGGCTGTCGCCCTGGTAGGTGCCGAAGGGCATGTCCACCACCACCAGCGCCCGTGACACCGCGCGCACCACCGCGGCGGCGTGGTCGATCATCTGATCGAGGGTGATCGGCAGCGTGGTCTCGTGGCCGTGCATGACGTTGGAGGCGCTGTCGCCGACCAGCAGCACGTCCAGTCCCGCCGCATCGAGCAGGCGCGCGAAGCTGTAGTCGTACGCCGTCAGTACCGCGATCTTCTGGCCCTGCGCCTTCATCTGCGTGAGGCGCGCGGTCGTCACCGCCCGGTTGCTCTGGTTCATTTGCTTGACGCTGCTCCTGGCTGCGCCGCGCGGCTGCCGGGCCGCGCTGCGGATGCAATGATTCTGACAGCCCCTTCCGGTCCCGTCGAATTGACAGTCGCGGGGCGCACAAGGACACTGCTGCGCATGATTTCCGCACAAGCAGCACTGCAGCGGCTGCGCGAGGGCAACGCGCGGTTCGTCTCCGACACGCGCCTGAGCGATGACGCCACCGGCTCGCGCCGCCGCCTCGAACTCGCGACGCAGCAGTTTCCCTTCGCCATCATCCTCGGCTGCTCCGATTCGCGGGTGCCCGCCGAAATCGTCTTCGACCAGGGCCTCGGCGACCTGTTCGTCATCCGCGTCGCCGGCAACATCGTCGCGCCCTCGCAGATCGGCAGCGTCGAGTTCGCGGCCGAACGCTTCGGCACGCGCCTGGTGGTGGTCCTCGGGCATTCCAGCTGCGGCGCCATCACCGCGACGCTCGAGGAACTCAACCGCAACTCCCGCGAGCAGTCGCCGAACCTGCGCAGCATCGTCAACCGGGTGCGGCCTTCGGTGCAGCCGCTGCTGTCCACCTCGCTCGCCAACGATCCGGAGGCGCTGATCCAGCATGCCGTGCGCGCCAACATCCGCATGTCGGCCGATCACCTGCGGCACGGATCGCAACTGCTCGAGGAGCTGATCCAGAGCGCCGGGTTGCTGATCGTGGGCGCCGAGTACCACCTGGAGACCGGCGTCGTCGAGTTCTTCGAGGGCGTGGACGAGTGAGGCGGCGGGCCTAGGACAGCGGTGGCGCGACCCGGTAGTCGAGCTTCGAGGGCTCCATGCGCAGCGGCGCCAGGGTCGGCGTCTGCAGCGTATCGCCCCTGACCACCAGCGTCAGCTCACTCGCCACCGGCGGCGCGGCGGCGCTCTGCCGCGCCAGGGCCCGGTGCATGAGCGCGAGTTCCGGAGGCGGCGCGGTTTCCTCCGGCGTCAGCAGCAGGCCCATGCGACGCAGCCCCAGCCCCAGGTCCACGCGGCTGGAAACCATGGTCAGGAATGCCGACAGCAGCAGACCTGCCAGGACCGGCATCATCCACCAGATGAAGCGCGGTGCGAACGTCAGGATCACCGCGCCCCAGATGATGCCCAGCAGGATCTGCCAGCGGTGCCGGGCGAGCGCATCCCCGAAGCTCACACCGCGATCCCCGCGATCCTGGGTATTCCAGGTGACGGGCTTGCCGGCCAGCGTCGTCAGCACGAAGGTGGTGTGGAACACCATCATCGGCGGCGCGAGCAGCATGCTGAAGAGCTGTTCCAGCAGCAGGCTCAGCAGCAGCCGCGGACCGCCCCCGAAGGCGCGGCGGCGCGGGGTGCGGATCATCGCCAGGGTGGCGCCGAGCACCTTCGGCAGCAGCAGCACCACGATGGTCGCGAGCAGCAGTGCGGCGATCTCGCCGTCGCGGTATTCGGGCCAGACCGGGAACAGGGTATGGGTGCCGGTCTCGAAGTACTGATAGCCCTGGATCGCCTCCTGGCAGGTGATGATCGAGCTCAGGACCAGCACGGCGAACCACATGGGCGAGGTGGAGTACGACAGGATGCCGGTGATCATGTGCAGGCGGTTGAGCCAGTGCAGCCGGGGCATCACCAGCACCCGCATGTGCTGCAGGTTGCCCTGGGCCCAGCGCCGGTCGCGGGCCGCGAAGTCGATGATGTTCGAGGGCACCTCCTCCCAGCTGCCCATCAGGTCCGGGATCAGCCACACCTTGTAGCCCGCGCGGCGCATGAACGCGGCCTCGACGAAGTCGTGGCTGAGGATCTCCCCGCCCAGCGGCGCCTTGCCCCGCAGGCGCGGCAGGTCGCAGTGCCCGGCGAAGGCCTGCAGGCGGATGATGGCGTTGTGGCCCCAGTAGTTGGCTTCGCCGAGCTGCCAGAACGCGAGGCCGCTGGAGAGCATCGGGCCATTCAGGCGCGCCCCGAACTGCACCATGCGCGCGAACAGCGTCTCCCGGCCCACGGGCAGCGGCGCGGTCTGGATGATGCCCACGTCCGGATGCGCATCCATCAGCCGGGCGAGCGTCACCAGGGCCTTGCCGGACATCACGCTGTCGGCGTCGAGCACGATCATGTGCGTATAGGCCGCGCCCCAGTTGCGCACGAAATCGGCGATGTTGCCGGACTTGCGGCTGGTGTTCTGGGCCCGGCGCCGATAGAAGATGCGTCCCTGCCCGCCATGCTTGGCGACGAGCGCGCGCCAGGCGGCCTCCTCGGCCACCGCGACGTCGCTCTTGCGGGTGTCGGAGAGGATGAACAGGTCGAATGCCGCGCTCTCGCTCTGCGCCGCCAGGGAGGTCCAGATGGCATCGAGCCCCGCGGTGGTGCGCGCGGGATCCTCGTTGTACACCGGCATGACCAGCGCGATGCGGCTGTGGATCACCAGACCATCGGCGTCATGGGCCTGGATCACCCCCGCATCGCCGCCCTTGAGGCGGATGATGAAGCCGGCGATCGCGGTCCAGAAGGCACCCGAGATCCAGGTGAAGAGGCAGAAGAACAAGACCAGGCTGATCGCCTCCAGCACGGTGAGACCGTTGGCGCGCAGGATGTCGAGCATCAGCAGGCTTGCGAGGATGCTGGTGAGGAACGTCAGCCCGAAGAACAGCACGCGGCGGCGGCTGCGTGCCGTCTTGGTGGGGACCTCGAGCAGTGGGCCGGCATCCATGGCGTCGCTCAGGTGACGAGCTGGTAGGTCCAGGTCTCGGACAGCGATTCCCCGTAGAGTTGCAGGAAGCAGTGCAGGTCGACGGTATCATGCGGATGCGTCGGTACGACCAGGAAGCTGACGCGCCACAGGCCGTTCTCCTCCAGGCGCTGCACCGTGACGTTCTCGGTCGTGCCGCTGTTCACCGTGAGCAGGGCTTTCACCGGCTGCGACGGATCCAGCCCCGTGAGGTCCCCGCCGCCGAAATCGATGATCACGCGGCGGGCGTCGCTGCGCGACAGGTCGCGTTGCTCCTCGGGCGTGGCGGCGGTGATCCGGGTCGCGACCACCTTGGCGCCGGGCGGCCACAGCGGTGACTCCAGGTTCGCCGAGAGCAGGTACGAGTAGTGCAGTTCCTTGCCCGCGGCCACGGGCTGCTCGGGCACCCAGTACAGGGCGATGTTGTCGTGGATCGCCTCGTCGGTGGGGATTTCGACCAGCTCGGCGCCCCCCTTGCCCCAGTCCCCGAGCGGCTGGATCCAGTAGCTTGGCCGGCGCTGGAAGTTCGCGACCGGGTCCTGGTAGTGGCTGAAGTCCCGATCGCGCTGGATCAGACCGAGGCCGCGCGGCCCCTGGTCCATGAAGCGGTTGATGCGCAGCTCGCGCGGATTGACCAGCGGGCGCCACAGCCACTCGCCGGTTCCGGTCTGGGCCATGAAGCCATCGCTGTCGTGGACCTGGGGCCGATAGTCGTCGAAGCGGTGTCCCGAGGGGTCCGTGCCGAACAGGAACATCGAGGTCAGCGGCGCAATGCCGAGCTTCTGGATGCTACGGCGCGGAAACAGCGAGCTGGTCACCTCGACCTGGGTGATGCTGCCGGGCCGCACCGTGAACTGGTAGGCGCCGGTGATGCTTTCGCTGTCGAGCAGCGCGTACAGCGTCAGTACGCGCTGCTCCGGATCGGTCGGCCGCACCAGCCAGAAGTCGGTGAACCAGGGGAACTCCTCGCCGCCCTTGGAGGCGGTGTTGATGGCGAGTCCCCGGGCCGTGAGCCCATATTCCTGGTTGCGCCCGAGCACCCTGAAGAACGAGGCGCCGAGGAACACGATGACCTCGTCCTTGTAGCCGGGCGTGTGCAGCGGGTAGTGGACGCGGAAGCCGGCGTACCCCAGGTCGCGCGGCAGCTTGCCGGGCTGGCGCACCACCCTGCCGAAATCGAACCAGGCCGGATTGTAGGGGACCGGTCGCGGCGCGCCGTCCACCACTTCGGAGATCGCGACGCGCCGGTCGAAGTTGAAGCCGCGGTGGAAGAACTGCACCTCATACAGGGACTGGTTGCGCCACAGCGCATCGGCGCGGCGGAAGCGGATGGACTGGTACTGATCGTAGGTCAGGTGCGCGATCGCGGCCGGCAGCTTGGTGGAGCCTGCGACGTAGGGCTGCTGCGAGCGCTGCCGGGCGAGATCCTCGACGTTGGCGAATCCGAAACCGGAATCGGCCGCGGCCGGCGCGGGCGCGGGTTGCGGCGCCACCGGCGCGGCCTGGTCGGCCGGCACGGCGCGGGGGGTGGAACTGCCGGCCGACAGCCGCCGGCCGATCATCTCGGAGAGTCCCTCCGGTGGCCGCGATGCGTCGCCCGTCTCCGACGGCACGCTCACGTGCACGCCCAGAACGTAGGCGCCGCCGACGAGTGCCAACACCAACAACCCGCCGACTATCCAGTGACGCACCTGCACTCAATTCTGTCCTTCGTTGAAAAGCGCTCAATCTATCAGACGGAAGGTACGTCCAGCGCCGCCGCAGCCGTGGACTGCCGGCGGATCAGTGCGTTCTGCGCCTGCCAGCGTTCGGCTTCGGTGAGTTCGGCGAGAAACCGGACCTCGCCCGCGATCAGCAGGGCCAGCGGCAGGCCGTCACGATACAGCACCCGATTCGAACTTAACGCCGGCAAACGCTGGCCCGCTGTCAGAATACCGGTGAGGTTGAGCGGATCGACCGCCGACAAGGATACATCCTGAGCGCCTACAGGTTTGCGACGGGTCTCGCGCAGCGCGCCGACGGCCTCGGGCAAGGCGTACTGCTCCCCGGACAGACCCGCGATGAAACGGCCGCCGCGGATCTCGCCGCGCGCCTCGAGCCGGCGCAGGCAGGACACCAGCTCCCGCCAGGGGGGCAGCCAGCGCGGCTCCGCCCGCAGCAGCTGCCAGCACACCACGCCCCAGCGCCTGAGCAGCGTGCGGACCACCTGTTCGGTGACCGCCTCGCGCGGGGCGGGACTGAGACGGCGGAACCATGACCAGCGGCCCGAATCGGCCATGCCGAACAGCGCCGCCCGCCGCCGGCTGCGGGCTGATGCGGCGCGGCGCCGGTCCGCCGGCAGCAGCAGTGCGCGCAGGCCCGCGTAACTGTCCGAGTTCGCCAGCCCCAGGGCCACCAGCTCGCCGAGCGCCTCCTCGACCTGGATCGGCAGCAGCCGCGTCGCATCCACCAGTTCATCGAAGAACGTCGCGCCGTGGGTCTTCAGGACCCCGGCCACCGCGGCAGCGCCGGATGAGAGCCGCGGCTCGGGAAGCTCCTCGCCCAGTGCCGACCAGAACTTGAGGTTGCGCCGGGCCAGCAGGCAGATGGGCGTGGCGCGCACCGGCGCCACGGCGCGCTGCGCCTCCGGCGCATCGGCGGCGGCGCGGGTTGCGCCGCTCAGCCGCGCCCACAGGTAGCGCCCGGCCAGGCAATGCTCATCCAGCCAGGCGGGCTCGTAACCCTTGATCCGCGCCGGCAGCACGTCGCTCTCCCAGGCCCCGGCGGCGACCTCGATGCCCTCCAGCTGGTCCAGCACCGCGAGCATCGCATCCGGGCCCTGCATGCGGGTGCTCGCCGTCACGCGCTGCCAGTCGAACAGGAAGCGCATGTAGTCGCGCGCGGCGACCGGTTCGATCTGCTCGCGCAGCGTGCGCACCGTGTAGCGATGGATGCGCGCCAGCAGCCGCCGCTCGCACCACTCCTCGTCCGTCGGCGTGCTGAAACGCCCGCGCATCACCACACCCTGGGTCTGCAGTCGCAGCAATGCCGAGTGGACCTCCGCGAGGGGCACTCCGGGGAGCGTTGCCGCCAGCACCTCGGCGGTCACCGGACCCAGGCCATCCAGGCGGCTTTGCACCATGCGCCCCAGCGCCTCCGCGTGGTCGGGCTGATCCGGGCCCGCCAGGGCCGCCTCGAGCTGCGCCCGGCGCTCGGCCGCCACCCACAGCGAGCGGACCTGGACGGCGCGCGACTCGGCCCGCAGCGTCGCCAGCAGCGGCGGCCACAGCGGGTTGGCGGCCACTTCCGCCGCGGTGAGATACCCCATCCAGCTCAGCCCGTCATGCAGCTCATCGGCGCTGCGCGCATCCGGCCACGCCTCCTCGCGGACCCGGGCGATGGCGTCCGGGTCCAGTCGTCCGATGTCGGCGGCGGACTGCGGATCCAGCCAGCGCCGGCTCATCACGGCCTGCGTCCGGCGCTCCTCGAGCGGCGCATCGTCCAGGAAGGCATAGGGCCGGGCCGACAGCACCTCCAGCGCCAGCGGCGAGGGCTCCGTGAGGTCACGGGACACCACGGCGAGCGTGCCGCTCTCCAGCCGCCTGAGGATGCCGAGCCAGCCGGGCGCGTCCATGGCTTCGGTCAGGCAGTCGGCGATCGTCTGGTTGACCAGCGGATGATCGGGAACCTCGATCTCCCCGGGCAGGTTCTCGGCGCAGGCGACCTGGTCGGGGAATACGGAGGCCAGCAGGTCCTCCGCGTTCATGCGCGCGATCGGCGGCGGCACCTTGCGGCCGTTGCGGAACCGGGGAAGCGCCAGCGCGATCGCGGCAGCCCAGCGCCAGCGCGTCATGAACATCGGCGCGGCGCACAAGGCCTGGGTCAGGATCTGCAGGGCGCTGTTGGAATGCAGGTAGTGCGCCACGTCCTGGAGTTCGAAGCTGTGGGCCGTGGTCAGCGACAGCAGCAGCGCGTCCTCGGTGGCCGCCGCCTGCAGCTCGAAGTTGAACTGCCGGCAGAAGCGCTTGCGCAGCGCCAGCCCCCAGGCCCGGTTGATCCGGGCCCCGAACGGAGCGTGCACGATCAGCTGCATGCCGCCGGCCTCATCGAAGAAGCGCTCCAGCACCACCGTGTCGTGGGTGGGCAGGCAACCGAGCGCGGCATGGGCGGCGGCCAGATATTCGATCAGCTGGTCCGCCGCGGCCTCCGGAATGCCACCCCTCTGCAGCAGCCATTCGCGGGCGCCGCTCCCCAGGCGGGCCGCGATGGCCTCGCGCAGCCCTGACACCGCCACCGACAGTTCCCAGGTGCGGCCCGGGGCCTCGCCCAGCCAGAAGGGGATGGTCGGCGGCTGGCCCTTGGCATCCTCCACGCGCAGGGTGCCGCGCTCCACCCGCAGGACGCGGTACGAGGCGTTGCCCAGCTGGAAGATGTCCCCGATGTTGCTCTCGACGGCGAAGTCCTCATTGACGCTGCCGACGGGCAGCGCCTCGGGCTCCAGGATCACCTTGTAGTCGGCGGTGTCGGGTATGGCGCCGCCGTTGGTCAGCGCCGTCAGGCGCGTGCCGCGGCGGGCGCGCAGCTTGTGGTTGACGGCGTCATGGTGGATCAGCGCCCCGCGGCGGCCGCGGCGGGTGCTGAACCCCTCGCCGAGCATGCGCACCACGGCATCGAACTGCGCGCGGGTCAGGGTCGCGAACGGCAGCGCCCGCCGGATGAGCGCGAACAGCTCCTCCTCCCCGCACTCGCGGCAGGCGACTTCGGCGGCGATCTGCTGGGCAAGGACATCGAGCGTGCCGTCCGGAACGTGCAGCACGTCGAGCAAGCCGGCGCGCACCGCCAGCAGCAGCGCGGTGCATTCCACCAGATCATCCCGGGACACCGGGAACAGCCGCCCCTTGCTGGTCCCGCCTACGGCATGGCCGGAGCGACCGACCCGCTGCAGGAAGGCATTGATGGAGCGCGGCGAGGCGATCTGGCACACCAGGTCCACGTCGCCGATGTCGATGCCCAGTTCCAGGGAGGCGGTGGCCACCAGCACCTTCAGTTCACCGGCGCGCAGCCGCTGCTCGGCCAGGTGCCGCTTGTCGCGCGCCATGCTGCCGTGATGGGCCATGACGTGCTCGGCCCCGAGGCGCAGCGACAGCTGCCGCGCGAGCCGCTCGGTGAGCTTGCGGGTGTTCACGAAAATGAGGGTCGTGCGGTGCTCGGCGGCGAGCGCGGCGAGGCGGTCGTAGACGAGCGTCCAGGCATCCCCGGACATCACCGCCTCCAGGGGCACGCCGGTCACTTCCAGCTGCAGGTCGCGCGCGCGGGCGTGGCCGGCATCGATGATCACGCACTCCTCGCCGGCGCCCGGCTGCGGCGTGCCGGTGAGGAACCGCGCCACCGAGCCGATGGGCGTCTGGGTCGCCGACAGCCCGATGCGGTTGAGCCGGCCCGCCAGTGCCGCCAGGCGTTCGAGCGAGAGCGCCAGGTGCGCGCCGCGCTTGTTGCCGGCGAGCGCATGGATTTCATCGACGATCACCGTGCGGGTGGTGCCGAGCATCTGCCGCCCGGACTTCGACCCCAGCAGGATGTACAGCGACTCGGGCGTCGTCACCACGATATGCGGCGCCTGGCGGCGCATCCGGGCGCGTTCGGTCTGGGGGGTATCCCCGGTACGGACCATGATGCGGATTTCGACATCGCCGCAGCCCAGCCGGGCGAGTTCGGCGCGGATGCCGGCGAGCGGCGCGGCGAGGTTGCTCTCGATGTCGTTGGACAGCGCCTTGAGCGGCGAGACATAGACGATGCGCGTCTCATCCGGCAGGGCGCCCGCCTGGCCTTCGCGCACCAGCTCATCGAGGGCCGCCAGGAACGCGCTCAGCGTCTTGCCCGATCCGGTGGGAGCGGCCACCAGCACGTTGCGTCCGGCCTGGATCGCAGGCCAGGCCTGTTCCTGCGCCGCCGTCGGCGCCGCGAAGCGGCCCCGGAACCAGGCGGCGACCGCGGGGTGAAAGCCCTGCAGCGCACTCATGTAATGGGCCTCCTCAGCTCGCGGCCAACGCTACTTCGTGTCCGGGCACGCCGATTTCAAGGGCCAGCACCGCGACGATCAGTTCATGATCCTCGCGCTGCGGCAGCCCGGAAACCGCGATCGTGCCGACGCAGCCGCTGCCGCGCAAAACCAGCGGGAAGCACCCCCCGTGCGCCGCATAGTCGTGCTCGGCCAGGCCGTACTTGTCGCGCAGCGAGGTCTGGCGCCGCGCCAGTTCGAGTCCCACGGCATAGGAGCTGCGATGGAAGCGCAGCACCACGTTGCGCTTGCGGCGGGCCCACTCGGCGTTGTCCGGCGACGTGCCCGGCATCGCCGCGAGCAGCAGCTGCTGCGCGCCCAGCCAGATGTCGAGCGTGACCGCGGCGCCACGCGCCGCGGCCGCCGCGCGCAGCTGCTGCCCGAGCCGCCAGGCGGCATCGGCATCGAAGCTCTGGAACTGCAGCCGCGACTCCTGCTGCGCGATCCGCGCGATGTCCTCGGCGACGCCCATGTCAGCCGACGCGCACTTCGCTCACCTGCAGGACCGGCTGCTCGTTGCAGAAGTTCGGCAGATCCCCGATCACCTCGGCCGCGTGCGGCCCGAAGGCCTTCTGATACGAGTCCACCGAATCGAACCGCAGCTGCGTGATCACCAGGAAATCCGGCTTCGAGCCCGGCGCGCCGCCGCCGACGCCGTGCTGCACCATGACGCCCTTGAGCGCCGTGCCGAGCAGGCGGTGGATCATCGGGATGTGGCTGTTCAGGTAGTAATCCATGTTGAACTTCAGCGCATCGGTGTTCCGGTACAGGACGTTCACGGTGATCATCGGCTGCTCCTTAATCTCTTACGGATCTGTTACGGAAATTCAGAACGGGGTGCGGACGTATCCAGTGCCTCGGGCCCACGGTCGCGGCCGGCGAACTTGAGGATCAGGCGGGCGAGGCCATCGTAGTCGCCGTCGAAATGATGGCCACCGGCGAGCTCGACGATCCCCGGGGTGCCGGGAGCAAAGTCCGAGCACAGCGAGTCCTTGTCCCCGGTCCCGAACACGCACACCGTGTTGGCACGCGACAGCCGCTGGTATTCCGGCAGTATCGGCAGGCCGCTCGCCGGCCCGACCCAGTTGGCCAGGTGGAACTCGAAGGCCGCGTTGCGTCCCAGCCCCAGCAGCGTCGTCGTCTGGATCATGTGCCGCGTGGCCTCCGGCAGCCGGTTCACGGCGAACGGCAGCACGTCGGCACCCTGCGAATAGCCGATGAGCAGCACGTGACGGCGGTTCCAGGCCCTGGCGTAGTACTGCAGCGTGCGGTCCAGGTCATGGGCCACGCCCGCCGGCGTGCGCGGCGTCCAGAAATAGCGCAGCGTGTCCCAGCCGACCACCGGGATGCCGCGCTCGGCCAGCGCCCGGGCCACCTGCTTGTCGATGCCGGCCCAGCCGCCATCGCCGGACAGGAGCACGGCAAACAGGTCCTCGTTGCCGTTGGCGGTCTGGGGCACCTCGATCAGGGGCAGATCCTTGAGCGTCAGGGGCGCCACGGGCTGGCGCAGGGGCACACCGGCGGTCACTGCATCCAGGGCCGCGGTCAGCTGCGCCGACCACTGCGGGGGATGCGCGAAATCGTGCTGCACGTCGGGAATCAGCGAGATCTGCGCATTGTGGATCCTGCGGATGAAGGCCGCGGCATCCTCGGCCGGACAGACGGTATCGGCGCTGCCATGGACGTCGACCCAGCGCAGTGCGAACTTCGGGTCCGGCAGCAACGTCAGGCCCTTGCCGCCGGCGCGGCGCACGAAGTGCGTGCCCTCCCCCTTGCAGAAGGGCCTGGAGGTCTCGTAGTCGGGGGTGAACCCGAGCGTCACGACCCCCGCGAACAGGCCCGGGGGCGCCTGGGCCGCCGTGGCATAGGCCAGGGTCGCGCCCGCCGAGTACCCCCCCAGGACGGGGGTGATGTAGGTCGGCAGATGGTAGTAGGCCTGGATGTAATGGCTGAGATTCTCCAGATCCCCATCGGCAAAGAAGCACTCGCTGTGCTCGGCGGTGAAGCTGGCCAGCAGGGCGGGCTCATCGATGCCCAGCACCAGGGCGCCGTGCTGCTGCAGGACCCGCGCCATCCTGTCGGTATCCGCCTGCCATCCCCCGTCACCGGAGAGGAACAGGATCACCTGCCGCACGTGCCCGGCGGGCGCATAAACGCTCACCTTCCGGAAACGGCCGTGTTCGATGGTGTCGGTCGGGCCGCGCGAGCAGGAGACTGTCATGGCACTCACGATGATGCCGAGCAGGAACAGGTACGCCAGATTGATCTTGCCGCCGGAGCGCTCGCGCATGTGATGAAGGGCTACCTTATGTTAAACGGGTAATCCAGGGGGCAAGCCGCCCGCTCAAGGGAGCCCAGTTGAATTCGGGGGATCGGAGACCATTATCGGGGAGGCCGCGGCCTCCATCAACGGCACCGCCCGGTCAAGGTCCAGCATGGCACCTCGATTGCATTGCACAAGCTGGAATGGGCTCCACAGAACCCGGGTGCGAGCCGGCAGGAGAAATCCGATCATGGTAAGGTTCCGTCGCTAAGCCACCCGCTAACCCCCGTACTCTTGAAGGCACCATCAGAGCATGTCTAACGCCGACGTAGTCCGAGCCGAAAAGCCGCCGCTGATCATCCTCAACGTCACGATCTTCACGTTGACGGCACTGGTAGCCCTGGTGGCAGTGCCCTGGTACGGCCTCAGGCATGGGTATTCGGCGGGGATCTGGGCCTTCTTCGCGTTCTTCCTGATCGCCAACGAGATGTCCATCACCGGCGGGTACCACCGCCTGTGGGCGCACAAGGCCTACGAGGCGCACTTCATCCTGCGCGCCTTCTACTTACTGTTCGGCACCATGGCGCTGCAGAACAGTGCCTGGGTGTGGTGCAGCGGCCACCGGCGCCACCATCTGAACGTCGACGACAACGAGAAGGATCCCTACTCCTCCGGCCGCGGCTTCTGGTTCTCGCACATCGGCTGGATGCTGCGCGACTACAAGAGCGGCGAGGTCGACTTCTCCAACATCCCGGACCTCAGGCGCGACAAGCTGCTGGCGTTCCAGCACAAGTACTACGCGCCGCTGGCGCTTCTCACCAACTTCGGCCTGCCGACCCTGGTGGGCTGGGCGCTGGGCGACATCTGGGGCGGACTGCTGCTGGCAGGCGTGCTGCGCCTGGTCCTGAGCCACCACTTCACCTTCTTCATCAATTCCCTGGCCCACATGTGGGGCTCGCGTCCGTACACCGAGGACAATACCGCCCGTGACAACGCGGTGCTGGCGCTGGTGACCTTCGGCGAGGGCTACCACAACTTCCACCACATCTTCGCGCACGACTACCGCAACGGCGTGCGCTGGTGGCAGTGGGATCCGACCAAGTGGCTGATTTCCTCCTGCTCCTACGTCGGCCTGGCCCGCCGCCTGAAGCGCACGCCGGCCTTCCAGATCCAGCGCGCGGTGCTGGCGATGCAGCTGAACCGGGCGCAGCAGAAGCTGGCCCAGCTGCCGCAGGCCCATCGCGGGCCGACCCACATCGAGCAGCTGCGCAGCAAGATCGCCCAGGAGTACGACGCCCTGGCCACCGCGGTCGCCGACTGGACCCGCGTCAAGGAACAGTGGCTGGAGGAAAAGAAGCGGGCCGTCATCGAGCATTGGGAACAGGCCAGTTTCCAGACCCGCCTGCACGAGATCGAACAGCGGCTGAAGATGCAGCGGCGGCGGCTGCGCGTGCTGCACGCCGAACTGGCCTGACCGCCGCGACCAGCTCGCGAGGGATCGCCGACACCCCCGCCGCAAGCGGGGGTTTTCACATCCGCCGCCGGAACACTCGGGACGATTCACATGGGACGCATATTCGAAGTCAGAAAGGCCACGATGTTCGCGCGCTGGAACCGCATGGCCAAGCAGTTCGCGCGCATCGCCAAGGACATCACCATGGCGGTGAAGTCCGGTGGGCCCGACCCCGCCGGCAACCCGAGCCTGCGCCGCGCCGTGCAGAACGCGCGCGCGGTGAACATGCCCAAGGACAAGATCGAATCGGCCATCAAGCGCGCCTCGGGGCGCGATGCGGCCAACTACCAGCAGGTGATGTACGAGGCCTACGCGCCGCACGGCGTCGCGATGCTGATCGAGACGGCCACCGACAACCCGGTGCGCACCGTCGCCACGGTGCGCAACGTGGTCACCAAGAACGGCGGCAATCTCGCCACCAGTGGCAGCGTCAGTTTCCAGTTCCGCAAGATGGGCGTGTTCCGCCTGGATCCGACCGGCATCGATCATGACGACCTGGAGCTGTACCTCATCGACCACGGGCTCGAGGAAATGGGCGACAGCACCGGGGAGAAGGGCGAACCGCAGCTGCTGATCCGCTGTGCGTTCGCGGACTTCGGCAAGCTGCAGGAAGCACTGGAAGCGCGCGGCCTGTCGCCGCTGTCCGCCGAACACGAATACCTGCCGACGGCGCCGACCGAGCTGGCCGAAGCCGAAGCCACCGAAGTGCTGGCGCTGGTGGACAGGCTGGAACAGGAAGACGACGTGCACAGCGTCTTCCACAACCTCGCCTGAGGCCCTTCGGCCTTCAGTCCGGCGTGGGCACCATCTGGCCCACGAGCGCGTCCTCGAAACCGAAGCGGGTCATGTCCTCGATCCGCTGCGGGAACAGCACCCCGTCCAGATGGTCGACCTCGTGCTGTACCACCCGGGCGTGGAATCCCTCGACGCTGCGCTCGAAGGATGCGCCGGTGCGGTCCAGGCCGCGGTAGTGCAGGCGGCGGTAGCGCGGGACCACGCCGCGCAGCCCGGGCACCGACAGGCACCCTTCCCAGCCCTCCTCCTTCGCGGTGCCCAGCGGCGTGAGCGCAGGGTTGATCAGCACCGTGAAGGGAATGGGCGCGACGTGCGGATAGCGGGGGTTCTCGCGCATCTCGAAAATCACCACCCGCAGGCTCACGCCGATCTGCGGTGCCGCGATGCCGGCGCCGTTCAGCGCGCGCATGGTGTCTTCCATGTCGGTCAGCAGCGCATCGATCTGCGCCGCATCGAAGGTATCCACGGGCTGCGCCACCTGCCGCAGCAGCGGATGTCCCATTTTCAGAACCGGTCTGACGGCCATGGATGCAATAATACCCCCCACCATGAAGCTCGGAACTTCCGGTTTCGCCTGGGTCCTGCTCGCGCTGTTCACCATGCCCGCCGGCGCGGCCCCGCTCAACGTCGTGGTGTTCGGCGGCACCGGCAACATCGGCCAGCGCATCGTCCGCGAGGCCCTGGCGCGGGGCGACACCGTCACCGTGGTCGTCCGGGACACGCGGACCGCCGCCCTGCCTCCGAATCCCCACCTGACCCTGGTCACGGGCGATGTCCTGAACGCCAGCGAGGATGCCCGGCTGATCCGTGGTGCCGATGCCGTGGTCTGCGCCGTCGCCTTCCGCAGGCCGCCGGATCCGGCCGCCTATGCCAGGGCTGCGGCCGCCCTGGTGACGGCCTTGCGGGCCGCGGGCGCACGGGCGCCGCAGCTGCTGTTCGTCGGCGGGGCCGGGAGCCTCGAGATCCGACCCGGCGTGCTGCTGGTCGACACCCTTCCGGCCGCGCACCGCGGCGAGGTGCTGGGGCAGAAGCGGGCCCTGGACTACTTCCGGACCGTCACCGATGTCCCGTGGACCTACTTCAGCCCCGCCGGCAGCATCACGCCGGGCACCCGCACCGGAAAGTTCCGGCTGGGCACCGACAGGCTCATCGTCGACGCCGACGGCAGGAGCGGCATCTCGATGGAAGACTACGCGGTCGCCGTCCTCGATGAACTCGGGAAGCCCGCCCATCTCAGGCAGCGCTTCACCATCGGTTACTGAGCGCCGTGGCCCCGGCGCGCGACCCTACAGCGCCGCCGCGGCCGCGACATCCGAGAGACGCTGCCAGCGCTCGATGCTGTCCCCGGAATTCATGACGCCGGCGGACAGCCCGACGAAGGTCAGGTCGCGTTCGGGATCCACCCAGAACAGGGTGCTGCCCTGTCCGGCATTGCCGAAGGTCGCAGGCGACGTGAACGAGCCGAACATCGTGGCTCCGAGCTGCTCGCCGCGCAGCGACAGCCCCAGCCCCAGGTACGCGGGCATCAGCGGCCAGCCGCGCGACTCCGCGAGCCTGCGGTAGGTCTCGCTCGGCCGGGTTCCCGTACGGCAGCGCCGCGCCCACTCCAGGGTCTGGCGCGCGAGCACGCGGCGGCCTTCGAGCTCGCCGCCCCGGCGCAGCATCTCGGCGAAGCGGAACAGGTCCTGCGCCGTGGACACGATGCCGACCCACGGCATCTGCGCGTGTTCCTCCTGGAAGGCGCCGTTGGGGCCGAGATCGCTGTGGCCGGGATGATCGATGGCGCCGTTGCCGCGGAACGCCGGCACCAGGTGCCGCGGGGCAAGGTCGCGGCGCACGCCGACCGAGGTGTCGCGCATCCCCAGGGGCGCGAGCAGTTCCTGTTCGACGAGCTGCCGGTAGTCGCGGCCGGTCGCGTCACAGCGCCGCAGCATCTCGCCCATCAGGGCATGGTTGACCATGGGCGAGTAGATGATCTTGTCGTCCGGGGGAACGGCCGGATAGACGTTCTCGCAGATCGCCGCGATCACCTGCGGCAGATCGTCCAGGCACATCCCGATGCGCGGCGAATACACCCCGGGCATGCCGGAGGCATGCGTCAGCAGCTGCAGCAGCGTGATCTGCTCGCGGCCGCGGCCGGTGAATTCGGGGATCAGCTCGACCACCTTGGTGGTGAGCTCGAGCCGTCCCTGCTCCACCGCGCGCAGCGCCAGCAGGCTGGTGAAGGTCTTGGTGATGTCCAGCAGGCTGAAGACCGAGTCGGTGTGCACCGCCTGCATGCGGTTGTCGTCGGCGTGACCCCAGGCCTCCAGCAGCCCGATACGGCCCTGCCGGGCCAGGAGCAGCACCATCCCCAGGTAGCGCTGCTGCCGCAGGTCCGCCTGGACTGCGGCACGCAGATCCGTCAGCCGGGCCGGATCCAGCCCGGGGTTCTCCACCAGCGCCATGGGCGCCCCCTTGTTTGCGGTGCCCGGACCGCCTTCAGGGGCAGTCTAATGTTTCAGGCCACCGAACGCTCGGCCGACTGCACCGTGTTGTACAGCAGCATGGCGATGGTCATCGGTCCGACGCCGCCGGGCACCGGCGTGATGGCCGAGGCCTTTTCCTTGACGCCGTCGAAGTCGACGTCACCGACGATGCGGCCGTCGGGCAGGCGGTTGATGCCGACATCGATCACCACGGCGCCGGTACGCACCATCTGCGGGACGATCAGGCGCGGCACGCCCGCCGCCACCACCAGGATGTCCGCCAGCATCGTGAACATGCCCAGGTCGCGGGTCTTCTTGTGGCAGATGCACACCGTCGCCTCCTGCTGCATGAGCATCAGTGCCATCGGCTTGCCGACGATGTTGCTGGCGCCGACCACCACCACGTTGCGGCCCTCGACCGGGATCTGTTCGTGTTCGAGGATCTTCTGCACGCCGTAGGGCGTACACGGCGGGAACACCGTGTTGCCCGTGATCAGGCCGCCGACGTTGTAGAGATGGAAGCCGTCGACGTCCTTGTGGAAGTCGATGCGCTCCAGGACGCTGTGCACGTCGATCTGCGGTGGCAGCGGCAGCTGCACCAGGATGCCGTGGATGGCCGGATCGGTGTTGAGGGCATCGATACGGCTGAGCAGTTGGTCCTGGCTGGTGCTCGCCGGCAGCTCGACCAGCTCGGAGCGGATCCCGACGTCCTTGCAGGCCATGACCTTGTTGCGGACGTAGACCTGCGAGGCCGGGTCGCTGCCGACCAGGAGCACCGCCAGTCCCGGCCGCACGCCGTGCTGCTGCTGCAGGCGCGCGATGCGCTGCTTCTGTTCTGCCCTGATTTTCGCGGCAATCGCCTTGCCGTCAATGATTCGTGCACTCATTCAGTACCCTGCTGGCTCTCACGTAGCTGCTGTTTGATTATGTTATGGCACCCGCGGCGCTAAGGTGCCGGGGCCTCGCGCCCCCGCCAATTCACACCGGCTTGATATGGAACACCCGCTCGGCGTTGCGATGGTACACCTTCGCCTTGTCCGCCGGACTCAAGTCCACGGCATCCATGAAGGCGACGGCGGGTGCCGAAGGCTGATAGGGATAGTCAATGGCCCACATCACGTTATCGATGCCCAGCTTCCGGATCGAATAGTCGAGCGCCAGGGGGTCCTCGACGCCGGAGGTCGTGATCACGAAATTGCGCTGGAAGTATTCGGCCATGGTGAGGCTGGTCTTCGGCGCGCGGCCGATGTTCTGCGAGCGGCTGTTCATGAAGGTGATGCGCCAGATCCAGAAGTGCACCGCCTCGCCCATGTGGCCGATGCAGATCCTGAGCTTCGGGAAGCGGTCGAAGAGGCCCGAGGCCATCATCCGCACCACGTGCGTGCCGACCTCGACCCCATAGGCCCACATCGCCGAGTCCATGCCGTAATTGGACATCGGGCCCTTCAGGCCATCCACCGGACCGCGCGGATGGATGTAGATGCAGCGGTCGAGGGCTTCGGCCGCCTCGAGGATGGGCCAGTACTTCGGGTCATCCAGGTACTCGCTGTGGGTGTGCGAGTTGAGGATGAAGCCGTTGAGCTTCAGGGTGCGGATGGCGCGTTCCATTTCCCGCACGGCGCGCTTCGGCGACTGCGGCGCGAAGGCCGCCAGGCCCGCGAAGCGGTCGGGGTGGCGGCCGATGACGGCCGCGAGGCGGTCATTGACCAGCGTCGCGAGTTCGCAGGCCGTGTCGGCGTCGAACATCTGCACACCCGGCGCCGTCAGCGACAGCAGCTGCATGTCGACGCCGTTGGCGTCCATGTCCTTGAGGCGGCGGTCCTCGAGGTCCAGCAGTCCGTCGAGGAACTTCATGGTTGCGTAGCCGCCCTGGGTGTCGTAGATGCCCCGTATCAGCGGCAGGTCGGAGCTCTCCCCGGGGGCCCGGGCCACCTGCCGGAGTCCCTCGGCGACTTCCGGAATGGAGAACGCTTCTTCCGTCGCAATCTTGCGCATTTTCATCGATCGGCTCCTGTTACCGTCCTTGCGGCAGGGTTGCGAAGATACACCCTTCAGCCCCCGGCCAGGATCCGCGCCTTGATGGCCTCGTATTCGGAGTCGGTGATGAGTTTCGAGTCCAGCATCTGCTTGGCCTCCTGCAGGCGCCGCAGGGCCTCTGAGGAGCCGCCGGTCGCGGCCGCCGCGCCGGAGGCCATCCCGCCGGCATTGAGCTGGACGCCCCCGGAGCGCGCCCGCAGTTCTTCCAGTTCGCGGATGCGGCGCTTTTCGCGCCAGGCCTGGTCCTGGGCCTGACAGATCCGGTACACGGCCTGGGCCTGATCCTTGCGCAGGCCCTGGATGGTGATGACGCGGGCGCCCTGGCTGGCGTTGATCGCCAGATCGGTGACCTGGTCGGCCCGGATGACGAGTTCGGCGCCGAACACGCCCACGCGCAGGTTCACGTCCACCAGGTCCTGCCAGCGCAGGTTCACCACGTCGAAGCCGCTCACCAGGTGCCGGACCAGCCAGATCAGCCGGCCGCTGGTGGCGGCGACGATCATCCTGCGATGCGACAGCGCGAACATCCGGCGCTGGGTCGCCCAGGCCTCGACGGTCTCCGCCGGAATCAGGACCGAATGCAGGTCCGCGAGCGCCCGGGCGAGCCCGGGTTCCTGCGCCTCGGCGTTTGGCTCTATCATCGGTAGGCTCCGTGGGTGGGAGGGGTCCATCATGCCCGAAGTCGTGCGATTTCCCGATATACCGCTGTACCAGGGCTGGGGTGTGCCGCATCGCGCGGAATCCGAGATCCGCGACCTGGAAGTGGTCCACGGCGAGATTCCGGCGGCGCTGAACGGCACCCTGTACCGCTGTGGACCGGACCGCCAGTACCCCCCGCGCACCGCCCAGGACGTCTTCATCGACGGTGAGGGCATGGTGCACATGTTCCGCATCGCCGACGGCCGCGTCGACTACCGCAACCGCTGGGTGCGCAACGAACGCTTCCTGCTGCAGGAGGCGGCGCGGCGCTCGCTGTTCGGCCGCTATCGCAACCGCCACACCAACGATCCGTCGGTCGCGGGCCGGAACATGGGCACGGCCAACACCAACGTGGTGTTCCACGGCCGGCGCCTGCTGGTCCTCAAGGAGGACTCCCGGCCGATGGAGGTGGACCCGGACACGCTCGCGACGCGCGGTGAATTCGATTTCGGCGGCCAGCTGCGCTCGGTGAGCCTCACGGCGCATCCGAAGCTCGACCTGCATCGCAACGAACTCATCGCCTTCTCCTACCAGGCCCAGGGCGATGCCACGCGGGACATCGTCATCTACATCGCCGACGCGGACGGGCGCATCGTGCACGAGATCCCCTTCCAGATGCCCTATGCCGGCATGGTCCACGACTTCGCGGTGACCGACTCGCACATCATCGTGCCGTTCTTCCCGCTGATCACGGACCCCGAGGTGATCCGGGCCGGCGGCCCCTACTACCAGTGGCATCCGGACCAGCCCAGCTTCTATGCCATCATGCCCCGCCGCGGTTCCCCGCAGCAGGTGCGCTGGTTCCGCGGTCCGACCGTCAGCGCCGGGCACATGATGAATGCCTTCACGCAGGGCGACACCGTGCACCTGGACCTGTGCCTGTATGCCGGCAACTGCTTCGACTTCTTCCCCAGCCATGACGGCTCGCCCTTCAAACAGGCCCCGCCGCTGCTCACGCGCATGAGCTTCAATCTCGCGACCGAGGAGATGCACTCGCGGCAGCTGCTGGGAGCGCCGTGCGAGATGCCCAGGATCGACGACCGCTGGATGGGCAAGCCCTACCGCCACGGCTTCGTCATCTGCCGGGCGCCGGACGCCGTGGCCGGTGCCGTGGGCATGGGCGCGATCGGCCGCTTCGACCACGAGACGGGCGCGCTGTCGACCTGGTCACCCGGGCCCGACAGCGGCGTGCAGGAACCGACGTTCGTGCCCCGGGCACCCGGGGCTGCGCAGGCGGACGGCTACCTGCTGGTGCTGGTCAACCGGCTCGCCCAGCTGCGCAGCGATCTGGCCATCCTCGATGCCCAGCGCCTCGAGAGCGGCCCGGTGGCCCTGGTACGCATGCCCACCCGCGTGCGCTCGACCTTCCACGGCATGTGGGTCCCCGAGGCGACCTTCGCCTCGGGCCGCTACGGGGTCTAGCCGCCCCGGCCCTTGAGCACCCAGGCGCGGGGGTTGTGCTCGAAGCCGACCTTGCCGTAGTACTCGTTCGCCTGCGGCGCGGCCAGCAGCACGATCATGCATTCGGGTTTGAGGCGCGCCCGCGTCTCGGCGATCAGCTGCCGGCCGATGCCCTTGTTCTGGTACTTCACGTCCACCGCCAGATCCGACAGGTAGGCGACATAGGTCAGGTCGGTGAGGCTGCGGGCGATGCCGATCAGGCGCCCGCCATCCCAGGCGGTGACGGTGAGATTGGCGTTCTTGAGCATGCCCGCGAAGATGTCCGGCCGGTCCACCGGGCGGCGCTTGCCGAGGGTCGAGCGGTTATAGAGGTCGATGGCGACCGGAACGCTGAGCGGCGCGTCGTCGCGGTACTGGATGGTCATGCCGCAACACTACCCTACCCGGCCCAGGCGTTGTACACAGGCCTGGCACAGGCAGGCGGGTCGTTCGCCCCGCGCAGCGCTACCCGGCAGTGCCGCAGCCGGGAAGGACTGCGTCATGCACCAGCAGTGCACCTCGCCGCTGCCGCCCCCCGCGACCGCACAGTGGTTCGGCTGATTGCATAATGGGCAGCGGTCGGGCTCGGCGGCCATGGGGTTTCAGACCGCGGCGGTCACCACGATCTCGACCTTCCACTCGGGTTTGGCGAGTCTGGCCTGCACGGTGGCGCGCGCGGGCGTACTGGACGTGTCGACCCAGCGGTCCCACACCGAGTTGAGGCCCGCGTAGTCGGCCATGTCGGCGAGATAGATCTGCGCCATGAGGATCCGGGAGCGGCTGCTGCCGGCCTGTGCCAGCAGCGCATCGATGCTGGCGAGCACTTCGGCGGTCTGGGCCTCGATGGTGGTGCCGCCGCCGACGGCGACCTGTCCGGCCAGATATAACGTGCCGCCATGGATGCTGCCTTCGCTGTAGCGCGCGGCGGGCTGCAGGCGCCTGATTTCCGACACTTCGGGTTTCCTTCCAGACAGACAGCTGTCCCGACCCGGATCCGCCCGAGGCGCAAGCCTACGGCGCAGCAGGTGTCGGGACCGTGGGGCCTATTATGGCAACTGTGGGGCCGGATGTCCCTTCAGCGGGCGACTTCGAGGAGGGTCTTGGGACGCTTGGCCGCCACGAGCAGCAGCATCCGCGCTGCGCCCGAGGGCGCCCGGCGGCCCTGCTCCCAGTCCTGCAATGTCCGCACCGACACGCCCAGCAGGTTTGCAAATTGAGACTGTGAGAGTCCCGCCTTTTCGCGAATCCCGGAAATCAGCGCGATCACGCTCTTGCGGCTGGACGCGCTGCGTTTGGTCTGTGGCATTCAGTTCCTCCATGAACTTTTTTCGGCGGCATAAGGTACCAGATTGCGCGGCTTTCAGGCGATCGACCGTACGACTCCGCCGTCAACCCGCAGCGCCGCCCCCGTGGTCGCGGAGGCCTGCGCGCTGCAGGTATACACGATCATGGCCGCGACTTCCTCAGGGGTGGCGAAGCGGCGAAGCAGCGACGACGGCCGTGCCGTGGCGAAAAACTCCTTTTCGACGGTGGACGCGTCAACGCCGCGGGACTGCGCAAGCCGGGCGACGAAATCCCCGACGCCCTCGGAGGCGGTGGGGCCCGGCAGCACGCAGTTGACGGTCACGTCCGTTCCGGCGAGGGTCTCCGCAAGCCCCCGCGCCACGGCGAGCTGCGCCGTCTTGGTCATGCCGTAGTGGATCATCTCGGCCGGGATCTGCAGTCCGGACTCGCTGGAGACGAAAACCACCCGGCCCCAGTTGCGGGCGCGCATTCCCGGCAGGTACTGGCGCGACAGCCGCACCCCGCTGAGCACGTTGACCTCGAAGAACCGCAGCCAGTCCTCATCGGTAATCGCGTCGAAAGGTTTCGGCTCGAAGATCCCCAGATTGTTCACCAGCACATCCACTTCGGGCAGCTGGCGCGCGAGCTGCCCGCAACCGGCCGCCGAGCCCAGATCGAGCGCGATGCCGCGCACCCGCGCGCCGGGCACCCAGCCGCGCAACTGGGCAAGTGCCTGATCCAGCCGCGGCTGCGTGCGGCCGTTGATGATCACCTCGGCGCCCTCGGCCGCCAGGCCGCGGGCCACCGCCAGGCCGATTCCCGCGGTCGAACCGGTGACGAGTGCGCGCTTGTCCTTCAATCCGAGATCCATGACCGACTCCGTTCGTCTATTTGAGGGTGAGTGCCAGGACGCCGGCCGTCACCAGCAAGATGCCCAGCCAGTCCTGTCCGGTGGGCCGCTCGCCCAGGAAGGCAAATGCGAATACCGCGACCAGTACCAGGCTCAGGCGGTCGATCGGCGCGACCTGCGAGGCCCGGCCAATCTGCAGGGCCCGGAAGTAGCATATCCACGACGCACCGGTGGCCAGCGCCGACAGCACCAGGAACAGCAGAGTACGCGGTTGGAGCGAGGCGGGATTCGTCCATTTGCGGCGCACCGCCACGATCATCGCCAGCAGCACCAGCACCACGACCGTGCGGATGAAGGTCGCGAGGTCCGAGTCGATGCCCGCTACGCCGATCCTGGCAAAAATGGTGGTCGCGGCGGCGAACACCGCGGACAGCAGTGCCCAGAAGATCCAGCCCTGCGTCATCACCGCACGGTCCCGGAGCCATGCGGCGCAGCCTGGAAGGCCGCCGTCGATTCGGCCGCGGCCGAAAAGCGGGAAAGCGCGGGATGGCGCGGCGGCGGCACCAGTTGCGGCAGCATCTGCTGCGTGAAGTGCCAGGTCACCGCGGTGATGAGGCCACCCTGTGTCATGGCCTCGGCGGCCGCGGCGGGCGGCCGCTGCGCCAGCATCGCCTCCAGCCCCCCGAAAGCCGCGAGCATCTGGCCCGTGATGCGGGTCACCCACGGTTCGTGCTGCTTTGCCGCGGGCCGCAGATTGCGCTCGTAGATGATCTGCACGCTCTTCTCGCAGGCCGCGAGCGCCAGGCCGGTGAGCCTCAGGTCCGCCGTGCGCTCCGGGAGGCCTTGCGGCAGCAGCGAGCGCTGCGCCAGGGCCTGCGCGTACTCCAGGATCAGGTTCGAGTCCATGAGCACCGTCCCGTCATCGCACACCAGCGTGGGCGCCTTGACGACGGGATTGATGGCATGGAACTGGTCGAAGGTGCGGAACACCGACAGCGGCTCGTGTTCGAACTTCAGTCCCAGCAGCCTAAGGCCGATGGCGACGCGCCGCACGTACGGAGAGTCCAGCATGCCGATCAGGCGCATGGTCAGCTTCTTCAGGGATGCGGTCGTTGGTGGGCGAGCAGCTGTGCCTTCAGTTCCCGCAGCCGCGCCTTGATCAGCGTCTCGTTCGCCGGCCCCATCCGGATCAGCGTCTTCTGACCGGGCGACAGCGCCTCCAGGGCGGGATCCGCGTACAGGTACATGACATTGGGCTGCGTGAGCGCGATCGGGCCGTTCACGTCCGGGGTCTGCAGCAGATGATCGATGAGCGCGATCAGGTGGTCGTTGAAGTAGGCGTTCTGGTAGCCGAGGTCGTCGAAGGCGCTCTGGAACAGCGGATAGAAGTGGTAGTACAGGGCGACCGTCTTTTCGATGTCCACCGACTTCACCACGTCCATGAACGGCTGGTAGCGGGCGTAGTTCTGCGGGCTGATGGTGAGCTGGTTGCCGTTGCTCGTGGTCAGGAACTCACCGCCGGTGGGCTTGAGCGGGCGCTGGTCCACCGCAACCTTCTTCTTGGACAGGTTGTCGGCCGTCACCACGATGTGGCGGATGATGTTCTCGGGTACCAGGAGCTTGTCGAGCGACTGCGCGCCCGGCACCCCGTTCAGGGCGTCGCGGAAGGCCTGGTCGCTCTGGTCCAGCGCCGGTGCCGGCGCACTTTCCGGCCCGCTGCCCACCGGCACGGGGTGCTCGATCGTCGGGGCGCCCGGCACGACGGTCGGGGCGCTTTCGGGCTGGATCTGCGTGACCGGCGCGGAAGTGGTGGTGGTCGCGGCGCCCTTGTCCCGATGTGCATACAGGTACAGCGCGATGCCGATCATGACCACTGCCGCGGCGGCGCCCCAGATGATTGGCTTGTCCGAGGTCATCGCCATTTTGGACATCCGCGGGCGGAAAGGTTCAGCCTATCCGGCTGCCGCTGCCGGCGCACCGACGCCCCGGGTGAAAGCCCAGTCGAGCAGCCGGCTGGCGACGCCGCCGCCGAGGCTCGCGCCGGTCACATCGTGCAGCGAGTACGGCACCCCTTTGAGGATGGCCTCGGCCGCGCGGTGACCGCTGCGGATGGCCGGGCCGATGCCTTCGCACATGTCCCGGGTCGCAAGGCCGGCGGCATCTCCGGTGATGAACGCATTGCCGATGCGCACCACCTGCACATTGCCGCGCAGGTAGTAGCTGTAGCCCACCGGATCGTAGCTCGCGCCCCGGGCGAGCCTGCGATCGAGCTTGGCGATCAGGTGATTCCAGTGCGCCCGGATGTCGGTGCCGCTGCGCTTGATGCGATCGGCCATGCCGCCGATGCCGACGTTCAGGTAACCGTTGGCCTTGGGCACGTACCAGGAGTAGCCCGGCATGCCCTGATCGAAGAACCACAGGTGGCAGTCCGGATCGCGCCAGTCGTAGGGAATCTCGTGCTCGAGGGTCACCGTCTGCAGCTCCGTCGCCCGCGGATTGGCCTCCCGGAACAGCGTCCGGTAGACGGGGCAGCGCGTGCCGCCGGCACCGATCAGGTAGTCGCAGTGGTACTCGCCGTCGACGCGGTAGCCGCCGGCCGGATCGGCCTCGATGTGCCGTACCGTGTGCTGAATGCTGCGCACGCCGGAGCGCTCCAGCAGCCACTGGTCGAACTCAAAGCGGCGGATGGAGTGCTGCACGCAGCGCACCGGCAGGTGCAGGCCGCGCAGGTACAGATGCATGCGCTTGAAGGTCAGGAAGCGGTGCGGATAGGCGGCGATGTCCATGTCCAGATCCCGCACCACCTCGGGCGTGATCCAGCCGGCGCACAGTTTCAGGCGCGGGAAGACTTCCTTGTCCAGGATGAGTACGTCGGCTCCGCCCTCGCGAAGCTTGCGTGCGGCCGAGGAGCCGGCCGGCCCCCCACCGATGATGAGTACGTCGCTGTGGATCACGGACCGGCGCTGCCCATCAGGTCTGGTACAGGTGATCGCGGGTGAGCGGCACGTCGTTGTTCTCCGCGGTCGCGAACAGCACCTGGAACAGCTGCAGGGTGCCGGTCGTGAACGCCGCGACCGAGCCCGCCAGGTACAGCCGCCACATGCGCACGAACTTCTCGTCGAACATGCCGCGCACGCGCTCCACGTTGTTCTCGAACAGGCCGAGCCAGTGCGACAGGGTGCGTGCGTAGTGCAGCCGCAGGTTCTCCACGTCCAGCACCGACAGATCCCAGGGCTCGAAGATCTCGGTCATCTGGCTCAGGGCCGGCGGGTAGGCCCCCGGGAAGATCCGCTTCTCGATCCACGGTTGCAGTTCGGCCGGGAAGTTGCGGCCGATGCTGTGGATCAGGCCGCGGCCGTTCGCACCGAGCACATCGTGCGCGACCTTGCCCAGCTGCCGATAGTGTTCGACCCCGACATGCTCGAGCATGCCCACCGAGACGAAGGCGTCGAACTGGCCCGAGATGTTCCGGTAGTCATCCTCGACGTACTCGATCTGCGAGTCGAGCCCCTGCGATTTCGCATAATCGCGGGCGAAGGCCACCTGTTCCTTCGAAATGTTGAAGGCGCGGACCTTCACGCCGTAATGACGCGCCATGTGCACGGCGAGCCGCCCCCAGCCGAAACCAGCCTCGACGACCCGCTCGCCCGGGCGCAGCCGGAGCTTGCGGCAGACGTGGTGCATCTTGGCATCCTGGGCTTCATCCAGGGTCGTCTGCGCCGTCGGGTAATAGGCGCAGGTATAGGCCATGGTCCGGCCCAGCCATAGGGAATAGAAATCGTTGCCGATGTCGTAGTGGTGATGGATGTTGTCCCGGGAGCCGGCCAGGGTATTGACCCGGCGGGGGCGGTTCAGGAACCGTCCGAACAGCTCCGTGACGGCCGATTTGTGCTTTTCGGCGCGATTGGAACCCCGGTAGACCTCTTCCATGAAGCGGACCATGTCGCCCTCGATCTCGACCCGGCCCTCGCTGTAGGCATCGCCGAACCTGACGCCCGGATCGCGCACCACGTCCCACAGCACGGAGGGCTCGCGGACGATGATGCGGGCAACCGGGACGCGGCCCTCCGGCACGATGATCTCGCCATTCCAGAGCTGGAACTCGAAAGGCGGATTTCCGAACATTTTCAATAGCTTGGCGACACTCCGACCGGCGGTCGAGGTGACGGCTCCGGGCTTCGGCGCCTCCATCCTGGCGGCCGGCATGCCGGTCGCGGGGGCCGGCGCGGCCGCGGCGCGATCAGGCGATGACGACAGGCTTTCCTTCACCGCGTTCACTCCCACTCCTTATCAACTGTGGCGGTTCGACCGCTCTTACCCCCTGATGCTACACGGGAGCGGAAGGTCCATCCACGTCTCATAATTTCCTACAGGGCTTGAATATCATGGCGCTACGTAAGTCGATGCAAAGGTGCCATCGTTATGCACCGCATCGTTGCTTCGCGGGAACACCCGACCATGAGCCACTCAGGACGCCGATCGTTCAGCCCCCCAAGTTGTAGCGACACCACAGCCGCCCATCCCGCCGCCTGGGCCGTCGCCCTGAGCCGCACCCTCTGGCCCTTCTGGCTGTTCAAGGATCCCAATCAGGGTGACCTGTTCGCCCGCGCCGCGGCAGCCGCCCACAACCGCCGCATGAGCCATGTCCTGCCGCGCTACCTGCGCCGGTGGCTGCTGGTGTGTGCCGTGGCAAGCCTGTCCATCTGCGCGAACGACGCCCTGGCCACCGACGTGGGTCACCGGCTGGATGTATTCGTGCTGATGGCCGCCGGCTCCGGCCTGGTCTGTGCGTACGCCCTGTGCGTGGTGCTGGTGATCGGGTACGCCTGGTGCTACCTGCGCCTGGCGAAGCGCTGATCCGTCAGTCCTCGGCTTCCAGTTCCTGGGTGCCGATCGCGCTGAACAGCTTGCTGAGCACGCTGTACAGCGTGCGCCGCTCGTCGCGCGTCAGCTTCTGCAGCAGCCGCGCCTGGTTGCGTTGGGCCACCGGCAGCACCGCCTTGTAGAGCGATCGGCCCTTCGGCGCCACCGTCAGGATCACGGGAACCGCCGCGGTATCACCGGCCTTGCGGGTTCCCGGCGTCGGGGACTTGGTGGCGATGTACCCGCGCTTGATCATGCCGTGCAGCGTGCGGCTGGCCTGGCCCTTGTCCATGCTGCTGTTGGCGACGAGTTCCGAGAAGCGCACCGGCTGGAAGCGGGTGGTCATCGCCAGCAGCCGCCACTCCGGCACGCTCAGCCCGAAGTCGGCGAGATACCGCCGCGTGACGTTGGACTTGGCGGCATTGGCCAGCCGGATCAGCTGGAAGGTGAGGAAGTGACCGATGTGCAGGTGACTGCCGGCACCGATATCGGTCCATGGGTCCGCTGCCGGCCTGCGGGCCGGGGTCTTTGCTGATCTTGGTTTGCGCGCCTTGGTTTTGGCAGCCACTGACTGAACTCCCGTGATTCATGATGCCGCGCGGGCTTTGCGATGCACCGCGGGCCATTGAGATTCGTGTGAACGGCGAAGGTTCAATGACCGCCGCTCGCGGATGGGCCCTGAGGCCGGGCATTTTACTGGAAATCAATCGAAAGAGGCGGGCAGCTGCGGATTGCGGTGGTGTTCGAACATTACTTTCAGCTGGGCCGCCGCGATACGGCCGCGCGACAGAGGTGGCAGATCGCTCTCGGGAAAAAAGCCCGCGGCGCTGGTTTCGATGCTCGGCCTGGCCTCCCCGCCCAGCAGCTCGCATAGGAAGAACGCCTTCCATATGTGATATCCGAACGGCGGATGGGCGTGGCGGTTGCGGTCGAACAGTGCCACCAGCCTCGAGGCCCGCACCGTGAATCCCGATTCCTCGAGCACCTCGCGCTCGACCGCGCCACTGGGCGTGTCGCCCACGTCCGCGAAGCCGCCCGGCAGCGTCCACAGGCCATCCGAACGCTCCTGCACCATCAGGATGCAGTCGTCGCGGAACACCGCGGCACGCACGTCCATTTTCGGCGTCGCATAGCCCGCCTCGCGCAGGAATACCTCCGTGACCGCCTGCGCGTCGGCGCCGCTGCCGGCGGCCATGATTTCCGCGGCGATTTTCCGCACCAGATCATAACGTTGGCGATCGAACTCATTGTTGGCATAGGTGTCGCCCGTCTGCGCGACCGCCTGCAACTGCTGCGCCCAGTGCAACCAGCGAAGATCCTGCATTTGCCGGCATTGAAGCATTGAAGCGGGGTCCTGCGCCACAATAGACCCTCACTGATGTTCGCCGAAGCCATCGAGGTCTACCGCTGCGCCGACCGCGCGCCCTGTGAGGAGCGCGCCTTCGTGCTCACCGCCGTGGGCGTGCCCTATGAAATGGTGGAATCACCGCAGGGCTTCTCGCTGTGGGTGGAACCGGCGAACGCGGCGGTGGCCGGCGATCACCTGTTGCATTACCAACGGGAAAGACGCCGTCCGCCGCCACCGGCGCCGGTCGTCGACCTGCCGCTGTACGCGCACGCCTGGCTCGGCAGCACGGTGTATGCGCTGGTGCTGCTGGGCATCGCCGGCGCCATCAGCCAGGGAATCGGCCGGCTCGATGCCTTCAGCGCCGGCGAACTCAATGCCGCCCTGGTTCGCCAGGGTCAGTGGTGGCGGGCGTGGACCGCGTTGACGCTGCATCTGGATGCGGCCCACATCACCGCCAACCTGCTCGCGGGCGCCTGGTTCGGGTACCTCGCCGGACGACTGCTCGGCCCCGGTACGGCGTGGGCGCTGGTCGTGCTCGGGGCCGGCGTCGCGAACCTGCTCGAAGCGCTCGGCGCCGCCGCCGATCACACCTCGGTGGGCGCATCGACCGCGGTCTTCACCGCCCTGGGACTGCTCGCGGCCTATTCCTGGCGGGAGCGTCACATGATGCAGTTGCGCCCCGCCCGCCGCTATGGACCGCTGTTCGCAGGCGTGGTGCTGCTGGGCTGGCTGGGGACCTCCGGAGAACACACCGACGTGATGGCCCATCTGCTGGGCTTCGGCGTCGGCGGCGTGCTCGGCGCGCTCATCGCCCTGCCCCGGCTGCAGCGACTGTGGCGGCGACTGCCTCAGTGGGCCGGCGGTGCGGTGGCGCTGGGCACCATCGCCCTTGCCTGGCTGTGCGCGTAGCCGACCAGCTCCACGTAGCCCTGGGCGGTGACGGGCCGGTCGCCGCGTCGTCCCGCCGCCTCCACGGCGCCTTCCCAGTAACGCGGCTGGGTCGGCAGTTCCTGGTCGGCCAGTTGCGGCGTGAGCTGCAGTTGCAGGGCCAGTGAGTGTACGGTGAGCCGCCACTGCGCCGGGTACTCGCCGCCGCGGGGACTGCGCCAATGGCGCAGCACCTGGATGTCCACGTCGTCGTCGCCGAGCGCCGTGACGTGGCCCGAGGCATCGACGAAGGTGCCCGCACTGTGCGCATCGCGACGCCCGTCGTCATCGCGCAGCGCGTAGAACATGAGGGTGCTGCCATCGCCCAGTTGCAGCGCGAACCAGTCCCAGCCCTGCTGCCGCCTGCCCAGCGACCCACTGCCCCACTCGCGGTCCAGCCATGCCAGTCCCGATACCGGCACCGTCGCGGTCCCGCGGCGCAGCCGGCCCGAGACCTGCAGGCGCGGCATGGAGTAATAGTAGCTGGCCGCCCCGGGTGCATCGGCCTTGCGGCTCAGACCCGCATCGCCGTTGAGCACCGGGGGGCCCGCCATGCGCAGCTGCAGCTGCAGACCATAGTCCTCATCCGCCGCCGACAGCAGCCAGTCCGTCGGTACGGAGGCCTGCACCAGCGACCAGTCGGCCACGTGGACCGCGAAGGGCTGCGCCTGTGCGCTTCCCAGTCCCAGGGCATCCCGGGAGTAGCGGGCGGCGCTGAAGAAGTGCCGCGCACCGACATCGGTGATCGCGAAATGCGCCGCGTACAACTGCCGCGCCCGCCAGGCGGACCCGCCCGGCGCGGCATCCGCGGCCGCGGGCGCCACGAGGCCGAGCCTGAAGAACGTCAGCTCGAAACCGAAGGTCTGTCCGTCCGCCGCGCGCAGGTGGCCCGTCAGGTACCACCACTCGTGGCGGTACGCCGGGTGCGGTCCGTGGTCCTGCGGAAATCCGAACCGTCGCGGCGTGTCCGCGACGGCGAACCCCGGCACGTCCGATTCGCGCAGTACGCTCAGGCGGTCGCCGACGATGCCGGCCGTCACCCCCTCCGCGCCGGCATCGGCTGCGGCCGGGGGCGCAGTGCGATCACAGGCGGCGAGTCCGGCGCCTGCGGCCAGCAGCAGCAGCAGCAGCGGCAGGATGCGGTGCATTCATTCCTCCCGCAGGTCCTGCGCCAGCGGCGCATGGGCCGTGCGCCAGGCCGGGTAGATGCCGGCCACGAGCGCCGCGAGCACGGCCAGCAGCATCGCCCCGGTCAGTTGCCCGGGATGCAGGTGCAGGTCGATCTGCCAGCCGAAGGCGCGCCGGTTGATGACCCGCACCAGCAGGATCGCCGTGAGGAGGCCGGCGGGCAGCGCCGCCAGCAGCGCCACCCCGCCCATGAACACGGTCTGCGCCTGGATCATCATGGCGGCCGCGCCGCGGGTCAGACCCAGGGCCCGCAGCAGCGCCAGTTCGCGCGTGCGCCCCAGCTGCCAGGCCAGCAGCGCGCTCAGCAGCCCGACCGCGGCCACTCCGGCGGCCAGCCAGTCAAGGACCCGCGTGATGACGAAGGTGCGATCGAAGATCGCCAGCGAGATGGCGCGCACCTGCGCCGGCGTGTCCACCTCGAGCGCCTGGCGTCCGGCGGCGGCGGCGTACAGCCGGCCGACGATCGCGCGGATGTCGGCGCCCGGGGCGGCGTACAGCGCCATGCTGCCGATGGCATCGTCGTGCCACAGCCGCCGGTACACCGCGCGGCTGATGCGCACGCTGCCCCGGTCGTTGCCGTACTCGCGGAACACACCGGCCACGCGCAGCCGCCGCGGACCCAGGGCCGTGAACAGCTGCAGCGTCGCGCCGACGCCGAGGTCCAGCCGATAGGCGAGCGGCTGGGCGATGAGCACCTCGCCCGCCGCGAACCGGGTCCAGACATCCGGCGCGGCGGCGGTGAGCGCGACGCCCGCGCGCGCGCCGGACGTCGCGTCCATCGCGTCCAGCACCACCGGTCCGCGTTGCGATTGCACCATCGCCCGACGGCTCGCGCTGTAGCCGGAGAGGCCCGGCACCCGCACCAGGTCCGCGACCACGGCCGCATCGAGCCGCCGTTCGGGGCGCGCGAAGCCCGGCCCCGGCGCGCCCACGTAGATGTCCGCCTGCAGGGTCTGCGACAGCCACTCGCGCAGCGACTCCCGGAAACTGTCGACCATGATGCTGATGCCGATCATCGCGGCCACCGCCATGGCCAGGGCCGCCACGGCGACGCCGGTGCGGCTGAGCGAGCCGGCGATGCCTGCGAGCGCGAGGCGCACCGGTGGCGCGTCCGAGAGTCGCGCGCGCCCCAGGCCGCGCGCGCAGGCATACAGCAGCGCCGGCGTCGCCGCCGCGACGCTCAGCATCGCGAACACCAGGGCGCCGAATCCCCCGAGCACGCTGCGACCGCTGCCCAGCACGATGAGGCCGCAGCCGAGCCCCAGCAGCACGCTGCACCCGAGCAGCACCACCGCGACCCGCCGCGCGCGCGCCTCGAGCACCGAGGCCCGCAGGCTCAGCTGCGGCATGCTGTGGATGGCCTCCAGCGCCGGCGCGGTCGCGGCGAGCAGCGCCACGGCGACGGCCGCGCCGATGGCCAGCAGCGGCTCCCAGGGCGGCAGCGAGACGCTGTTCACGGCGAGCACGAAATAGAGGTCGTTGATCGTGCGCGAGACCATACCGACCAGGACGCGGCCGATGAGGGCCCCGGCCGCGAGGCCCAGCACGCCGCCGAGCAGCGCAAGCACCGTCGCCTCCAGGAGAATGATGCGCAGCAGCTGGGCCCGCGTGGCGCCCAGCGCCCGCAGCACTCCCAGGCTGTGCCGGCGCTGCACGATCGCAAAGCTCATGGTGCCGTAGACCAGGAACAGGCCCACCAGGAGCGCGAGCAGGCTCAACGCCCGCAGGTTGGTATCGAAGGCCTGGGTCATGTCGAGACCCGCGCGGGCGCGCTGGGCGGCGACGTTGAGGGTCACCCCGGGCGGCAGTTGCTCGCGCAGCTGCTGCAGTTCCGATGCGGCGATGGCGCCTGGGGGCACGCGCAGGTCGATGCGGGTCAGCCGGCCGGGAAGGCCGAGCCACTGCTGCGCCGTACTCACGTCGGTGAGCAGCAGGGCTCCGAGGCCGCCCCCGGCATCATCGAGGACGCCCAGCAGGTGGCCGCGCAGGGCGTGGCCGCCGGCGTCGGCATCGAAGCCGTCGCCGGCCGTCAGGCCCAGCCGCGAGGCCGCGTCCCGGCCCATCACGACGGTTCCCGATCCGGCCATCCATTGCGCCAGCGCGCCGCGCGAATCCAGCACCGGTGCGGGGCCCTGCGGGGCCCCGGGGCCGCCGCCCGCGGCAAATCCGGCCGCGGCCAGCGGATCGACGCCCAGAAGCTGCAGCGCCTGGTTGCCCACGGTCACATATCCTTCGACCATGGGATTGGCGCGGACCGCGTGCAGCGTGCGGACCAGGTGCACGTACCAGGTTTCGTCGATGCCCGCCGGACCGCCATCGAGCTCGTGGGTGGCCGGTCCCTGCACCGCGGCCAGGGACAGTTCGAAGGCACGCGCCGCGCTGCCGGTGGCCACGTCGACCGCGACGATGGTCGCCACGCCCAGCGCCAGTCCCACGAGCGCCAGCAGCAGCTGCAGGGGATGGCCGAGCAGGTGCCGGACGCTCGCCGACCACAGCACGTTCATGTCTGCGGCACCAGCTGTCCGTCGCGCAGCACCAGACACCGGTCGGCGCCGGCGGCGAACTGGCGGTCATGCGTGACCAGCAGCACCGTCGCGCCGCGCTCGCGCGCCAGCGCGCGCAGCAGCGGCGCCAGCTGCGCGGCCGTCACCTCATCGAGATTGCCGGTCGGCTCATCCGCCAGCAGCAGCGTCGGGTCGTGCACCAGCGCGCGCGCCAGCGCCACGCGCTGCTGCTCGCCTCCCGAGAGCACATCGACCGGATCCCCGAGCCGGTCCCCCAGTCCCACCCGCTCGAGCAGCGCGCGGCTGCGGCGCCGGCCCTCCGCGGCGCCCACGCCATCGAGCGACAGCACCAGGCGCACGTTCTCCTCGACGTTGAGGGTGGGCAGCAGATTGAAGAACTGGTAGACGAATCCCACCTTGCGGCGGCGGAACACGGTGCGCGCCGGTTCGGCCAGCGCCCCCAGGTCCACGCCATCGAACAACACCCGCCCGGAATCCGGCCGGTCGATGCCGCTGATGAGATTGAGCAGGGTGGACTTGCCCGAGCCGCTGCGCCCGATGATCGCGGTCTCGGTACCCGCCTCGATGCTCACGCTGACCCGGTCGAGCACGCTGCGGCGGTGGACGCCTTCGCCGAAGCTGCGACTGACCGAGTCCAGGATCAGCACGCGGCATTGACACCCGGGTCGTAGCGCATCGGCCGCGCCGCCCCCATGCGGGTGAGCTCGCGGCGCAGGGCGTCGCCGAGGGTCGCCTGGTCGGCGCGGTCGAACACCGGCGCCGCGCTCCAGTCGTATGCCCAGGGATGGGAGCTGCGCAGCGATTCGGGTTCGTCGGCGTAGCGAGGCATCACGTGGGCATGCAGCGCGGGCTCCTGGTTGCCGAGGATCGCGTAGTTGATGCGCAGGGCGTTGGTGACCTTGAGCAAGGCATCCCCGAGCCGGGCCATGTCCACCAGGAACTGGCTGCGCTCCTGGGCTCCCAGCGCATTGAGGGTCGGCACCACCGGGTCCGGCAGCAGCAGCACGTAGCCGCGCACGAACTGCCGCTCGCCGAACACCACCCAGCCGGAGCTGAGCTTGGCCGCGACCCGCGGATCCTTGCCCTCGCGGGCGGCGAGCACCTGGTGATGGATCGCGGTCAGGTGCTCGGGTGTTTCGCGCTTCATGCGGCCGCCTCGACGCCTAGGCGCAGCAGCGCCTCGCGCGTGTCGTGGAAACTGCGGTGCACGATGCCATGCCAGCCGCGCCGGCGCGCGGCCTCGATGTTCTCTGCGCGATCGTCGATGAACACGGTGCTCGCGGGACGCAGGCCGAATTTCGCCTCGGCCTGGGCATAGATGGCCGAATCCGGCTTCATGACCCCGGCGTCGAAGGAGGTCAGCGCCCCGTGGCCGAGATCGGCCACGCCATGCCGGACCGACAGATGGTCCCAGTGCAACTCGCCGATGTTCGACAGCAGGTAGACGCCGTGGTGCGGCATCAGCTGCCGGGCCAGCTGCATCATGTCCGCGTGCGGCGTCAGCATCTCGAGCCAGTGCTCCCGCACGGCATCGGGCGGCGCCTGCGGTGCGAGGGAGATGAAACGCTCGATCAGCCCGGCGCCATCCAGCCTGCCGGTCTCGTGCTCGACCAGTCCGATGCGCTCCACGGCGGTGGGCAGGTCCATGCGCGGGGCCCCGTGGCTCACCAGGAACTCGAGCAGCCGTTCGGGATGGATCCCGACGAAGACCCACCCGATGTCGAAGACGATGTCGCGGATCATGCGCACCTACGCACCTATCTCGGGACCGGCATCACCATACCCGGATCTCCCGGGGTCATGTTCACGGATACCACGGTCGCCCGCGGAAAGAAATTGAACTCGGAGGCGCTCGCCCAGGTATAGGCGCCCATCGCGCGCCCGACGATGAGATCCCCGACCTCGAGCTTCGGCAGCATCAGGTTCTCGGCGATCACATCGATGCTGTCGCAGGTGGGACCGGCGAGCACCGAAGGCAGGTGATGCGCGCCGTCGCGCAGCGGCTCGACCGGATAGCGGGCATGATCGTAGAGTTGCCCGCTGTAGGAGCCGTACAGGCCATCGTCCAGGTAGTACCACCAGTGCCCCTCGCGCTGCGCGCGGCCCATCACGCTCGCCACGCCGATGGCGGCGGGTCCTGCGATGAACCGGCCGGGCTCGGCGATCACGCGGACGCGCCTGGGGAGCTTGCCCAGTTCGTGGCGGATGGGCGCGCAGAACCGCATGATGTCCGGCACCGGCGCGCCATAGTCGATGGGGAAGCCGCCGCCGATGTCGAGAGTATCGAGCGCACCGAGCTTCTCGCGCCGCGCGGCCGCCATCAGCGACGCGCAGGCCCCGATGGCCTCCACGTGCTTGGCCGGATCGGCGGCCTGCGAACCGACGTGGAAGGAAATGCCCTGCACGTCGACCCCGAGGCCCGCGGCCAGCCGCGCCAGGGCCAGGAAGTTCTCCGGGTCGCAGCCGAACTTGCGCGACAGGTCGCACACGGCGCCGGGGCTGCGGAACGAGACCCGCAGCAGCAGCCGCGCGCGCTCGCCGAGCCGGGCGAACTTGCGCACTTCGTCCGGGTTGTCGGCGACGAAGGTGCGTACCCCGAACTCCATCGCATTGCGGATGTCCTGGGCGCGCTTGATCGGATGGGTGTGGATGCAGCGCTCGGGGCCGGCGCCGAGGCTCTTCACCAGCTGCACCTCGCCGGTGGTGGCGAGGTCGAGCCAGCCGCCCTCCTCCAGTACCACCCGCACCACCGCCGGATGCGGCAGCGGCTTCAGCGCGTAGTGCAGATCGACCTTGGGAAGCGCCTTCTTCAGCTTGCGCAGCTGCAGCCGCACGCGTTCGCAGTCGATGATCAGCAGGGGCGATCCGAATTCGCCGACCAGGCGACGGATCTGTTCGGGCTGGAACGGATCAATGAAGCGCGTCGTGCGCAAACGGCTCGGCATGGAGGCTCTCGCTTCGGGGTTTTTCGGGCGGCTTAGGGCAGCACGGCGCTGGCGACGATGTCATCGCCTTCGGTGATCCGGGTCGCGGCGCGTTGCAGACGATCGCGCACGGCGTCCCAGCGTTCACCCTCGGGCACGTCCTGGACCAGGATCTGCTGGCAGCCGGCGGTATCGAGCGCGCGCAGGTTGGCGTACAGATCGTGGGCGTACTGATCGGGACGGCGCCCGGCATTCACCCAGGTCACGTAGGCGTGCGCCTTGAGCGGCAGGCGCTGGGCCAGCACGGCGATGCGCTTGCCGCCGCTCGAGGCCGCATCGGCCTGCGCGTCGATCTCCCCGGATGGCACGATGCTCAGGGGCGTCGTCGGCGCGTAATGCGAGGGCAGGCTTCCGGGCACGCGTGCGCTGAAGGTATCGGCGCCGACGATGAGATCGGGCGCCACCTCGCGCAGCTGGCTGGCCGTGACCGCCCCGGGGCGCAGCAACCGGACCTTGTCGCCGACGCAGGAGATGATGGTGGACTCCAGGCCGATGTGGCTCTCGCCGCCATCCAGCACGATGCGCACCGCATCACCGAGTTCTTCCCGGACATGCTCGGCGCGCGTGGGGCTCACGCGGCCGAAGCGGTTGGCGGACGGGGCCGCGATGCCGCCGCCGAAGGCGGTCAGCAGCTGCTGCGCCATCGGATGCGAGGGCACGCGGATCGCCACGGTGTCCTGACCGCCGGTGACGACGTCGTGCACGTTCGAGGCGCGCGGCATCACCAGGGTCATCGGGCCGGGCCAGAACCGCTCGGCCAGCCGGCTGGCCACGGGCGGCACTTCGCACACCCAGCGGTGCAGGAACTTCGGACTGTCCAGATGCACGATCACCGGATGGTGCGCCGGCCGGCCCTTCGCCTCGAAGATCCTGCGCACCGCCGCAGGATTGCCGGCGTTGGCGCCCAGGCCGTAGACCGTTTCGGTCGGGAACGCCACGAGATCGCCGTCGCGCAACGCCTGCACGGCAGCATCGATCTCGACCTGGCTCGCCCGGACAACCCTGACCATGGACGAATTCTAGCAAGGCTTTCGGTCCTGGCCGTCCTTTGTGCGCGACAAGCGCAGGACCGTGACCCAGGGTCGATTTTTTCCATGGGAATCGTGGCTTAGGCTTGCCAAGCAGGCAAATGTTGCGTAGGTGCTACTCCAGGAGCCGGCGCTCCCATCCCGCCGGGGTGCGCCGCACCTCGTAGGCCGGAAAGTAGTGTTTGTCGAGCTTCAGGGTGATCACTTCGGCCGCATCGTTCCAATTCAGCGTCTTGAGCCGCAGCGAGGAACGGTCCGGGCGTCCGCCGACCGCCTTGAGGAAGGCATCCAGGTCCGGGGTCGGTATGCCGTCCACTTCGACGATCCGCCGGCCCGGATAAAGGCCGTAGCGGGCCGACGGGGAACCATAAGTGAAGAAGGCCACGTAGACGCCGGTGGGTGCGATGCCCCGTTGCGCGGCAATCGCCCGCTGGGGAGCCTGCAGCGTCGCGCCCGCCCATTCGACCACCCGGTCGATGTCCTGGCCGTCGAGCGCGGCCGTCTGGATGCTGAGGTTCACCGCGGCATTGGCCCGCCAGACGGTGACCTGGACGGTGGGCGCATCGGCCACCGCGTGCTCCACTTCGCCGAAGCGGGTCACGGTCCTGCCGTCGATGGCCAGCAGGATGTCGCCCTGCTGCAGCAGCCTGGCCGCATCCGATCCGCCCACCATGCGCACCGCCATCAGCGCCTGGCGGTCGGTCTGGTCATGGGCCTCGAGCTTCTTCAGCCACTCGTCCGAAAGGCCCAGCTGGCGCGCGTCGGCCAGCTGCAGCGGGACCAGTTCGGTCTCCAGGCTGTGCAGCGGCGTGCCGGCATGGATGTGATCGAGCATGGTCGCCACCACGTCGATGGGCACTCCGCGGTTCTCCTGCATGAGGTCGCGGCCGTTCTCGATGGCGTAGCTCGACCACAGGCCGATCACCTGGCCGGCCTCGTTCGACAGTACGCCGTCGAAATCCGTGGGTGGATTCACCAGCTGCGCCACCTCGAGATTGGTGTCGCGGAAGCGCATCGACCGTGACAGCGGCAGCGCCAGCGGATCAACGCTTGCGATCTCGGTGTTGCGGGTGTGCGGCTCGCCGTCCGCGCTCAGTCCCACCACCCACACCGGATTGCCCTCGTGCAGGGCGCCCGGCGCGAGCGTCGCACTCTTCACGGGAGTATTGCCGATGAGGGCCGGGTCGTAGGCCACCACCGAAAGGTTGTGCAGCGGATTGACGTACACCACGTGTCCGGGCACCTGGATGGTCCCGGCGAACGTGATCTGCACATCGCCGACCGACACGGGCACCGTGTTGCGGTCCACGACCACGAGTCCCCGCGCCGCATCGACGATCAGCCCGGTGCCATGGAAACTGGTCTCGGTGACGCCCGACACCGAGTACGGCATGTCGTAGGTGACGAACACCAGCGAGGGGGTGAGCTTCTTCAGGCGTGGATCGGTGTAGGCGGGCAGCGCGGTCGTGGCCGGTGCCGGGGGTGGCGCGGGTGCCACGGGCGGCAGGTCCGCGCAGTCCCACAGCCCCGCGCGGTCATCGCGACGACAGCGGGCCGAAAGGAACCACCGCCGATCCATGCGGAAGGAGCGCAGCTGGGTGCTGTGGGGATCATCGAGCGAGAAATAGCGCACCGTGGCCCGGGCGCCGTCGCCGAGGGTATCGAGGATCTTCTGCAGGTCGTCCAGGTTCTTCACCGGCCTGGAGTTCATGGCGATGATCACCGAACCGCGGGCGATGCCGGCGGCGCCGAGGGCATACCCCGGATTGGCGACGTAGACGCCGCTGACCGGCACGTTGAACTGCCGCGCCAGCTGGTAGGAGAGGTTGTTGAGCACCCCATCGCCGAACTGCACGTAGGAATCGGGCGTGATGGCATTGAGGTCCGTGATGGGCAGTTTCGCCGTGATCAGCTTGCCGCCGCGTTCCAGGGACAACTCGACGCTGCCGCCGACGTTGTCATCGAGCAGCGCCTCGAGCGGCTCGAACTGCGTGACATAGCGACCGTTCATGCGCACCAGGATGTCGCCGGGCTGCAGCACGCCGCTGCTGGGTGACCCGGGCAGCACCTTGCTGACCACCAGCATGCCGGTGAGCGCCGGGAACGCCCCGCGCACCGCGGTTTCGGTGGCGGCGCTCAGGCCCAGCCGTTCGAGCTCGTCGTAGGGGGTGTAACTGAAGTCCGTGGACAGCGTGCCGCGCGTCACGGGCTTGCCCTGCTGGATCAGTTCCAGGGCCCGGCGCACCCGGCCGAGCGGCAGATAGAAGCTGGAGGCCGCGCCGTTGGCGCCGCCGGCGTTGAGCGCGACCACGCGACCGCGGATGTCCACCACCGGCGAGCCCGAGGAGCCCCCCGAAGTGCCGGACGCCGCCTGCAGATAGAACGTATTGAAGTCGTTGAACTTGTAGAGGCCGTAGACGGGTGCGTCCCGGTCCAGCCGCGCCAGGGTGCCGGCGAGGATCGACAGCTGCTCGCCGGCATTGTTGCCGATCACACGGATCTCGGTGCCGACCTTGGCCCCTTCGGGGTACAGCGACAGCGCCTTGGGCTTGATGAAATGCAGCTTCGAGGGATCGTAGTGATACAGGCCGAAGTCGTGTACCGGGTCGCGGTACACCGGGTACAGCTGCACCTCTTCGCGATTCAGGAACGTGGCCTCGGCCGTCACCGGACCCGGGGTCACCACATGGCGGTTGGTCAGGATCAGGCCCCGTTCGGCGTCGACCACGAATCCGGTCGCCTGCGCGGTCGCGTTCCACTCCGTATCAAACGCGCGGACCTGGTCGATGTTGATGGCCACCACGCTGCTGACGATGCGCTCGAGCGTGCCCGACCAGTCGGGATTGCCTTCCGCCGCGGTGGCCTGCTGCGCGAGGGTCGCGGACTGCTGCGTCGCCGGCCCGTGCTCATCCGGCTTGGGCGCATCGGGTGCCGCACGCGCCAGCACGGGCAGCAGTCCGGCACAGGCCAGCAGGGTGAGCGCCCAGCCACGGGCGGTTCGCGCGTCAGTCAATAATGACCCATCAGTACCAGCAGCCACACCACCCCCAGCAACACAAATGACAGCAACACGGCCGCGGAACCGATGTCCTTGGCGAGCCCCGCCAGGACGTGCCGTTCCAGGCCGATCCGATCCACCGTCGCCTCGACGGCACTGTTCAACAATTCAACGATGAGCACCAGGAGCATGGGAGCGACCAGCAAGGCGCGCTCGATGCCCGTGCGACCCAGCCACAGGCCCAAGGGTATGACCAGGAGGCTCAGACCCAGTTCCTGGCGGAACGCGGCCTCCTCGCGGTAGGCCCCCAGCAGCCCCTGCCAGCTCACCCCCGCGGCCCTGAGGATGCGGGTCAGGCCGCGCGGCTTTTCGCGTGCCATCGGTTGCGGAACGGACATGGGCTTCCTGATGGTTATTTTGCCGCCATGTTAAGCGGTACAATGCGTCCATGTCGCATCCACGTCGCAAATCGCTCGTAACCACCATTGGGGGTATCCGCGTCGGCGGTCCCAATCCCATCGTCGTGCAGTCCATGACAAACACGGACACGGCGGATATCGCAGGCACCGTCGAACAGGTCCGCTCCCTCGCCCGGGCCGGGTCGGAGCTGGTGCGCGTCACCGTGAACTCTGCGGAAGCCGCGGCCGCCGTGGAGCCCATCCGGGAACGGCTGGACCAGCTGGGGGTCGGGGTGCCGCTGATCGGGGACTTCCACTTCAACGGCCACAAGCTGCTGCGGGAGTACCCGGGATGCGCCACGGCGCTGGCCAAGTACCGCATCAACCCCGGGAACGTCGGGCGCGGCACCAAGCGCGACCCGCAGTTCGCGGAAATGATCGAGATCGCCTGCCGCTACGAGAAGCCGGTGCGCATCGGCGTCAACTGGGGCAGCCTCGACCAGGACCTGCTGACCCGGATGATGGACGAGAACTCGGCCCGGCCCGAGCCCCTGGACGCCCGCGACGTGATGCGCCAGGCCGTGGTCGCCTCCGCGCTGTCGAGCGCCGAGCGCGCCCTCGAGCTGGGACTGCCGAAGGATCGCATCATCCTTTCGGCCAAGGTCTCCGGCGTGCAGGACCTGATCGCCATCTACTCGGACCTGGCGGGGCGCTGCGAGTATCCGCTGCATCTGGGGCTGACCGAGGCGGGCATGGGCTCCAAGGGCATCGTGGCCTCCACCGCCGGCATGGCCGTGCTGCTGCAGCAGGGCATCGGCGACACCATCCGCGTGTCGCTGACGCCGGAGCCCGGCGGCGACCGCACCAACGAGGTGATCGTCGCGCAGGAGATCCTGCAGACCATGGGCCTGCGCTCCTTCACCCCCATGGTGATCGCCTGCCCGGGCTGCGGCCGCACCACCAGCACCTATTTCCAGGAACTGGCCCAGCGCATCCAGTCGCACATCCGCCATCGGATGCCCGAATGGCGCCGCGCCTACGACGGCGTCGAGGACATGACGGTGGCCGTCATGGGCTGCGTCGTGAACGGTCCGGGCGAGAGCAAGCATGCGAGCCTCGGCATCAGCCTGCCCGGCACCGGCGAGCGTGCGGTCGCGCCCGTCTACGAGGATGGCGAGAAGACGGTGACCCTGAAGGGGGAGCGCATCGCCGAGGAATTCCAGGAACTGGTGGAGCAGTACGTGGTGCGCAAGTTCACGCCGCGCCAGGGCGCATGAGGACCCATGACTGAGCTTGCGGACCGGCGCTGCGAACCCTGCCATGGCGGCATGGCGCCGCTGACGCGCGCCGCCGCCGACGAACTGCTGCTGCGGCTGGACCCCGCCTGGACGCTGGACGACAGCGCCGGCAGCCTGCGGCGGGAATTCAGCTTCCGCGATTTCTATCGAACCATGAGCTTCGTCAATGCGGTGGCGCACGTCGCCAACATCGAGGACCACCACCCGGACCTGGAAGTGAGCTACGGCAGCTGCAGGGTCCGCTACAGCACGCATGCCATCGGCGGGCTGTCCGAGAACGACTTCATCTGCGCGGCGAAGCTGGATCAGATTCCCAGGCTGTGAGGTCGGGCGGCCTGCCCAGCGCATGCCCGATGAAGAAGCGCTTGAGCACTGCGCTGCGGTTGGCGAGTGCCAGCGCGCGCCGGGCGAGTCCCGCGAGCGGTCCGGCACCCTGCGCCAGCACCCGGTTGAAGGCGTCGATGGAGAATTCCATCAGCGCGTTCTCGCCCCGGCGCCAGCGCTCGTAGGCGCGCAGCGTGCGCGGCGCGCCCAGGTACTCCCCGGCAGCGCGGGCCTCGACGCACAGCTGCGCCAGGACGGCCGCATCCAGCAAGCCGAGATTCACCCCCTGCCCCGCGAGCGGATGCACCACATGCGCGGCATCGCCCACCAGCACGCAACGCCCGGCGATGTAGCGCTCGGCACTCAGCCGCTGCAACGGAAACGCGAGCCGCGGACCCGCCAGGCGCAGGGCCCCCAGCACCGCGTCGCTGTCCTGCATGAGACGCGATTCGAATTGCGCGGGCGTGGCATCCAGGAGGCCCCCGGCCTGCCGCTCCTCGAGGGACCAGACGATGGAGACACTGCCGTCGCCGCACGGCAGCAGCGCGAGCGTGCCGCCGGCGATGAAGCGCTGCCAGGCCGTGCGCTGATGGGGCTTCTCGGGCAGGACCCGCGCCACGATCGCGGTCTGCCGGTAGCTGTGGGTGCGCACGCCGATGCCGAACGCCGTGCGCACCGCCGAACGCGCGCCGTCGGCGCCCACGACCAGTTGCGCCAGCCGTTCACCGGCGGAGGTCGCAAGCCGCACCGGGCCTGCCACGTCCGCCACGGTGTCCGGTCCCAGCACCTCGCCGCCGATGAGCTCCCCGCCGGCCTCGGCAAAGGCCTCCATGAGCGCCGCCGTGACCCGATGCGCCTCGATGATGTAGCCGAGATTGGGTTCACCGACCTCGGCCGCGTCGAACTGCAGCACCTCGTCGCTGGCGGGGGCCACGCCGGGGTGCCAGACGCGCATGTGCTCATAGGGCCATGCGTGATCTCGGACCCGGTTCCAGGCGCCGGCCGCTTCGAGGATCCGTTCACTGGCCCGCGAGAAGGCGAGGACGCGCGCATCGGGCTCGGGGCCGTGCAGCGGCGGCGCGGTCGCCGCGGCCTGCAGCAGCCCGACCCGCAGTGCCGGACCCCCGCGGGCGCAGCGCGCCAGCAGCGCCGCGGCGCAGGCGCCGACCGGGCCGCCGCCGACGACCAGAACGTCCAGGTCCTGTGCGGCGCCCGTGCTCATCGCAGGGGCAATCCCCGCGCCAGTCGCGGCGTGCGGCCGCCGAATCCCAGACTGACCCGCGCCAGCGCGCGCTTCGCGGGCGGCAGCAGATCGAACAGCAGCAGTCCCGCATCGCGCAGCAGCCGCACCGGTGGCCGCGTATCGCCGAACACCCGGATCAGGCCATCGGTGAAGCGGGTCACCCCGCCGCGATCCGCGGCGCGCCCCTTGGCAAAGTGGGCAAGCAGTTGCGCATCGCCCGGGTCGGCAGCGCCGACGACCAGTTCCGCCAGTGCCGCCACATCGCGCAATGCGAGGTTGAACCCCTGCCCCGCCACCGGGTGCAGCGCCTGGGCGGCATTGCCGATGAGCACGGTGCGCGGCGCCACGGCCTCGTCCGCGCGCGTGAGCCTCAGCGGATAGCCGGCGCGCCGGCCGGCGCGCACGAACCGGCCCGCCCGCCAGCCGAAGTGCTCCTGCAGCAGCGTGAGGAATTCCGCATCGCCCGCGGCGAGGGTGTGCGCCGCATCCGCCGGCGGCCGCGCCCATATCACGGTGTAGCTGCCATCGCGCAGCGGAACCAGCGCCAGCGGACCGCCGGCGGTGAACCGCTCGTAGGCGGTGCCATCGTGCGGCAGGTCGCTGGCGACGTTGGCGACGACCGCCAGCTGATCGTAGTCCGCCTCGCTCACCGCGATGCCGGCATCGCGACGCACGGCCGAGTGGGCGCCATCGGCTGCCACCGCCAGACGCGCCCGCACGGCCGCGCCTGCCGCCAGCTGCACGGTCACGCCGTGCTCGTCGGCACTGACGCCGGTGACGGTGGCCGGCATGCGCACGCTGATCGCCGCATTGGCCTGGATCCGTTCCCACAAGGCGGACCCCAGCACCCGATTGGGCAGCACGAAGCCGAAGGCTTCGACTCCCTGCTCCTCCGCGGTAAGCCGTGCAAAGGCCAGGCGGCCGCGCTCCGAGACATGGATGGCGCGGATCACACCGCATTGATCGGCGACCGCGCTCCAGACCCCGAGCGCCTCGAGGATGCGCCGGCTGGCATTGCCCAGGGCAGTCGTGCGCTCGTCGAAACTGTGATGCGCGTGCGAGTCCGGCGGCGTGCCCTCGATGAGCACGATGCGGCGTCCGGCGGCGGCCAGCGCCAGCCCGAGGCTGGCCCCGACCATGCCTCCCCCGATCACCGCGATGTCGAACTCTTCCACGATGTACTGCGAACGCTCAGGCCGCGGTCATGAGCGCCTCGATGGCATCCGGATCCTTGGGCGCGCCGGCGGTGAGCACTTCCACGCCGTCGCGGGTCACGACCACGTCGTCCTCGATGCGGATGCCGATGTTGGCGAAACGCCGCGGCACCCCCTTGAGCCCTGCGGGGATGTAGATCCCCGGTTCGATGGTCAGCGCCATCCCCGGCTCCAGCACCCGCCACTCATCGGCGAGCTTGTAGTCGCCCACGTCGTGCACGTCCATGCCGAGCCAGTGTCCGGTGCGGTGCATGAAGAAGCGCCGGTAGGCGCCGTCCTTCACCAGTTTCGCCACCGGACCCTTCAGCAGGCCGAGCTTCACCAATCCCTGCGTGACCACCTGGACCGCGGTCTCGTGCGGATCGTTCCAGGAACCGCCGGGTCGCACCTTCTGGATGGCGGCCTCGTTCGCGGCGAGCACGATGTCGTACACCGCGCGCTGCTCGGGCGAGAACCGGCCGTTCACCGGAAAGGTCCGCGTAATGTCCGAGGCGTAGTACTCGTACTCGCAGCCGGCATCGATCAGCAGCAGGTCCCCGTCCTTCAGCGGCTGGTTGTTCTCGCGGTAATGCAGGATGCAGGAATTGGCGCCGCCGCCGACGATGGGCTCGTACGAGGTGTCGGCATTGTGGCGGCGGAACTCGTGCAGGATTTCGGCGGCGATGCCGAATTCGGTGCCCCCGGGGCGGCAGGCCTGCATGGCGCGGACGTGGGCGCCACTGGCGATGCGGGCCGATTCGCGCATCACGTCGATCTCGACCTTCGACTTGGTCAGCCGCATGTCGTGCAGGACGTAATCGAGCGCCACGAACTCCTGCGGCGGATGCTTGCCATGGCGTGCCTGGTTGCGCAGTCCGTTGAGCCAGCCCACCACCCGCTGGTCGAACTCCGGATGCGTGCCCATGGCGTAGAACACCCGCGTGCGGTTCTCCATCAGGCCCGGCAGGATCTCGTCGATGTCGGTGATCGGGAATGCGTCATCGGCGCCGTACTGGCGGGTGGCGCCTTCGGTGCCGGCGCGGCGTCCGTCCCAGGTCTCGCGTTCCGGGTCGCGATCGCGCACGAACAGCACGTACTGCGCCTGCTCGCGCCCGGGAACCAGCACCGCCACCGCCTCGGGTTCCCCGAAGCCGGTCAGGTACTGGAAATCGCTGTCCTGGCGATAGGGGTATTCCACGTCGTTATTGCGATGGCGCACCGGCGCCGCCGGAACGATGGCGATCGTATCCCTGCCCATCAGCCGCATCAGCTGCCGGCGGCGGCGGGCGAACTCTTCGCGACTGATGACCTTGGGAGCGGCAACCGGCCGGGGCGCCGCCCGCCGCGCGGGCATGGGCGATGCGGAGCGGGAGCGTGCGGATGATCTTGGGTTTTGGCGTGACATTTCAGTGCAGCAGGCCTTCGGGGCGGGTGGGTTCGCGGCGCAGGGGTTCCAGTTCGTCGAACAGCAGCTGCACGCCGGCGCGCACGAACTCGACCAGCTCGGCGTAGGCACCTTCGTTGGACTCGAGGCTCTCGGCGCTGTCGGCGGCGACGTGGGTGATCTCGGTGAGGTCGCGCACCACCTCGCCCACATCACCCGGCAGCTGCGTCGCATCGGTGAGCGAGCTCGTGCCCAGGCCGTAGAGGAAGCCCTGGCACCAGGCGCCGAGCGCCGCGGCGCGGGCATCGATGGACTCCTCGTCCTGCGGCAGCAGCGGTGCGAATTCCATCTGCGCCTCGCCGAGCGAGACGCTGGTGCTCTGGAACAGGTCCAGCAGCACCTGGGTGGCGGAGGGGCCGGCGTCGCCGTCGGGCAGGATCTCGAGCATCCAGTCCTCGAACCGGTAGGCCACGGTGGAACACAGGCATCCGGTCAATGTGCCATGCGCCTCGGCCGCGTCGGTCAGGGAATGGGCCTGGCTGAGGACCTGCTGGATCTGCTCGTAGTCGGCGGCTTGCATCCTCATGGATTATGCCTATAGTCGGTGCCATGAGCACCCCAGTGAATATGGAGCTCGATCTCGAGCTCACCCGCCTGGAAGCCCGGGTTGATGAACTCACGACCCAGGTCTCGCAATTGCAGGAAGAGAATCGTGCACTGCGACAGCGCCACGATACGCTGGTCAACGAACGCGCCTCGCTCCTGAACAAGAACGAGCAGGTGCGCGGCCGTGTGGAGGCCATGATCGGTCGCCTGAAGACCCTGGAGCACGGCGCATGAGCACGACTGCCGAACCCGCGCGCGTCAGCGTACGCATCCTCGAGAAGGAATACTTCGTCGCCTGTCCGCACGAAGAGCGTGCGGCACTGCTGGATGCGGCGGAGTTCCTCAACGGACGCATGCGCGAGATCCGCGATACCGGCAAGGTGGTCGGACTGGATCGCGTCGCGGTGATGGCGGCGCTGAATCTCGCCAACGAACTGCTGCGCATCCGCGAGCAGGAATCCAAGGCCACGAACTCCGCGGTCACGCGCGTGCGTGCCGCCCGCGAGCGCGCCGAAGCGGCGCTGGCACGCAACCAGCAGCTGGAGCTGTAGCCCCCGATTGCTGCTGCGCGGCTCGCCTGCGCCGCCCTTGTGCTAAAATCTCCCTCGCGTCGCCTGCGGTGTTCGATAGCGTGCCGGGTTACCTCTCGACCTTAATTCAAACACCCAGGGACTTAGGCTGGTGGGCAGAATTGTGCAGGTCCGACTTCGTGAGCGGAAAGCCTTACCTCCCTCGGCTCGTCCCACTTTGTTGCTCTGGTTCGAGAGCAACGGTTCGTACCGGCATCTGCGGGTGACGCCTTGAATTCTCCGGCCGCCGACGACCGCGCGGCCCTGCGCAGGCGCCTGAAGCAGCTGCGCCGGGCCGTCGCGCCCGCGGCGCGCCAGCAGGCCGCGATCGCCGTCGCCCGCCACGTCCGCCGTTCCTTCAACCTGCGTCCGGGCATGCGCCTCGCGGCCTATACGCCCCTGCCCTCCGAACTCGACACCGCGCCGCTGATCGAACTGGCCCGCCGGCGCGGCTGCCGCGTCTATGTGCCGCGCATCACGGACCTGCGCCGCCGGCGCATGCAGTTCGTCGAGATCGGCGGCCCCATGCGCCGCAATCACCTCGGCATCCTCGAACCGGTGCGGATGCAGCGCCTGAGTGCGCGCCGCCTCGACCTGGTGTTCGTGCCGCTGGTGGGCTTCGATGCCACCGGCATGCGCCTGGGGATGGGCGCCGGCTACTACGACCGTGCCTTCGCGTTCCTGCGCCAGCGCCGCCACTGGACTCATCCGCGTCTCATTGGCGTCGCCTATTCCTTCCAGCAGGTACCGCACATCGAGGGGGCCTCGCACGACGTGCATCTGCACGCCGTCATTACCGAGAAGGGAGTCCGCAAGTGCAATACTGGCTGCTGAAGACCGAGCCCGATACCTTCGGTATCGATCACCTGGAGCGCGCACCGCGCAAGACGGCCGCATGGGACGGGGTGCGCAACTACCAGGCCCGCAACATGCTGCGCGACCAGATGCGGCGTGGCGACCAGGCCTTCCTCTACCACTCCAGCTGCGAAACCCCTGGAATCGCCGGCATCATGGAAGTGGTGAAGGCCGGCTATCCGGATCCGACCGCGTTCGATCCGAAGCACCATCACCATGACCCGGACAGCGATCCGAAGAATCCGCGCTGGTATCAGGTGGACGTGAAACTCGTGCGCCGTCTGCCGCGAGTGATCACCCTGGGGGAGCTGCGCGAGCATGCGAAACGGGAACTGTCGGGGATGGTGTTGCTGCGTCCGGGCAATCGTCTTTCGGTGATGCCGGTGAGTGCGGAGCACTGGAAGTTCATCACTTCGATGGCCGCTTAGGATCGCAAAGTGAGCAATGCGTCTCGCGCGCTTACTCCTTCTTGCTTGTAATTTCAATTCGCGTGCGTATACTCCGACCTCGGACTAACCCTAACTGGAGATCTATCATGGCTAAGGCGAAAAAGAAGGCCAAGAAGAAAGCAGCGAAGAAGAAGTAAGCTGCAACCGGTGGACGCGGCAGCAATGCCGCGTCCCCGGATCCAAGAAGGATCGATCGACTGTGTGCCCGCGAAAGCGGGCACAGTCGTTTCCGGGGTCCAAAAAGCACCGGCCAGGTGAGCGCAGGAATGACGAATACACTGGAAAACAAGCGCCGCGCCGCACGGGCGGCGTTGCCATGGTTGGCCCGTCACGAGGTCGTCGGCATCGGTACCGGCAGTACCGTGCAGCACTTCATCGAGTTCATCGCCGCCGATCGAGGTCAGCTGAAGGCGGTGGTCTCCAGCTCCAACCAGTCGACCCGCCTGCTGGAGGCGGCCGGCATCCCGGTCCTGGATCTCAACGAGGTGGGGGAGCTGCCGGTCTACATCGATGGGGCCGATGAGACCAATGCCAACCGCCAGCTCATCAAGGGCGGCGGGGGTGCCCTGACCCGCGAGAAGATCATCGCGGCCGCCTCCAGGGTCTTCGTCTGTATCGCCGATGCCACGAAACTGGTGCCCACCCTGGGTGCCTTCCCGCTGCCGATCGAAGTGATTCCCATGGCGCGCGGGCTCGTTGCGGGGCGCCTCGCCGCCATCGGCGGCCGGCCGGTGCTGCGCGCCGGATACGTTACCGACAACGGCAACGAGATCCTCGACGTACACGGCCTGGCCATCGCCGACCCCGTAGCGCTCGAGGCCTCGTTGAACCAGATCACCGGCGTCGTCACGGTCGGGTTGTTTGCACAACGGCCCGCCGATGTACTCCTGATCGGTACCGATACGGGGGTCCGGGAGATCTGAAGCGCGACTTGCGGTTTAATGGGACCTCTTTGCGGACAACAAGGCAGGGGAACCATGTTGCTGATGCGGTCTTCGTTCGTCGCGCGCGGCCTCGCCGCGCTGCTCTCAAGCGCCATTGCGGGCCTCTGCATGGCCCAGGAGGCCACCCCCGGGGGGCAATGGCTCACCTACAACAATAACCTGGATGGCCAGCGGTTCTCGCCGCTGAAGGAGATCACCCCGGCCAATGCCGCGCAGCTGGGCGAGGTCTGCCGGGTGCAGATCGACGGCCCCACCTCGATGCATTCGGACCTGATCGTGGCCGACGGGGTCATCTACACCGGTACCGGTCGCGAGACGGTGGCCATCAATGCCACCAACTGCGCCGTCATCTGGCGCTACACCTACGTTCCCGACGAGGACCGCAATTCGCCCTCCACCCGCGGAGTGGCGCTGATGAACGGGCGCCTCTACCGCGGTACCAGTGATGACCGCCTGATCGCACTCGATGCGGCGAGCGGCAGGCTGCTGTGGAAGACGGTGATCGGATCGCCGGACCTGGGCGAGTCCTCCGCGGCGGCGCCCCTGGCCTGGGGTGGCGTCGTCTACATGGGCATCAGCGGCAGCGAACTCGGGGCCCGCGGCCGCGTGATGGCGTTCGACGCGCAGACCGGACGCGAGCTGTGGCGCTTCAATACCATCCCGATGGGCAACGAGGTGGGCGCCAGCAGCTGGTCGCGGCCGGGGACGGCCAAGACCGGCGGCGGCGGTGTCTGGGGTGCGATGACCCTGGATGTGACCGCGGGCGAGCTGTTCGTGCCGGTGGGCAATCCCTGGCCGGACATCGACAAGGCCTATCGCCCGGGCGCGAACCTGTTCACCGATTCCATCGTGGTGCTGGATGCGCGCACGGGGGCCCTGAAGTGGTGGCACCAGGGCACGCCCGAGGACTGGATGGACCTGGACATGGTCGCACCGCCGGTGCTCTACCGCATCGCGGGTGCACGCGACTACCTGGTGTTCGGCGGCAAGGACGGCTATGTCACCGCCGTCGACCGCGATACGCACCAGGTGCTGTTCCGCGTTCCGGTGACGACCATCGAGCACATGCCCAAGGAGCCCACCCGGGAAGGCATGAAGATGTGCCCGGGTTATGCCGGGGGCGTCGAGTGGAACGGACCGGCCTTCGACCGGCTGAACCACTCGCTGGTGACCGGCGCCGTGGATGCCTGCTTCATCGTCAAGCTCGGCAAGGCGAGCTATGCGCCGGGGGGCATGAACTTCGGCGGTTCGGTCGAACCGGTCGGGCCGACCACCGGCTGGATCACCTCCATCGACAGCGTGACGGGGGCGGTGCGCTGGAAATTCCATACCGACAAGCCGGTCGTTGCCGGCATCACGCCCACCGCCGGCGGTGTGACCTTCGCCGGAGACCTCGGCGGCGACCTGTACGTGTTCGACAGCAGGACCGGCGCGGTGCTGGACAAGGTGCAGACCCGCGGCTCACTGGCCGGGGGCCTGGTCACCTATGAAAGGGGCGGCCGCCAGTACGTCGCATTCGCCGATGGCAACGTCTCGCGCAACGCCTTCGGCGCCCTGGGACTGCCGAGCGTCGTGATCATGGCGCTCAATCCGAAGTCACTGCCCGCCGTCGCAGCACCCGCAGGCGCCCCTGGCGCCGGCGCCGAGGCGCCCACCCGGGCAGGACCTGCGGGGGCTCCCGATGCGGCCGCCGGGCGTCGGCTGTACAGCCAGGTGTGCGTGGCCTGCCACGGCCCCGAAGGCAATCTCGTCGCGGATCACAGGCTCAGCGCCGCGGTGGCGCGGCAGGACCGGCAGGCGACGATCACCTACATCAAGAGCCCGAAACCGCCGATGCCGAAGCTGTATCCGGATCTGCTCAATGACCAGAGCATCAGCGATGTGACCGAGTATCTCTACCAACAGTGGGGGAAACATGACTGAGAACAACGACGCGGCGTTTGCCGCAGGCATGAAGGTGCGCCGCGAGATGTTCGGACCGGGCGGCGCGGAGGAGCGTTATGCGCAGGCGACCGACTTCAACCGTCCGCTCGAGGAGGTCGTCACGCGCTACTGCTTCGGCGAAACCTGGACGCGGCCGGGCCTGGATCGCAGGACCCGCAGCCTCGTCACGCTCGCCACGCTGACCGCGCTGTCCAAGCCGAACCAGATCAGGGTGCACGTGGCCGGGGCCCTGGCCAACGGCTGCAGCGTCGAGGAGATCCGCGAGACCCTGCTGCACGCGATGGTCTATGCCGGCGTGCCCTGCGGCGTCGAGGCCTTCAATGCCGCGGCCGAAGTGCTCGCGCGCCACGCGGGCGGGGGTGCGCGGCCATGAATGTGGCGCTCATCGGCGTCGGCAACATCGGCGCGCCGATGGCGGGCTGCATCGCCAGGGCGGGACACGCCCTCACCCTGTTCGACAACTCCCCCGGGCGCGCCCAGCGCGTGGCGGCCGAGCACGGCTGCCGTGCCGCGGCGACACTCGCGGACCTGTCGGCGGCGGATTTCGTCGTCACCATGCTGCCCACGGGCCAGGTGGTCAGCGACCTGTACCTCAGGGAGGGCCTGGCCGCACACCTGCGCCGCGGCACGATCGCCATCGACATGAGTTCCTCGGAACCGAACGGCACCCGCAGGCTCGGAGCGGCCCTCGCTCCCGGTGGCATCGTACTCATCGATGCGCCCGTCTCCGGCGGGGTGCCGCGCGCCGCGCTCGGCACGCTCGCGATCATGATCGGTGGCGACGACAAGGCGGCGATCGAACGCGCGCGTCCGCTGCTGGGCAGCATGGGCGACCGGCTGTTCGACACCGGCGGCCTGGGCAGCGGCCATGCGATGAAGGCCCTGAACAATTTCGTGGCCGCGGCCGGCTTCGCGGCCTGCGCCGAGGCGCTGATCGCGGGGGAACGCTTCGGCCTGGACCCGGGGCGGATGGTCGACATCCTCAATGTCTCGACCGGGCGCAACTTCCACACCGACATGGTGCTGCGCGAGCACGTGGTCGGTGGCCGGCACGCCACGGGGTTCGCATTGGGACTGCTGGCCAAGGACGTGAAGATCGCCGCGGACCTGACGCGCGAACTGGAGCTGGACTCCCCGGTGGTGCGCCTGATCAGCGCCCGCTTCGATGCGGCGCGCGATGCCCTGGGGTTCGACGCCGACAACAGCGAAGCCATCAAGGCCTGGAAATCCTGACCCATGGGCAAGCCGGGCGACATGACCGACATCGACGCCCGGTACGGCCTCGAGCCCGTCTTCGAGCCGGGGGCGGCGACCGCCGGCCGCGCACCCGGCGGCACCGAATTCCATGTCGTGGACTGTCCCTACTGCGGTGAGCCCTTCGAGACACTGATCGACCTGAGCGGCGGGTCTTCGGCCTATGTCGAGGACTGCCAGGTGTGCTGCCAGCCCATCGAGTTCCGGGTGAAGGTGGATCACGACGGCACCCTGCTGGGCCTGGACACGGTGCGCGGCGACTGACGAGCGGTGTAAGCTGGCCCGCATGAGCATGCGCCTCGCGCTCGCCTGCGTGGTCCTGGGACTGGCACTACCCGAGGCGCCGGTGCATGCAGCGGATGCGGCGCGGCACATCCCCGATCTCATCTACGCGACCGTCGACGGCAAGGCCCTGGGCCTGGACCTGCACCTGCCGGGAGGCGTGCGCCACCCGCCCCTGGTGGTCTTCGTGCATGGCGGCGCCTGGACCACCGGCAGCAAGACCCAGTACCCCGCTTTTCTGCTGGATCGCGGTTTCGCGGTCGCCAGCCTCGATTTCCGCTCCTCGAGCGATGCGCCCTTCCCCGCCGACGTATTCGACATCAAGGCGGCATCCGCTATCTGCGTGCGAAGGCGCCGCAGTACGGGTATCGCGCCGACTACTTCGGCGCCCGCGACCTGACCACCATCCTCGCCCAGTCCACCCGCGCGGGGCTCGCGGTGCGGGCGCCCGCGCTGCAGCGGCTGCTGGGCAACTCGCCCGACAAGGTGCCGGATCTCGCGAAACTGGCCAGCCCCATCTTCCATGTCGAGCGCAGCGCTCCGCCCATCATGTTGCTGCACGGCGACCAGGACACGCAGATGCCGCTCAACCAACTCTATGAAATGCAGTGGGCCTACGAGCAGGTCGGACGCCACGCCGAGGTGCTGATCCTGCACGGCGTGGACCACGATGCGGTGCCGTTCTTCCGCGATGCGCCGGTGGCGCGGGTGGTGAAGTTCCTGAGGCGCAACATCGGCTGAACGTGGCGGCGCGCTCACTTCTCCCTGGCGGGGTCGTACCAGACCGCCTCGATGTTGTGGCCATCCGGGTCATGGGCAAATGCCGCGTAATAGCCCGGCGAGTAATCCCGATAGCCCGGCCCGCCATTGTCCTTTGCGCCGGCGGCCAGCGCTGCCTCGTGGAAGGCCTCGACCTCGGCGGCCGACTGCGCCTCGAAGGCGAGATGCGAGGGCACGACGCGTTCGGCCCTGCTGATCCAGAAGTCCGTGTTCTTGCCATCGTTGAAGCCGGCCGACTCGCCGAATTCCATGTTGTTCCGGTAGCCGAGGGGCTCGAGGACCTTCACGTAGAAGGACTTGGACTTGCGGTAGTCGCTGACGTGCAGGCTGGTATGGGCGATCATGGCGCCACTATGGACCCGTGCGCGCTGGCGTGCACCCTTGGTTCCCGCCAAAATCGTGTCGGAAGTCTCTTAAGCTGCTACGCAGGAACATTCCATGGAATACCGACAGCTGGGCCGTTCGGGATTGAAGGTGCCGGTGCTAAGTTTCGGCACGGCCTCCTTCGGCGGCGGCGGCGTCTTCGAGGCCTTCGGCACCACGGACGTCGAGGAGGCCAGGCGGCTGGTCGCGATCTGCCTCGAGGCGGGCGTGACGATGTTCGACTCCGCCGATGTCTACTCGCAGGGCCGCGCCGAGGAAGTCCTCGGCGCCGCGATCGCGGGCCGGCGCGATCAGGTGCTGATCTCCACCAAGGGCACCTTCCGCATGGGTCCCGGTCCCAACGATGCCGGCGCCTCGCGGTTCCACCTGATGCGGGCGGTCGAGGCCAGCCTCCGGCGGCTGGGCACCGACTACATCGACCTGTACCAACTGCATGGCTTCGATGCCGCGACACCCGTGGAGGAGACCCTGCGGGTGCTGGACGACCTGGTGCGGGCGGGCAAGATCCGCTACATCGGCTGCTCCAACTTCTCGGGATGGCACCTGATGAAATCGCTCGCCGTCGCCGACCGCCACGGCCTCAGCCGCTACGTCGCCCACCAGGCCTACTACTCACTGGTCGGACGCGACTACGAATGGGAGCTGCTGCCGCTGGCGCGCGACCAGGGCGTCGGCGCCGTCGTCTGGAGTCCGCTGGGCTGGGGACGCCTCACCGGCAGGATCCGCCGCGGCCAGCCGCGGCCCCAGGTCAGCCGCCTCAACTCCCAGGTCATCGTCGATGTGGGGCCGCCGATTGCCGATGAACTGCTGTTCAAAGTGGTCGATGCCCTGGAGGAGGTGGCGCAGGAGACCGGCCGGTCCATCCCGCAGGTCGCGCTCAACTGGGTCCTGCAGCAACCCACGGTATCGAGCGTCATCATCGGCGCCCGCAACGAGCAGCAGCTGCGGGACAACCTCGGTGCCGCCGGCTGGGCTTTGAGCGCGGCGCAGAGCGCGAGGCTGGCTGCCGCGAGCGAGACCACCCGCGCCTATCCCTACTGGCACCAGCAGCATTTCGGCTAAGGAGCAGGCAGGCGCAGGCTCGGTGCCCTCTCAGGTGAAGAAGTACCGGGTGGCGTGGAAGAACACGGGCGCCGCGAACGTGATGGAGTCGAAGCGGTCGAGCATGCCGCCGTGTCCTTCGATCATCACTCCCCAGTCCTTGGCGCCGAGGCTGCGTTTCACGGCAGACAGGGTGAGCCCGCCCAGCACGCCCATCACGACGATGACGAAGGACATCGCCAGCGACTGCTGCCAGGTGAAAGGCGTGATCCACCACAGCGCGCCACCCGCGGCGGTCGCGGTCAGCCCGCCCCCGACCAGGCCCTCGACCGTCTTCGAGGGACTGACCTGCGGCGCCAGCCGGGTGCGGCCGAAGAGCTTGCCGAACACGTACTGCATGACGTCGCTGAACTGCACGACGAAGACCAGGTAGAAGACCAGCAGCGCATCGGCGCCCCGGTAGCCCGGGACCTCGAGCAGCAGCAGCGCCGGCGCGTAGCTGATGCAGTAGACGGTGATCATCACGCCCCACTGGATCTTCGCCGAGCGGGTGAGGAAGTCCGCGGTATCCCCGGCGAGGGATGCGGCCGCGGGCAGCAGCAGGAAGGCGTACACGGGAATGAAGATCGCGTAGGTCCCGTACTGCCCGTAGCCGATCAGCACGTACTGCAGCGGCACCAGGACGTAGAAGCTCAGCAGCAGGGGCACGTAGTCCCCCCGGCGCGTCGGCGTCAGCGTCACGAACTCGCGCAGCGCGAAGAACGAGGCGAACGCGAACATCACCAGCATCGCGGTGCTTCCGAGCGCGAAGGCGATCGCGAGGAACGCCACCATCACCCACCAGGCGTTGACCCGTGCCACGAGATTGGCGACGGTCGCCCGGCCGCGCTCGGAACCGGCGCGCGCCGAAAGCACCGCGCCGGCGATGGAGGCCACCACCAGCAGTACGATCACGCCGCCGAACAGCCACAGTGCCTTGTGCCGCGCGTCCATCTCAGGCGGCCGCGTCCGTGAGCGCAATCACCGCGGCGCGGGCCCGGGCCAGGAAATCCTCCCGCGATTCAGCCGCGCCCACCGCCAGGGGTGCCCCGAAGCGCACCGTGCAGGTGATCGGGATCGGGATGAAGGCGCCCTTGGGCATGGCGCGGTTGAGGTTCTCCAGATAGACGGGAATCAGCTCGACCGTCGGAAACTGCTGCGCGAGCCGGTACAGGCCGCTTCTGAACGGACCCGGCACGGCTTCGCGGCCGCGCGTGCCCTCGGGAAACAGGATGAGCGAATCCCCCTGCCGCAGCGCCGCGATCAGCGGTTCGAGCGGATCGGTCGTGGGCTCCCCCCGCGTCCGGTCGATGAGCACCGCGCGCAGCACCCGGGTCGCCAGGTAACGCCGCAAGCCCGATCCCCAGTAGTCGCGCGCCGCAACCGGACGCGTGCGCCCGCGCAGGGCGAGCGGCAGCGCCGACCACAGCGCGAGGGTGTCGATGTGGCTCGTGTGATTGGCGAAGTACAGCCGCTGGATGTCCTGCGGCTGGCAGCCCACCCAGCGCGCATACGCCCCGACCAGCAGTCGCACCAGTCCCACGAATGCGAACGCGGAGGGTCGCATCAGGGACCCGCTGCGCCGAGGCGTCGCGCGATGGCCGCGGTGCGCGTGACGCAGGTCAGCGTGGCACCGATGGCGATGATCCAGGCCGCGCCGAGCAGCGACCAGTGGGTGCCGTTCCATTGCACTTCCACCGCGCCGGCAATGCAGCCCAACGTCGCCACGAACATCCGATGCGGCTTGGCCATCGGTCCGCGGAAATCCTGCGCCTGTCCCAGTGCGCCACCGAGCACGCGGATGTACGCGGTCACCGCGGCGACCAGCGCGCCGTACCAGCCGACGGCCGGCGCCGCCGCGGCATAGCCCAGTGCCACGATGAACAGCGAATCGCCGATGCGGTCCGGGATTTCGTTGTACAGCGCGCCGGTGGCCGACCTGAGTCCACCTTCGATCGCGACCATGCCATCGAGCATGTTGCACAACAGTCGCAGCTGGATGCACAACGCGGCGGCGAGCAGTCCGGGCAGCGTTGCGGCACGCAGCAGCAGCACGGCGCCCGCCACGGCAAAGAGCACACTGGTGATGGAAATGGCATTGGGGGAGGCGCCGGCGCGCACCAGGATCGCGGCCAGATGCTGCGCCCACGCGGCGGAGCGCGTCTTGAGTGGACGTCGATTGCTGTCCTCCGCGGGCATCGCGCGATGATACGTGGACTTGGCAGTTGAATCTAATGACGCCTGCGTTGCACCGCGCCAATCGGGCCGGCCGCGAACATCAGGCCTTCGAGAAATACTGCTGCCGTTCGGGCGGTGGCGGCGGCGTGTATTGATAGATCCACGTTTCCGTCAGGGGTTTGCCATCCCGTTTCAGAAGCAGACGCAGATTGATCGGCTCGACGCTGTCGTCCGCGGGCTTCAGGTCGAAGATGACGCGCCATCCATGGATCGACTCCAGCGGTCGCGCGGAGGGCAGTTCGATCTGGCCCCGCGATGCCGAGATCTCCGGGATGACGTGGGCGCCGGCGCCCAGCTTCGACAGCGCATCGCCCGCGAAATCGACCTCGAAGCGCCACGCGAAATAGGTGCGCACCCGGCCGATGACTCCGCCGATGCCGGTCCGGGTGGCGACGGCGGTCGCAAGCGTCGGGCGGAGCGGATTTTCCCGGCACCACAGCAGCCGATAGCCGTACAGCAGCTCCGCGCCGGGCTGTGGCTTTTCCGCCGGGTTCCAGAACGCGACGATGTTGTCGGCCGTCTCGTACAGTTCGGGAAGTTCGACCAGCACGACCGAGCCCTTTCCCCAGTGGCCGCGCGGTTCGACCCATGCGCAGGGACGGCGATCGTAGTACGCGCCGTCGTCCTGATAGTGATCGAAATCGTGGTCGCGTTGCATGAGTCCGAAACCGCGCGGGTTTTCATCGACGTAGCTGTTCACCCGCGTGGTCTCGGGATTGACCAGCGGGCGCCAGAGCCATTCGCCGGCACCGGTGAGCATCTGCAGGCCGTCCGAGTCGTGGATCTGGGGACGCACGTCGGGCGGGACCCGCCGATCGTTCGCCCCGCACAGGAACATGCTGGTTCCCGGCGCGATGCCGAGACGTTCGATCCGGGCCCGCGGATACAGCGCGGCGTCGATATCCATGAGCAGGGTATCCGCCACGTCGATGACGAACCGGTAGGCGCCCGAGACGCTGCGCGAATCCATCAGGCCATAGAGCGTGAGCCGGTTCGAACGCTTCTCGGGCCGCTCGAGGTAGTAGGCGACGAAGTAGGGAAATTCCTCCGGCGTCGACATGCCGCAGTCGATGGCGAGTCCCCGGTGGGACAGCCCATATTGCCGGGTCCCGTCGACGGCCCGGAAATACGAGTGGTTCTGGAACGCCGCGATGTCCCGGGTGAGATCGGTATGGAACAGGATCCGCAATCCCGCGAAGCCGAGAGTGCGCGGAATGGTTGCCGGATCGAGGCCGCTGTGGCCGTAGTCGAACAGTCGCGGATCGAAGGCGATCTCGTGGGCCATGCCGTCCTCGACGGCATAGAGCCGCACCGGACGTCTGACGGCCAGGCCGAGGTGAAAGTACCGCACCTCGAACGGCAGTCCCTGCCCGCGCCACAGGGAGAACTCGTCACGGAAACGGATCGCCTCCCACGTGTCCCAACTGAGGTTCGCCAGCGACGGCGGCAGGCTTTCGGGCAATGCCTGGAACGGCGCCGCGGCCAGATTCCGGGCGGCGGCCTTGAGCGCCGCGTAATCGAAGCGGCCCGCGGGTCGCGCGGGGACGACTGCGGCGGCCGCCGCCGCCAACCCCCCTTTGAGAAATGCGCGACGCTCGATCATGGGCCCAGTATGCGGCAAAGCGGGCGCCACCAAAGCAGACAGCCACTTAGCGTATCCGCTAAGTGGCTGTCGATGTTGGCTGGGGGACTAGGATTCGAACCTAGGTAAACGGAGTCAGAGTCCGTTGTCCTACCACTAGACGATCCCCCAAAAGGACCTCTCGCGGCGTCCTCGTTACCGCTTGGAGTACTGGGTTCCGCGGCGGGCCTTGCGATGGCCGACCTTCTTGCGCTCGACCTCACGGGCATCGCGGGTCACGAACCCGGCGACGCGCAGCGGCTTGCGCAGCGTCTCATCATACTGGATCAGCGCGCGGGTGATGCCATGGCGGATGGCGCCGGCCTGGCCGGTGATGCCGCCACCGGACACCTGCACCTTGATGTCGAACCGGCTGATCAGATCGGTGGTCTCGAGGGGCTGGCGCACGATCATGCGGCCGGTCTCGCGGCCGAAGAACTCATCCAGCGCGCGGCCGTTGACGGTGATGTTGCCGGTGCCGGGGGTGAGATACACCCTGGCGGTGGCGGTCTTGCGGCGGCCGGTGCCGTAGTTCTGACTGATGGCCATGAATTAAGCTTCCTGAATCTCGAGAGGTTTGGGCTGCTGCGCGCCGTGCGGGTGCTTGTCGCCGGCGAACACGTGCAGCTTCTTGAACATGCGGCGGCCCAGCGGATTCTTCGGCAGCATGCCCTTCACGGCGATTTCGATCGCCCGCTCCGGGTGCTCCTTGAGCAGCTTGTCGAGGGCAATCGACTTGATGCCGCCGATGGCGCCGGTGTGATGGTAGTAGATCTTGTCCGAGAGCTTGCGACCGGTGACGCGGATCTTCTCCGCGTTGACCACGACGATATGATCGCCGGTGTCCATGTGCGGCGTGTAGATCGCCTTGTGCTTGCCCTTCAGGCGGTGCGCGATCTCCGAGGAGAGCCTGCCCAGGGTCTTGTTGCTGGCATCCACCAGATACCAATCGCCCCGGACCTGGTCGGCCTTGGCGAACACCGTCGATGTCGTAAGCATTTCTCTAAACTCCGCCCGCACCGGATTATCCCGCGGGAGGCCTTTGGGGCCGTGCCAAAAAAGGCCGGCAAGTGTACTCAAGCAGGCCTGGCATTGCAAAGCGCGCCGGGGCGGTGCTGACCCCCGCCAGGCGCTTATATATATGGGTGGGACCTCGCCGGGCCGCCCGGGTGCTGCCGTGCAGCGAAACGGGCCCGTCGGGGCGGGGATTATGGCCCGTCCGGCTGCTATAGTGCGCGGATGTACAAAGGGTTGCGGCCTTCCCATGGGCTCTGAACGCCTCCTGGACCCGTTCCTTGCCGCGGCCGACCGGGCGCTGCGGGCCATCGCCGCTCCCGCCCACGCTTCCCGCCCCTATCCGGGCTCTTCCCCGGCCCAGGCGGCGGCCGGACTCACCGACGCCCAGCGCCGCGAGTCTGCGGCCCTGATGCGGGTCAACCATGCCGGGGAAGTCGCCGCCCAGGGGCTCTACCACGGCCAAGCTCTCGTTGCGCGCTCGCCGGCCACCCGCGAGCTGTTGCTCAAGGCGGCCCAGGAGGAGACCGATCACCTGGGCTGGTGCGAGCAGCGCCTGCGGGAACTGCGCTCGGGGCCGAGCCTGCTGAACCCCCTGTGGTATGCCGGGTCCTTCGCCATCGGTGCCGTGGCCGCGGCCTTCGGGGATGGCCCGAGCCTGGGGTTCGTCGCCGAGACCGAGCGCCAGGTCGAGGGACATCTCGATGATCACCTGCGGCGGCTGCCGGATGCGGACGCGAGCAGTCGCGCCGTGGTCGATGCCATGCGCCGCGATGAAATCGCGCACGCGGGGACCGCGCGCGCGGCGGGCGCCATCGAACTGCCGGGCCTCGTCAGGACGCTGATGCGCGGCACTGCGAAGCTGATGACGCAAACGGCCTACTGGGTCTGAGGATTATTTTCTGCGCCCGATGCTTACGTCGGCTTGCAGTTCTTGGGGCATATGTATAAAAACTTGGCCTGAGCGTACGCGCTCGGGGGGAATCTGAAATCATGGAAGAGAACGTCAAGCCGCTCAGTGATATTCCGGCGATCAATCGCTTTCTGAGCTACTGCCGCATCCGCACGGTGCCGTCGAAGACCGTCGTGATCCATGCGGGAGACCTGCCCGACGTTCTGTACTACATCATCAGCGGCTCGGTCGAGGTGATGATCGAGGATGAGGAAGGCAACGAGATGGTGCTCGCCTACCTCAACAAGGGCCAGTTCTTCGGCGAAATGGGCCTGTTCTACGAACAGCCCACGCGCAGCGCCTGGGTCCGCACCCGCAACCAGTGCGAGCTGGCGGAAATGACCTATCCGCGCTTCCGGCAGATCGCCGCGGAAAGCCCGGGACTGATCTTCGAGCTGGCCACGCAGCTGGCCACGCGCCTGGACCGTACCAACCGCAAGCTCGGCGACCTGGCCTTCGTCGACGTCACCGGTCGGGTGGCCCACGCCATCATGGACCTGTGCGGCGAGCCGGATGCCATGACCCACCCCGAGGGCATGCAGATCAAGGTCAGTCGCCAGGAGCTGTCGCGCCTGGTGGGCTGCTCACGCGAGATGGCCGGTCGCGTCCTCAAGGTGCTGGAAGACCAGGGCCTGCTGCGGGCCACCGGCAAGACCATCGTCGTCTTCAACGCGCGTCCGAAGACCAAGACCCGACCGGTCATCGTTCCGGCCAGCGGCAAGCCGGTCAGTGCCCGGGCCGCGCGCATCGAAGAGGACGATGACGAGGACGAGGACGACGACGAATAGCCGTCCTAGCGCGCGGCGTCGATGGCCGCGCGCATCGCCTTGAGCGTGGCGGCGTAGTCTGGGCTTTCGAACACCGCCGATCCCGCCACGAAGGTGTCCGCACCCGCCGCGGCGATCATGCCGACGTTCTCCACCTTGACCCCGCCGTCGATCTCCAGCCGCACCGGGCGGCTCTGGGCATCGATACGCGAACGTACCGCCCTGAGCTTCTCCAGCGACTGCGCGATGAACTTCTGGCCGCCGAAGCCCGGGTTCACCGACATGATCAGCACCAGGTCGAGTTTGCCCAGGGTGTAGTCCAGCCACTCCAGCGGCGTCGCCGGATTGAACACCAGTCCCGCGGTGCAGCCCTGGTCGTGGATCAGTTCGATGGTGCGGTCCACGTGTTCGGTGGCTTCGGGGTGGAAACTGATGTGGGTCGCCCCGGCCTTGGCGAAGTCGGCGACGATGCGGTCGACCGGGCTCACCATCAGGTGCACGTCGAGCAGCGTGTCCGGTGAATGCCGGTGCAGCGCCTCGCACACCATCGGCCCGATGGTGAGGTTGGGCACGTAGTGGTTGTCCATCACGTCGAAATGGATCAGGTCGGCGCCGGCATGGATGACGGCATCGACCTCCTCGCCGAGGCGGGCGAAGTCGGCGGACAGGATGGAGGGTGCGATCCAGCTGGCTTGCATGCTCATGAGTCTATCAGCATCAGATCCCGCGCCGTTCGCGGACCAGTTCCCAGGCCTGGATGATCTGCTGGGTGCGCTCCTTCGCATGTTCGATCATCGACTCGGGCAGGCCGTTGGCTTTGAGCTTGTCGGGATGGTGCCGGCTGAGCTGGCGCCGGTAGGCGAGCGAGAGTTCCTCGTTGGTGTTCTGCGGCGTGCACTCGAGCACGCTGTAGGCCTGCGCGAGCCGCGCCTCGGCATCCACTGCGGCCGTCGCGCCGCCGGTGCCCGCGCTGCCAGTGCGCCGCATCCGCAGCACCGCCTCGACGTGCGCGAATTCGATGCCGGAGAGCCCGAGCCGCAGCGCGATATTCTGCAGCAGCCGCCGCGCCGCAGGCTGCAGGTCGTTGCCGGCGAGCGCCGCACGCATCTGGATCTCGACGAAGGCGTGCATCAGGTCGGGACGACCGCCGCAGGCGTGGTACAGCGCATTCAGCGCCTCGGTCAGTGCGAAGCGGGGTTCCTTGCCCATGGTGAAACAGGCGATCGCCACCTGCACCTGATCCGGGGTCAGGCGCAGCTGCGACATGATGGCGCGCGCGGCCTGGATCTCCTGCTCGGAGACCCGGCCGTCGGCCTTGGCGACATGCCCCATGACCTGGAACGTGGTGCGGAAGAAACGATCCCCGATCTGGGCCGCGCTCAGCCCGGCACCCCCGGCAACGCCGGGGCCCCGCATCATGCCGTCGTTCGCGCCGGTGCTGGCATCGAACTGATGACCGATGACGACGCCGATCGCCGCTCCCAGGGGCCCGCCGGCCAGCAGGCCGAGTACGCCACCCACCGCTTTTCCGATCCATTGCATACGCACGCTGATATATTAATCTCATGACTACTGCCGGTACCGTGTTCCGCACCGCCCTCAGCGGCATGAAACTCCTGCATTCGGGCAAGGTCCGGGACAACTACGCCGTCGATGACGAGAGCATGCTCATCGTCACCACGGACCGGCTGTCGGCCTTCGACGTGATCCTGCCGGATCCGATTCCGGACAAGGGCCGGGTGCTGACCCGGATCTCCGACTTCTGGTTCGCCCGCACCTCGCACATCGTACCCAATCATCTCACCGGGCGGGCGCTGAGCGAGCTGCCGTTACCGGCCGAGGAGCAGGCAGCGCTCGAGGGCCGGGCGATCATCGTCAGGCGCCTGAAGCCCCTGCCCCTCGAGGCGGTGGTCCGCGGCTACCTGATCGGCTCGGGCTGGAAGGATTACCAGCGCAGCGGCCGGATCTGCGGGATCGAACTGCCGCCGGGCCTGCAGCAGGCCGAGCGGTTGCCGGAACCGATCTTCACCCCCGCGAGCAAGGCCGAGGCCGGATCGCACGATGAGAACATTTCCTTCGCGCAGGTGAGCGCGCTGATCGGGGCAGAGCTTGCCGGGCAGGTGCGCAGCACGGCGCTCGCGCTGTACCGGTTCGCGGCCGAGCATGCGCATGCGCGCGGCATCCTCATCGCCGACACCAAGTTCGAATTCGGCCTGGACCGGGACGGCCGGCTCACGCTGATGGATGAAGTGCTGACCCCGGACTCCTCGCGGTTCTGGCCCGCGGACACCTACCAGGTCGGCATCAGCCCGCCGAGTTTCGATAAGCAGTTCGTGCGCGACTACCTGGAAACGCTCGACTGGGACAAGCGCGCCCCCGGTCCGTCCCTGCCCGCCCAGGTCATCGCCCGCACCCGCGACAAGTATCTCGAAGCCCTGCAACGCCTGACCGCCTGAAAAGCGCATGTCCAACTGGATATGGGACCGCCTGGATGCCGCCGTCTTCGGCAAGGCCTCCGGACGGTCCGGCACCCTGCGCACGCTGGTCCGCATCGGGCGCTATCCCTATGCCGTGGTCCGCGACCTCGCCGGCGGGGAGATCAACATGCGCGCCACGGCGCTGGTGTTCACCACGGTGCTGTCGCTGGTGCCGCTGCTGGCGTTCAGCTTCATCGTCATCCGTGAGCTCGGAGGCCACGGCGGCCAGGACCTGCAGCCCATCGTCAAGGAGTTCTTCCGCCCCATCGGCGCCAGCGCCGACAGCATGACCCGCCAGGTGCTGCAGTTCGCGGGGCGCATGCGCCGGGGCGTCGTGGGGGTACTGGGGCTCGCGCTCCTGACCTGGTCGCTGATCGGCACCATCCAGAAGGTCGAGGACAGCTTCAACTACGTGTGGCGGGTGCCCGAGCCGCGCAGCGTCGGCCGGCGCATCGGCGAGTTCCTCGCCCTGCTGGTGATCGGACCGGTGCTGCTCGGCGGCTTCATCGCGCTGTCGCACACGGCCTTCATCGCCGGCCCGCTGCAGCTGGCGACCTCGCTGCCGCTGGTGAAGCGGCTGATGAGCCTCGGGGTGCACGTCGCTCCGTATGTCATGGTCACCGTGCTGTTCACGCTCCTGTA
>DATJTJ010000136.1:0-36419 GCA_035503515.1 Steroidobacteraceae bacterium
CTATGGTGAAAGCAGTGCTCGGGCTGCCAGTGAATTACGGTTGTAGTTTCTCTGGTAACGACGTTAAGGAACGTTAGCGATCGGTCGCACTCAACCCGATGCCTTGGAGAGATCGAGGATGAGGCGTCGCACGGCCATGTAGGTACCGGTGCCGGTGAGGCCGATTCCCCCCACGAGCAGAAATACCACGAGGGCCGTCCAGATCCTGCTGGCGCGCAGTTGCGCCAGGAAATCCAGCCGGTGCAAGCCGTCGAACAGCCAGCGCTGCCAGCGTCCGTCGGCATCGAACTGGCCCAGCACTCGGCCGGAACGCGGATCGAGGTACAACCAGGTATGGTCGGGGTCATTCACGATGACGCGCAGGACCGGCAGCAACAGGGGGGCGTGATGCCGGTAGTAGTAGGCGTCCTCATCGCGCAGCAGCACCCTGGAGGCGATTCCGGAAGGTCCCGCGGCATGTCGCGCTGCGATCTGCAGGTCCGCGTCAGTCATTGGCTGCCGATGACCATCGGCGGCCAACCGCATGGCAGTACCCCTGTGATCGGTAGCCATCCAGCATAGGTTGCCGGCCAGCGGTACCATGCTGAGCGTGACTATGTCCGACGACGGCGGCGCTTTGGCGATCGCGGCCAGGGAAGATCGAACCTCACCCCAGGTGACCGAGTGAACTTCCGGAGTGGGTTCGACTCCATCCCCTCCTTCCAGGAAGCCCCACGGATTCATTGAGATCAAACCGCTGACGATCCAGGTCAGGGAAAACACGCCGAACAGCAGCCCCAGGGAATGGTGCCAGTTCCATACGCCCCGATATGGCGACAGCAGGTTTCCGCCCCGGAACCGGTACTGTGCGATGCCGAGGTACAGCCCCATGGCCGTCAGAAACACCCCCAGAAGCGATGTCCAGATGACGACCTGGGTCCAGGTCTTCGGATGGCTGCGCAAGATGGTGGGATACAGCCAATGCGGTACCGCGCCCAACCAGTTCCAGAAGCGCTGGGCCGCCGTGGTGCGCAGCACGACGCGGCCGCGTTGGCTGGAGACGTAGATCTGGGTTCCCGCGGGATCGCCGAAATCGAAGCGGTAGAGGGGACGATCGGCGCGGTACTCCCCGCTGACGGTCCACTGGTCACGGACGATCGTTGTGGTGGCCAGGGGCTGTGCGGGCATGACTCCCAGGCGCATCGCGGCGGCAACTGCGGTGGCCCGGGCGTGCGGGGCGTCCAGTGGCACCACCGGCGTCGTGGCGTCCAGGCTGACCAGCATCCCCTGCTGCCCTGGCAATGCGAACCGCAGGGCGGGTATTCCGGAAACCGTCTCCACCTCGGCCCGCTCGAGGGGCTGGTCGGCGCTCAGCGCACTCCCTAAGTCACCGCAGCACAGCTGCCAGGGGATGGGTTCGAGCATGCCCACCCGTTCGGATTCTCCAAGAGCTGGATAGGGCACGAACAGCATCACGATGCCGGAGGCGAACCACAGCAACATCAGCGCGCCGACGGCCACACCCAGATACCGGTGCAGCATCACGAGGATGCGCCAGATCAGGCGCCGAGCCACACCCACCTCCCGGCCCCATCAGGCCATCGTGAGCACATTGTGCAGACGCTGGCGGGCTCTGCGCACGCGCATCTCGACGGCTTTGACCGTGATGTTGAGATCCCGGGCCACGGCGGCCTGGGGGACCTGATGCAGCGCCGTCCGGATCAGCGGATCGCGCAGCGCAGCGGGCAATTGTGCGAGTGCCTCGTGCAGCGCATCCAACCGTTCATTTTCCAGCAGCAGTGATTCGGCGTGCCCGGCGGTCCAGCCGGTGGCGGAACCCGCCACCTCGCCCTGGAACCTCGCAAGAGTATCGCGGCGAACACTGCGTCGCCGGCCCCAGTCACGGCATTTGTTCACGGCAATGGTCGTCAGCCACGACTCGAAATGCCGCTGGATGTCGAATCGGGGCAATGCGCGCCACATGGCCAGATGCGTTTCCTGGACGACGTCGGGCACGTCGCCCGGGTCGGAGACTCGCGCCGCGATCAGGCTCCGCAGGCGCCGGGAGTGACGCGCGCACAACAAAGCGAATGCCGGTTCAACCCCGTGCAACGCCAGGGTCACCAGGGAGCCGTCCGAGGGGAGGCGGGCGGCATCTGCAGCCCCCGCTAGTTGGCCGGTACGGGAGCGCGGAGGCCACAGCGACGGTGATTCGACCGGAGTTATAGGTGTTTCCAAGGGCTCTGGCCTCGATCTGTGGAAGTCCAGCATGCCCCGAGGCGTCAAGCGTCGTCACGCAAGTTACTGTTTTTGGCAACGTTAAAATAACGTTGAAGTCGTGTTACCGCTCCTGGGCGCGATCGCCGGCCACCGCGCTTACCTGAATTTGTAGGTCGCGCCAGCGATGAAATACACGCCCGGGTTCCTGTACCCCAGGATTTCTATGATGTGGTGGTCCAGAGCGTTCTGTACCCGGGCATACAGGTCGAACTGCCCGGTCGCGTGCCAGCGGCCGAAGAAGTCGAGACGGGCATAGCCCGGAGCATAGAAGTCCCCGGAATAATCACGGCGGTGGTCCGTCATGAAGAGATTCGATCCCACGTCGAACTGCGCCTGCGACCAGGTGAGCCCAAGATTGCCCATGTTGCGGGCATTGTAGATAGTGAATTGCCAGACGCCGTTATGGGCGATGTAGGAGTCGGTACGCGTGTAGTTGCCGGTCAGCGTCAGCTGTGGCGTGATCTTGAACGCCGCCTCGACCTCGACGCCCTGCGAGCGTTCCGCCTCATTGTTGCCGTACGCCCCGTAGGGAGGACCATTCAGGATCCGCGGGTTGTAGATGTTGTAGTCGAAGGAGATGACATTGTCGACATACGAATGCCAGAACGTGAGGTTTTCCGTGAGCTGGCCATCCAGCTGCCGGCCACGGAAACCGGCTTCGATGGTACTGGCATTCTCCGGCGTGATTCCCTTGTTGCCGTAGAGCGGGTCATAGAGCTGATCCAGCGTCGGCTGCGTGAAGCTGGTGCCGTAATTGGCATAGAACGTGAAGTCGTGGACGATCTCGTAGGCCAGTCCGGCGCTGTAGGTGGCTTTGTTTTTCCAGGCCGAATAGCTGTCAAGCCGGGCTCCCACATCGGTGTGCAGCCGGTTGTCCAGCCAGCCGATCGAAGCGTCGGCATAGACGGACTTGGTGGACTGGCTTTCCCGATTGTACGTGGAGTAGCTGGAACTGGCATCGAAGATCTGTTCCAGATACGTCGCGCCCAGTACCGCAGAGGCGGTATCGGTCTTGTATCGCAGGTTGTAATCGGCTTCGGTGTTGTCGTTCACCGTCTTGTAGAAGTAGGGGTACTGATAGACCGCGACCTGATCCCCGGCGGCATAGGTTCCGCCGGAATCCGGGTCCGAGAAACCGTCGTACGGGGCCGCGTAGTAGCCGATCAGACCGCCATTGCCCAGCACGCCGGCGGTGCTGACGACGTCCTGCCCGGCGTATCCGATGGTAAGCCGCTGCGACAGGTTCGTCGTGAGCTGCTGCTGGAACCACAGGCTGCCGATTCCCGCCTTGGTGGTGTCGGGGTCATTCGAATCCGGCAGCTGCACGGAGAAATCCCCGCCCGTGTAGCCAGGATAATACTGGTCCAGTGCCGCGGCCTGAAACACGTTCTTCGTCAGGTAGAAGCTCAGACCGACCTCGAAACTGCTGTCCTTGAACGAGGTGCGTCCGACCACCGTTGCGTTCTTGGTGTATTCGTATTGCCACTCGCCGCCGCTGTCCACGTACGAGCCATTCAGGGTCGCCGCCCAGGTCCCGTCCGCAAGCGGCTCCTGATCCTGCAGGCCGACCCGGTACTTGCGCCAGTCGAGCGAGCCACCCTCAATTCCCACATCCGCCTCGCGCCCCGTTGCCGCAAGCGTGGTGAAGTCGATGACACCGGAGGTGGTGTTGGCGCCATAGGTCGTGGCACGCGGCCCCCGAAGCACCTGAATGCTCTGCACCATCGTCGGGTCCAGCCGACCCAGCAGATAGCCGATGTCGCCCGAGCCTCCTGCGTTCATGGTGATGCCGTCGAACACATAGGTGGTGCTGTCCGAAAAGCCACGCAGGCGCGGATAGATGAACTGGCCCGGCGCGCCCCCGACCTGAAACTGGATTCCGGGTTGCTGGCGCAGCACATCGGTGACCGAAGTTTGTGCCTGGGCGGCAATTTGCTCCTGGGTGACGATTTCGGAGGGTTGCGTCAGCTCCCGTTGGGTTACTTCCATCTTGGTCGCCGTTACGATCACCTTATCCAGGGTATCGGCGGCGCCGAGCGTCTGGTCCGCGGTGTCGGCATGCACGAAGGAACTCATCAGCAGCAAGATGCCGAACACGGGGGAGCACTTGAGCATCGGCATATGGAAATCCCTGTTATGGTTTGAAGTTCGCTCGCCGTAAGGACGAGGCGACCCGGGAGTGATACGCGGGAAAGGCTCTCAACCCTCACACCAGAGCGGGTCCGTTTTTTCGACTTAATTGAGCGTAACTGTCGTGTACTCTGCGGCGGTCACCCGTGCCGGCGCTTTGCCCTCGAGCAGTCCACGGATCTCATCCCCGGTGAGGGTCTCGAACTGCACCAATCCGCGCGCGAGCGTATCCAACTGCGCCCGATGGGCGCTGAGAATCGCCCGGCCCTGCTCCAATGCCGCATCGATCAGCTTCCGTACCTCGACCGCAATGATCTGGGCCGTATGCTCGGAAATGTTCTGTTGTCGTGCTATCGAGTGCCCCAGGAACACCTCGTCCTGGTTTTCGCCGTACGCGACGGTACCGAGCGCCTCGGACAGGCCCCAGCGGGTCACCATCAGTCGGGCGAGCTTGGTTGCCTCCTCGATGTCACCGGCGGTACCCGAGGTGACTTTGTTGCGTCCGAATGTCAGCTCCTCCGCGACCCGGCCGCCCAGCAGCACCGCCAGCTGCGAATTCATCTGCTCGAGCGTCGTCCATGCCTGATCACCTTCCGGCAGCTGCTTGACCATCCCGGTGGTGCGCCCGCGGGTGAGGATCGTCACCTTGTGAACCGGATCCGCCGCCGGCAGATGCAGTGCGATGATGGCGCGGCCGCCCTCCCGATACGCGGTTAACCGCTTCTCTTCGAGGCCCATGACGTGCGTGCGGCGTTCGGCCCCCATGGTCACCGTATCCTTGGCGTCCTCGAACTCCCGCCAGCCCACCGTGTCGTGTCCGCGGCGGGCCGCCAGCAGCGCGGCCTCGTTGACCAGATTCATGAGATCGGCGCCCGAGAAGCCGGGGGTACCGCGGGCGACGAGCCCCAGATCCGTACCCGGCGCCAGCGGAATACGCCGGGCGTGTACGCACAGAATCTGCTCCCTGCCGAGGACGTCCGGATTGGCGACGGCTATCTGGCGGTCGAAGCGGCCGGGACGCAGCAAAGCAGGATCCAGGACGTCAGGACGGTTGGTCGCCGCCATCAGGATCACATCCGCATTGCTCTCGAATCCGTCCATCTCCACCAGCAGCTGGTTCAGCGTCTGCTCACGCTCGTCGTTGCCGCCGCCCACACCGGCCCCGCGACGCCGCCCGACGGCATCGATCTCATCCATGAACACGATGCAGGGCGCGTGCTTCTTGGCCTGCCCGAAGAGGTCACGCACGCGAGAGGCCCCGACACCCACGTACATCTCGACGAAGTGCGAACCTGAAATCGTGAAGAAGGGAACGTTCGCCTCCCCGGCAACCGCTCGCGCAAGCAACGTCTTGCCGGTACCCGGTGGGCCTACCAGGAGCACGCCCCGCGGGATGCGACCGCCCAGTCGGTGGAATTTCTGGGGATCGCGCAGGAACTGCACCATCTCCTGCAGGGCGTCCCGGGCTTCATCCACGCCGGCGACATCCCCGAACGTGACCCGGTCATGCGCCAGGGTCAACGGCCTTGCCTGGGATTTCCCGAGGCCCATCGCTCGCCCCCCGACTCCACTGCGGGTCATGAAGAAGATGGCAAAGCCCACCAGCAGGATCATGGGCACCCAGGTTGCCAGCGCGCTCGTCCAGGGTAGCGCGGCCGCCGGCGCGGCCTGGACGGTGATCGCGACGCCCTTGCTGCGCAGCGCAGGGATGAGTGCCGGGTCGTCGGCCGCAAAGCTGCGGAAGGGTCGGTGGTCCGTCAGGAAGCCTTCGATCTTCGGGCCGGTCAACGTCACGGAGCGGACGCGGCCATGATCGAGGTCATCGAAGAATTCGGAATAGGACAGGCTCTGAATGTGCGGGCCCGCCGTGCGAGCCTGATACAGGTTGACCCCGGCAATGAGCACCAGGGCGCCGATGACGCAGGCTGCAAAGAGGTAAAAGCGCTTGTCTGTGGAACCGCTCGGCATGGCACTACGCTCCGGGCAATTCCTCATGCGCGAGGATGGGCCCCAGGGAACGCAATACCCAGCGCCGACCGTTGGTGCGCAGATCCACCTGCCACAGGGGCAGCACGTCGATGCGCCAGAAAGAGGGCAGCTGGGCCTGGATCACGTGGACGATCGCCGCGCGAATGACCACCGGGTGCGTGACGGCCACCATGTGCCCACGATCGCGACTTCGCTCGGCCATCCAGGCGGCCACCCGCTGCAACACCTGCGGGATTGTTTCCCCCCCGTGCGGGGCCGTCTCGGGCTTGCGGATCCAGGAGACGAGCTTGCGTGGCTCGCGCAGCAGCACTTGCTTGAACTTGAGGCCCGTCCAGCGGCCGTAGTCGCAGTCGCGCAGCCGCTCGTCCACCACGGCCGACAGACCCAGCGCCGTGGCCGTTTCGCGGGCGCGGACCGCAGGGCTCGTCCAGCACTGGTCTACCTGCCCCAGTGCGCCGGCCAGTCTGCGGGCCTTGGACTTCCCCGCATCATCCAGTGCGTCGTCCCCGCCGAAGGTTGCAGCACGGAGTGCAGCCGTGGTGCCGTGACTAATAAGGGTTATGCGGGGAGTCATGATCCTGCGCGGATAGGGCCGCGGCCTTGAGTTGCCAACTGCTACCTAATCCTTTGTAATACAATGAATAAGGATAGGCCATGGAACTCTGAACTTAAAGGTGTTTTGGCTTTCGTGCGTTGAGTCGAGGGCCGCCGCGCGCCGGCGCGTATGGCATGATAGGGATGCAGAGCAGACGCAGGATCGGGAAGCATCGTGGCCACAGAAAACAAAGAGCAGTCGACCGGGGTTTCCAGCGCAGCTCTGGAAGTGCCCCTGCAGATCGCCATTCCGATTGCCAAGATCGTGCCATGGGCCATCTTCGGCGTAGTCCTCATGGGGCTCGCCTATTACTTCGTCGGCGCCGAACAGGGCGCGACCTCGATCTTCAACGGCATGGGGATCCACGAGTTCGTGCACGACGCCCGCCACCTGCTCGGATTTCCCTGTCACTGAGGCTTTCGCGCGCGTCGCCGCAATCTTAAGTATCGGGGGCACGCCGGCCACATCGCCAGCGTGATGAAACATCATGATGGGACAGCTGGTTCTGCGAGGCTTCATCGTCGGCATCGTGGCCGGTTTGCTCGCGTTTGGTTGGGCCAGGACCTTCGGCGAGCCTGCCGTTGATACGGCCATCAGCTTCGAGTCGGCGCAGGATGAGGCCAAGGCAGCCGCAGCCGTGGCCGCCGGTAAGCCCGCGCCGCCGGAAGATGCCGTCATTTTCAGCCGCACCGTGCAAAGCGGGATCGGTCTGCTCACCGGAATGGTGGGTGCGGGAGCGGGGCTGGGCTGTCTTTTTGCGGTGCTGTTTGCATTCGCCTACGGGCGCCTGGGGAGGCTCGCCCCGGCCCCCACCTCCGTGATCCTGGCCCTGTTCGGCTGGCTCACCGTGTACGTGGTCCCGGCCCTCAAATATCCTGCAAACCCTCCTTCCGTCGGCGAGCCCGATACCATCAAGTACCGCACCGGTCTGTACTTCCTGATGATGGCGATCTCGATTGCCTCGACCCTGGGCGCGTTGCGCCTGTGGCGCGGCCTGACGCCGCGGTATGGAGCATGGAACGCCTCGTTGCTGGCGCTTGGCGCCTACCTGGTCGTCATTGCTGCATGCTTCGCCCTGCTGCCGGGAATCAACGAGGTCCCCGCCTCCTTCCCGGCTGTCACGCTGTGGAATTTCAGGATCGCCTCTCTCGGCATCCAGGCCGTGCTGTGGGGCTCGATGGGGCTCATGTTCGGCTATTTCGGAGCCCGCAGCCTGCGTGCATGAGCCGGCGGCCGGCCGCCGATATGCCCGGGGTGCCGGGTATGGACAAGCCCGGCGCCGGTCCGGCGCCCATCCACTAGCGGAATAAGTACGAGCGGTAAGCGCAGCGCTATGGCGCTGCGAGCCGCTTAGTGGTCATTGATCGCCCGGGAACCCTGCATTAACGGTTCTGTAACTGCGTCGATAACCGTTAGTTTGGCCGTTTCCGCGACGCGATATGGTATCTAGCTACCGGCTTTTCAGGAGCCGACGCGGCGCGAACACGCCGAACAGCGATCGCGCCAGGGCGGGGCCTGTCCCGACCCCACTTTTCGATGAGGGTTTCAGGCGATGTCGATACGCCAGGTGCCGGGCGGTCTCCGCAGCTGCCCAGGTGAAGTACTGCACGCATCCAGGACCGGGAGCCGAAGGGCTGCCGTGCGGGTGATCATCGCGCGTTCGGTCGCGGCTGCCCTGTGCATCATGTCGGCCCCGCATGCGCTGGCGGATACCGCCACCACGACTGCGGCGGCGTCGGCAACCGATGCTCCGGATTCCGGTCCGCTCGCGGAAGTGACCGTAACCGCCTCGCGGATCGACCTGCTGGGCACCGCGACGACCGCGAGCCAGGGCTCGGTGACGGAACAGGAGCTGGACCTGCGTCCGGTGTACCGGGTCGGGCAGCTGCTCGAAAGCGTGCCGGGCTTGGTGGTCACCGTCCATTCCGGCGAGGGCAAGGCGAATCAATATCTGGCCCGCGGCTTCAACCTGGACCATGGCACCGACATCGCCAACTTCGTGGACGACATGCCCGTCAACCGCCCCACGAACACCCACGGCCAGGGCTACTCTGACCTGAACTTCCTGCTGCCGGATGTCACCGACGGGCTGGATTACACCAAGGGCCCCTATTACGCATCGGTCGGGGATTTCGGCTCGGTGGCCTCGACCCACCTGAAGCTGGCCAACGACATTCCGGCCCAGGTCTCCGTGACCGGCGGCACCCTGGGGGTCTACAACATCTTTGCCGGCGGCACGGATCACCTCAGCGATACCGACCGGATCCTGGGGGGCGTCTACTACGGCCATCTGGATGGGCCGTTCGATCCGGGCAATGACTTTCGCAAGGAGGCCGCCATCCTGCGCTACAGCCACGGCAGCCAGGCCGACGGCTACAGTGCCACGCTCATGTATTACCACGGCCTGGGCAACCTCACGACGGACCAGTCGCTGCGCGCGATCCAGGAGGGCCTGATCAGCCGCTGGGGGACGCTCGATCCGAGCGATGGCAGTGCCTCGCAGCGGTACAGCCTGTCGCTGCACTACGCGACCCATGGCGATGACTGGAAGTTCGATTCCAGCGCCTACTACATTCACGCCACCATGACGCTGTGGAATGATTTCACGCATTACCTGGACGATCCGGTCAATGGCGACCAGGAGGAGCAGGACGAGAACCGCAATACGGGTGGCGGCCAGGTGGCGTTCACCCTGAACAGTGCCTTCGGGCCGGTGGACAACCAGTTCGTGGCCGGCACACAGCTGCGCTACGACCAGGCCCTGGTCGACCGCAAGCACACGCTGCTGCGGGTGCCGCTGTCGTACTGCTCGGTGGAGGGAGGCAACGCCGACGGCTCCACGGCGGAGGTGCCCGAGGCGGGCGGCATCTGCAGTGCGGACGAGGTTCATCTCCTGGACTTGGGTCCGTACCTGGAGGACACCGTGCACTGGCTGCCCTGGCTGCGGACGGTTGCGGGGGTGCGCGAGGAATACTATCGGGCGAGCGACGAGAGCCTGCAAAGCGACCTGGGTCTTGCCGGCTTCCAGGGCGAGAAAGACCAGACCCTGCTGCAACCCAAGGGCAGCCTGATTCTGGGGCCCTGGCTTGCCACCGAGTTCTACTTCAGCGCCGGCCGCGGCTTTCACTCCGACGACGTGCGCGGGGTATTCGGCACCGTGCCGCTGGTGGGACTGTTCGATGGTTCAGGCAATCCGCGTGCGACTCCCTTGCTGGCCGCGACGACGGGCTACGAGTTCGGCATCCGCAGCGACATCGTGCCGAAACTGTCGACGCAGTTCGCCATTTTCCAGCAGGACTTCCGGTCCGAACTCGCCTACGACGCCGATGCCGGCCAGGATGATGCGACCGCCCCGAGCCGGCGCCAGGGGGTGGAAGTGTCGGCGGAATACCACCCCTGGTCCTGGATCGAGTTCAATACCGATTTGGCCTGGTCCAAGGCCCGTTACCTGCCGGGGTACGAGAACTACGGCCTGGACGGCACGTACATCGCGAATGCGCCCAGGTTCATCGGCTCCTTCGGCGTTCTGGTGAGAAATCTCGGGCCCTGGACCGGGGGACTGCAGTGGCGGAAGCTCGGGGCCTATCCTCTGGAGGATGGTGCAAATCCTCACTACGATTCGGGCTACAGCGAGTTCAACGCCGATGCCGGCTATGTCTTCAATGAGCACCTGAAGGCAACGCTCAGCATCTTCAACCTGTTCAACTCGCACTCGGACGCAGCCGCGTACTACTACGGCACCATCCTGAAGCCGGAGATCAACCCCGCGACCTATACGCAGCTGCAGATTGCCGGCGGCATATCCGATTATCAGGTCCATCCCCTGGAGCCGATTTCAGGCGAAATCAAGATCACCTATACGTTCTGAGGGGATGGATCACCGACCGGTCCGTCAGGACCGGCCCATCGCCGCCTGCGATCTCGCCAGGGCGCGCCGGTAGGCCACCCGTCCGCTCATGCGCGTGAGATAGTCCTGCTCGGCCTCTCCCAGCGTGATACCGCCATATTTCGTGCCCCAGGCGAACGCATAGCACACCGAGATGTCGGCGGCCGTGAATGCCTCGCCGGCGAGATACGGTGAACGCGCAAGCTGTTGCGTCACCAGCTGCAGGCGACTCTCGAAGATTTCCAGCGCCTGTTCGGCGCCCGAGTGCCGGCGCTCCGCCTCGGGCGCAACATTGCGGCTTACGGCCACGATGTAGAGCGAGGCTGCAAGCCCGGCTTCGCCCAAATGCAGGAACTGCTGATAGGCCGGGAAGCTCGGATCCTTCGCACCCGGTGCCAGTGACGTCGGGCCGTAGCGAGCCATGATGTATTCCATGATCGCAATCGACTCGACCATGGTCACTTCCCCATCCTGGATCGCCGGAATGAATCCCGCGGGATTGACGGCCAGGAACTCCGCGTCCTGCCCGGCGGCCAGCAGATCAACGGGCCGCAGGCGGTACTTGAGGCCCATTTCCTCGAGCAGCCATGTGACCCGCAGGGAGCGGGACATCCCTCCGCCGAAAACAGTGATCATGCCTTGAAGTCTAGCGCAACCCTCCGGACCCAAGGACCTACGGACGTAGCCCTTGATTTTCGTTCCCGGCACCGCAAAACTTGGCTTGTCCCGTTGCATCGGGATCGGGTGCGCGGCTTCGGTGGGCGGCACGCGCCGGCAAGGAGCCCACGGCAACTGAAGGAGGTGATCCAAGTGGCACAATTACACGTTGGTCCGGTCGCGTTTCTGAGCGCACTGGTCCGTAGCGAGGCTCATCGGTAACGGTTACCTCGTATCGGCCAGGAGGCCAGAGGATGCGCGCAGGCTGATTGCCACGCGCGCGATCGTGTCCAACGGATGGACGCTCCAAAGCAGTTGCAATGCGGATGACCTTGTTCCGCATGTAAAAGCGCTTGAGCAGGGACGGCGGAGCTCGCAAGAGCTCCGCCGTTTTCTTTCGGTGCAGCGTCAGCCGCGCGCGGCAACCGGCGCGGTGTGATGCCCGGCCCTGTCGTGCTGGCCGCGCTTTCGACGCGGCAGCTTGCGAACCGTCGTGTCATTGACCAGGTGCAGGACCTTGCGGAAGGCCCTGTCATGGGGAAGCTGGCGGCCGATGTGAACGATACAGCTGTCGGGCATGCGCCTGGCCAATACGCCGGTGATCAGCGACCTGGAGTCGGCTTCCACGAAGTCGAGCACTTCATCGATGACGATCCATGCAGGCTCGTGGATCAGCAGCCGGGCGAACGCCAGTCGGACCAGCTGGTCCGCGTTCAACTCGTCCTGCCAGTGACCTTCCTTGTCCAGCAGCGGCTCGAATTGCTGCAGTTTGAGCTCCTGCAATGCTTCCTTGTACAGGTTGTCCTTGATCTCACCGGGATCGGAAGGGTAGGCCAGTCCCTCGCGCATCGAACCGGCGGGCCAGTATGCCGATCTTGGCATGTGGTAGATGCCCGATCCCTTCGGACGCCTTACGGTGCCCGAACCCCAGGGCCACAGGCCCGCCAGCGCGCGAAACAGCAACGTCTTGCCGGCGCCCGGCTCACCAACGATGAGCACGTGTTCGCCGGGCTTCAGCACGACTTTGGCTTCCTTGAGCCGCGTGGCCCCCGCAGGCGACTGTATCTCCAGTGAGTCGATGGCGTATTCCTCGGCGGCGCCGGTCTCGTAGGTGATCTGGCTCTCGACGCGATGCAGGGTATCCATGTCCACGAGCGCCCGGCGGAAGTTCGCGACGCGCAGCAGCGTCGCGCGCCAGTCTGCTATGACGCTGAAATTGTCCACGAACCAGCGCAGCGAACCCTGCACCTGAGTGAAGGCGCCGGCGGCCATCATCAGTCCCCCGAACGACAGGTTGCCGAAGAAGTAGAGCGGCGCGGCGGCGATGATCGGAGCGACCAGCGTGAACATGCCGTACCCGGAGGTGACCCAGGTCAGGTTGGTCAATCCGAGCACGATGCGCCAGGTGGCCGCGAGCACCGCGGCAAGGTCGCGCTCGAGGTGGCGCGCCTCGTCCGCTTCCCCGCCGGCCAGGGCAATGGCATCGGCGTATTCGTTGACGCGCACCAGGCCGAAGCGCAGCTCGGACTCCCGCTGGTAGCGGTCCGCATTGCGCCTGATCAGGCTGCGTCCGGCGAGATAGCTCAGAAGCGAGGCCGAACCGGCATACAGGATCGCCGCCCAGACCATGTAACCGGGAATGGAGTACTCACCCTGGTGGAAATGAAAATGAAAGCCCGCAGAGACCCGCCAGAGCACGCCGATGAACATCGCCACGAGAATCGCCGCCTGCAGCAGGCCGGTGCCCAGGTCAGCCGTCAGTTCGGTCAGGTGCCGGGCATCCTCATGGACGCGCTGGTCCGGGTTGACGCCGATGTCGCCCGCATGGGCGAGCCGGAAGGCCCGCATCGGGCGCAGCCAGTGCCCGATCAGATCCTTCACCAGCCCTTCCCGGAGTTTGAGCTTCAAGGTCTCCGTCAGGAATTTCTGCGCCACGTTGAGGATCAGCAGCGTGCAGGCGATGATGGCGAATACGCCGAGCTGGTGCACGAACTCGTCCAGCCGGTGGTGGGACAGGGCGTCGTAGAACGGCTGGTTCCAGGCATTGAGCCGGATCTGGCCGAAGGCCGTGGCGAGAACCACGGCAGTCAGGACGACGCCCAGCAGCAGCAGCGAGTCACGCACGGAAGACTGGACCAACGCGCACCACATGGTGGCGAGCTGTGGCAGCAGTCTGGAGTGCTTGTCGTGGCCGGCACTCGTCCGCCGTCTGGAATGGACTTTCATTGTCTCCCCCGTCCTGCAGCGGCGAATATTGTGCCAGAGGCGACTGTTTGCCCCCGAGGTTGCCCTATCGGCGCACGCCACAGGCTTGCCTTCGTGACTGTTGCAAAATCAAGGTGTTAAGGTTCGCGCAAGTGCGTGCCGCGTCTCAAACGACATACCATGGCCGGAGTTTGAGAGGAATGCTGCGAAGCAAGGACAAGGACCTTTCGGCACGTTCGATCGGTTTGACTTCTTCCTGTCCGACACAATCCCTGGCGAAACGGGGAGATGTCTGACGACAACGGCTAGCTGCGGCGCTTACGATAGAGGCTGCGAGGTTCAGCTCTTGAAAAGACCCGGACTACGACTCCTCGAATCATCAATCGTCCTGCTGGCCATGGTGGGCATTTCACAGGGGGCCGGAGCCACGGACGCTCCGATATCGACCGATGCCCCGCCTCTCCCGGCCGCGCAATCCCCCAGCCGCTGGTCCTACGACTTCGAGACTGCCTACGTGTTCGTGGACATTCAGAATCCCTTCTGGCTGCTGGCCGGGCAGCGCGGCCTGAACAACATGAAGAACCCCTGGCATTACCGTCTCGACAGCTATGTGTTCGGCGGCCGCTACGACCTGTCGAAGGTCGGAGGCTGGGGTTTCCTGCGCGGCCAGTGGCAGACCAGCGTCGGCCTCGTCGGCGCGGACATCCTGCACGGGCCGGAGCACTATTACGCGGGGCTGGTCGGAGGTCTGCGCTATATCTTCGTGCCGGGAGACGGCACCTGGGCACCGTACATCGAATTCCGGGAAGCCGTGGGCAAGACCGACGCCAGCCGTGTCTTCTACGGTCAGCAGGACGATACGTCCTTCATGTACCTGTTCGGTTTCGGGATGCGCTACCAGCCCGACCGGACATGGCGGATCTCACTTGGAATCGTGGATCAGCACATGTCCGATGCCTACCTCACAAAGTACAACTACGGGTTTGATTCCGTGGGTGCCATCGTCGCCGTCGAATGGCGCTGAGTTCAGGCGCGCTGCGCCTGCAAGGCGGCCAGCACGCGCTCGCTACGGAAAGGGGCCCGACGCAACCGCACGCCGGTGGCGTCGTAGATCGCATTGCCGATCGCCGCGATCAGGGGCTTGTGGCTGCATTCCCCGGCACCGTAGGGCGCCAGATCGGGGCGGTCCGGATTCGGATCACCGTTGACGAGGACGATGTCGATCTTCTCGGGCGTGTCCGAATGCCTGAGGCTGGGGTAGGAAGCCCAATTGACGCTGGTGACCTTCTCGGTATCGAACTGCACCTCCTCCCAAAGGGCCCGGCTCAAGCCGTGCAGCATGCCGCATTCGACGGTGTGGTGCAGCGCCTCGGGATTGATCACGAGGCCGCAGTCGTGCGCGCAGACCAGGCGCCTGGTCCAGACCCGACCGGTCTGGCGGTTCACTTCGACGTCGGCGATGACGGCAACGATGGTGTTGCCGCGATAGGTGTAGGCGACGCCCCGTCCTGAGAGCACCTGATCCCGTGATGCCGTCTGCTGCGGCTTGGGTGCCGGTCGCGGAACCCATCCGTAGGCCTTGGCGGCCGCCTGTACCACGGCCAGGGATCGCGACTTGCGGAAGACGGCATCCTCCTTGGCCTGCGCCAGCATGTCCAGACGAAACTGGATGGGATCGGCACCGGCGGCGGCAGCCAGTTCGTCAATGAAGGATTCGAAGGCAAAAGTGACCTGCGGACCGTTGGGATCGCGCAGATTGCCGGTCCGCAGGGGCGTTTCCCAGATCAATGGCAGGCCGACGATCCGGGTCGTGGTACGCAGGTTCGGAATCGAGTACATCGTGGTCGGGGTTTCGACCGAACCCTTGGCCGGCTGCGCCGGGCGCCGACCCATCAGCTGCGCGATCAGGACCGTCTCGGGTTCGTTGTACCAGAGATGATTGTGGTCCGCGGAGCAGGCATCGTACTCCAGGGCCACGAGCCTGCCTTGTGCGTCGAGCGCACCACGCAGCCTGAAGACGTGCGCAGGACCCTTGGTATCCCAGCCCGCCTCTTCGTCCCGCATCCATTGCATGCGCACCGGCCGGCCGAGCTCATGGGCAAGGAACGCGGCTTCGAAACCTGCATCGTCCGCAGCCGTGCGGCCATACACCTGCGGGCCATCCATGTACAAGACCCGCACTTTCTCGCGCGGCATGTCGAGGAACTTCGCGACACCGGTGCGATGGCTGTAGGCCTTCATGTCATTGGTGTAGATCGTCATCTGGCCATCGGAGGGATCCGCCAGCGCGTGCGCCGGACCTATGGACGAATGACCCTGGAAGGGCACTTCGAACTCGGCTTCGATGACGTGCGCAGCGCCCTTGAAGGCCGCCTCCGGATCACCTTGCACGCGCGGCTCGCCCGTCGAGGTGGGAGTCGCGCGACGCATATAGTCGAACAGCTCGCTGGAAGCGGGGAACGGCGCGACGGCGGGTCGCTGCCACTGCGCCTTGAGTTGCCTTGCGGCCCGGATGGCCTGTTCCTCGCGCTCGCAGATCACCGCGACGTAGTTGCCGCGGCTGACCACGCGAATGAAGCCGGGCACGTCGCGGACCGACGTTTCATCGATCCCCACGAGGGTGGCGCCGGCAAGCGGCGGTCGGACATTGCGTGCATGAACCATCCGCGGCAGCTTCACGTCCACCGCCCACCGCAACGAGCCGTCGACTTTCGAAGGGATGTCGTATCGCTTGTGAGAACGGCCCACGACGCGCAAGTCGGTGACCGGTTTGACGGCAGCCTTGCCGGTAGTCTGGTCGACGCTGTGTCCGGTGAGATCGACGTTGAAGCGCTTGCCCGCGATCAGTTCGGCGTAGGTCACCGTCCGCTCGGGATCGGACTTCACGAAGACTGTCGCATCGGCCACCGCGAGCATCTCGACGGGCGTCGCCAGGTGCTCGCCGCCGAGTTCCAGCAAGACCCGCCGCGCTTCCGCGGCCACCCGGCGCATGGGGCGCCCATCCCTCTCCACGCTGGTCGAACCCCCCGAGCCGCCCTGGTCAGGAGTGATGTCGGTGCAGCCCATGACGAGGCGCGTCCTGTCGAAGGCGATATCGAGTTCATCGCACATCATCTGCCGGAAAGCGGTGCCCGTGCCCTGGCCACCATCCGTTTTGCCGACGTAGAACGTTGCCGTGTTGTCGGGATGGATCACGATCCACGTGTCGAGCTTGCGGAAGTCGGGATCGGGATAGGGACCCGGGGGAGCCGCAGGTGCCTGGGCCCGGGCCCTCCCGCCCGGCACGGCGCCCAGTCCCAGGGAGATGGCCAACGCCCCGGAGCCCAGGATGAAACTGCGTCGCGAGGCGTGTCCGGGACCGGCGAGCGCATCCACCAACTCCGGTGGCAACTCCAGGGGATTGCTCATTCGGCTTCTCCGGTGACTTTCGGGCCGCGGGCCACACGTCGGATCGCTGCCTGTACCCTGTAGAAGGTCATGCACCGGCACAGCGCACCATCCATTGCCTCTCGGATCTCGGCATCGCTCGGATGCGGATTGCGGTCGAGCAGCGCCTTGGCCGTCATGATCTGGCCATTCTGGCAATAGCCGCACTGGGCGGCCTGCTCCTCGATCCATGCCTCCTGCAGCGGATGCAGTTTCCCGTGCTTCGAGAGACCTTCGAGCGTCGTCACTTCGCCTCGTACCGCCGAGACTGGCGTGATGCAGGAGCGGATCGCGGCGCCGCCCATGATGACCGTACATACGCTGCACTGACCCAGTCCGCACCCGAAACGCGGGCCGCGCAGATCAAGGTCGTTCCGCAGCACGTACAGCAGAGGAGTCGAGGGATCCACGTCCACGTCGTGAATCGCCCCATTGACGTGCAGCTTGACGATGCTCATGACTCACCTTCCGGACGTGTGTTGCGCTTCGAGGAGATCCAATACTACCCGGGTGCCAGTAACTGATCGAGCAGGCGTGCCGCATGCAGCGCTTCGCGCTGCGCGCCATCGAAAATCTGATGCCGGCAGCTGGTGCCGTCGGCGACCACGATCGCAGCCGGTTCACCACGGATTCTCGGCAGCAGCACGGCTTCCGCCATTTTCATCGAGATCGCATGGTGCTCGGCTTCGTAGCCGAAACTTCCCGCCATGCCGCAACACGAACTCTCGATCAGTTCGGGGCTGGCGCCGGGAATCAACTTCAGCACCTCCAGGATGGCACCGGCCGCGCCGAAGGCCTTCTGATGGCAATGCCCGTGGACCAGAAGCGGTGCGTTCGCCGGCCGGAGATTCAGCGTGAAGCGCTGCGCCTTCATCTCGCGCACGACGAACTCTTCGAACAGGAACGCCTGTTTGGAAACCGCGATGGCCTCTTCCCCCAGGCCCATGACCAGGGCTTCGTCGCGCAGCGTCAAGAGGCAGGACGGCTCCAACCCTATGATGGGCACACCGTTAGCTGCGAACGGCGCCAGCGCGCCGATCAACTCCCGGGCCGCGTCCCGGGCCTTGCCGATCATGCCGGTGCCGAGGTAAGTGCGGCCACAGCAATAATGACCGGCATCCCTGGTCAGGGTGTGCAATGTGTAACCGGCGGCCCGCAGTACCCGCGCTGCGGCCAGGACGTTGTCGCATTCGAACGTTCCATTGAAGGTATCCACGAACAGGACTGCCGCCTTCCCGCCCTTTGCCGCAGCGCTCAAAGTTGCGTCCGCAGTCGCGAACACGGCGGCGTCGGGTGGCCTCCAGAAGGTCCGCGGCCGCCATTGAGGCAGCGGGCGTCGCGAGGAGAAGCCGAGCAGTTTTTCACTCAGCCAGGCCGCCCCTGGCAGGACATCCCTGAGGTTGAGCGCCCAGGAAAAGCGGCTTGCCAACGACGCATAGCTCGGGAGGGCACCCACCAGGTGATCCCTGAGGGAGTGCCCGTAGCGCTGCTTGTAGTGGGCCAGGAATTCGATCTTCATCCTCGCCATGTCGACGCCCGTCGGGCACTCGCGCCGGCAGGCCTTGCACCCGACGCACAGGTCCATCGCATCGTGCACCGCCTTGCCGCGGAAAGCATCCGGGCCCAGCCGCTCCGACAGTGCCAGGCGCAGCGTGTTGGCACGACCGCGCGTCAGGTGCCGTTCATCGCGGGTGACGCGATAGCTCGGACACATGGAGCCGACATCCAGTCTGCGGCAATGGCCGTTGTTGTTGCACATTTCCACCGCTTTGGCCAAGCCGCCGGTGGTATCGCCGCCCGTGCCTGGCGCAGTGAGGGCTCCCGTCACGGCATCGTTCTGTACATCCCACGCCGACCAGTCGAGCACGGGTTTGAGCGCAATGGTGCGATAAGGATGCGGCGCCGAGGGCGGGGCGAAGCGCAACAGCGCAACCTCGTCCATCTTCGGCGGATCGATGATCTTGCCGGGGTTGAACAGCCCGGCGGGGTCCATGTGGTCCTTGATCGAACGGAACGCCGCGTTGAGGGCGGGTCCGAACTGCCAGGCGATCCATTCACCGCGACACAGGCCGTCACCGTGCTCCCCGCTGTAGGCGCCGCGATACCTGCGGACCAGCTCCGAGGTCTCCTCGGCAATCGCGCGCATCCTGACGGCACCGCCGGCCTCGCCGTCCCGTCGCATGTCCAGGATCGGCCGTACGTGCAGGGTGCCCACCGAGGCATGCGCATACCATGTGCCGTGCGTACCGTGACGCGCAAAGACCTCGGTGAGCGCGTCCGTGTATTGCGCCAGATGCTCCAGCGGCACGGCGCAGTCCTCGATGAAACTCACCGGTTTGCCGTCGCCCTTCAGACTCATCATGATGTTGAGTCCGGCCTTGCGCACTTCCCAGATGTTCTTCTGCGCCTGGGCCTCGGACATCTGCATGACGCTGCCCGGCAGGGCCAGGTCGGCCATCATGGCCGAGAGATCCTCGAGCTTGTGCAGCAGGCTGGGTTTGTCGTCGCCGGAAAACTCCACCAGCAGGATCGCCGCCGGATCGCCGATCAGCGCCGTTTCCATGGTGGCGCGGAACGCCGCATTCTCCAGGCTGAGCCCGATCATGGTGCGGTCGACCAGTTCCACGGCGGTCGGCGCCAGCTTGACGATGTGTTGCGCAGCCTCCATTGCCGCCCGGAAGGTCTGGAAGTTGACGATGCCGAGTACGGTGGCTGCAGGCAGTGCGGATAGCCGCAGTTCGAGACTTTGGGTGTACGCCAGGGTGCCTTCGGAGCCGATCAGCAGATGGGCCAGGTTGACACTGCCATCCTGCGTGTAAGGCCGTTCATTCTGATTGTGAAAGATATCGAGGTTGTAGCCGGATACGCGCCGCAGCACCTTGGGCCAGCGCGTCTCGATGTCGTTGCGGTGCTGCTCGGCCAGTGCCCCCACGAACCGCGCTATTTCGGCGCCGCGCGCAGCGAGCCCTGGGAGGGGACCGAACTTCACCAGCGTCCCGTCGGACAACCATGCGTTTGCGCCCAGGACGTTGTGCACCATGTTGCCATGGGCGATGGATCTGGAGCCGCACGAGTTGTTGCCCGCCATGCCTCCCAGGGTCGCCTGGGCGCTCGTCGATACGTCGACCGGAAACCATAGGCCGTGCGGCCTGAGCCGCGCGTTCAGTTGGTCCAGGACGATGCCCGGCTGAACGGTGGCCGTGCGGCGCTCGACGTCCACGTCGAGGAGCTGACGAAGATATTTGGAGCCATCCACGATCAGAGCGGCGCCGACGGTCTGGCCACACTGGCTGGTGCCGGCACCGCGCGGGAGGATGGGTACCTTGAGCTCCCGGGCGATCTCGATGGCGGTGACGACGTCCCGCTCCGTGCGGGGCACCAGCACGCCCACGGGCATGATCTGGTAGATCGAGGCATCGGCCGCATAGCGGCCACGCGATGCCGCATCGAACAGCACCTCGCCGGTCGTCTCCCGACGCAGCCGGCGTTCGAGCGTCATGCTTAGTTCGTTGCTGGGTGGCATCGCGCCCGATCCGGCCGCAGCGATCCGGCGAAGCCCCTCATCGCCGTTGCGGTGGCGGCTCTGCGGCCCGCTCACGCAGCTCACCGGCGCGCATGAGATCGATCACGGCATTGCGCTTGCGGACGAGGTGTTCGACCAGGAGCGCGCGCAAGCCCACGGCATCGCGCTTTTCGAGCGCGGCCAGGATCTGTTCGTGTTCGCAGACCGCCTGCTTCCACTTTGTCTCATTCTGATTGCTGCGAAAACGCAGCGACTGCACCCGCGCGTTGGTTTCCCGATAGATCTTTTGCAGGACCGGATTGCGGGTCGCGCGGTTGATGGCGGCATGAATCTGCGCATTGAGCCTGTAATATTCGTGCAGATCCTTGCGCGCGAAGGACGCCAGCATTTCGTAGTGCAGGGCCTTGATCTCCGCGATCTCGGCTGCCGTGATGCGCTGCGCCGCAAGCTCTCCGGATATGCCTTCGAGCTCGGCGAGTGCTTCAAAGGCGTGGAGTACATCGGTCTCGCTGAGCTTGACCGCCACGGCGCCCCGATTGGGCAGGAGGTCCACCAGCCCCTCCGCGGCCATCCGCTTGATCGCTTCGCGCAAAGGGGTGCGCGAGACGCACAACAGGGCGCACAGCTCCCGCTCGTTGAGCTTGGCGCCCGGGGCAATGCGCCCTTCGACCAGCATCGCGCGCAGGCCGTCCACCACTTCCTCGTGAAGCGTGCGTCTGGGGATCGCGAAGACCTCTACCATGCCCGCACCCGGAAACTGATTATGAATTTTGAATTCACCCTACTAATACCATAACCCGCCCAAGCATTTACCGGTAGAAGGTCCCGCGAGTCCCTGGGGCCTCCTCCAGAGGCAAGTTTGCATTTTGTATTCATTTTTGTAAACTCGGTGCTGCCCCCGGCCTCCCCTGCCGGCATGGAGCCGTAATGCTCGATCTCGATTTCCATCCGACCGGGAAGCACTTCCTGCAGATTCCCGGTCCGAGTCCGGTACCCGAGCGGATCCTGCGCGCGATCAGCCTGCCGACCATCGATCATCGCGGACCGGAGTTTGGCGCATTGGGGCTGAAGGTACTCAGCGGGATCCGGACGATATTCAAGACCCGCCATCCGGTGATCATCTATCCCGCCTCGGGCACCGGCGCGTGGGAAGCGGCACTGTGCAATACCCTCAGTCCCGGGGACGAGGTCCTGGTGTACGAGACGGGCCACTTCGCCTCGATGTGGACGAAGATGGCCCGGCGTCTGGGTCTGTCGGTAAAGGTCGTCGCCTGGAGCGGAGACGACGATCAGTTGCCGCATGCGCCCAGCTGGCGCCGGGGCGTGCAGGCGGACCTGCTCGAACGGTGTCTGCGCCAGGATGTCGAACGCCGGATCAAGGCCGTCTGCGTGGTGCACAACGAGACCTCCACCGGGGTCACCTCGGACATTCCTGCGGTCCGGGCTGCGCTGGATGCCGCCCGGCATCCGGCACTGCTCATGGTCGACACGATCTCGGGACTCGCGAGCGTGGAGTTCTGCCATGACGCATGGGGAGTGGACGTCTCGATCGGCGGCTCGCAGAAAGGACTGATGCTGCCGCCGGGTATCAGCTTCAACGCCCTCTCGCCACGCGCGCTGGAGGCCGCGAAGGCTTCCCGCATGCCACGTTCGTTCTGGGCCTGGGACGAAATCGTAGCGATGAACCAGGACGGTTACTGGCCGTACACGCCCAACACCAACCTGCTCTATGGCCTGGCCGAGTCCATCGACATGCTCCAGTCCGAAGGGCTGGACAACGTTTTTGCGCGACATGAACGCTGGGCGGCGGGCGTGCGGGCCGGCGTCCGCGCCTGGGGCCTGCCCATTCAATGCGCCGATCCGGATGTTTACTCACCGGTCCTCACGGGCGTCATCACTCCGGTGGGCGTGGATGCCGATGCGCTGCGCCGGCTCATCTACGAGCGCTTCGACCTGTCGCTCGGCACCGGGCTTGGAAAAGTAAAGGGACGGATGTTCCGCATCGGGCATCTGGGCGACAGCAACGATCTGACTCTGCTGGCCGCGCTCGCGGGCTGCGAAATGGGGTTTCAGCAGGCCGGTGTGAAAATCGCGGGCAGTGGCGTGCTGGCGGCGATGGAGCATTTCGCCGCGCACCCGGCACCGTCGACCCCCGGGAAGGCGAACCGATGAAACGCCTGCGCGCCAGCCATATGGTACTGGTGTTGCTATGCGTCATGTATTTCATCACCTATCTCGACCGCGTGAACGTGAGCACCGCGGCCGCGGGATTCGGCAAGGAGTTCAATCTCAGCAAGACCGAGATCGGACTGGTCTTTTCCGCATTCGCGTATCCCTATCTCATATTCCAGATCGTCGGCGGCTGGGTCAGCGATCGCTTCGGCGCCCGCCGGACGCTGATCGCCTGCGGCGTCATCTGGGCGAGCGCCACGGTATTGACGGGCATGGCGGCGGGTCTGTTTTCCCTGCTGCTTGCGCGGACGCTGCTGGGCTTCGGGGAAGGCGCTACGTTTCCGGCCGCGACTTCCGCCATGGCCCGCTGGGTGGCGAAGGAAAGGCGTGGCTATGCGCAGGGGATCACGCATGCCTCTTCGCGCATCGGCAATGCCGCCGCTCCGGCGATGATCGTATTCATGATGACGACCTACAGCTGGCGCGCGGCTTTCTACGCATGCGCCGCCTTCAGTTTTCTCTGGGTGATCTTCTGGGCGCTCAACTTCACGGAGTTTCCCGGTGATCATGCGCGCATCACCGCCCAGGAACTCGCCGGGCTGCCGGCCGCCCGGAATCGGGAACTCAGCGTCCCCTGGCTCCCCCTGTTCAGACGCATGGCGCCCGTCACCCTCGTGTACTTCTGCTACGGCTGGACGCTGTGGCTGTTCCTGAGCTGGATTCCGCAATACTTCCTGCACAGCTTCGCTCTGGATCTGGGGAAGTCCGCGGTGTTCGCCTCGGCAGTGTTCCTCGCGGGAGTGGCAGGCGACACCCTGGGCGGCGTCGCCACCGACCAGCTGCTCAGGCGCACCGGCAGTCTCAAGCGTGCCCGCAGCGGGCTCGTTGCCGGATGCCTGCTGCTGAGCCTGCTGACGCTGGTCCCGCTGCTGTTCGTGCACAGCTTGACCGTCTCGCTGTGGTGCCTGTCCGTCGGCTTCTTCTTTGCCGAAATGACCGTGGGCGCGATGTGGGCCATTCCCATGGATATCGCCCCGGAGTGTTCCGGGACGGCCAGTGGAATGATGAATACGGGTTCGGCACTTGCGGCAATCACGAGCCCGGTGCTCGCGGGTTACCTCATCGATCGCTACGGCAGCTGGGAATCACCGTTCCTGGGCAGCATGATCCTGATGGGGATCGGCGTACTGTTCGCGTTTCGCATGCATCCGGAGAGTCGATTCCAGGCGGACGACGCTGCGCCGGATGCAGCTGGTGGCCCTTTACAGACGGCTGGTGACAGGCACTTTGACCCTGCCCGGCTCCCGGAATAACGTTTACCGCAAAGAGGAGATTCTGTGAGCCATCGGGCCGCCGGCGCCGCAACACCAAGATCGGATCGCCGGGCATTCCTCAGGTCCGCGACCTATGCTGCGGCCGGGCTGACGCTCGGCGGCATCGCGGGTTGCGCCGGTGTCGCTCGCGTCCCCGCCAGCCCTATCGTGGTCGAACGCCTGAGCGAGCGCCTGACGCTGTTCCGTGGCGTGGGCGGCAACGTGGTCGCCCTGACAGGCCCTGAAGGGGTGCTGCTGGTGGATGGCGGTCTTGCCGAGCACACGCACCAGTTGTTGGCGGCCGTAGCCTCCGCGACCGGCGGTCGCCCCATCCACACGCTGTTCAACACCCACTGGCACTGGGAGCACACCGGTTCGAATGAGCGCATCGCCCGCATGGGGGCGACCATCATCGCTCATGAAAACACCAAACTGTGGCTCGGAACGCCGATCTGGGAGGAATGGCAGGGCCGCATGTATCCGCCGCGGCCTCCGGAGGCATTCCCGACGCAGACCTTCTACACGTCCGGAGCAATGACCTTCGGTGGTGAGCCGATCGAGTACGGCTATCTGATGCAGGCGCACACCGACGGCGATCTCTACGTCTACTTCCGTGACCAGAACGTGCTGGTCGCCGGGGGCGTGGTCACCGTGGGTCGTTACCCCGTCCTCGACTACTGCACCGGCGGCTGGATCGACGGCATGCGGGAGGCGGCCGCACAACTCGTGACGATGGCCAATGACCGGACGCGCATCGTTCCCGGCACCGGGCCGGTTCAGACGCGCGCCGACGTGACGGCCGAGCATGCCATGCTGGCGCAGCTGCGCGAGAGCATCTGGAAACTCATGTGCAAGGGACTCAACGCGGAGGACATCCTCGCCACGAAGGCGACGCGGGCCTTCGACGCGAAGTGGGGGGACCCGACCGTGTTCGTCAGGAACGCCTGCGAAGGCCTGTACGGTCATTCGCGTGACATTCGCGGCGCGGTATAGATCATGCGGTACCGATACCTCCCCTTCCTCATGGGCTTCGTGGCACTGGCGACGGGATCGCTTCAGGCGCAAAACAGGCAGCAGCCCGGTGGCGCCACGGCGGCGACGGGCCATGGCGACTGGCCGATGCTCGACACGTATTGCGGAAAATGTCACAACGCCACCGACTGGGCGGGTGGCATCGCATTCGATGTGATGCAGGCCGGAAACGTCCCGTCCGACGCGAAGACCTGGGAAGCGGCTATCAGCAAGCTGCGTGGCCGCATGATGCCCCCGCCAGGCGAGAAGCAGCCCCCGCAGCCGATGATCGACCGGTTCGTGGAGGGCATGCAGGATACCCTGGACACGGCGGCCGCCGCGGATCCGGATGCGGGCTTCGTACCGTTGCACCGGCTCAGCCGCACCGAGTACGGCCGCTCGGTGCAGGAAGTCACCGGACTTGCCGTCGATGCCAGCCTGCTGCTGCCGGCCGACACGAAGAACGAGGATGGATTCGAGAACATCGCCGACGCGCTGACGGTCTCTCCCACGTTCCTTTTCCAGTACGTCGTCGCAGCCCGGTCCGTTGCGGAGCAGGCGATCGGCAACCCGCATCCCCTGGTGGCGAAGGTCACCGTGCAGGGCGACTACTACGCCAACCAGAGCTTTCACATCGAGGGGCTGCCGCTCGGCACGCGTGGCGGTGTGGTGACCACGCATGATTTCCCGGCCAACGGCGACTACACCTTCGACATCAATATCTCGGTCGGCGGCATTTCGACCGGCAGAGTGTATCCCGGTTACATCGAGGGCCTGGACGATCCGCGGACCGTGATCCTGACCATAGACGGCCAGAAGGTGTTCGAGCAGAGGATCGGTGGGGCGAAGGATCTCAAGGAGGCCATTCAGGATCCGATCCAGTCGAGCAAGGACCTGCATGATCGGTTCTCCGACATCCATGCCGCGGTGACGGCCGGGCCGCACGAGGTTGGCGTGACGTTTGTCGGGCGCACCTATGCCGAATCCGACGAGATGCTGCAGCCCCTGGATCCGCTCGGCGGCGCACAGCGTGGGCCGCGGATCGCGGCCGTCGAGATCAAGGGCCCGTTCAATCCGACGGGCCTCAGCCAGACGCCCAGTCGCAGGCGTATCTTCAGCTGCTACCCCAGGACGCAGGTCGAAGAAGACCCCTGCGCGCAGCAGATCATCTCCGCCCTGGCGCGCCGCGCATACCGCCGTCCGGTCGATGCCGACGATCTGGCGGCCCCGATGCGCTTCTATCGGGCCGGACTGCAAGCCGGCGGGAGCTTCGATACCGGCATCAAGGATGCGCTGATGTCCATCCTGGCAAGCCCGAAGTTCCTGTACCGTGTCCCGGAGGTGCCCCCGGGTACTGCGCCGGGTGCGACGCTCCCGCTCAGCCAGCTGGATCTTGCGACACGACTGTCGTTCATGCTGTGGAGCCAGGGCCCGGATGGCGCGCTGCTGGATGCCGCGACGGCCGGAAAGCTACGCGATCCGCCGGTTCTCGCACGACAGGTGGAGCGCATGCTCGCGGACCCCCGCGCGACTTCGCTGATCCGCGACTTCGCCTTCGAATGGCTGGAGGTCGGCAAGATGGACCAGGTCCAGCCCGATCCCACCGTGTATCCGAGCTTCGACCCGGCGCTGCGCGCGGACCTGCGCCAGGAAATGTATCTGTTCGTCGACAGCGTGCTGCGCTCGGACCAGAGCGTCCTCACGTTGCTGACGGCCGACTATACCTTCCTCGATGCGCGGCTGGCGCGCCTGTACGGCATCCCCAACGTGAGCGGCAGCCAGTTCCGGCGCGTCGAGCTTACGGACTCGCATCGGTTCGGGTTGCTCGGCAAGGGCGCGGTACTGCTCGGAACCTCATACGGGAATCGCACGGCGCCCGTGCTGCGCGGTTCCTGGGTGCTGGACACCATCACGGACACGCCACCCGTGGCGCCACCGCCGAACATCACCCCGCTGAAGGAGAACGTGGCCGGCGCCATGCCGCAGACCGTACGCCAGCGCATGGAGGAACACCGTTCCAATTTCTCCTGCAATGCCTGTCACGGCATCCTCGATCCGATCGGCATGTCGCTCGAGAACTTCGACGCGATCGGCAGATGGCGGGCCCAGGACCCGGACACGGGCACGCCGATCGACGCTTCCGGGAAAATGTCCGATGGCACGACGCTGAATGGGCCCGACGACCTGCGCGCCTACCTGACGCGACATCCGCAGCAGTTCGTACAGACGGTCACCGAGAAGCTGATGACCTTTGCGCTCGGTCGCAATCTCGACTACCACGACATGCCGACGGTGCGGGCCATAGTCCGCGATTCTGCGCGGCAGGGCTACACCTTCAGGTCGCTGGTCATCGGAATCGTCAACAGCCGACAGTTCCAGGAACAGAGGCTGCCCGCCGCCGGGCCGGGCGGCAAGACTGCCACGCAGGTTGCGCAGCAGCGCTGAACTTCGTTAGCGGATACACGGAAAATGTACGTCATCACCAAGAAGCACCTCTCGCGCCGGACCGTTCTGCGCGGCATGGGGGCTGCGGTGGCATTGCCACTGCTGGATGCCATGATCCCGGCGCACACGGCGCTGGCGAACACGGCGGCTGCGCCCCTGGTACATCTGGGGTTCATCTATTTTCCCCATGGGGCCATCATGTTCCCGGGGAACGATCAGTGGACGCCGAGCGGTCAGGGCAGCGACTTCAAGCTCTCCCGGATCCTGTCGCCGTTGGCGCCCTATCAGGGGCAGCTGACGGTCGTCAGCGGGCTGGGCAACAAGCCTGCGGAGAGTTCCGCGGTGCATGCGATCGTACCGGGCACCTGGCTGAGCTGTGTGCACCCGCACGAGGGGCAGACCCCCAACGGCGCGATCACCGCCGACCAGATAGCAGCGCTGCAGATCGGCCAGTCGACGCCGTTGCCATCACTGGAAGTCGCCGCCGAGGCCGGTGGCGGCGCCGGAGTCTGCGACCGCAACTATGGCTGCAGCTACTCGGGCACGATCGCATTCCGTAATCCCACCACGCCTCTGCCGATGGAAAACAATCCGCGCAAGCTTTTCCAGCAGCTGTTCGGCGAAGGCGACAATGCCGCGGACCGCAAGCAGATCGGCGCGCAGTACAGCAGCATCCTCGACATGACCGCGGCGGACGCAAAGGCGCTCGCGGCGAAAGTCGGCCCGCGCGACCGTGCCCTGCTCGACGACTACCTGGAAACGGTGCGCGAGATCGAACGGCGCGTGCAGAAGATCGGCCAACAGAGCCTGTCCGGCATGGAGCTCCCGCCGACGCCTGCGGGCATCCCGGACAGCTTCCCCGAACAGCAGGCTCTGATGTTCGACATGATCGCGCTGGCCTGGCAGGCAAAACTGACGCGCATCGCGACCTACATGATGGCTGCCGAAGTCAGTCAGATGACCTACGGCTTCATTGGCGTGCCCGATGCCTTCCACCCGGTCTCGCACCATCAGGGAGATCCGGTGAAGCTCGAAAAACTGGTGAAGATCCAGCAGTACCACACCGGCGTGCTGAAGAAGTTCCTCGACCGGCTGGAGGCCACGCCCGACGGCGAGGGCTCGCTGCTGGACCATTCGATCATCGTCTATGGCAGCAACATGAGCAACAGCAACGCTCATAATCAGTTTCCACTGCCCATGGCGATCGTGGGCCACGGCTGCGGCAGGATCAAGGGAGGCCAGCACCTGCGCTATCCGGATCACACGCCGCTCGCCAATCTCCTGCTCACGGTGCTCGATCGTGCCGGGGTCAAGCAGGACCGGCTGGGTGACGACAGTGGCACCTTCGCGGAGGTCTGAGGTGAAACGATGGCTGGGCCTGGCCCTGCTCGTCCTGAACGCTTCGGCGTGGGCCTCCGCGCCGCCACAACCGGCACTGGTCGCGGCGGCCGAATCCGGGAACACCGCGGCAGCGCTGACGCTGATTCATGACGGCGCCAACGTCGATGCGACCGCCAGCGACGGCACGACGGCGCTCGAATGGGCGGTGCATCGCGATGATGCGCCGCTGATCGACGCGCTGCTCAGAGCCCATGCGGACGTCAAAGCTGCGAACAGCTATGGCACGACCGCAATGGCCGAAGCGGCGATCCGTGGCGATGTCGCTGTGATCGAGAAACTGTTGAAGGCGGGCGCGGATGTGGAGTCCGCGAATCCCGATGGTCAGACCGCGCTCATGATCGTCGCCCGCGCCGGCAATGTGCAGGCGGCGCAGCTGCTGCTGCGGCATGGCGCCAGCGTCAACGCCGTGGAGACGTGGCACGGCCAAACGGCGCTCATGTGGGCGGCAGCGCAGAGCTGGCCCGAGATGGTGAAGCTGCTTCTGAAACACGGGGCGAACCCGGATGCCCGCTCGGCCGTGCATCACGACGTCCGGCAGATCACCGCCGAGCCGCGTATCCAGGCGAGGCCCCTCGGGGGCCTCACGTCCCTGCTCTATGCCGCGCGGCAAGGCTGCCTGGGATGCGTGGAGGCGCTGGTCGAGGGCCGCGCCACGATCGATCTGCCGGACCCGCAGGGCGTGCGGCCGCTGCTGATGGCGATCGAGAACCTGCATTTCGACGTTGCGAAATACCTGCTCGAGAAAGGCGCCAACCCGAACCTGTGGGATTGGTGGGGGCGCACGCCGTTGTACGGCGCGGTCGACATGAATACGCTGCCCTTCGGTGGCTGGCCGGATCACCGCTCTCTGGACAAGACGACCAGCCTCGATCTGGTGAGAATCCTCCTCGACCGCGGCGCCAATCCGAATGCACAACTGAAACTGTTCCCGCCGTATCGCTCGCTCGGCCATGACCGGGGTGGCGACCGTATGCTCACCATCGGCGCAACGCCGCTGCTGCGGGCGGCGAAGGCCGCCGATGTCGATGTGATCCGGCTGCTGCTGGCTCATCACGCGCTCGTGGACTTGCCAAACCGGTTCGGCATGACGCCTTTGATGGCGGCGTCCGGAGTCGGCTCGGCTGCGGCCGATACGCGCGGCAAGTTCAAGACCGAGAAGGACGCCGTGGAGGCCATAGACCTCCTGGCGTCGGCGGGCGCGAACGTCAACGCGAAGGATGACGAAGGCGACTCGGCCCTGCACGGAGCGGCGCTCTGGGGATCGAACGAAGTCGTGAAGTGCCTGATGAGGCACAACGCCGATCCGTACGCGAAGGATAAGCGCGGCGATACGCCCGTGGATTCAGCCCTGGGTCGTCACGGCGGCAGCGGTGCCGGCGGCAATGGTGGTGAAGTCCACAAGGACACCGCCGCGCTCCTACAGCAACTCATGGCAAACAGCGGCAGCAGTACGGGCCGACCGCTGTAGCGTCGAAAATCCTTACGGACCCGGGCCGTCCGATGGTCGGCGAGACCAGTTTGATGGTCGTGGCGCCCGCTCCCGCAAAAATCCCGCAACCTCAGGGTCATTGCAGGCGACGAACGAGCCTGATGTAGGCCCTTATGGCCGCGCTGTAAGGTCCAGCGCGCCCGTTGGAACTCGTCGCCTAGTCAAAGTAGAAGCTCCCAGTATGCGACATCTACCCACCTGTCGTGCTTGAAGCCGACTTGATGAAAGGTGGCCACCTGTTGGAAGCCCAGCTTCTCATGAAGAGCCACACTTGCTTCGTTCGGTTGGGCAACACCCCCAATAGCGAGATGAAGTCCACGCTCCCGAAGAACGCAGATGAGTTCGGAATAGAGAATTGTTCCCACGCCGCGACTCTCTTGGCCGTGCTCCAGGTAAATGGTGGTTTCGACCGAGTGACGATATGCGCTCCGCGTTTTCCATTTAACCGCGTAGGCATAGCCAACAACTGAACCTTCAATCTCGGCAACAAGCCATGGAAGGGATAGGGCTTGCACCTCTGCAACCCCCTTGCGAGGAAACCAGTTCCTCTTCAAACGTAATGACGCTGTTCTTAATATAAAAGTTGTAAATACGCGCAATCGTCTCAGCGTCAGGCACCTCTGCAGTTCGCACTGTTACGCCGGTCACGCCAGTCACCCACCGTCGAACCGATTCGTGCCAATGAGCATATCAGGACTGCCAAGGCAGCCAATTCCCCCTCGAATGATCACGTGGACCGGATATTCACTCGCTTCGCGAGCTGCTCGCAACTTTCCCGCCGTTCGCTATAACGATCGACCAGGTATGGCGCAACGTCGCGGGTCAGGAGCGTAAACTTAACCAACTCCTCCATGACGTCCACTACCCGCTCGTAGAACGCCGAAGGCCTCATCCGACCTGCGTCATCGAACTCACAAAAGGCCTTCGCTACGGAGGACTGATTCGGAATGGTGATCATCCGCATCCACCGACCAAGCACACGCAGTTGGTTAACCGCATTGAAGGACTGTGAGCCACCCGATACCTCCATGACGGCGAGGGTTTTGCCCTGAGTCGGCCGTACGGCTCCCAGGGTAAGCGGAATCCAGTCGATTTGAGCTTTCATGATCCCGGTCATCGCACCGTGCCGCTCCGGCGAGCACCACACCATGCCCTCGGACCACTCAGCTGATTCCCGCAATTCCTTGACCTTCGGATGGGACGCCGGCGCGCCATCGGGAAGGGGCAATCCGTGGGGATCGAACACCCGCGTTTCAGAACCCATCGCCACCAATAGCCTCTGGGCCTCCAGCGTCAGGAGCTTGCTGTAGGAGCGCTCCCGGAGGGATCCGTACAGGAGCAGGAATCGGGGTGCGTGGGTAGACGTAGCAACCTGGTCAAACCGCGCATTGCGCGGTACGTCAAACAGGTTGGGCGCTACGTTCGGGAGATCAGGAAGAATTTGCGACACGCCGGCCTTCCGAGTCAATGAGAGGTTCTCCGTCTTCCTTCGCGAAGGGCCCTTTCTGCGGCACCTGGAGGATATCGAGGACTTTTTCCGACGGCCGGCACAGCTTAAGACCCCAAGGGGTGGCCGAGTGCATCTTAAATTGGTGCCGGGGCCGGGAACAGCAATGTCGCAACAGCTAGCCCTGCCAGTGCACCGACGAGCTGTGCTGCAATGAACCCCGGCGCATCCCCGGGACGTATCCCGGCAAATGTGTTGGTTAAGGAGCGGGCAATCGTGATTGCCGGATTGGCGAAAGAGGTAGAGGCGGTAAACCAGTAGGCAGCGCCGATCCAGGCGGCGACCATCCACGGGACATCTTGGGGACGGCGGTGCCCGAGAACTACGAGCAGGAGGCCAAAAGTGGCCACCCCTTCGGCAACCCACTGCGACAAGCCGGTGCGCACGTGTTCGGAGTACTGCCAAACTGGCAACTCGAACATGAGATGCGCAAGCCACGCACCGGCGCAACAGCCCACGACCTGGGTCACGGCGTATACCCCCGCATCGAGCCACGGTAAACGACCTCTGATGGCCTCAACGAGAGATACGGCGGGATTGAAATGGGCACCGCTCACAGGGCCGAGAAGCGCAATCAGAGCCGCGAGGACTGCAACCGTCGCCCCCGTATTGGCGAGCAGGGCAATGGCCAAATTTCCCGCGGATAGCCTCTGGGCCATGATCCCTGAGCCCACCACGGTCGCGGTCAGTAGCACGGATCCTATTGCTTCTCCCAGTAGCCTGCGCGGCAGGGGATGGACGTAGGAACTCACTGCGTGCCGATCTCACGGACGCGCTTGTCCAGCGACATCTTGTCGATAGATTGAATGGGTATATTCAGGAAAAAGTCGATTCGGCGCCCCAAATCGCGGTAAGCCTCCCGGAAGGCCTTGGTCTGCTCCAATTCTGAGCCGTCGACCGCGGCAGGATCGGGCACTCCCCAGTGAGCCAATATCGGTTGGCCCGGCCACACGGGGCACACCTCACCGGCCGCGTTGTCACAAACCGTGAAGACAAAATCCATCGCAGGACTTCCGGCTTTCGCAAATTCATCCCATGCCTTACTGCGCAGACCTACGGTCGGAAGGCCTTCGCGCTCCAGCAATGCCAACGCCATAGGATGCACGGTGCCCTTTGGGTGACTGCCGGCGCTGAAGGCTTTGAATTGGCCCCTGCCGCGGTCGTTGAGAATCGCCTCCGCGAGAATGCTGCGGGCAGAGTTCCCCGTGCAAAGGAACAGGACGTTGTAGACGCGTTTATTCATCGAGCCTCCGTAGGCTGTCGTCCAGCAAGGGTCTTCGTCATGCACACTGCGGAAGCCGGGCATAGCGAGGCGAACTCCGCGCTATGCTTGACCTCCTCCGGCACATATTCGCGTTCGATCACTTCATATCCGAGACGCTGAAAGAACGGCTCAGCGGTCTGCGTCAGCAGAACCAGCACTTGGATCTCCGCTGCGTGCGCCTCACGTTCCAGTCTTTCAACTAGAAGCGACCCCAGGCCGTGGGCCCGATACGATGTTGCGACGGCCAAGGAGCGCAAAAGCCCTGCTGCGCCATACGGTTCAAGACCAATGGCCCCAACGATCAAGTCGCCTTGTTCACCGACCCAGAATCGCAGCCCCGGTGCACTGGCGAGATCCTCAGTGGGTAGCCCGGCATCCGATAGCAGCGCTCTAACCGCTTCGAAGTCGCTCCGATTCGAGGGACGCAGAGCTAAGGCGGGAGTGGCGGTCATGAGGGTGACCTCATTCGCAGGTTCACGCACCCTCCTCTGGACGCGTCTGCCCAATCGAATCCAATCTTTCCTGCAGCTTGATCCGATCCAGCGAGGTCAGAGGCAGGCTCGTAAAAATCTTGATGCGGTTGTCCAGGAGTCTGAAGGCCTCACGAAACGCTATCCATTTCTGCGCATCCGAGCCTTCAGCTGCGGCGGGATCGGGGACTCCCCAATGAGCTGTCATGGGTTGCCCGGGCCAATACGGACACACCTCATTGGCGGCGTTGTTGCAGACCGTGAACACGAAGTCCAGCGGCGGAGCCCCCGGGGCCGCAAACTCATCCCAGCTCTTGCTTCTCAATTCCGCCGTTGGAAAGTTCATTCGCTCAAGTAACTCCAACGCGATCGGGTGCACCGCACCCTTCGGGTGACTTCCGGCGCTGAAGGCGCGGAATCGCCCCCGACCCCATTGAGTCAGGAGGACCTCCGCCAAGATGCTGCGCGCGGAGTTCCCCGTGCACAGGAAAAGCACGTTGTATTGCCGATCGACCATTAACTATATTTTTATATTATTATAATGATGAAATCAATATATGAATATTTCGTTTCAAAGTTGCAGCCGCGCTTGCGCTCAGCTAACGTTTCTATACCATTAATCTTATGAAATCATCTGAAGTCGTCGAAGGACTGGCTGCATTGGCGTCCGAGCCGCGGCTCGCCGTTTTCAGACTCCTCGTCAAGCGCGGGCCTGAGGGCTATACCCCTACAGAGATTGGCGAGCGCTTAGGGGTGCCGGCGCCCACCCTGTCCTTTCACCTAAAGGGTCTTACGCATGCAGGCCTTGTGACGAGCCGTCGAGAAGGTCGCAACCTGTACTACGGCCCGAACCTCGCGCATATGAGGAATCTCGTGGGATTCCTGACTCAGAACTGCTGCAGTTTGGCCGGCGAGGCCTGCGATGAGAACTGCGTGCCCGTGGCCGCCGCTACGCGGCTGAAGCATCGTCAACGGGCCTAGCGGACGGTATGGCAGCAGATTCGCAAACCTAGGCGCGCCTGAGACCACCTCGCTCACAAGACCGCGCGAGCAGACAAGGGGGATTCTATGGACACGCCGCCGCCGACAAAGCAGCCGGATGGACCCCCGCAGCGCCCAGATATCGATTTTTCGCTCAATCCGTCGTTCACTTTGGCGGCCGCCGCGGCGATGTTGGTCGCCTGCTGGGCCGCATGGTACTTCCTGTGGCGGCCCTTCCCAGTTGATTCCAACATTCCGCACTACACAAAGGCTGAGAATGTCAGCGGTGCGCTGCTCTCCGTTGGTTCAGACACCCTTATGGATGTCATGGTGATCTGCGCCAGGCAATTTCGAGACATATATCCAGCCGTCACCATTCAACTCGAAGGAGGAGGCCCGGGGACTGCCCCACCCGCATTGATCGAGGGCCGATCGCAACTTGCGCCGATGGCCGCCTCATGGATCAGTCGGACGGCCTCTCCTTCGACCTGCCGATGACGCAGGAACAAATCGCAGATGCGCTTGGGCCGACATCGGTGCATACGAATCGGATGCTACAAAGCCTGCGTGCCGAGGGTCTTGCGAGCTTCTCCCGCGGCCAGGTCCGCATGCTTGATCGGGCGACTCTGGAGGCGGCCGCGGAGTTCGATCCAGCTACCTTACGCCCTCTCTGGCAGCTTGAGCTTAGTGCGCCCGGAGCTTCGAGAGCGCCGCGATGACCGTCCGGCTTTGCGCCGGTTTCTGCACGCGCTCGACCGCGCTGAATCGTTGAGGCACCGACCCCCCGTCATATCCCGTCAGGAAAGCGAAGGGCACACCTTGCGCGAGCAGCGCGTCCGCCAACTCGAACGAAGGCCCGCTGCCGGTGTTGATGTCCAGCAGCGCGCAGTCCGGAGCAGAATGGGTCAGTTCCGCGAAAGCCTCGTCCGACGTCGCGAACGGGCCGATCACTGAGCCCCCGACCCGCTCGATCTGCTCCGCCATTTCGGTTGCCACGTAATATTCGTCTTCGACGACGAGCACTGACATGCCCGAGAGAGCTGATCGTTCAAGGTCAGTGGTCATCCTGTCACCTCTTCGGCTGGCTTGCGGCCAGCATCCGTTTGCAGGATGCTGGCACGGTCGAGCAGCGGAAACTCCAACTCGCACTCGATCCCGCCGGGACGCATTTCCAACGTGCCCTTACCTTTCAACTCGTAAGGAACGCGGCGAGTGATGAGTTCGGTCCCGAACCCGTGGCGGCGGGGCGCGGTCCCAGTGACGGAAACCCCGAGTTCCGACCACAACAGCTTCAGCCACGGAACGCTCGCGCGCTCCTCGACCTGCCAACCGATGCTCAGCGTTGCGGACTCGCGAGTTAGAGCGCCATATTTGACGGCGTTTGTGGTCAATTCGTGGATGGCCAGCGACACAACCTCAGCCGCTTTCGGGCCGAGGCCGACGCGCGGCCCTGATATGGTGACCCTTTCCTCGTTCGCCGCCTGCGCCAGCAGTTCGTCGCGGATCAAGTCTTCCAGATCGACGCGCGCGTCGGCCGCTCGCGTCAGCAGCACCTGGGTTCGTGCGAGCGCACTCAATCTGCCCTCAAGGTGCTGGACGTATTCGCTGAGCGAGTCCTGGCTCTCGCTGGAACGGCGCATCATCGACCGGATCACGGCCAAGACGTTGCGCACCCTGTGCTGCAGCTCGGCCAACA
>DATJTJ010000137.1:0-22448 GCA_035503515.1 Steroidobacteraceae bacterium
CGGCTGGCTGATGCGGCGGTACGGCCTGTCGATCGACAATCTCAGAGCCGCGCACCTGGTGCTGGCCGATGGCCGGCGCGTCACGGCTTCCGCCAAGGAACATCCTGACCTGTTCTGGGCGCTGCGGGGCGGCGGTGGACACGTCGGCGTGGTGACCCAGTTCACCTACGACCTGCATCCGGTCTCGAAGGTGGTTGCGGGCACGCTTTGGTATTCATCGGGACGCGCGCTGGCGGCCCTCAAGGCGTTTCGGGAAACCTGCGCAACAGCGGCCGACGAACTGACGATGGTTGCGATAGCGACCGTGGCACCGCCTGACCCGTCCCTGCCCGCGGGGCTGCATGGCAAGCCGGCGATCGCGATAGGGGCGTGCTGGTGCGGCGATCCGGAGCGGGCGACCCAGGCGCTGGCGCCCCTGCGTTCGGCCGTACCGGCGGACGCGGGCCTCATGATGCCCATGCCGTACCTGAGCCTGCAGCAGGGCGGCGATGCCGAGGCACCCGCCGGCATGCAGAACTACTGGTCCTCGCGCTTTTTCCAGTCGCTCGATGACTCGGCGCTGGAGCAGTTCGCGGCCCACGCGATGGCGCTGCCAACGCCCCAGTCGGCAATTCATTGCCATCAACTCGGCGGCGCCGTGAGCCGCGGTGATGGCCATGATGCTGCGGCGCAGCTGCGCCGCAATTCATTCCTGATCAACGCGGTCGGCCTTTCTCCTGAGCGCCGCGACCTCGCGCGTCTCACGTCCTGGTCACACGAATGCACGCGGAGTTTTGGTGCGGGGCCGGTTCATGCCTATGTCAACTTTTCGGGCGCTGGGGACACCTTTCCTAGGATCGCCTACGCGGATGAAATACAGGCACGGCTCGAAGTCATCAAACGCGAATACGATCCGCACGGACTTTTCATCTGATTGGCCGGCACGTGCCCCGCGTATCATGCGCGGATGCGTGGGAACAGGCTCATCCGGTGGGAGCGCGCCCCGCGGCGCGCCTTGCTGATTCTCATCGCCGCCGCCGTGCTCGGCTGGGCGCTGTCGCTGCAGTACCTAGTGCAACCCTTCGTATGGCGCAACTGGACCGCCGGTGAGGTCCTGTGGGGGTGGTTGTTCGTGGTTCGCGATCGGGAAGTCGTCGCACTGTCGATCGGCTGCTGCGTGGCACTGGCGGAGCAGGCCGACACCGCATTGGCTTCGCTGCACGCCGCGCTGCTCGCCGTCGCGATCGCGACCGGGGCATTCTGCGGCGAACTGCTGGACCGGATGCTGTACGCCACCTCCCTGTCTTCCGATCTGGCCGAACGCGCATTGCACTGGTGCGGCGTCGGGGCTGCCGTCGCCGTCGCCTTCATATTATGGCGACGAGCGATTGATTCGCAGGAGCGGTTGCGCAGTGAGGCGCTGCAGCACGCAAACATCGAACAGCAGCTCGCTCATACTCGGCTGGCGGCGCTCACGAGCCAGGTCGAGCCGCACTTCCTGTTCAATACGCTCGCCACGCTCAGGCGACTGCGCGACACGGAGCCGGCCGCGGGCGGTCGCCTCCTGGTGTGCTTCCGTGATTATCTGCGACTCATGCTCTCGATCGTGGACCGCAGCGAAGTGCTGTTGGAGCAGGAACTGGCATTGGTGCGCGCCTACCTGGGAATCATGGAGATCCGGATGTCGGGACGGCTGCGAACCCGCATCGATGTTCCGCCGCATCTGCTGGCAGCCCGGGTACCACCGCTCTCGGTGGCGACCCTGGTGGAGAATGCCATCAAGCACGGCCTGAGCCCGGCCTCCGCGGGAGGAGAAATCCAGGTCCGGGCCGCGGAGAATGACGGACAGCTACTGCTGTGCGTGATCGATACGGGTGTCGGATTGAAGGCCGGAGCGGTTGGTGGATCCGGCATTGGCCTGAGCAATGTGCGGGCGCGATTGAGGACCCTGTATGGCGCTCGCGGCCAGTTGCGCGTGGAAGGACATAGCCCCAGCGGCGTCCGCGCAGACTTGGAATTGCCATTGCACACGGGCTGAACCATGCACATACGGCCGCCGACACTCGCGGAGCTGGGACGTGCAACCGCATGGGGAGCACTCTGGGCCGTAGCGCTGGTCGCGGTCGAGACTCTGCGGTACGCCGAGGACTTCGGGGATCTCGGCCGGTGGCTGCTGTGGGCGCTGGTGAGCTGGGCCATTCCCGTGCTGTGCATCATGGGCTGTGTTTTCGTGCTCATCGCCGAGCGCATGAGGTCGCTCCCCGGCCTCGTCATTTCATGTCTGGCCGCGGGTACCCTGGGCTCGGTCGTGGAAGCCGCAGCCTTGAGGGCGCCCCTCATAGGGTACGCCCGCGTATTCGGCTATTCGGACGGCCGGGAATACTCGCAGATCGCCCTGGCGCAGGAAACGGGCTTCGCGTTCTACTTCATATGGGTATCGCTGTTCTACGGAGTTCTCCTGGTCGTCTTCTACCGTCTGATGGCGCGCACGCAGCTGCTGCGCACGCGGTTCCACACGGCAGTCGTCGCCCGGAGCCGCTTACAGCTGCTCCTGGATCAGGCGCGCACGCAGATGCTGCAGGCGCAGGTCGCGCCGGACCTGGTGCTGAGCTCGATATTGGAGCTCGAACGAAGGTGCTGCGATGACCCCGCGCGCGCCGATTCCCTACTGGCCGCGCTCACCGAATTCCTGCGCAGCGCGATGTCCGGGTTGCGCGAGCGCCGTTCGAGCGTCGGCGCGGAACTGCGATTGGCGCAGGCCTATGCCGCGCTGCAGAAGGAATGCGGCGCGCGGGCGGCTTGCCGGGTGCAGGACAAGGCGGAGGCGGCCGCTTCGTTGCCGTTCCCGGCGATGCTGATGCTGCCGCTGCTCAGAGCGAACGGTGGCGGCGACGAAATCCTTCTGGAAGTCGTCGACCAACCGCAGGGGGCCGTCCTGAAACTGCGCGCCGCAACCGCGTCGTGGGATGCGGATCTACAGCGGCGGATGCGTACCGAGCTGCGCGCGCTGTACGGTGATGGTTTTGAGATGGAAGATCGCAGTGACCGGCAGTTCGAGCTGGCGATCACGTTGTACAGGCCACAAGGGGAGTGCAGATGAGCAATTCGAGACATGATGAGTTGCGACGGAAGGCAATGCAGATGCTGGCGCTGCTGCCGCTGACTGAACTCGCCAAGGCGCAGGATGCCCTGATAGCGCAGCCTCAGACCTATCGCTTGGTGCTCGAGAACAGCCACGTTCGGGTGCTCGGCTATACGGGGCGTCCTGGCATGGGGGTCTGCGGCAACGGCTTGCATTCGCATCCGGCCCACCTCGGCGTCGTATTGTCGGATGGCCGGGCGCGGGAGCGCCTCCCGAACGGGCACGTGGAAGAGGTAAACGTCCATCGGGGTGAGGTGTTCTGGAGCGAGGCAATCACCCACGAGACCGAGAACATCGGCGGCCAGAACATCGAATCGCTGCTCATCGAGCTGAAGGGCGTCGTCTGACACATGCCTGGTCCGACCGCAGTCCTGGCGGAGGACGAACTCGTGCTGCGCGCCGAGTTACGACAGCGTCTGAGCGAGCTATGGCCGCAGCTGCGGATCGTCGGGGAAGCGAACACCGGCGTGGAGGCTCTCGAGCTGCTTGACCTGCACTCACCGGACCTTCTCTTCCTGGATATCCAGATGCCGGGTCTCAGCGGCCTGGAAGTCGCGCAGCAGGCACAGGGGCGGTGTCACATCATTTTCGTGACCGCATATGACGCTTATGCGCTGGCGGCCTTCGAGGTGGGCGCTCTCGACTATATACTGAAGCCCATCGACCCGGAGCGCCTGGCGCAGGGTCTGCAGCGCGTCAGACTGCGACTGGGCGCGCCCCCCGCGAACCTGGATGCCGTGCTGCGCGAACTGCTCCAGAGCCGCGCCCCCAGCTATCTTCGATGGCTCAACGTATCCGACGGGCAGTCCGTGCGGCTGCTTCTGGTCGACGAGGTCGAATACTTCCAGGCGGACACCAAGTACACCCGTGTGGTGACCGCCAAATCGGAAACGTTGATCCGCAAGTCGCTCCAGGAACTAAAAGGCGAGCTGGATCCCCTGGCATTCTGGCAGATCCATCGAAGCTACATCGTCAATGCCAATTCGATCAGGGCAGTCGAACGCTCTTTCCGGGGCGCGATGGAAGTGCGACTGAAACATCGTCCGGAACTGCTGCCGGTTGCGGCCGCCCATGCCCATCTGTTCAGGAAAAGCTGATACACCCTTCCAGGCTTCGTTCACACCCAGAATTCCGACATTCGTCGCAAAGTTGCGGCGCGTGGCGCGGTGGGACTCCACACTGCCCGAGAGCGCCGAGTGCTGGCAGAGGATCGGACTTTCCCACTGGCATCGACCAGCCAGCGGGTCGATCTCGAGCACCGACCTCGCCACAGCGTCGTCCGCCGTCACATCAGTAATTCCCAGGCATCAATGCTCAACGGGACTACCTGCGATTTTGGAGAGCCCGATGGAAGAGGCAAAGCCCAGGACAGGTGAACTCGACGGTCGTCTCTGGGGCGCGCGGGCGCAAGACTGGGCCGATCTGCACGAAGGCTTGGCGCGGCCGATTTATGAGGCCGTGTTCGATCTGCTCGGCGTCACCACCGGCACTCGCTACCTCGATGCCGGTTGCGGCGCCGGGATGGCCGCGCAAATGGCTGCGAGCCGTGGTGCCCGTGTCTCAGGCATCAATGCCGCCCAGGCGCTCATCAGGATCGCCAGCTCCCGAACACCGAGCGCAGATTTCCGCGTCGGCGACTTGGAGGCGTTGCCGTTCGACGATGCCGAATTCGATGCCGTCGCCGGTTTCAATTCGTTCCAATATGCTGGCAATCCGGTCCTCGCCCTGCGCGAGGCTCGGCGCGTGATGAAATCGAGCGGCGCCGTTGTCGTCGTGACGTAGGCCGACCCGAACACAATGGAGGCAACGTCGCTGGTGTCAGCAATGTGGGCACTGATTCCGCCACCTCCCCCCGGGGCGCCGGGGCCTTTCGCACTCTCCGCTGCAGGTGCGCTGAATGCGTTCGCCACCGGCGCGGGCCTCACGCCGGTCGATGTGTTCGATATCTCCGCTCCCCTCGACTACCCGGACCTAGCCACGGCGATCCGCGCGCTCAACGCATCGTGCGGATCAGTACGAGTGATGGAGCTTTCCAGCGAGCAGGCGGTAAGCGATGTTTATGTGAAGGCGCTCGCCCCCTTCCGCCAATCCGATGGCAGCTATCATGTGAGCGCCAACTTCCGCTGCCTGCTGGCGCGGGCATAAACTCCGAGCGGTTTCCTCGTTACAGGTTGTTGGGCTCAGACTCGGGCCTCGATCTTTGAAGTCCGGTTGAAGCATCGCCCATAATCACTGCGCTCCGGTCTTCATTCGCACCCCGAATTCCGGCCTCCGTCGCAAAATTGCGGAACGTGGCGCAATTGGCTTCCAGACTTCGCATTGACCGCACGTTGCGGACAACCTCATGGGAGCAACACAATGAACAAGCGCATCACGGCAATCATGGTAATCACGACGTTGGCCTTCTCCGGCCTGGCAGCGCATGCAAGCTGCGTGGTACCGCGCAGCACCGGCCGGCACGATATGCCCCTCATCCTCAAGAGCGGTCCCCGCGCCCCCTTTGGTGGACATAACGCAGCCGAAAACATCATCGGCACGTGGGATGTCGTTTACACGACCGATCCGTCCTCCAGTCCCGCCGGCGAGGCGCTCATCCAGTGGCACAGCGATGGCACCGAATGGGAGAACATCAACCTCCCGGTGCTGGACGGAAACATCTGCCTGGGCTCCTGGAAAGCCGTGGATCGCTCACATGTTTCCCGTAACCACGTCGGCTGGCTGTACGATGGCACGGGGACGCTCATCGGCTACTTCGACGAGACGGAGACCGACGAAGTTGCGCCTGACGGCAATTCTTACACGGGCGTCAACACCACGACGGTGAACCTCTACCCGATACCGCCCGCCACCGCGCCGACGGTGATGGTCACGACGGGCACCGCGACCGCGACGCGTATTTCACCCTGATGAGTCGGCTGCTGCTACCGCCGTGGCGGTTCCGTACCCGGCGGTAGCAGAGCCGCAAGTGCTCCGCGAGGCTGGAGGCCGGGTCGGACATGCCGGCCAGCCATATTCCAGCTGCGGCATAGATTGAGTAATGCGAGATTCCTTACGCAGTCCACTGGCGATAATCGCAAGAGCCTCGAGACCCTCTCGAGGATCCTGTGGACTGGTCCCAAAGCCGTTTCAGTCGGTCAGGCAATCTGGATCAAACGAGTACCCGCCCCTAAGCCACTCTGCGAGTTCGTGGGCGAAGACATCGGGAGCGGCGCGCGCACAACGCTCGCGCAATTCCTGACTCGAGACTGCCGGGTCGCCCGTCGCAGCCCGCCTCTGCCAGCGGTCGACATCCAGTACCAATTGCCCAATTGAATCGCCGCAAAGCTTTCGACACAGGTGCGTGAGGCGATCCGGTTCCTTGCCGCGCAGCAGCAGCTCCCGATATCCCGCAAGCGGTATTCGCGACAGATACGGCTCATTCATGGGGTTGATCGCGAAACCGGCGATCCGCTCCTGCGGCAGCTGCCAATTGCCGATGGATGGATCAAGAAACAGACGATCCGCCCGCGTACGCGCATCGTTGGAGATGCGGTTGTCCCAAATGACTGGCCGGCGGCCGAGCAGCAATTGAACCTCGTCAAGATGCGACGCGGCATATCCCTCCGAGATGACCTTCTCGCCAGTCCAGAAAAACTCCACACGCCGGTCGATGCTGGCGCCCAAAAGGCGGAGATAGTGCTGCGGCGGCGAACCGAACACCTCGGCGAGATGCGGATCAAACGAGTAATAGGTAGGGCACACGATGAAGCGCCGCGCGTCACTCCAGTCGCAGATGTCAGCGACAATGCGCGACTGTTGGCGGGCGAGATCGTTGGCGATGCCGCGCATATCGTCGAACAGGATGCACAGCAATTGAGGCCCGATTTCGTTGATCTGGCGAACTTTGGACCGCAAAAGCGTACGAGCATCAGCATCGTACTTGAGGTGCACCTCGAATGGCGTAAGCCCGACACCGAAGGCAATTCCGCTATTGCGGCATCGCTCCCGCAGTAGCGTCAGCGATTGCCTCGTCTCGATCGGTATCGGTTCAGGCCATCGCCGTCGCAGAAACGCCTCGGCTTTGGGGGCGTAGACATAGAAGCCATAGCCCCATTCCCGCAGAAAATCCATGGCGGAGCCCCGCGCTTCCCAGCTCCAGGGTTTTCCGAAAAATCCCTCGATGACGCCGAGGTCCATTGCCTTGGAGGGACTACGATCCGGTCACGGCTGAGGACTGGGAGTCGGTGCCGTTCAGAACCGCTTCCACGCGATGGCCGTCAGGATCGACCAGGAATGCGGCGTAATACTGCGGACCGTAGTTCGGGCGCAATCCCGGGCTGCCGGCATTCTGGCCGCCGGCGCACAAAGCCGCCCGGTGGAACGCATCCACCGCCGACCTCGAGGGAGCGGAAAACGCCAGATGGAATCCGGACCCCGGTGCCGCCGCTCCCGGCCTCAGCTTGAGACTGAACAAATCCTCACCGTCCACCAGGCCGTAACCGACTGCCGTCTCGTTCTCAAATACCCGACGGAAGCCAAGTGCACCCAAAACCGCATCGTAGAATGCGCTCGACAGCTTGAGGTCCCGGACTCCGAAGGAAACATGATGCAGCATGACCGCCTCATTGACTTACCGGCAGCAATGACAGTTTCGGCTCGACTTTGGCGATGGCGATGAAATCCCGGTCGCGATGCAGAATCGGCATCGCCGCCCCGATGGCGGCTACGGCGATCAAACAATCATTGGCGGATCGTGGCGTTACTCCCGACCAGCGACACCGTGCATACAGATTAGCAGCATTGCGGGCCGTCGACCGAGCATCCTGCTCGACGAGCATCGGCAATTGCCCCAGCACCCGCTCCCACCGGGTAAATCGCACGGAACTGTCAGCGCCCTGTAGAACCTCCTGCAGAATGGGCGCAGCCAGCTATGCCGGGTCCCCGTGTTCCAGTGCCGCGATCAGGAGCTCTACCTCCGGCCACGGCTTCACCCGGAAGGAATGCCACCCAGACCGACGAGTCCACGAGCATCGTCCGTCACCGTTTTGGATTTGCCGCCTCGGGGTCATATCCGTCCGCGATGCCACCCGCACCGTGAAGCGCCAGGACAGCAGAATAGTCGCGGCTTCGAACGTAGTGTTCGAGCGCCAGATGAACCGCCTCGCGAGGCACCTGCGCCCGGATCCGGCATGTCATTCCGGAGTCTTGGGAGCCCTGGCCTTGCGGGGTTTGCGTGCCTTGGACGCCGCGGCAGCTTTGGGCACCGCGACCGGCTGGGTGATCTCGTCCGCCGGCGGTTCATCGCCCCGCAGCTGCGCGATGATGGCGGGGTTCTCGAGCGTCGAGATGTCCTGCGCGATTTCCTCGCCGCGCGCCAGGGCGCGCAGCAGCCGGCGCATGATCTTGCCGGAGCGGGTCTTGGGCAGCACGTCCGCGAAGCGGATGTCGTCGGGCTTGGCGATCGCGCCCAGCTGCTTGCCCACCCACTCGCGCAGTTCGGCGGCCAGGCGCGTCGCCTCCTCGCCGGTCGGGCGCTCGCCGCGGCAGACCACGTAGGCGAAGATCGCCTCGCCCTTCACGTCATGGGGCCGGCCGACCACCGCCGATTCGGCGACCCGAGGATGGGCCACCAGCGCCGACTCGACTTCCATGGTGCCGAGGCGATGCCCGGACACCTTCAGCACGTCATCGATGCGGCCCATGATCCAGAAGTAGCCGTCGGCGTCGCGGTGCGCACCGTCACCGGCGACGTAGAAGCGGTTCTGGAATTTCTTCCAGTAGGTTTCGAGGTAGCGCGGGTTGTCGCCCCAGATGGTCCGCAGCATCGACGGCCAGGGCCGCCGGATCACGAGGTAACCGCCGGCATCCGGCTGCGTCACCCGCTCGCCGTCCTCGTTCACGATGTCCGCGTCGATCCCGGGCAGCGGCAGGGTGCAGGAGCCGGGCTTGGTCTCGGTGGCCCCGGGAACGGGCGCGATCATGAAGGCGCCGGTCTCGGTCTGCCACCAGGTATCGACGATCGGACAGCGCTCCTTGCCGATCACGGTGTGGTACCAGATCCAGGCCTCGGGGTTGATGGGCTCGCCGACACTGCCCAGCAGCCGCAGGCTCGAGAGGTCGTGGCTCGAGGGGATCTGGTCACCCAGTTTCATCAGGGCCCGGATGGCGGTGGGCGCGGTATAGAGGATCGTCACCTTGTGCTTCTGGCAGATGTGCCACCAGCGCCCGCCGTTGGGCCAGGTGGGGGCGCCCTCGTACATGACGATGGTCGTGCCCAGGGCCAGGGGTCCGTAGGCGACGTAGCTGTGCCCCGTCACCCAGCCCACATCCGCGGTACACCAGTACACATCGTCCTCGCGGATATCGAGGACCCAGCGCGAGGTGACTTTCACGCCCAGCAGGTAGCCGGCGCTGGAATGCTGGATGCCCTTGGGACGGCCGGTGGAACCGGAGGTGTACAGGAGGTACAGCGGATGTTCGGCGTTCACCCACTCCGGTGGGCACACCGGGGACTGGCCGACGACGGTCTCGTGCCACCACACGTCCCGGCCGCTCTTCATGGGCACGTCGGCCCCCGTGCGCCGGAGCACGACGACCTTCTCGATCGTGGCGCAGCCCTGGCCCAGGGCCTCGTCGACGGCGGCCTTCAGCGGCACGATATTGCCGGCGCGATGCCCGCCATCGGCGGTCAGCAGCACGCGGGCGCCCGCATCCTCGATGCGCTCGCGCAGGGACAGCGCCGAGAAGCCGCCGAACACCACCGAGTGCACGGCGCCGATGCGCGCGCAGGCGAGCATGGCGATGATGATCTCGGGCACCAGCGGCATGTAGATGACCACGCGGTCGCCGCTGCGCACGCCCAGTCCACGCAGCGCGTTCGCCGCCCGGCACACCTCGGCGTGCAGTTCCTGGTAGGACAGTCGCCGCGAATCGCCCGGCTCGCCTTCGAACACCAGGGCGGTCTTGTGACCCCGGTCGCGCAGGTGCACGTCGAGGCAGTTGTACGATACGTTCAGCTCACCGTCGGCAAACCATTCGAAATTCGGCGCGCGCGACTCGTCCAGGACCTGGGTGAAGGGCCGGTGCCAGACCAGTTCGCGTCGTGCCAGCTCCGCCCAGAAGGCCTGCGGGTCGGCAGCGGCCTGTTCGCGTAAACGCTGCAGTTCCCCGGCCTTCAGTTGCGCCTGGGCAACGAACTGGGGCGCCGGGGGGAAGCGCCGGCGTTCCTGCAGCACGGAATTGAGGTTTTTCCCTTCGGTTGTCATCAGGAGAATAGTCTATCAACCATGGACGCTGATTCGGAGCCCGTTCACGCGGCGATAGCGGCCTGGATCGAAGGCAGCCTGACTCCGGCGCAGCGGCAGCAGTTCGAGGCGCACCTTGCGACGTGCAGCCAGTGCCAGGAGCAGGCGAGCGCCGCGCTCAAGGCCCGCATCAGCGAGACGACGAAGCTGCGGATCCTGGCGCATACCCCCGCACCCCCGGCGGCCGCGCCGCAACCGCCGGCCAGACGGGCGCGTCCGCTGTGGCTGCGGGTGCTGCTGCTGGCGGTGCTGGTGGTGGCGATCGGCTACGCGCTGGGCTGGTGGGCCTGGGATCTTTCGCACCACTGACTTCGGATTCAGTTCAACCAGCGCTGCAGGCGATCGTGCAGCGGACTGCTGCGCGGGAAATGCGCCAGCAGGTATTCCATCTGGTCGGCCAGCACCCGCCGCCCCTTGAGGAAGATGTACTCGGCGTAGGTCGGCGTGAACGGCACCGCGATCAGCTGCATCTTCGCCTGCTCCGGCGTACGCGATGCCTTGTGGTTGTTGCAGCGGCGGCAGGCCGTGACGACGTTGGTCCAGGTGTCCTGGCCACCCTGGCTGAAGGGCCGCACGTGATCGCGCGACAGTTCCCGCGTCGAAAAGCGCTGGGCGCAGTACAGGCACAGGTAGGCATCGCGCCGGAACAGGGTCTGGTTGTTCAGCGGCGGGACGTAGTCATGACGGCAGTTGCCGGGGTTGCCGGTGTGGCCGATGGTCGCGACGATGGAGTTGACCTCCAGGATCGTGCGCCGGCCGGTGCGTGCGTTTACGCCGCCGTAGAGCGGGTAGAGGGTGGACCCGCAGGTATAGGCCACCTGGTTCTGGTGGTACAGCCGGGCCGCCTCCCGGTAATCGATCCATTCGAGGGGCATGCCCGCGATGTCGGTTCGCAGGACGAGCTGAGAGAGCCCGCGAGTCACCGCTAAGGCGATGCGCAGGTCGGAATGGTAGCCGCGATCGGCTTTTTCCAAGTCGATGCCCAGCATTGCTACGCTAAGATACGGCAGCTTTGCCTCACAATTCAATGTCAAGCAGATGAACATCGCCGTACTGGCCTCCGGGGAGGGAACGACGCTGCAGGCGGTGCTCGATGCCTGCGCGCAGGGTCGGCTGGCGGCACGCGTCGCCGTGGTCATCAGCAACAACGGCGCATCGGGAGCGCTGCGGCGGGCGCGGGCGGCCGGCGTTCCGGCGCAGCACCTCTCGGCGCGGACGGCGGGCGGCGCCGAGGCGGTGGATGAGGCGCTGTGCGACACCCTGCTGGAATTCGGCACGGACTGGGTACTGCTCGCCGGCTACATGAAGCGCCTGGGGCCGCTCACCCTGACGGCCTTCGCCGGCCGGATCATCAACACTCATCCGGCGCTGCTGCCGGAGTTCGGCGGCCAGGGCATGTACGGCCTGCACGTGCACCGGGCGGTGCTGGCGGCGGGGCGCACGCAGTCCGGCGCCAGCGTGCACTGGGTCGATGCCGGCTACGATACCGGGGCCGTGATCAGGCAGGTGCGCGTGCCGGTGGAATCGGGGGACATCGCGGAATCCCTGGCGGCCCGGGTGCAGGCGGCCGAACGCGAGCTGGTCATCGAGGTGCTGGCGGCGGCGGCGGCAGGTACGCTCGATCCTGCGCCGGCCGCGGACGGACGGAGCGCTACTTCTTGACGGCGCGCTTCGCGGCAGCCTTCTTCTTCTTGGACGGATCCTTGGGACGGGTCTTGCCGAAGGAACCCTTGTAGATCTTGCCACGCTTGGATCGTGGATCGCCCTTACCCATACTCGAACTCTCCGTAAAATCATGCAAATGGAAGCGCCGCAGTCTAGCACCCCGACCGCATGTACGCCGCAATAGCGAGCCTCATCGTTGCCACCCTGGTGCTGGCGCTTGCCGCCGGCATGGCCGCGCACGGCACGGCGCAGCTGGAACTGGTGGTGCTGGCGGCCATCGCCGCGGGGGTCGCGCTGGGGCTGGTGGTCCAGCTCTCCCGCCGCACCGGCCGGCTGCTGAAGCGCCTGCGGCACGTGGCCTACGAGGATCCGCTCACCGGTCTTGCCAACCGGGCCTACGCCGAGGACCACATCGATGCCCTGCTCGCCGCGGGCAGCGGCGAACCGTTCGCGCTGGTGATCGTGGAGGTGCGCAACGTCCGCGAAATCAACGCGGCCCTGGGCCATCCCCTGGGCGATGAGGCGCTGCGCGAAGTGGCGCGGCGGCTGCGCCAGAACATCGACGCGGGCGATCTGGTGGCGCGGCTCGCCGCCAACCAGTTCCTGATCGTGCTGCATGCCTGCAGCAGCGAGCGCGCGACGCTGGTCGCGCGGGAGCTGGTGAACATCATCCACGCCGGGCTGCATCTGCCGGACGTGAGCCTGGACGTGCAGGTGCAGGCAGGCTTCAGCCACCATCCGGATCATGGCGCGGCCTCCCGCGAACTGATGCGCCGGGCACAGATCGCCCTCGAGGACACGCACAACGGGCGCAACCCCGTGTCGGCCTATCGGCCGGGACGCGACGAGGCGCAGCGGCGGCGGCTGCAGCTCGCCGCGGGACTGCGCATGGCGATCGAAGGCAACGCCCTGCGGCTGGTGTTCCAGCCCGAACTGAACCTGACGACCGGCACCATCACCCAGCTCGAGGCGCTGATGCGCTGGAAGCACCCGGCGCTCGGGGACCTGTCGCCTGCGGAGTTCGTGCCGATCGCCGAACACACGGGCAGCGCGCGGCTGCTGAGCAGCTGGGCCCTGGAGCGGGCGATCCGGCAGATGGCGCAGTGGCACGAGGCCGGCCTCGACATCGATGTGGCGGTGAACCTCTCGGCGCCGGACATCATGGACCCGCAGCTGGTGGAGGAAATCCAGGCCTGCCTGCAGGAACACAACGTGCGCCCCGCGCGGCTGGTGCTGGAGATCACCGAGAGCGCGGTGATGCGCGATCCGATGCTCGCCGCGCGCCACATGCATCTGCTGAAGCTCGCGGGCGTGCGCTTCGCCATGGACGACTTCGGCACCGGGCACTCCTCGCTCTCGCAGCTGAGCCGCCTGCCGCTGGACCAGCTGAAGATCGACCGCGCCTTCATCACGCACGCGCATCAGCGCGCCGCCGATACCACCATCGTCAAGTCGACCATCGAACTGGCGCACAACATGCACCTCAAGGTCGTGGCCGAGGGGGTCGAGAGCGCCCCGGCCCATGACCTGCTGCGCGAGCTGGGCTGTGACCTGGTCCAGGGCGAGTACATCAGTCGGCCGCTGGATGCGGCCGAGGTGCCCGCCTTCGTGGCCGCGAGCGCCGCGCGCCAGCGTGAGACAATCGGCCCATGAATGCACCCACCGCCACCGAACTGCGCCTGCGCACCACTTCGCGGGTACTGCAGGTCACCTTCGAGGACGGGCGCGTCTTCGAGCTGCCCTTCGAATACCTGCGGGTGCACTCCCCGTCCGCCGAAGTGAAGGGCCATGGTCCCGGACAGGAAGTGCTGGTCACGGGCAAGGCCGGCGTCGGCATCCGCGCGGTCGAACCGGTGGGGCAGTACGCCGTGCGGCTGGTGTTCGACGACGGCCACGACACCGGCCTGTACACCTGGAAGTATCTGTACGAGATGGGACGCGACTATGCGCACAACTGGGCGCGCTACCAGGCGCGGGTTGCCGCAGCAACGGGAGATTCCTGAACGGCAAAGAAAGAAAGGGCCGAGCTGTTTAGGCCCGGCCCCGGAATTCAAGACCCCCGTTATATTTTTTCAACCCCGGTCTTAAGCCCGGGAAACGGGGCGAATCATGCCCATGACTGCAGGCGGATTGCAATACTTTCTGATGCGAATTCTCAATGGGTCTTGACGAACCAACACTTGACTTTACATCTGGGCCGCGATGACAACACAACAGGACGAGACGGACTTCGGATTCCAGAGCGTGCCGAAGGCGCAGAAGGCGCAGCGCGTGCGGGGCGTCTTCGATTCCGTGGCCGCACGCTACGATCTGATGAACGACCTGATGTCCGGCGGCGCCCACCGGCTGTGGAAGCGGTTCACCCTGGAGCTGACGGCGCTGCGGCCCGGGCAGCAGGCGCTGGACGTGGCCGGCGGCACGGGCGACCTGTCCGCGGGTCTTGCCCGCCAGGTGGGCGCCGGGGGCCTGGTGATCCTCACCGACATCAACGCCGCGATGCTGGCCCGCGGCCGCGACCGCCTGATCGACGAGGGCCTGGTGGCCAACGTGCGCTGCCTGCAGGCCAATGCCGAGCGGCTGCCGTTCGCCGATGACTCGTTCCACTGCGTGACCATCGGTTTCGGGCTGCGCAACGTGACCGACAAGGCCGCCGCACTGCGCTCCATGCGCCGTGTCCTCAAGCCGGGGGGGCAGCTGCTCGTGCTGGAGTTCTCACGACCCGCCGCGGCGCTGCGTCCGTTCTACGACGCCTACTCTTTCCATATTCTGCCGCGGCTCGGGCGGCTGGTGGCGCAGGACGAGGCGAGCTACCGCTATCTCGCCGAGTCGATCCGCATGCATCCGGACCAGGAGACCCTGCAGGGCATGATGCAGGAGGCGGGGCTGGAGGACTGCCGGTTCCACAACCTGAGCGGCGGCATCGTCGCGGTGCACCTTGGGCGCAAGTACTGAGGAGCGCTCGCTGGCCGGCGGCATGCTCTGAACCCGCGGCTATGCGCCTTCGTCGGTCCTAATTCCCCTTCGTCGGAAATCCGTAGGCCAGGGTAGGCGGCGTCCCTACAGTTGCTGGGGTCCAGGTGCCTTTTTCAATCCGGCCCGGGCCAATGCAAATGATGTGCCAACTTACACAGGGGATCATCGGCCATGTTCAGGAATTTCACGTTGACGCGCGTTGGAAGGGTATTGTTCATCAGCCTCGTGCTGGCGGCGGCGGGGCTCGTAGGAATGCAGTCCGCAAGCGCCGGATGCGGACAGTTCACCGCTACGGCGAAGAAGATGGCAGATCTGCGTGAGTCGGGAACCTTCGGTGCCCCGCGCTTCATACATGCGGACCTCGAAAGCGATGCGGAGAATCTGTTGTGGGACTATCGGTTCGATCGGGCCATCGTCGGGTTGTGGCACTTCCGGTACATCAGCGAGGGTAACTCGGCAGCGGGCATTCCCGACGGCACGCAGGTGGACGGAGGCAACACCACTTGGTACGCGGATGGAAACGAGATGACGAGCTCGGAGATGCGGGCACCGGACACTGGCAGCATCTGTCTGGGTGTCTGGAAGCAGACGGGTAAGCTCACCTATGAGCTCAATCATATCGGACTGTCGTGGGACCCGGTGAACAACGTATTCGTCGGCCCCGCGTTCATCAAGCAGTACGTCAAGCTTCAACCCGACGGTAACGCCTATTCCGGCACGTTCACCGTCACCCAGATGAAGGCCGACGGACAAACCGTCGCGATGGTCATCAAGGGCACCATTGCCGCCACACGGGTGGACTTGAACACCACGACGCAACCGCAGTAGGGCAAGCACTCCCCCGGCGGCCGCCCGTGCCAGTGAACTGGCGGCCGCTGGTGTGCGCCTTTGGTTAGAATTGCGCATGCGCCGGGAATTTTCCGACGGCCTGGGACCTCTCCGGCGTCTGTCCTGCATACGAGCGTGGTTCACCGGATTGGGCTACGCGATGTCGTTGGCACTTATTCTGGTTATATTCTGGAGTGTGCAGCAGCAGGCGCGAAGAATTCTAGGCCTTCCGCTGCTGGGGGCCCTGGGTCACCTGGCAACTGCGCTAAGTCGCAACACGCTTTCGATGCTGCCCGCGGTGCCCATCATGATCTTTGCGATCAATGCGGCGCCTCGAAAAACCATCGCGCGCCTGGGCTGTCTGATGCCGGCGATCGTGCTGATGGCCATATGGGTCTCACAGTTCTGGTCGACGGATACGCGCGATCCTGCCTGGCTCACCTCCGTAGGGCAAAGGATGGTGGCCATGACGCTTCTCCTCATCATCTGTCTGTATCGGGATTCAGTCCGCGGGGCGTCCGAGATCTTGCTTCGCGAGAGGATCGACAATGCCACGCTCGATGCCGCGGTCGGCCGATCGCGCCTGGAATTATTGCGCTCCCAGCTGGAACCGCACTTCCTGTTCAATACCTTGGCCAATGTACGAACGCTCGCGAGAATCGACCGCCATGCCGCGGCCGCGATGCTCGGCGACCTGATGTGGTACCTGCGTGCGGCGCTGCCGAGGATGCGTCAGGAAACCGCGACCCTGGCTGAAGAGATGCACTCGGTGGAAGCCTATCTGCGGATTCACCGCATACGGATGGGCAGACGCCTGGAGTACGAGATGTCGCTGCCGCAGGAGCTGGAGGCCGTGCCAGTTCCGACGATGATGCTACTGACGCTGGTGGAGAACGCCGTGAAGCACGGCATCAACCCGTCCGTCAGCGGCGGTTGCATAGCGGTCAGCGCAGCCCGGCGTGACTCTACGCTCGTGCTCATCGTCGCAGACTCCGGGCGTGGAATGTCGGCCGATCCCATGCAGGGCAGCGGCACTGGCCTTACTAACCTCAGACTGCGCCTGAGAATGCTATATGGAGCGTCCGCTTCCATTGAACTATCCCGCGCCAGGCCCCGGGGCGTGGTTGCCGCCATATCCTTGCCGCTTGCACGGTCCGGATGATCACGGATCGGGACAACTGGCTGCGCTCGGTGTTGCATGCCGTCAGCTGGCGGGGATGCCTCGTCTCGGTGACGCTGGGACTGCTGGTGGGGCTGTTGCGGTGGCTTCAGAACGCGCGGCACGCACCGACCAATTTCCTCTATTCCAGCCTGATGATCTGCAATCTCGGGGCGCTGTCCGTGATGCTGGCGACATTGGCCGCAGAGCAGGCGGTCCGGCGCGGCGCGCCTCCGCTGCGCTGCTATTGTGCGGCGCTCACCATCGCAAGCCTGTTCACGGCTGGCGCACAATATCTGCTGCGCGATGCGTTGCACCTCTATACCGCTGTAAGCCAGCCCGGCGTACCCCTTAGGATCCAGCATACACAGATAATCTTCGTCTTCTTTGATGTCCTGTCGTTCGGAGGCCTGGCGATGTTCGCCTATCGGAACAAATGTACGGCGCAAAGAATTCTAGAAGAAGTCCGGCTTACGGAGCTGCGACGCATCGAGTCGGAACGCCATCTGACGGAAACTTCTCTTGCGGCAGCCCGCGCGATGGTCGACCCAGAAATACTTCTGGAGGATCTCGGCCGGGTGCGGGACCTGTATCTTCGCGCCATTCCCGATGCGGAGCGGGAGCTGGAGGCGATAATCCAGAAGCTCAACCACGCCGTGAGACCGGGCGCGCCGATGTTCGCATCGGGAGACCCCGCTTCATGAACGCTGGCCCCACCGCCATCATCGCCGAGGACGAGCCGCTGCTGCGTGCCGAGATCCGTCAGGCTATTGCCTCGCTTTGGCCACAGCTTGAAATCGTGGCGGAGGCGACCGACGGCAATGAAGCCGTGCGCGCCTTCGAACTGAATTCCCCAGCCATCCTTTTCTTGGACGTTCGGATGCCGGGGAGGAGCGGACTCGACGTTGCCGCCCATGTCGGCGGCCGCGCCCATATCGTCTTCATCACGGCATTCGATCAGCACGCAATGGCCGCATTCGAGCACGGTGCTGTCGATTACATCCTCAAACCACTGTCCACGGCGCGGCTGGCGATGACCGTCGAACGCGTGCGGCAGCGAACGAGCACACCGCCCGTCGATCTCGGGCGCATGGTGGCGGAGCTCAGAGCATCGATAGTGCCGCCGCGCCCGTACCTGCAGTGGCTTTCGGTAGCGCACGAGGATGAAATTCGCCTCATTACCGTCGCCGAGGTGTGCTATCTGCGCGCGGACAAAAAGTACACGGCTCTGGTCACCGACCAATCGACTTATCTGTTGACGGCGAGTCTCAAGGAGCTCAAGGAACGGCTCGACCCCAATATGTTCTGGCAGATCCATCGCAGCGCCATCGTCAATGTCGGGGCCATCGAGACGGTTTACCGGACATTTCGGGGCGCACTGGAAATCAGGCTCAAGGGCCGCAGCGAAGTCCTGCCGGTCAGTCCGGCGCATACATACCAGTTCAGACCCGCGTAGCGCCACGTCCCTGCTACGGATACAGCAGGAAGGCGCTGCGTTCCTGGCGCCAGGCGGCCTCGTCCGCCAGGGCGAGCGTGTCCAGGTCGGCCGGCTGTGCCGCCGGATCCTCGACCCACTCCCGCAGCAACCCGCTGCCATTGATGAGATCGATGGCCAGCCGCCCGACTTCGTATTCGTAAGGAAAATCGCGCCACAGCGGCTCCCCGGGGCGCAGCTGCCGGGCGGCCTTGAAGGCCAGTGCCATCAGTCGCCAGGGCTTGAACTGCTCGTGCTCGTAGGCGCCGTCCTCGACGTGGATCTGCACCCCGGCGCACAGCTGTCCGACGTGCTTGTGGAAGGTGGGCTCGAACCAGCACGGACGCAGCCGGCAGCCGCGCAGCCACTGCGGCGCAAGCTGCTGCATGCGCGCGAGCAGTTCGGTGACCGGCAGGTCCGGGGCGCCGAACAGTTCCAGCGGCCGCGTCGTGCCGCGGCCCTCGGACCAGAGCGTGCCTTCGAGCATCACCGTGCCCGGATAGGCGCGCGCCATCCACAGGTTGGGCGCGTTCGGACTGGGGTTCACCCAGGTGCGCTCGCCCAGGGGCCAGCCATACCCCGGCGCCTGTGCGGGCATCCAGTCCTCCATCGGTACCACTTCGAAATCGACATCCAGGTTCAGGGTGCGCACGAACCAGCCGGCGAGCTCCCCGAGGGTGAGGCCGTGGCGCATGGGCAGGGCGCCTGCGCCCACGAAGCTCTCCCATCCCGGGCGTAGGGTGAGGCCCTCGACGGGGCGGCCGGCGGGATTGGGCCGGTCGAGCACCCACACCGATTTACCGTGGGCCGCGGCTGCCTCCAGCACGTAGCGCAGCGTGGTGATGAACGTGTAGATCCGGCACCCCACGTCCTGCAGGTCCACCAGCAGCACATCGAAACTGTCCATCATCGCCGCCGTCGGCCGGCGCACCGTGCCGTAGAGACTGAACACCGGGATGCCGTGGACCGGGTCCTGGAACTGCGGCGACTCCTGCATGTTGTCCTGCTTGTCGCCCCGCAGTCCGTGCTGCGGGCCGAACGCCGCCGACAGGGTCAGATCCCTGCAGGCCGCCAGGGCGTCCAGCGAGTGGGTCAGGCGCTGGGTGACCGAGGCGGGGTGGGCCAGCAGGGCCACGCGTCGCCCCACCAGGGGCCGGCGCAAGGCGGGTTCAGTCAGTAAGCGGTCGATGCCGAATCGCATGGGTCAGATCTCGAAGGCAAAACTGTCGGGCCGGTGAAAATCGGGCCGCTCGCCGGTATGGACCAGGGCCCAGTGGCTGAGCGTGCCGCGGACATCCTCGAGGATGGCCGTGAGTCCCAGCCGCAGCCCCGCCGCGCCGAATGGCGCGGGCAGTTCCACGTCCGCGCTGAGCAGTAGCTGGTCGGCCCGGGTCCGAAGCTCGAGGCGCGGCGGCCGGATGGCGGTGAGCGGTGCCATGTCCGCACGGTACCCGGAAAACCGGTACGCCGCCCACCGTCCCGAGGGCGCGAAATTGAATTCCAGGTAGGGCCCGGCGGACACCTGGCCGACGAACAGCTCCAGGCAGGTGTGGCGCCACAGCTGCGCCGTGGGGGCCTGGTCCGACGGGTCCGCCGCCGGCCCGGGGATGCGCAGCTGCGCAAGCTCTCCCGTCAGCTCGTAGTCCAGCAGCAGCTGCGCCGGCGCGGGCCGTGAGACGCCGACCCGGATGCCGCGAACCGCGGCGGGCGCGGCGGCGAACGGCTGCAGGGCCGCGGGGGCGGGTGAACAGGGGCTGCGCAACGGGTTGTTCGCCTGGGAAGTGCGGATTATTGAATAATGTACACCGGCACTTAACCGCCGTGATGGCACGGACTTCGCAATCGATGTTGCTGGCGAGTATCGAAAGGATCCTGAACCGCTCCCTGCCCCGCTCGCCGCGCGCGCAGGCCCTGGTGGCCACGCTTGCGGGCAAGACCTTGGCCGTGGAAGTGAGCGGCGCCGGCCCGGTGCTGCTCTCGAGCAGCGGGGACCGGCTGCACCTGGCCCGCGACCCGGGCGCCGCGGCCGATGCCCGCCTCAGCGCCGGGCCTTTCACGCTGCTCGCCCTGGCCGGCGGCCGTGCGGAAAACCTCGCCGGCTCGGGCGCCGCCATCAGCGGGGATGCCGAGGTGGCCCAGCGGTTCAGTGAACTGCTGACACTGCTGCGGCCCGATCCGGAGGAGGAACTGGCGCAGCTGCTCGGCGATGCCCCGGCCCATCACCTGGGCCGGCTGGCACGCGCCGCGGCGGCCTTCGGCGGCCAGGTCGCGCACACCGGCGTGCGCAATGTCGCCGAGTACCTGGCGCACGAACGCCGCGACCTCGTGCCGCGCGCGGAAGGGCGGCAGCTGCTCGACGGCATCGATGCCCTGCGCGACGACGTGGACCGGTTCGAGGCCCGCCTGAACCTGCTCGCGCAGCGGCTCGCCCCCGGCGCACCGTGAGGCTGCATGTCTTCGTGCGCCTGGTGCACATCCAGCGGGTGCTGCTGAAGCACCGGCTCGATGAGCTGGTGCGCGCCACGCACCTGTACCGTCCGCTGCGCCTGCTGCTGCTGCTCTCACCGGGCATCTGGGCGGCGCGCCGCCGCGCCGGCGGCCGCGGCGAGAACCTGCGAAGGGCCCTGATCGAGCTCGGACCGATTTTCGTGAAGTTCGGCCAGGCGGTCTCGACGCGCCGGGACCTGCTGCCGCCGGACATCGCCGATGAACTCGCGAAGCTCCAGGACCGGGTGCCGCCCTTTGCGGCCAGCATCGCGCGCGCGAGCCTCGAGCGCTCCTACGGCCGGCCGCTGTCCGAGATGTTCACGCGTTTCGAGGACGCCCCGCTCGCGGCGGCCTCGATCGCGCAGGTGCATGCCGCGACGCTGCCCGGCGGCCAGGACGTCATCGTCAAGGTGCTGCGGCCGGGCGTGCGCTTGCGCATCGAACAGGACCTGGAACTGTTCTACGCCCTGGCACGGCTGGCCAACCGGTACTGGCCCGAGAGCCGGCGCGTGCGGCCGCTGGAGGTCGTCGCGGAGTACGAGCGCACGGTGCTCGATGAACTCGACCTGATGCGCGAGGCCGCGAACGCGGCCCAGCTGAAGCGCAACTTCGAGGGCTCCGGCCTGCTGCACGTCCCGCAGGTGTACTGGGACTACTGCCGGGTGGACGTGCTGGTGACCGAGCGCATCCACGGCATCGTCATCAGCGACCTGGCGCGGCTGCGCGCGCTGGGCACGGATTTCAGGAAGCTTGCGGAAAACGGCGTGCGCATCTTCTTCACGCAGGTCTTCAAGCACAACTTCTTCCATGCCGACATGCATCCCGGGAACATCTTCGTGCTGGTCGAGGATCCGGCGAACCCGCGCTACGCCGCCATCGACTTCGGGATCATCGGGACCCTCGACCTGCGCGACCAGTACTACCTGGCGAGCAACTTCCTGGCGGTGCTCGACCGGGATTACCGCCGGGTCGCGACCCTGCACGTGGAGTCCGGGTGGGTTCCCCCGGGCACGCGCATCGCCGAGATGGAATCCGCCGTGCGCACCGTGTGCGAGCCGATCTTCAATCGGCCGTTGAAAGAGATTTCCTATGGGCACGTGTTGTTGCGGCTGTTCGAGATCGCCCGCCGCTTCGACATGGTCATCCAGCCGCAGCTCATGCTGCTGCAGAAGACCCTGATCAACGTCGAGGGCCTGGGCAGGGAGCTGTACCCGGACCTGGATGTCTGGAGCACGGCGGGGCCGGTGCTGCGGGCCTGGATGCGCGAGCGGGTGAGTCCCCGGGCGATGGTCCACAACCTGCGGCACCAGTGGCCGGAGATGCTCGAACTCATGAACGAGCTGCCGGCCGTGGTCAAGGACGCGGTGCGGCACGCGCGGGAGCGCCGCACCGGCCTGCGCCTCGAGGACTCCGTCAGCCGCGCCGTGGCGAGGATCCTGGAGCGCACGGCGCGGCGCC
>DATJTJ010000138.1:0-38691 GCA_035503515.1 Steroidobacteraceae bacterium
TTTCTGCTCGAGCGCCTCACACGCCCCAATATCGACGCCGGGAATATTTGCCGTGTCTTTTAGGCACTTCGCGAGCTGTGCTTGAGTGGCAGCGTCATCGATTCCTTCGGCATCGGCCTCATGGATTGGCCCGACGCTTCGTACTTCACTCACCGCATGGCCTCCCGAGTGGCGGCGAACGGCAAGCGCGATTGACCCGGGCGCATTGCCCGCCCGGATTAATTACATCGACATCGATGCGAAGGGTTCTGTGATGAGGCATTCATGCACCCCCACACGGCGGGTGCATCCCACCGTGTGCGCCAAGACAGCAACACGGTAGGAGTCATCAGCTTACGGCGGTTCGCGGGGGACTCCATCCCCGATCGCAAAACGTTCAATGAGGCTAGCGACTCCCACGTCGCCCGTCAAATTCCCCCGATTCGCAGCGACCTGGTCGGTGCAGGGGCGGCCGTTGACGCGGACCCGGAGCTCCATTAGCCTCTTCCTTTCAGGGGATGGAGTCCCCCTTATAACTGCTTCGAAGCTAATGACTCCTACCGTGCGTCTCATGGGTGCGCGGTGGGTTGTCCGCCGCGCGACGGGTGTCTTATGCGTCGATTCGCGGCAAGCCATTCTCCCGCAGCCAGCATGTTCGTAGCGCGGTCAGCGCGCACGCCGTACCCCGCAATCTCGAATCGCGGCTTCGAGTCCAGGGGTACCACCCGTATGCCCAAGGCAATCACGCGACCGACGGCAATTGACAGGGAGAAAGGCCGGCATGCGTCTACTTGTCTATCCTGTCGAATACCCGCTCGCACATGAGATCCTTATCCCCAATTCGAAGTCTCACGCCCACCGCGCATTGATACTCGCGTCCCTGGCTCGGGGCAGAAGCCGAATCGTGGGACTGACCCACGCGAAGCACGTCGCCGCGGCGATTGATTCGCTCGTTTGACTTTGGCTGATGCCTGCGAGGCGTGGGTTCCTACCGGTGGCTGAGAAAGCCAGCGTTGACGCCGGTGGACGGCTCCCGTAGCCTATTTTTGCCGGGGATGGAGTCCCCCCCGAACCGCCTAATAAGCTGATGACTCCTACCGAACGTTTTTCTATGACGCGCGGTGGGGTGACACCCGTCGCGCGACGGTGATCAGTATGACCAGAATCCTTCTCGTACGGCATGGCCATGTCGAAGGCATCATGCCGGAACGATTCCGCGGACGGCGTGATGTCGTCTTATCCGACGACGGGCTTCGGCAGGCGCGCGCCGTCGCGCAGTACATCGAGGCCAATTGGCATCCTTCTGCGGTCTACACAAGTCCTCTTCAGCGCTGCATCCAAACGGGGCAGGAGATCGCCAAACGCGGCGCATTGCCTTTCGAGATTCTGGAGGAGCTGAACGATCTGGATTATGGCGAATGGCAGTGGCACACGCACGAGGAGATTGCCACTCACTCACCGAAGGAGTTTCAACTCTGGAAGAGAGCGCCTCAAAACATGCGCTTTCCAATGGGGGAGTCGCTGCAGGATTTGGCGGCTCGAGTTGCGGAGGCACTTCGTAGGGTATCGGAACGAAGCGCCGACAAAACCGTTGTTCTCGTAGGCCATGACAGCGGTAACCGCGTGCTTCTACTTCACCTTCTGGATCTGCCGTTGTCGGCGTATTGGCGCTTCGCGCAGCATCCTTGCGGCCTGAGTGAAATCGAAATTACAGAGCAGGGCGTTCGCGTTGTACGCCTCAATGAGACGCAACATCTGATTGCGGACCCACCATGAATGCCTATCGACGACCCCAGAAGGATTCGGTGACTCCGGGAGGCGGGGACGAGCTTTGCGTAGAGCTCAACAATGTGCACTACAGCGTCGGCGGGCGAGCAATCCTTTCCGACCTCAGTTTAGCGGTTCCCCGCGGAGCGATCATATCGATAATGGGCCCCAGCGGTACGGGCAAGACGACCCTTCTCCAGCTCATTACCGGTCAGTTGAGGCCTCATGCCGGACACATACTCGTTGAAGGCGAGGACATTACGAAACTCCCAGTAGCCCGGCTAGAGCGATTGCGATTGCGCATGGGGATGCTCTTCCAGCAGTCCGCGCTCTTTAGCGACCTTGATGTCTTCGAGAATGTCGCTTTCTCGCTGAGGGAACATACGGATTTACCCGAGTCGCTGATCCGCCTCGTGGTCCTCACAAAACTTCAATCGGTCGGACTGCGCGGAGCCGCACAGCTGATGCCTTCTGAGCTTTCCGGAGGCATGGCGCGCCGCGTTGCCTTGGCGCGAGCCATGGTGATGGATCCCTCGATGCTCTTTTGCGATGAACCATTTACGGGATTGGACCCTATAGCCACCGGTGTGATCGTTCGACTGCTACGCACCATGAACGAAATGTTGGGGATCACCGTAGTCGTTGTCTCCCACGACGTTCCTGAAGTGGAGGCACTTGCACATTTGAATTTCATTCTGGTGGACGGCAAGGTCGCTGCCTCGGGAAAGCCGAGGGAACTTCAGAGCAGTCCATCGCCCGTCGTGCGCCAGTTCATGAGCGGCTCGGCTGACGGCCCGATCTCATTTCACTATCCGGCCGCGGACATCTGTGAGCAACTGCTCCGGAGTCCGCGCTAAGTACCTGCTCTGATTCCATTTTACGCAATTTTATCCATGGAGGTCATGATGACTGAGGTTCAGAAACTCACCGAACTGCGGCACAAGTTAATTGCGCGTCGGCGCGCTCTCGTCGACAGTTTTCAGAAGGTCGCAGGTCAACAATTGAGCGGAGAGTCGATCGTTGAAATTCAAAGCGCCATCGAGGCGGTAGACCGCGCCATCGTCGATGAAAGAGAGGGCGACTCCACGGCAGCCGAGACGCCGCGGCGTATATCCCCATAATCTGCTATGTGACTGTGCGACGCTTCACATATGCAAACAGCGGCACTGCCGCCAACTGGGTGATGACGCAAAACGCGACAGTCGCTGGAACGGATCTGTCATACAAGATGCCGATGAGGGCGCTACCCAGGAACCATGCGATACCGTAGGCAGCCGTGAAAAGACCAAATGCGGAAGCGCGTCGCTGCATGGGAACCATGGGCGAGACGGCCGCGGGGATGATCGACTCGTGCACGCCCATCCCCAAGCCCCATACCGCGGCTCCGAACAGCGCGACCCAAAAGCCGCCAAAAAAAGACCAATGGGGCGAACAATGCTGCCAGGAGCGTCACTGCGATGAGGACACGAAATCCGTAGCGGTCAAACAGGCGACCAAAGAGCAGAGAGCCTGCGCCACTGACGGCCATGGCGACCGAATAGAATATTGCGATCCACTGTTCGGTGACAATGTGAGTGCGGGTAAAATGGTAGGCGATCAAGGGATAGTCCGCAAAGCCGGCAGCAACCAGCGCCGCGCCCACGAGATAGATCCAGTAGGTGCTCGGCATGGTAGTACCCGGCGCACCGGATACGGCGATCTCCAGGTCTTGGGGTCTCGGGTAAAGCAAGCGCGCGAGCAATACGAGACTGAGATTGATCGCGGCTGGCAATACCAGGACGGCAAAAGCTTCGCGATAGTGCCCGCCGTGGGCCAACACGGCGGCTACAACGAGAGGGCCAAAGAGCGCGCCGAACTGATCAAGCGCTTCGTGCAGACCAAATACCCACCCATAGCCGCCCACCTGCTTACCGGCATGTGCGAGCATTGCATCGCGTGGTGGGTTTCGTGTCGCCTTGCCAACGCGCTCAAGAACAATCAAAGCGGCGGCGGCGAGCCAAGTGTGGGTGAGCGCAAGGGCGGGGACGGAGGCCATTTGCACTGCGTACCCGAAGATCATGATCGGCCAAAATCGACCTGTTGCATCGGCCCATCGTCCCGAAACGAGACGCAGATCGTATCCAAGCAGTTCGCCGAACCCGACTACGATCCCAATGATCGTCGCGGTCGCACCCAGGGTAGCCAAATAGGGGGCCGAGGACGCTTCGGGCACCCTCATAGGCGAAGTCCGCAAAGAAGCTCAGGATGCCATGAGTACTACGAATCGGAATGCGCTCCTACGAAGAGAAGAGGCTGACCCATCGGAGGGCGCAGGAGTTTGGTTCATGAGTGCATTGTGTGGAATAGCCATGATACGAAGACGACTGGCGCATTCATTGTGATCGCGGATGTTGAGCTTGTGCCGGCATTGTAAGTGAAGATGGGTCGTAGACATGGAGCGAAGATGAGCTGAACGGAGATGGCAGTCATGGATCTGGGAAGCTACCAAGCTGCGAAGTTTGAACTGGCAGAAGTGTTGCGCGCGCTCGTGGCGTTGGCGCCGAAGGACTGCAGTGCCATCAATCAGGATGCGCCGGACCTATTTGCCCGTCTTTCCGAAGATCGTTTCAATCTGCTGGTGGTCGGTCGGTTCAGTCGCGGGAAAACATCTTTGATGAATGCCATATTGGGTATGGATAGACTGCCCACAGGGCTCCTACCCCTCACCTCCGTGATTACGAGCGTCGCATACGGGAGCAAGGAGGGTGTCTGTATCCTGCCGCAGGCAGAAGGCACGGGATTCGAGGTTCCATTGGAGGCCCTGCCCGAGTACGTGACTGAGCGCGGAAATCCCGGAAATTCCCGCCGGGTCCGCATGGCTCAGATCGCTCTGCCGGCGGAGATCCTGCGGCTTGGATTCTACTTCGTTGACACGCCGGGGCTCGGCTCGGCAATCGCCGAGAATACGAGGACCACGCGAACATTTCTGCCCGAGGCGGACGCAGTCATGTTGGTCTCCAGTTACGAGGCACCGTTGAGCGATGAAGAGCAGCAGATCGTGAGGCTGCTGGACGGCTCACACCGTCAGCTTTTTTTCGTACTCAACAAGCATGACACAGTGACGTTGGACGAGCGGCGCACGGTGGCGGAGTTTGTCCAACGGCGCTTGGTGCAGATCTGGTCAGGGAAGGTCCCAAGGATATTTTCGATATCGGCGCGTGATGGTCTTAGGGCGAAGCTTGCAGGCCAAGCGGAGGCTCTTCAAGCGAGTGGATTGCCGGCTTTGGAGAAGGAACTGATACGCTTTCTGATGGAGGATAAAGGCAGGGCATTCATTGAAGGGATGGCAGAGCGCATTTTGGCACTCACCATCGCTTGTCCTGTATCACCCCAAGAGCTCTTACCCCTTCGTGCGCGGCTTTCGGTGCTGCGAGGCAAAGCGTTTGCATCGGCACTGCAGCCACGGGGGGTCGGCCCTGGCACCCCTGCAGTCGATCTTCCCCGTGAAGCGGTGCGAATGGATACGTGCGTCCTGTGTACTCGAATAAGCGATGCACTTTTCGAGTTCCTTTGCCAGTATCAACATGACTTGGCGACACATGCCGATGCGGCGGTGCGGCTTGCTGCATCAGGAGGGTTATGTGCCCAGCACCTGCGACTGTACGTGTCGATGGCGGCCGATCGCGATATTTGTGTGGCGCTGACTCCACTCCTGAGGCACGTGACGCAAGCGCTGCAAAGCGGATCAAGCGAGGCATTGATAGCGACCCGTCCCACCTGCAGCCTATGTGAGCTCCAAGCGAGCTTGGAAGCTGTCGAGTTTGATGCATGGAAGCGCTTTCCGGCGCAGTCCGCGCCCCTCATCTGTTTGCCGCACCTGCGAAAGCTGGCGGCGCGCGTAGGAAAGGATGACTCAACCGAAGTGAGGATTCGAAGGCATGCCGCTGCCGTGGAACGTCTCGTGGAGGATATGCAGCGGTACGTGCTCAAACGGGATGGGTTTCGTCGGGCCCTGACTTCCGAGGAGGAGACAGATGCGGCCAAGCGGGCGGTAGCGTTTGTTGCGGGGCTTCGTACCGTCTTGGATGACTGCTAACTGCTCCGGCCCGCTGTGACATATCGCTGCTCAGCGGCGAACGTTGACGGTCGATACGTTTTTCCATAGGCTGCAGGCTCTTCGACAGGGATGGAGTCCCCCTCGAATCGCCTGAAGCGCTGATGACTCCTACCGTGCGTGAGTATTACTCCGGTGGGGATGTGCCGGCACAGACCCCCTGCGACGGGGTCTGCCATGCGAGAGCGCGACAAACCGGGCCGCTTTCTTCATTCGGTAGATATCGATGGCCGGGGACGACAATTCATTCAATCCGTCCTGCTGGATAGCATTGAAGGCGCGATTCTGCGCAGCTCGTTGGCCAGAGCGTCCAAGGCATGCGCCATCGCTGAGGCAATTCGGTACTCAAGGGGCTATCACTGGGTCGGACTCGATGACGTTTCGTCCACTTACATCATTGCCGTCGGATGGTCAGGCCCGATCCCTCCTGCACGCCCAATAGTTTCGCGATCCAGAGGATTGCGGGGCAACGCAGTCAAGTCAGGGCAGTCTCAGGTGATCCAAGACGTGGCGCAACATCCTGGAGTAGCCACTACTCGCATCTCTTCCAGGGCAAAAGCGCTCTTTCCGGTGAGCGTTGAGGGCGTCGTTGCCGGCATCCTCGATGTCGAAAATGATCGGGTGAACTCCTTCACGGTGCTTGATGAGGAATTTCTTGCCGGTGCCGCGCAAATGTTGCGGCCTTTCTGGCGTGGTCTCGGCAGTAGTGAAGGGTAAAGGGCACGAGAGTGCCAAGCCTAGGCAAATCAAAGAGCTTCGAAATGGCCAGCTGCGGTGGACCTGTCTGTTCTGGAAAAGGAGCCGGTGGAACGTTGACAAATCATTGAGCTTTCCCTAGCCTAAAACGTGCCAACGAATCGGGGATGGAGTCCCCCGCGAATCGCCTCATAAGCTAATGACTCCTACCGTGCGTAACATTTGCGCGCGGTGGGACGTGATAGTTCACGCACCCTCGCGCGATGGGGTGCGGCATGCAGCAGTGCAGAATATGGGCGCGTCATTTCGTCTGGGCTCCGGTCAGTCAGTGTGATTCCCAATTGCCTCATGCAGGCGCTCCAGCAGCGCCAGTCCGTCGATGCCGGCATGTCTTTGGATGCCACATCGTAAGGGCTCACGTTCCCCTCAAGGTTCGCACAGGACGTTTCTTCCTTTGCGTTCACTCAACCAGATCAGGGGAGCTGTCATGAACAATAAATCGACAATTACCTCTACGGTCGGATACATGTGTCTGGGGCTGACCAGTTGGATGCTATCCATGCCCCGTGCCGGTTGGTTCGAGGCGGTGCACGGTCACGGAACGGCAATGCTGCTGCCATTGGCGATAGTACTCGTGATCATGGGCATTCTCGCGTTCCTGAACGAGCACACGTTGGATGCCGTGATCTTCTTTGGCGGTGCGGGACTTTTCTGGTCCGGACATCAATACCTCCTCGGCACCGGCGCGGCGGCTCCAGCGGCGCCGGAGTCCGGGCACTACGCGGGTTGGTATTGGTTTATCTGGGCGGTCTTCTTCTGCTACGTGTGGTTCGGCTCATTCAAGGCGGGCATCGAGCGGATGCTGTTCCTGCTGGGATTATGGCTGACGCTTTTGGCGCTGGCGCTCAACGGATGGACCGGCGCCCACGGATTCGAAGTATTAGGCGGTTATCTGGGATTGATCACGGCCATTCTCGCGGCAATTACTTCCGCGGTGGCGATCATCTCGCACGGTTGGGGTCGGGTCGCCGTTCGTACGAGCAGTCAAACGGTGTCGGCCTAGCGTTGCTGCATCCTTAAGCGCTGGCCGACGTGCTTCGCCCCTTTGGAGCCGCCGAGGTGTGAACCACCTCGGCGGGCTTCAGTTCCGATGAACTGCAGGAGAAACGGTTGTGGCACGGATCATCGAGTTGCGGGCGAGGGAGGTTCTGGATTCCCGAGGGCTTCCGACCGTGGAGGTGGAGATCCGCCTGGATGACGGTGCCGTGGCAAGAGCTGCTGCGCCCTCGGGCGGATCGCGAGGAAAAAGAGAGGCCGTCGAGCTGCGCGACGGTGATGCGGCCCGTTACGGGGGATGCGGCGTCAGGCATGCGGTCGACAACGTCCGCCATCTGATCGTCCCGGCAGTGCTCGGCCGTGACTTTAAGGGTCCTTGGGAAGTTGATGCCTGGATGACTGCTTTGGATGGCACCCCGGATCGAAGGCGGCTCGGAGCCAATGCGATGCTCGCGGTTTCCATTGCCGTTACGCGCGCCATGGCGCTCGAGGGAGCCTTGTTCGAATACCTGGCCGTAGACGGTGAAGTCCGTCTACCGGTGCCCATGTTCAACTTGTTAAACGGAGGAGCTCATGCCGGCAACAATGTGGACATCCAGGAGTTCATGATCGCGCCAATCGGCGCGCCGTGTTTCTCGGAGGCACTGCGCATGGGAGTGGAAGTGTACCGGGCACTACGCTCGGTCCTAAAACTCGGTGGCCTCGCGACCTCGATTGGCGATGAGGGTGGCTTTGCGCCTGATCTAGCTGCCGCTCACACGCAGCCGTTGGACCTGTTACTCGCTGCAATCGAAAAGGCGGGGTTGAATGCCGGCAGGGATATCGTGATCGGCGTAGATGTCGCCGCCGGCGAGCTCCTGGACGGCAGCAGCTATGTCTTTCGCAAGTCAATGCGGCGTCGGCGCACCACGGAGCAGATGATTCAATTCTACGCAAGTTGGCTCAAACACTACCCCGTGTGGTCCATCGAAGATGGACTGGCGGAGAGCGATACCGAAGGATGGCGGACCCTCACATGCGAGTTGGGAAATCGGGTGCAACTCGTCGGGGATGATCTATTCGTCACCAATGCCGCCATTTTGCGCGCCGGGATCGCCGATGGTCTCGCCAATGCAATGCTTGTAAAACTGAACCAGGTCGGCACGGTGTCGGAGACGATGGAAGCCATCGCCGAAGCAAACCGTAGCCGCTATGGTGTCGTCATCAGTCACCGCTCTGGAGAAACCGACTGCGACTTCATTGCCGACCTTGCCGTCGCGACATCGGCCGGGCAAATCAAGGCCGGGGCGCCGGTGCGTGGTGAAAGGGTCGCCAAATACAATCGCCTGCTACGGATCGAGGAGGCACTGGGCCCGAAAGCCCGCTACGCGGGCCAGGAGTTTGCGGAGCGTGGCAGCTTCTTGAGGCAAGATATCCCCCAGCGCCAGAAGAACGATTCTGCGTCATCCGGCGACATCGTGCCGCTCGTTCCCCAGCGGGCTCGCACAATCAACCTGTCACGAGCGGCGGAGCGAAGTTGAAGTGCGAGGGTTCCAGAGCATTTTGTACGATGAGGACATCTCTCCGCACAGTATCAACGACACGCGGCAACCTGAGTTTTTCAGCGACCTGAATCTCGATCAGCTCGTCGATACCGTTACCGCAGGGCGGGAGGAGTACAACCTCAAGCCCTACTTCTATGTGCCCCTGCATTCAGTGGCAACCTTGGAGTATCGACAGGAGGTGATGAAAGACGTCGAGTCCGGAGCGATCTTCGCGCACTTGACCTCATTCGCCGACAACATGCGCAGAGTGCGCGAACTGCTGGCGCAAGGCAAGAAGCTCTACTACCCACGACAGCAGCATCGATGGTTCATGGAGGCCGTAGACAGCTACTGCGTCGCGGTCGGCTGCCTCGCGCGAGATCTGACTCTCGCTGAGCCACATTCCCACGGTTTGCAGGAATTTCGCGACTATCTGACCCAGTATTCGCGCTCCGAAGCGTTCACCGCCGTGCTCGATGAGATTGCCAAACTCAGATCATCGTTGTCGGCCGTCCGCTATCGGCTACAAATCGCCGAAGGCTCCTTGGAGGTCAGTCGTTACGAGCCCGAGCCGGATTACGGCGAGCAGGTCTCGAAAGCATTTGAGAAGTTCAAGCAGGGGGCAACGAAGGAATATACTTTCGAGTTCTCGGACTGGGCGCAGATGAACCACGTCGAGGCCGCGGTGCTGGACCGGGTCGCGCTTCTTTATCCGGAAGTGTTTCGCTCCCTGGAGAAATTTCGCGCTGATCACAGTGCATTCCTTGACTCGACAATTCAGGTCTTCGATCGTGAAGTTCAATTCTACCTATCGATCCTGGAGCATGCCCGCAAGCTCAAAAGTGCCGGCTTGCCGTTGTGCTATCCGACGGTCGATGATCATGCAAAGGAGATCGATTGCCAGGAAATTTACGATCTCGCCCTGGCGTCGAAGCTTGCCGAAGCGGCTTCGCGCTTGGTGCGCAATGATGCCCGTCTCAAGGGACCTGAGCGCATCCTCGTTATTTCAGGCGCAAACCAGGGTGGCAAGACCACTTTCGCCCGTACACTGGGGCAGCTTCACTATTGGGCAAGCCTAGGCTGCCCGGTAGCTGCTCATCGGGCGAGGCTATTCCTGGCGGATCGCATTTTTACGCATTTCGAACGCCAGGAGGACGTGCAGACCTTGCGCAGCAAGCTCGAGGACGATTTGGTGAGAATCCGTGCAATCCTCGAGCAGGCGACCTCACGAAGCCTGCTGATCATGAACGAGAGTTTCAGTTCCGCCACCTGGCAGGACGCGCTGTTCTTGGGCCGACAAATCATGGAGCGCGTGAGCGACTTGGACCTGATTTGCGTATTTGTCACATTCCTGGAAGAACTGGCCTCTCTCAATGCGAAGACCGTGAGTATGGTCAGCACGGTCCAACCGGATAATCCCTCGTTGCGATTGTTCAAGATCGTCAGAATGCCTGCGGATGGTCTCGCTTACGCGGCCGCGATAGCTGCGAAGTACGAACTTTCGTATGAGGATGTGAAGAGACGGATCGCATCATGAAGGCCCACCTGATGTACCGGGAACGGGATATGGACATCAAATTCCCGCTGCCGTCAAACGCGGAGTCGTTGCGGCAGGACCTGGAGTTGGATGTGATAGTGGCGGCCATGGCCCAGGAGGACCAGATTCTTGTCGATGTATGCCAGCGCGCAATTCTCATCGACTTGGGAGATCCCGAACTGATCTGCTATCGGCAGCAGGTGGTTAGGGATTGCATCGCGGTGCCTGATGTGATTCGGCGCACCTATGCGCTCGCCGTGGAAGCCGTCGAAGCGGAGAAGAAGGTATGGCCTTGGAGCACGTTGCGCCATTACCCGGACGGACTGCTCCATAGGTCCCTGGAGGTAATGCGAGTGTTTCTTCCCTACCTTCGCAGGTTGCGTCGGATCGCAGAGGAGGAAGGATCAGGATTCTCCTCCGAGGGTTTCTCGAGGCTTTGGGCGATGCTCTCCACGGAGCTCGCGGAGCAGTACCTGGAAAAGGTCGAGGATCATCTCGCTCGACTCAGGTTTCCAGCCGGGGTGGTCATCAGCGCGCAGTTGGGGGAGGGCAATAAGGGTACGCATTACATTCTGCGGGAACCCCCGCCGGTCCTTAACTGGTGGGAACGTCTTCGCGAATGGCGCCAACAGCTCTTCCAGAAGGGGGAACCGATCTACGAGTATCGGGTCGCGGATCGCGATGAGGCGGGCATGAAAGCCCTCGAAGAACTCAAGGGCCGGGGAATCACCAAGGCTGCCGCCGCGCTCGCACATTCGGCGGAGCACGTTCTGAGCTTCTTCAAAATGCTCCGCTCGGAACTCGCATTCTACGTAGGCTGCCTGAACCTGCGGGATCAGCTTGCAAAGCAAGGCGAGCAGATGTGTCTGCCGCAGGCGCTTGCGGCGACCGACTGCGCGTACTCGGCGAAAGGGCTTTATGACGTTGCCCTCGCACTTCAATCGGGAAGGAAGGTCATCGCGAATGATTTGGCGGCCGATGGGAAGGCGCTCGTGATGATCACGGGTGCGAATCGCGGAGGGAAATCGACTCTCTTGCGCGGCATCGGGCAGGCTCAGGTGATGATGCAATGCGGAATGCCGGTGGGTTCCGAGTCGCTCCGCGCCAACGTATGCCATGGAATTTTTACGCACTACAAGCGTGAAGAAGATGCGGCAATGCGCAGTGGCAAGCTTGACGAGGAGCTTCAGCGAATGAGCGGGATCGTCGATCGGGTGAAAGAACATAGCCTCGTGCTTTTCAACGAGTCCTTCGGCTCCACGAATGAGCTGGAAGGCTCGGCGATCGCCCAGCAGATCGTGCGCGCACTGATCGAACGGGGGCTTAAGGTAATTTATGTGACTCATTTGTTTGGACTGGCGGAGGGACTCTGCCGGCAACACATGCAGAATGCTTTGTTCCTCAGGGCCGAGCGCCTGGAGAATGGCAGCCGGACGTTTCGGGTGCTTAAGGGAGATCCTCTGCCGACGAGCTACGGGGAGGATCTATATCGAAGCGTATTTTCGAACGAACTGGCGCGCATGCGCGACAAGCGTCGGGCATCTGACCAGCGTCGAAGCTCCGCCGGCCTCTGATAATGTGGCCCGAGCCGGCGAGACTTGTTTTGGTGCGTCATGGGGAGAGTCATGGAAACCACCAGAACATCTTTACCGGGTGGCGGGATCTCGATCTGACCGCTCGAGGCAAAGGGGAAGCGTGGGCGGTGGGTACGCGGCTTGCCGCTACCGGCATTGTTTTTGGGGCAGCTTTCACTTCGGCTCTCAAAAGAGCCCGCGATAGTGCGTCCATCATTCTGGAACGGCTTGGACAAGACGTTAAGATCTACTCCTCTGCGGCCCTAAACGAACGCAACTACGGCGAGTTGACGGGGCTCGACAAGGCGGAAGCGGCCACCCGCTTCGGTGCCGAGCAAGTTCGGTTGTGGCGTCGTTCTTTTGAACGAAGGCCGCCCGGGGGAGAAAGCCTGAAGGACACGGTGGATCGCGTGGTGCCCTTTTACTGTGCCCAGATCCTTCCCCACCTTGGGGCGGGCGAGTCTACGCTCATCGTCGCGCACGGTAATAGCCTGCGTGCCCTGGTCATGAATATCGAACACCTTAGCCCCAGTAAAATCGAAAAGCTGGAGTTTCGGACAGGCGAAATTCGGATCTACCCCAGACAATCGGGCCATGCCACCCTCGAATGAGGCGGCAGTATCCCGTTGCGCCTCGGAATAGGGCTTCCTCACCTGGAGGTCTCCAGTCCTGCGGTGCGACCGGGGGTTCCCGCGACGTCGTTGTATAGGGTGTCTCCGACTAACTCCTGCCTGAGTATGGTCTGCGGGCCATCGTCTCTGGGTGTGGAAATCACCGTCCGATGCTTGATCGCCTGCGGTTTACCTCTGACGAGGGCCTCCTCGAGGACACGGCCCTGCAGCTGTCCCTTTGGATGCAGTGTCAGATGAAGGACTTTGGCGATGGTCATAGCAACATCCGCGTTACTGGCCGGCATTGGATCCTCATACCCTTTGCGAAAATCCGGCCCACTGCCGGCCATGAAGTTCCAGGTATCCGCCCGGCTGAAGCTGCCATGCATCCCCTGTCCCTGCTGCAGGGTCGTGTCGGCGACCTCCGCCGTACATAACTCGACCTGCTCGCAGCCCGTCGAAAAGGATCGAAAGCTCACAACCATGGCAGGCGTCGGCGTGAGCGCGTTGCCCTCTAGACCGATGCTGCTCAGCGGCAGAGTCCCCGGAAGGGATCCGAGCTTATCGTTGAGGAAAATTCCACTGGTGTAGTCCTGCGCCAGGAGCGCCTGCACGACCAGGGGCGCCCATGACTGTGCATCGACCTGCGGCAGATAGATCAGGTCGGATCCGCCGTTAGCCGCCACGACAACTTCGGGCTTTTCAGGGTCGAAGCCGATCAGGGCACTTCCTTGCTTGGGGTGTTGGGAGGCTCTCCAGTCAAGTGGTGCGTTGTGATCCACTGAGTCGAACAGCTTTATGCCAGGATGGCTCCGGCTCAAGGATTCAAATAGGTCGATCGCCAAAAACCCCGGTGGCAGCTGCCCTTGAACGACATCTGCGTACGTCGCCTTGGCAGCGGGACTCGTTCGACTTTCTTTCGAAATAGTGGAGAAGCCATGGTCCGCAGCGACGATGATGTCAGTGGACTCGAGCAGGCCCAACTTCTTGAGGGCCTCTCGGATTGCCGCCAGGTCATTGTCGGCATTCCGGATCGCTGCCAGAGAGGTCGGGCCGTTGATTCCGGGCCTGAGCTTTCCGAAGCTATCTCCCTGGTTGTGCTGCGTGCCATCGGGATCGCGCGACCAGAACACCATGAAGAATGGGCGACCAGACTTCTTGAAGCGAGACAGTGCGACACGGACGGCAACGTCACGGAAATAGTTCTGTTGCTCGATATTGGCTACCATCGTTCCAGGGGTCTTGTAATCCCCTGCGTTACCGTTGGCTCCGCGGGCCGGGGCAAAGAGCGGAACACCAGCCCCGCCGAATACTGAGCTCCAAGCCGAAAGTGGGACACCGTCGGATTGGCCCGTCCGGTCATCCACAATGAGGGTTTGCGGGTCAACCGCAAGATCCTGAATCGCCGCGGGGCCCAGCTTACCTATTGCGGCGGTTTGTATCCGATTCCCGCGCGCGTATGCCAGCAGCGACTCCTCGTCGAGATAGTTTCCGCCGAAGTGACGATCCAGTTCACGCAACACCGGATCGCTTTCGAGGAATGGAGTAACACTTCCTCCGACGGCCCTGACCGGAAAGCCGGTATATATCGTATTGCTGAAGTCACCCGTGTCACCCAGGAAGTGGCCCGTGGCAAAGGCCGACGCATTCGCGGTGGTGAAGGTAGGGAACAGGGAGTGGCTATTATGGAAGTCCACCCCCTGATCACGAATGGCGGCCATGGTCGGGGCAGTCCGGGCGGAGACGACTTCGGCCCTTAGCCCGTCCGGAACGAACAAGACGACGTTATGAACAGACGCCGCCTCCACTTGGATAGCGCCGGCGAGTCCCACGAGGCACGCCGCAATGAATCCCCGTCCAATTCTTGTCGTCATGAAGCCTCTCTGTAGTGCCCGCTCAAACCTTAAACTCACCCTATGCCGACGACACGTCGCATCCGAAACGCATTGGCGAGCCATACGATACTGGGTCCTTTGGGCCTAAGCTCAGACGAAAGCGGTATGGCACCGTGACCGCTTTGTAACCCGCCTTTCGTTAGGCTGCGACGACGCCACTGGGAGTCGTCATGTCGAACGCCGCAACCACCGGGCCGGTACCGCTGCCCATCGTCGGCCCCCTCACCGGGCCGAACAATCGCGAGGACTGGCTGGCCGTCGCCATCGGCGTCGGGCTGATCGCGGTCGCGGTGGCCCTGTTCGCCTCGGGGAGCAGCCTCAGGTGGATCGCGGTGGCGCCGCAGAAATGGAGCCACCTGTCCGAGGTCGGCGCGCAGCTCTCGGCGCATGGCCTGCAGTTCCTGGCGCTGTTCGCGCTGTGGGCCGGCGTGTTCGCCATGGCCACGGCCTCCCTCGGCTACCGCGTCGGTGAGTTCCTCGGCACCTTCGCCGCGGTCTACCTGGTGTCGGTGCTGCTGTACTTCCTCGGCCAGTGGGACCAGGCCTCCCGCTATAGCCTCGAGCCGCCGCTGGTGGGGCTGGTTCTCGGCCTGCTCGTTTCCAACACCGTGGGGGTGCCCGGGTGGACGCAGGCGGGACTGCGGGTCGAGCTGTACATCAAGACCGGCATCGTGCTGCTCGGCACGGGGCTGCCGCTGACCCTGATCGCCTGGGCCGGGCCCGTGGCGCTGCTGCAGGCGGGCATCGTGTCGGTCGCGACTTTCGGCGTCGTCTATTTCACGGCGACGCGCCTGGGGCTGGATCGGCGCCTGGCGGCGGTGCTCGGCACCGGCGGCGCCGTCTGCGGCGTATCGGCCTCGATCGCCATCAGCGGCGCGGTCGGCGCCCGCAAGGAGCATGCCTCGGTCTCGATCTCGCTGGTGGTGTTCTGGGCCATCGTGCTGATCTTCGTGCTGCCGCTGCTGTCGCGCGGCCTGGGTCTCGCCACGGGGGTCGCCGGCGCCTGGATCGGCACCTCCGAACTCGCCGATGCCACGGGGCTTGCTGCCGCCCAGGCCTACGGCGGCTATGCCGGCAAGGTGGCGGGTATCGCCGGCAACACCGATGCCGCCGTGAACGCCTTCACGCTGATGAAGGTCATCGGGCGGGACATCTGGATCGGGGTGTGGGCCTTCGTGCTGTCCATCGTCGCGGTGACGCAGTGGCAGTCGGCCGATGCGCAGCGCGCCGGCGCGGCCCAGATCTGGCGGCGGTTCCCGAAGTTCGTGCTGGGATTCCTGGCCGCCTCGGTGATCATCACGCTGATCTCGCGGGGCCACTCCTACGCGGATTACCGGAAGCTGCTGCAGCCATCGCTCGTGACGCCGCTGCAGTCGCTGCGCACCTGGGCGTTCACGTTCACCTTCCTGAGCATCGGACTCACGACCCGGGTGCGCGAGTTCGCCGCGGTGGGCGTCAGACCGTTCGCCGCGTTCAGCACCGGCGTGCTGGTGAACGTGATCCTGGGATACCTGCTTTCCACGCAGGTGTTCGTCGATTTCTGGACCCGGCTCGGGCAGTGACCTAGGGTTCGAAGGCCTGCGACACGGTCTGCAGGATGGCCGTGAGCTGCGCGACCGCCGGCGCGGGGGCGCCCGCACGCAGCCGGTTCATGAGCGTCTCGTGCATCGCAACCAGGGGCGCGAGGCCCGCGCCGCGCGCCGCCAGGCGCCGCAGGGCGATCCGACCACGGACGTCCCAGTGCAGCGAGTCCCAGAGCTTGAGGAAGGTACCGTTGCCGCCGGCCTCCACCAGGCTGCGATGGAAGTCCAGCGCCCAATCGATGTAGGGCTCCGAGTCGCCGCGGGCGAAGGACTCCTTCATGCCGGTCATGCACGCCTGCAGCTTGCCGAGGGTTTCGGCCGGGAAGGGCAGGCTGCGCTCGATGGCGTGGATCTCCATCATCAGCCGCAGTTCGTAGGACTCGCGCATTTCCACCGAGTCCGCGCCGCGCACCCGCGTGCCGCGGTAACGCTCGGAGGTCACCAGGCCCGTGCCCTCGAGCTCGCGCAGCGCCTCGCGGATCGGCGCCTGGCTGACGTTGAACTCCCGCGCCAGCGACAGTTCCTTCAGCTGCAGGCCCGCGGGATACGTGCCATCGAGGATCCGCGCGATCAGCACGTCGCGGATGCGGTCGCGCATGCAGACGCGTTTGAGCGCGGTATCCATCACGGCGCCGGCCTGTCGATGCGGTCGGCGGTCCAGCCGCCGCCGAGGGCCTGCACCAGCCCGACGGCGGCGTTCAGACGGGCCGCCTGGGCCGCCAGTTCCGCGCTCTGCGCCGACAGCGCCGCGGTATGGGTGGTCGTCACTTCGATGTAGTCGGCGACGCCCGCGGCGTAGCGCTCGTCGGCGTGGTAGGCCGCGCTCTGGGCGGCCTTGGCAGCGGCCGCATCCGCGGCCTGCTCCTCGGCCAGGCGCCGCACCGACACCAGGCTGTCCTCGACTTCCTGGTAGGCGGTGAGGGCGGTCTTGCGATAGGTCGCCACCGACTCGTCGTAGGCCGCGCGCGCCTGCCGGTTCACGGCCGCGCGACCGCCGACGTCGAACAGGGGCAGCTGCCCGCCGGGGCCGACGGACCAGAACCGCGCCGGCGCGCCGATCCAGTTGGCCCCCATGGTGCCCTCGAAACCGGCCGCCGCAGCCTGCAGCGAGAACACCGGGAACCAGGCCGCGCGGGCGACCCCGATGCCGGCATTGGCCGCGGCCACCTGGCGCTCGGCGCTGGCCACGTCCGGCCGCCGTTCCAGGAGCGAGGAGGGCAGGCTCACCCGGATCCGGGGAGGTTCGGCCGACAGCGCGGCCGGCGGCAGGCTGAAGTCCGACGGCGGCACGCCCAGCAGCACCGCGATCGCGTGTTCCATGCGGGCCCGGTCCAGCCGGGTCGCCGCGAGCTGGGCCCGCGCGTTCTGCCGCAGCGTATCGGCCTGGTCGACGTCCGTGGCAGCCGATACGCCGGTGTCGTAGCGGCGGCGGGTCTGTTCCCACGCCGTATCGAACTGCGTGACGGAATCCTCGAGCAGCCGCACCGTCGCATCATCGCCGCGCAGCGTGAAGTAGTCGGTCGCCAGCTGTCCCTGCAGCGACAGGTTCAGGGCGCCCAGGTCCGCCGCGCTCGCCTGGGCACGGGCATTGGCCGCCGCCGTCATGTTGCGCAGCCGCCCGAACAGGTCGATCTGCCAGGCGACGCTGAGCTCTGCCACCAGGTCATTGCCGGTGCGTCCGGCCCCGAGCGCGGCGTAGTCCGACTCGCGACCGCGCAGCGCGGTGACGTTCGCAGCCACCGTCGGGTACTGCGCCGAGCGCGCCTGGCCGGCGAGCGCGCGGGCCTGCTCGAAACGCGCGAAGGCGGCGCGCAGGTCGGGATTCGCGGCCCGCAACTGCTGCTCGAGCTCGTCGAGCTTCGCATCCCCGAAGGCCTGCCACCAGTCCGCCCGCGGCCTGTCGTCGGCGGGCGCGGCGGGGGCCCAGTCGCCGGCCTCCTTGTAAGCGGCGACATCCTGGTCGAGCTTCGGCGCGACATAGGTGGGCGCCAGCGAGCAGGCACTGAGCACCGCCGCGACCGCGCCACTGAGTACGAGGCGTTTCACGATCAGGTCCCCGCCACGGTCCTGACCGGCAGATTCACCCGCACCCGGTCATGATCGATCAGCGAGTCCGGGGGACTCAGGATCACGGTGTCCTGCGCGGTGAGCCCGTGCACCACCTCGATGGCCGCGCCGTAGTCGCGGCCGATGATGATGGGCTTCAGCACGACGTGCCCGGTGGCATCGACCGTCGCGACATGAATGCCGTCGCTGCGGAACAGCAGGGTGTTCGCCGGCAGCAGCAGCGACAGTCCCCGCGCGTCGGGCGACACCTTGAAATGCACGTCGGCGTAGGCGCCCGGCAGCAGCTGGCCGCTGGCGTTGTCGACCTTCAGCTGCACCAGCAGGGTGTTGGTGGTCGGATCGATGGCGTTCGAGGTCGAGTCCATGCGGGCGGTGAAGGTCACCCCCGGACGATCCGGGAAGCTCACCTGTGCGGTGGTGTCGGGGCCCATCTGCGGCGCGAACGCCTGCGGTACGTGGACGTACAGGCGCAGCTGCCGCTCATCGCTGATGCGGAACAGCTCGGGACCCGTGCCGCCGCCGGCGGCGATCAGCCGGCCGACGTCGGTTTCGCGCGCGGTGATGATGCCGTCGAACGGTGCCACGATGCGCCGGAAGCCGTTGAGGTCGCGCAGCCGCTGCAGGTTGGCGCGCGCAGAATCCAGCTGCGCCTTGCTGGCCTCGGCGAGGCTCGCCTTCTCGTCCGCGTCCTGCTTGGACACCGAGTCGGTCTTGCGCAGCGACTGCCAGCGTTCGGCGGTCACCGCGGCGATCTTTTCGTTGGCCTGCGCCGTCGCGACATCGGCCTCGGCCTGGCTCAGCTGCTGCTGCACTTCGGGCGTGTCGATCTCGGCCAGCAGCTGCCCCGCCTTCACCCGCGTCCCGATGTCCACCAGCCAGCGCTTCAGGTACCCGCTGGTGCGGGCGTAGATGGGCGCATCGATGTTGGCCTGCACCGTGCCCGGCAGCACCAGCTCGCTGCCCGAGGGGTCGGTGGGCTTCGGGTGGGTGGTGTTCACGGTGGTGATGGCCGCCTCCTCGGTGTCGCTGGCGAGGGTCGCCGCGGCGCGGTGGGCGGAGATGATGTTCCAGATCACGAACGCCACGGCCGCCACGGCGACGACGGCGCCGATGCGGGCGAACCCGTTCATGTTGATCCGCTGCGGAGGGTTGTTGGGTGCGTCCATAGTCGAGCTCATCCGTGTGAAAGTGAGTGCGCATGCGCCGGTTCCGGCGGCCGCCGCCGGCCGTGCACGGCCGCGAATACGACCGGGACGAACAGCAGCGTGGCGACGGTCGCCAGCAGCAGTCCGCCGATCACCGCGCGGCCGAGCGGTGCGTTCTGCTCGCCGCCTTCGCCCATTCCCAAGGCCATGGGCGTCATGCCGATCATCATCGCCAGCGCCGTCATCAGCACCGGCCGGAAGCGCGTGAAGCCCGCATCGAGCGCCGCCTGCAGGGCGGTCGCGCCCTCGCGCATGCGGTCACGCGCGAAGCTCACCACCAGGATGCTGTTGGCGGTCGCGACCCCGATGCACATGATGGCTCCCGTCAGTGCCGGGACGCTGAGCGTGGTGCCGGTGATGAACAGCATCCAGGCGATGCCGGCGAGGGCGGCGGGCAGTGCCGTGATGATGATGAAGGGGTCGGCCCAGGACTGGAAGTTGATCACGATCAGCAGGTACACCAGCAGGATGGCGCCCACCACGCCGATCGCAAGTCCGGTATAGGAGCTGATCATGGTCTGCACCTGGCCGCGCAGCACGATGTGCGTGGCCTTGGGCAGCTTGCCGTCGAGGGCTGCGATCTGCCGGTTGATGTCCTTCGCCACGGCGCCCAGGTCGCGATCCTGCACATCACCGTAGATGTCGATCAGGTTCTGGCTGTCGTAATGATAGATGACCGCCGGGGTCACGCCGCGGGTGATGCTGGCGACGCCGCCCAGGATCTGCTGGCTGGTGCCCGAGGTCACCGGGACGTTGCGCAGGTCGTCGAGCGTGGTCATGCGGTACTGCGGGGTCTGCGCCACCAGCGGGTACTGCAGGCCGTTCTCGGGATTGAGCCAGAACGTGGGCGCGATCTGGCTGCTGCCGGAGAGCGTCAGCAGCAGGTTGTTGGCGACATCGCGCTGGGCGATGCCCAGCTGCATGGCGCGGCTGCGATCGGTATTCACGCGCAGTTCGGGCAAATCGTCCGGCTCCTGGATGCGCGCGTCCACCAGTCCCGGAATGTGCCGCAGCGAGGCGAGCAGGCTGCGTGCCACGTCGCGGTTCCTGGGGCTCGGGCCCACGATCTGGATGTCGATCGGCGCCGGCACGCCGAAGTTCAGGATCTGGCTGACGATGTCCGCCGGCAGGAACGAGAAGGTCACGCCCGGGAACTCCCGGGGCAGTTCGCGGCGCAGCGTGCGCACGTAGTCATGGGTGCGCCCATGGCCCGGGTTCAGCGAAATCAGCACGTCGGCATCGGAGCTGCCGACCGTGCCGGAGGTGCTGTAGGTGACGTTGATGCTCGACACCGGCAGGCCGATGTTGTCGACCACGCTGCCGATCTCACGCGCCGGAATCACCGCGCGCAGCGCCGCCTCGACATGGTCGATGAGCCCCGCGGTGTCCTCGACCCGGAAGCCGGTCGGTCCGCGCACGTGCAGCTTGATCTGGCCGGCGTCGACCTCGGGGAAGAAGTTCCGGCCCAGGAATGGATAGATGATCATCGAGGCGAAGGCCACCGCGAGGAAGCCGATCATGAACGGCCGGCCATGGTCGAGGGCCGACCTGAGCACGCCGTGATACCGCTCGCGCAGCACGGCGAACCGCTTCTCGAAGCCGCCCTGGAAGCGCTGCCACGGGTTCGGGGTCGAGCCGGCCGCGGCCGCCTGCTCCTGGGCGTGCGTGCGCAGCCAGTACATGCACAGCGTGGGCACCAGCGTCCGCGATAGCACGTAGGAGGTCAGCATCGCGAACACGACGGCCTCCGCCAGCGGCACGAACAGATAGCGCGCGACGCCCGTCAGCAGGAACATCGGCACGAACACGATGCAGATGGACAGGGTCGACACCAGCGCGGGCACCGTGATCTGCCGCGAACCCTCCAGGATGGCCGGCGTCACGTCCATGCCTTCCTCGAGGTGCCGGTTGATGTTCTCGATGGTCACCGTGGCGTCGTCCACCAGGATGCCGACGGCCAGCGCCAGGCCGCCCAGGGTCATGAGGTTGATGGTCTCGCCCATCGCGCCCAGCAGGATGATGGAGGACAGGATCGACAGCGGAATCGAGATCGCGATGATGAGCGTGCTGCGCCAGCTGCCCAGGAACAGCAGCACCATGAAGGCGGTGAGGGTCGCGGCGATCAGCGCCTCGGTGACGACACCGCGGATGGCCGCACGCACGAACACCGACTGATCGCCGGTCATGGCGACCGAGGCACCCTCGGGCAGCAGCTCGTTGACCCGCGGCATCCGCTCGCGGATCGAATTGACGATGTTGAGGGTCGAGGCCGAGCCGGTCTTCTGGATCGACATCAGCACGGCACGCCGGCCGTTGACCCGCACCACGTTGGTCTGCGGGGTATGGCCGTCGTGCACGAAGGCGACATCGCGCAGGTACGTGACCGAGCCCGCGCGGCTGCGGATCGGCAGGTCATTGAGTGCCTCGATCGTGGTCGGGCTCGCGTTCAGCCGCACGTTGTACTCGGTGCTGCCGATCTTCTCGGTGCCCGAGGGAATGATCAGCGCCTGGTTGGCGAGGGTGTTGTTCACATCCACCGGCGTCAGGCCCTGGGCCCGCAGGGCATCGGGGCGCAGGTCGACCTGCACCTGCCGGACCGCCCCGCCGAAGGGGTACGGAATGGAGACACCGGCGATAGTCGCGATCTGGGAGCGGATCACCTGGTTGCCGAAATCGAACAGCTGGGCCTCGGTCAGCTTGTCGCTGGACATCGCCAGCTGCAGGATCGGCACGCTCGAGGCGCTGTACTTGAGCACCAGCGGCGGGGTGGCGCCGGGGGGCATCTGCCGCAGGGCCGTCTGGCCATAGGCGGTCACCTGCGACATCGCGAGGTCGATGTTCACCCCGGGCTGGAAGAACAGCTTGATGACCGTCATGCCGGTGTAGCTCTCCGACTCGACATGCTCGATGTCATTCACGATCGTCGTCGCATACCGTTCCAGCTGCGAGGTGATCCGGCCGGCAATGTCATCCGGCGACATACCCGTGTAATTGAAATTGACTGCAATGATGGGAATGGCGATATCCGGGAATATGTCCACCGGCATGCCGGCCCGCAGCGGAGTTCCGAACAGCGTCATGGCCCCGAGCAGCGGCAGCAGCAAAGCGAGCACGATGAAGGTATAGGGGCGCTTCAGCGCCACCTCGACTATCCACATGGGAAGGTATCCAATCGCCGGAATCGATTATCGATAATAGTACGTCAGATCGTTGCCGGAGCAATTAATTTTGGTCAATCTCTCAGCCGATGGGTTCAAGATGCTTATCTCATTGATTCTGCTGTGGTGCTGCGTCGCCACGGCGTCGATGGCCGCCCCGGCGCCGCAGGCGGCGCCCGCCGTGCCCTGGCCGCCCCCGGCCCGGGCGGTCCGCTGGGAAGATGCGGCGGCCCTGGCGCACACCGCCGCGCCCGTCGCGCTGCACGTGCTCACCTTCAATGACTTCCACGGCAACCTGCAGACGCCCGCGGCCCCGGATGCACGGCGTCCGGCCGGCGGCGCGGCGGTGCTGGCGGCCTATCTCCTGGCGCGGCGGGCCCGCGATCCCGAAGCCACGCTCATCATCCACGCGGGAGACCTGCTGGGCGCGAGCCCGCCGATCACGCGCCTGCTGCAGAACGAGCCCGCGATCGGTTTTCTCAACCTGCTGGCCGAGGAGTCGTGCCGCTACGGTGCGGCGACCCATTTCTTCAGCGCCGCCCGATGGCGCGAGCAACCCGATCCCTGCCACATCATCGGCACGCCCGGCAACCATGAGTTCGATGCGGGACCGCGGGAACTCCTGCGGCTGCTCAACGGCGGCAACGCGGCGGCCGGCCCGTTCCTCGAGAATCCCTGGCGCGGCAGCCGCGTGCCCTATGTCTGCGCCAACGTCCTCGACCGCCACAGCGGCCGCACGCTGCTGCCGCCCTACACGGTCGTGGTGATCCATGGCATTCCGGTGGGCATCATCGGCGCCGTGCTGCGCGAGACGCCGACGCTGATCCCCGCCTGGGCCACGGCCGATCTGGAATTCACCGACGAGGCCACCGCCATCAACGCCGCCGCGCGCGAGCTCGGCGCCGCCGGCGTGCACACCCTTGTGGTCACGATCCACCAGGGCGTGGTGCCCGTCCCCGAGCGCGGGGGCTTCTCCTGGCACGGTCCCCTGCAGCGCATCGTCGCGCGGCTGGATCCGGCGATAGACGTGGTGGTCTCGGGCCATACCCACAACTTCACCAACGCCCTGTGGCCGGATCGCAGCGGCAAGCCGGTGCTCGTGGTCCAGGCCTATTCCTACGGCCTGGCCTTCGGCGATCTGACGCTGACGCTCGATCCGCGCGGCGGCGGCGTGCTCGCCAAGTCCGCGGTCATCGAACCGGCCTGGGCCGATGCCGCGGAGGGCCTGCATCCCGACCCGGCCGTGGCGCGGCTGGTCGCAGCCGCGCAGGCGGCGGTCGGACCGCGGGTGGCGCGGGTCGTGGGGCATGCGGCGCAGCCGCTGACGCGTCGCATGTCAGCCGCCGGCGAGTCGGCGCTGGGCGATGTGGTCGCCGATGCCCAGCGCGCGGCGCTGAAGGCCGATGTCGCCCTCATGAATCCCGGCGGCCTGCGCGCGGACCTGCCGGCCGGAACGCTGACCTGGGGCGACATCCTCACCCTGCATCCCTTCGGCAACCGCATCCTGGCCCTGCGCATGAGCGGCGCGCAGCTGCTGGCGGTGCTCGAGGAACAGTGGTCAAAAGATCCCGCGGCCATCCCGCGCGTGCTCAAGACCTCGGGCCTGTACTACGAGTGGGATCCGGCCCGGCCCAGCGGATCGCATGTGGTCAGGGCCTGCGATGCGCAGCATCGGCCGATCCGTCCCGCGCAGCTGTACCGCGTCGCCGTCAATGACTTCCTGGTCGGCGGCGGGGATGACTTCCACGGCTTTGCCCACGTGCCGGTGCAGACCGTGGGGCCGCTGGATACCGAGGCCCTCGATCACTACCTGCAGAGCCTGCACGGCGAGCTCGGGCCGCCGGCGGGACCGCGGATCTTCCTCACGGGTGGGGCGGCGCTGCGCTGCGCGCCGTAGCGGGTTTCAGCCCACGTCTTCGCCGTAGTCCCGGTCCGGGTGATCGGTCGAGCCCTGCTTCCAGTAACCCCGGGTGGTCAGCCATTCGCGCGGCACTCCGCGCTCCAGCAGCAGCTGGCGGCGGATGCGGCGCATGGCCTCGGCCTCGCAGGCGACGTAGATCGCGCCGTGGCCGGCGGGGGGCCGGAAGGCTGCAACCGCGGCGAACAGTTCCGCGCCCGCGGCCGCGCCCGTGGAGGCGGCATCGTCAGCGAGTGGCTGCGCGCGGTGCAGCCAGCGCAGATCCACGTTCGGCCGCGGCGGGGTCAGCGCGAATTCGTCCGCGGCGTCGTCGACTTCGATCAGCACCCGCGTGGGGAGCGTGGCGGGCGCGATTTCCAGGATGGTGGCGATGGCCGGGATCGCCGACTCGTCCCCGGCGAGGAGCAGCCACTGCGCCGCCGGATCAAGCTCATAGCAGCGGCCCGGTCCTGCGATCAGCATCGGTTGTCCGACGCTCGCCTGCGCGGCCCAGGTCGAGGCGGGCCCCTCACCGTGCAGCACGAAGTCGACGGTGAGCTCGCGTCGCGCGGCATCGAAGTGCCGCGGCGTGTAGGTCCGCGAGGGCGCCCGCACGCCATCGGGCGAGTCCGCGCCCAGGATGAGCTTGATGTGCGCCGCCGGGCCGTTCCACCGGAAGCCTTCGAGTTCCGGCCCGCCGAACACGATGCGGCGCATGCGGGGCGTGAGCTGGCGCACGCTGTGTACGACGGCGCCGTAGCGCGGCTTGCGGGGGCGGCCGGCGGGGGCCTGTTCCGGTGGATTCATGGAGCCTCGGGTTCAGGGAACGCGCGCAGTGGGTTGCGTATCGGGCGGCGGATGGTCGGCGGTTCCGGCCGGCGCCGCGTTCTGGTCCGTCCAGATGCGCTTGGTGTCGATCTTGCCGGTGAGCAGCAGCGTGCCGTTGAGATCCGTGCCGTCCATGGCGAACACGTCGTAGAGCGCCTCGAAGGAACGCGGGTTGGCGCTGCGCGTGAGCAGCTGCTGCAGGGTGTCGGTGTGGGTGACCGTCTCGGCCATGCGCCGCACGGCCACATCGCGGGTGCCCGCGACGATCATGATCTGGTTGCCCGCCGGGCCGGCGAAGGTCGCGAAGTAGCCGATGTCGTGATAGGTCTGCTCGCCGGGCACCGGCATCGCGGCCTGGCTGATGTACTGCTTGCCGGAACTGCGATCGACCAGCACATCGAAGGAATCACCGATCTGGAAGCGCGAACCGGCGAACACCAGGTCGCTGAGCATGCCCATGCCGCTCAGGTACCCGATGTAGATGACATCGGAGGACTTGAGCATCTCGGGGGTCAGGTCCGAGGCCATCACCACGCGGGTGCGGCTACTGGCATCGGCCAGCAGCGGCAGCAGGTCCTTCAGGGCATACGCCGCCGAGGTCGGCAGGTAGTTCAGCTGCATGTCCTGGTAGCGGTCCGAGTATTCCGGATGCAGCTTCAGGTACTGGTCGAGGTCGTTCGCCGAGTTGATGGAGAACTCGCGCACCAGGCGCTGCACCTCCATGTTCTTGTCCGTTTCGGCAAATATGTAGTAATCGCCCAGCACGATCCACAGGGGGCGCCCCGAATCGAGCATGCGCGACCAGATGGAACTGGCGCGCACCGGGCTCGGCGGGGCGGACCGATGCGCATGCCAGTACAGTCCGCCTGCCAGCATCAGGTTCATCACGATCGACGCCACCAGGGCGGGCAGCAGCCAGCGACGCCGGGTACGGATCCCGGCCGGTTCCGCCGGCGCTTCGGCAGGAACTTCCTCGGCCACCGGGGCGGGTTCCGCATCCCGCCCCTGGACCACGAACCGGTAGGCGCCCTTGGGGATCGTCAGCTGGAAGGGGTCGCTGCGACCGGGCCCCGAGTAGTATTCTTCAAGCTTGCGGCGCAGCTTGTGGACGTAAACCCGAACCATAGCGTCCGAAGCCACGTCGAAGCCCGTGTCCTTGCCGAATACCTCGATGGCGACTTCGGTCTCCTTGGGTGCCCGGCCCGTGGCCGAGCATTCGATAAGGAAATCAAACAGCTTCTGGATGAGCTGTGAACGGCCCAGGGCGCCGGACGCGCGAATCCGGTGGGCGAGCACCGGCAATGATTCGGGGTCGGACATGTTGTGGGGACTATCCTGCGCGGCCGGCGATGCTAGCACGATTTGTTAACGTTAAATAACGCAATTAGAAACAGTGATTTAGCTGACTATCGACGCCTGCAGGCGCACCATAGACAAAGGTTCTTAGGGGGTAACGGGTGATACGGCAATTCTGCGCGTGGCTGTCGTCCACGTCCTTGAGCGAGCACATCCAGGATGCGTTCTGGGTGATTCCGACGGTACAGACGGTGCACATCGTCTCGATCGCCATTGTGATGACGTCCATGGCCATGCTGGACCTGCGCCTGGTGGGCGTGGCCGGCCGCCGCCAGAGCCTGCACGAAATGGGTGCCCGCTTCCTGCCCTGGGTATGGACCGCGCTGGTGGTGCTGGCCTGTTCGGGAACCATCCTGATCATCGGCGAACCGGGCCGCGAACTGCAGAGCGACATGTTCTGGATCAAGATGGGGCTGCTCGCCTGCGCCCTGACGCTCACCCTCATCTTCCAGACCCAGCTGCGACGCGAGAAGAGCTTCTGGGAACGGCACCGCGCGGCAGCCATCCTTCTGGGATCGGTATCGCTGATCATCTGGGTGGGGATCGTCGCCGCGGGTCGCTGGATCGCCTACGTCGAGCACGGCTGAGTAATGATGAAGCACTTCTTTCAGACGGTGGAGGCTACTCCCTGGGGTACGGCCGTCCGCGAATCGACCTGGCTGTTTCCGACCATCGAGTCCATCCATGTCCTGTCCCTGGTGCTGGTCGTGGGCTCGATCATGGTCGTCGACCTGCGGCTGTTGAACATCGCCTCGCGGCATCGGTCGGTCAAGGAGCTGACGGACGAGGTGCTGCCGTGGACGTGGACCGCCTTTGTCTGTGCATTCATCACCGGCAGCCTGCTGTTCAGCTCCTCGGCGGTGCGCTATACGGGCATCTGGCAGTTCGACGCCAAGATGGGCATGTTGCTGCTGGCCGCCATCAACATGGCGATCTTCCACCTGGGCGCCTTCCGCTCGGTCACCAAGTGGGACCAGGCTCCTTCGACTCCGCCGCTGGCCGCAAAGCTGGCCGGCGGCATTTCCCTGACCATCTGGGTCGTCATCGTCGGGCTGGGTCGCTGGATCGGTTTCGTCTGACCGCGCTACACTGACCCGCCGGCATGGGGGGTCCAGTGTTCACAAAGCCTGTCAGGCGCATCGGCTGCCTTGCGGTCGCATCGGTTCTCGTCGCGGGCGCGCTCATCGGCAGTGCCCGCGCGCAATCGACGCCGGAAACGAAACCCGATCTGAGCGGAGTCTGGGAAGTCACCATGGGCGTGCGGACGCGGCCCGGACCGGTGGCCCCGGAACTGCCCTCCCTCACCCCGGAGTACGCGCGGAAGCTGGCGGACTTCAAGGCGGCCCAGGCCCAGGGCGAGGACCAGGAGACGCCGCAGGCGAACTGCGTGCCGCCGGGGATGCCGGCCATCATGAACCAGCCCTACCCGATCGAACTGCTGTTCACGCCCGGCAAGGTCACGATCATCATCGAGGCCTACAGCCAGACGCGGCGCATCTTCATGGATGGCCGCAAGCATCCGGATGACCCGGATCTCACCTACAACGGCCATTCGATCGGCCATTGGGAGGGGGACACGCTGGTCGCGGATTCGGTCGGGTTCACGCCCGACACGGCGCTCGGTCCCAGCCAGGGCTACCGGCACAGCGACAGGATGCACATCGTCGAGCGCTTCCGCCTCAGCGCCCCGGACACCATGGAAGTGGTGACCACGATCGATGATCCCAAGGCGCTCACCAGGCCCTTCACCAGCACCAAGGTGCTCAAGCGCCATCGCGACTGGGACATCGCCGAGTACATCTGCGAACAGAACAACCGCAACCTCGCCACCGACAAGGGCAAGGCCGGCATCATCCTCAACCACTGAACGCTGGCGGCACACATGAAATCCTGTGCACGGATCGCGACCTGCGCGCTGTGGCTCATGCTCCCGGCGCTGCCGGCGGTGACGCTGGCCCATCACTCCTATGCCATGTTCGATCTGTCGAGGACGGTGACGCTGCAGGGGACGATCCGTGATTTCCAGTGGACCAACCCTCATAGCTGGATCTGGATCGACGTGCCCGGCGCCGACGGCAAGCCGCAGCAGTGGGGCATCGAGGGCATGAGCCCCAACTACCTCGCCCGCCGCGGCTGGTCCAAGCACACGCTCAATCCGGGCGACAAGGTGAGCGTGCTGATCCATCCCCTCAAGGGGGCCGAACACGGCGGCAGCTTCCTGAGCGTCACGCTCGCCGACGGCACCGTGATGCGCCAGTCCGGCGGTCCGCCACCCGGGTCGGGTTCCGCCCCGAATCCATAAAGGAGCGGGGCGTGGCACTGACGGGCATGGAGCACTACCTGGTGCTCACCTCGGACCTCGACGCGACGCGCGACTTCTACCGCGATGCCCTGGGGATGACGGAGGGCTTCCGGCCGCTGCTCGGATTCCCGGGCTACTGGATGTACATCGGCACGACACCCGTGATCCACATCGCCGAGTGGAACACCTACACTGCGCATTCGAACGGCAAGGACATTCCCGTGACCGCGCCGGCCGCGAGCACCGGGGCGTTCGATCATGTCGCATTCAATGCCGAGGATTTCGCGGGCGTCATCGCGCGTCTGGAACGCCACGGCGTCACGCCGGCGCGTAACCTCGCATCGAGGTCGGGCATGCGGCAGCTGTTCGTGTTCGATCCGAACGGCGTAAAAATAGAAATCAATTTTCGCAACTGAGGGGGATCCATGAACGCAAAGATAACGGGCCTCGCCTGCGTGGCCGGCACACTGCTGCTGGCCGGATCGATGCAGGCGCGCGCGGCCGGGAGCTGCGACCGCGCCTGCCTGGAGGGATTCGTCGACCGCTATTTCGATGCCCTGCTGGCGCACGACCCGAAGAAGCTGCCGATGGCGCCGAACGTGCGCTACACCGAGGACGGCCAGCACCTGCGGATCGGCGATGGCCTGTGGCGCACCATGCACGCCAAGGGCCACTATCGGCTGTTCGTGACGGATGTGCCGGCCGGCCAGGTCGCCTTCTTCGGCACCATCGAGGAGGACAACCGCGATCCGACCAAGGGGACGCCCGTGCTGATGGCGCTGCGCCTGAAGGTCAGGGAGGGCAAGGTCAGCGAGATCGAAGAGATCACCGTGCGCGACGAGAAGGCCGCGCAGAAGGTCGATGCCATGAAGGTCGATCCGATCTATCTCGCGACCGTGCCGGCCGGCGAGCGCGCCTCGCGCGCCTCGATGATCGCAACGGCCGACAAGTACTTCACCGGCATGCAGCAGAACGACGGCAAGGGCGACTATCCCTTCGCCGACGACTGCAACCGCATCGAGAACGGCGGACAGTCGACCAACGTGCCGACGCCGGCCGGACAGACCCGCCCTGATCCGAAGACCGCGACCAATTATTCCGCGCAGTGGAGCTGCATGGAGCAGTTCAAGTCCGGCCTGCTGCACTTCGTCAGTCGCATCCGCGACCGGCGCTACGTGGCGGTGGACGAGGAGCGCGGCATCGTGTTCGCGTTCGGCTTCTTCGACCACGAGGGTGGCGATACCCGCCACTTCACCACGCCCGATGGCCGCCAGGTCGTCGCAGGTCCGGTGCAGCCCTGGACCTGGGAGATCGCCGAACTGTTCAAGGTGCAGGGCGGCAAGATCCACCGCATCCAGGCGGTCCTGCAGCGCAGCCCCTACGGCATGAACTCCGGCTGGAGCACCTGGGAGCAGGGTCTGTCGGACAAGGCGCGTGACGTGACGATGAAGTAGACGTTGCTCAGGCGTGCCCGGCGATGGTCCCGATGATCCGCTGCGGATCGCCAGGACCGCATCGGGCGCGCCAGGCGATGTGCTGGTCCGGCCGGCACAGGATGAGGGCATGCCGGTCGTGATCGGGCATGGCCTGCGCCGGCAGGTCCAGCAGTTTCAGTGGCACCCCGCGCTGCGCGGCGGCGGCGAGCAGCGGCTCCACGGCCACCGACTGATCCAGTCTCAGCAGGGTGTAGTCCGGTCCCAGCTCGTCATACAGCGATCGATGTCCGGCCAGCCACAGATGCGGCAGGCGACAGCCCGGAACCGTCGACGGTGTGTAATCGTGCATGGTGTAGGGCGGCTGCGCTTCCCCGTCGTACAGGATCAGGTGTGAATCGGGATAGAAGTATCCGAAGTTGAGTCCCGCGCAGGCGAACTGCTGCACGTGCAGCGCATAGGCCGCCGCCCCGACGGCGTGCCGGGCCGCCGACCCCGCGGGCGTCGCGTCCTCGAGCTCGGGCGGCACCCCGGTGCGCTCGGCGATGGCGCCCATCGCATGCCGCATGGCGAAGTTCGACACCTGCGCGGTGATCGGCAGCCGCTCGGTCTCGTAGCCATCCAGCAGGCGCGCGCCGCCCCAGCCGTGCAGCGTCGCGGCGAGCTGCCACGACAGGTCGAATGCATCGGCAATGCCCGCGTTCATGCCGTAGCCCGCGTAGGGCACCCACAGATGGGCCGCATCGCCGCAGATGAAAATGCGCCCTGCCCGCAGCTTGTCGACCACCAGCCGGCGCCCCACCCAGTCCTCCTTCGCGAGCAGTTCGTACGGGAAGGCGCCGTCGACACCGAGCAGCAACCGGATGCAGGCATCGCGGTCCACGCTCTCGAAGTCCGGCTCGCCGGGCAGCAGGTAATTGTGCAGCAGCCACAGCTGACGGCCATCGATGGCCACGAGGTTGCCGGCACGCCGCGGGTTGTACAGGTAGCTCATCCAGGCGTCGGGCTTGGTGATGCGGTCGATGAGGTCCGGCGCCCTGATGAAGCTCGATTGCACGCGCTGGATGACTTCATCACCGCTGAGCCTCGCCCCGATCGCCTTGCGGGTCAGGGACCGGCCGCCGTCGCACCCCACGACATAGCGGGCGTGCACCCGCAACTGCGCACCCTGTTGCAGGTCGCTGACGGTGAGCCAGGCGCCTGCTTCATCCTGGCCGACGGCCTCCACGCGGCATTCGTTCAAGAGCGTGATGCGTTCCTGGGCGGCGGCGTGGGCGTACAGGACGGGTTCGAAATAGATCTGGTTGCACCGATGCGCGGGTTCGGGGGTGGCCCAGGCGCCGTCCGGGCCGCGGGTGTCGGTGTAGCGGTCACGGCGGCAGGGGATGTGGATCCGGGTCAGTTCATGGCCCGTGGCGCGGGTGCGGAACACGACATCGTTCGGGTATTCATCCGGCAGTCCCACGGCCCGGATCCTGGAGACGATTCCGAGGCGCCGGAACGCCTCCATGGTGCGCGAGGCGATGTGGTTGCACTTGACGCTCGGCGGCGCGCCCGCGGCCCGCTGCTCCACGACGATCACGCGGATCCCGCGCCAGGCAAGATCGAGGGCCAGGCACAGTCCCACCGGCCCGGCGCCGATGATGGCGACCTGGGCCTCGTGCGCCACTACTTGGCCGGCGCTGCGGACTTGCGCGGATCCTTTTCCTTCAGGCCCGGATAGTACAGCGCGCGGTTCGGCATGGATTCGTTGAACACCTTGCGCGTCTTGAACAGCCAGTGGCCGTTCACCTTCACCAGCGTGTCCTCGTAGTGCCCGAAGTACAGCAGCTGCACGTCGTGCTGCGGCGTGTTGTTGGTCATGGCGAACCAGTAGGCGACGGTCTTCGCGGTGTTGCCATCGACATCGATGACATGATTGATGATCTGGTGGCGGGTCCGGGGCCGCGAGGTGGCATTCTCGGGAATGTCGGCGTGGCGGGCGCCCCCGAAATCGGACATGGTCTTGCGGATGGCCGCCTTGCCGCGGGCCACGCCGAACACGGATTCGAGCACGCCATCGTCGGCCCAGGTGGACATGACGGTCTCGATGTCGCCGGCATCGACCGCCACCATGTACTTGTTCGAGAGGTTCTCGATTTCGGCGCGGTCGTCGGCATAGCCCGCCCAGGCGCCGGCCGACAGCGCGAGCAGCAGCGCCGAAGCGAGGCCCAGCATCAGTTTCTTCATGTGGCGTTCCCCCAGGTCCGTCATGCAGGTGCGTGCGGCGCCATCCTACCCCAGCTGCAGGGTGCGCAGCTGCCGGTTGGTGAGATCCTCCGGGGGCTGTGCATACCGGGGTTGCCTCAGGAAGGCCACCAGGTCCGCCGGGGCCAGCGGCCGGCTGACGAGGTAGCCCTGGACCAGGTCGCAGCCCAGCCGTCGCAGCAGGTTCCAGGCCTCCTCGGTCTCGACGCCTTCGGCGACGACCTTGAGCCCCATGCTGTGCGCGAGCTCGATGGTCGAGGTGATGATGGTCACATCGTCGCGCCGCTCGTGGGCGCGGATGATGAAGGAACGGTCGATCTTCAGCTCATCCAGCGGCAACCGGCTCAGCTGCGACAGCGAGGAGTACCCGGTGCCGAAGTCATCCAGCGAGAACCGCACCCCGGCGATGCGCAGCAGCTGCATGTTGCGTACCGCGGCCGCCGGATCGCGCATCACGGCGCCCTCGGTGATTTCCAGCACCAGGCGGGTCGGGGGTACGCCGTGCCGGCGCAGCGCCTCGAGGATCTCATCCCCGAGCTGTGGATCGAGCAGGTCCGGCGCAGACAGGTTCACCGCCACATCCAGGTCGATGCCCTCGCGGCGCCACTCGGCCATCTGCCGGATGGTGGCCTCCAGCGCCCAGCTGGTCAGCCGGCGCGCGCCGCCGGTCTGTTCGGCGATGGGCACGAATTCGCCGGGGGAGATGGCGCCGAGCTGCGGATGGACCCAGCGGGCCAGGGCCTCGAGGCTGCGCACCCGGCCACTCGGGAGATCCACCTTCGGCTGGAACGCCAGCCACAGTTCGTTGCGCTCGATGCCGCCGCGCAGATCACCCGCCAGTGCCAGCCGCCGGCGGATCTCCTCCTCGCGTCCGGGCCGGTAGGTCGCGATCCGCCCGCGGGCCTCGCCGGCATCCTCGAGCGCGGTGTGCACGTGCCGCAGCAGCTCCTCGGCGGTCGCGGCATGCTCCGGCGCGCAGCACACGCCCGCGTTCACGTGCAGGTCGAGGCTCACCGCGAGCAGGCTGAAGCCCGCGCGCAGCGAACCGACCAGCTGCTCGGCCAGGAGCGTCGCCCGGGCGGGGGAACAGCCGCGCGCGATGACGAGGAACTGCGAGGAGCCCAGGCGCGCGGTGATGTCCCCGTCACCGCAGTTCTGGCGCAGCCGGCGGGCGGTCTCGCGCAGCGCCTCGTCACCGACGTGATGTCCCAGCGAGCCGTTGATCTCACCGAGATTGACCACCTCGAGCAGCAGCAGGGCGAGCGCCGGCGGCGGTGAGGCCCGCAGCGCTTCCTCGAGCGCGCGCTCCACGTAGACGCGGTTGGGCAGTCCGGTGAGCGCATCGTGCCGGGCGTCGTGGCTGATGCGCGCCTCGCGTTCGGCGATGTTCGCCTGCATGGCGTTGAAGGTCGCCGCGAGACTGCGGAATTCGTGGCCACCGCGCACGTCGACGTCCTTGTCGTAGGCGCCGGTCTGGATGCGCCGCGCGGCGCGCACCAGCTCGCCGATGGGCCGGGTGGCGCTGCGGCTCAGGAGCAGCGACACGGCCAGCGCCCCGCCCAGCGCGAGCCCCCCGATCGCCAGCAGCGCGTTGCGCTGCGAGCGGTACGGCGCCAGGACCATGGCCATCGGCTCCTGCAGCACCAGCACCGCCGGTTCGTCACCCTCACCGAGGCGCGCGACGTAGGTCAGGTAATCCTGTCCCGCGAGCGAGAGGGTCTGCGAACCCGCCGCGTCCCGGGACAGGTCATGGCGGGCGGCGAGCGCCGGGCGCGTCGTCGACGCCAGGGTCGAGGCCACGAGGCTCAGGCGCGAACCGTCGCCGGCGAGCACGCTCACCTGGTCATCCCTGGGCACCAGATCCCGGACCTTCGCGGCCAGCGCGTCATCCACCGCGAAACCCATGGCCACCCAGCCGATGATCTCCGGGGCGCGTACCGGGGCCACGAAGAACTGGTAGAGGTGGTCGTCCATCACCACCAGGTGTGCGTCTTCGCGGTCGCCATTGGCGGCGCCGAGCATTTTCGCAACGGCCGCGGCATGCGCACCGACGTAGGGGGAGTTGGCGGTGATGGGCCGGCCGTCGGTGTTCATCAGCACCACGAGATCGGCGCCGATGCGTGCCGCGTGGTTGGTCGCCGCCGACAGCATGGTTTCGGCATCCCCGCCGGCCACCGCCTCGCGGAATCCCGCATCCCGGGCCAGGACCGCGACGGTGCTGCTCAGCTGGTCGGCGCGGTAGCGCATGAACTGCTGCACCACCTGCGAGCCGGAGCGCAGCCGCTCGTCGGCGCGCACCCGCACCTCATGGTCCGTGTTCGCCAGAACTGCGACAAGCGTCACACTCTGCAGGGCGACGACCAAACCGATGATCAGCGCCAGGAGCCGGTTGCGGAAACTGTCCATGCTGCCCATTCAAATATGAGTGCTGGATGCTAGTCCGGGGCACTCACGACGTGCGAGCTTTGGGCGCCAGTATTGAGAATCGACGCACGCGGATAATGCCCATGCCGACCGGATCGACTGCATCGCGGGTGCCCGGCGCACCGGCAGCACGGGCTGCGGGTTTGCTGCTGTGCGCGATGCTGTGCGGTGCCGTGTGCGCGGCGGACCTGCAGGTCCGCGTCACGCAGGCGAATGGCAGACCCCTGCCGGGCGCCGTGGTGACCGTGCACCCGCTCGCTGCGGCCGTCCCGCCGGCCGCTCCCGTGCAGGCCGTCATGGACCAGGTCAATCTGGCCTTCACGCCGGACGTGCTGGTCATCCCGGTGGGCTCGACGGTGAGCTTTCCGAACACCGACCGCACGGGTCACGAGGTCTACTCGTTCTCGGCCACCCATCCTTTCAAACTGCCGCTGTACCGGGGCAAGCCCTATCCGCCGGAGCACTTCGACCGGGCGGGCCTCGTGACCCTGGGCTGCAACATCCACGACGCCATGCTGGCCTACATCCTGGTGACGGATGCGCCCTACTATGGCCGCACCGGAGCCGACGGCAGCTGGTCGCAGCCGGACGTGGCCCGCGGCCGCTACCGCGTCGAGGTCTGGAGTCCGCGGCTGACGGCACCCGGTCAGACCCTGCAGCGCGAGATCGTCGTGGACGGCGCCGAGCACGCGGTGGCAGAGCTGCACGCCGCGCGCGGCCTGCGCCCGGCGGAACTCTCGACGCGGCCGCACTCCTGGGATGCCTATTGATGAGCGCGCGCCGCTGCTTGCCCAGGGTCGCGGTGCTCGCGTTGGCGCTGGGCGCCATCGGCATCGGCCCGGCGGTGCGGGCCACCGCCTGGGATGCTTCGCTGGACCTGCGGCTGGTGGCATCGGATGCGCCCGACGCGTATGCCGATGGCGGTCTGGGCGTACTGCGTTACGGCGCGGACCGCGACGGCGTGCAACTGGGCCGCGCGCGCTTCGCGCTGTCCCAGGACCTCGGCGACCTGCTGACGCTCAAACTCGACGCCTCGGCCTGGGGCCAGCATGACCGGAATCCGGTCGACCTGACCGAAGCGTACCTGCAGCTGCATCCCTATCCCGTCGGCGACTTCCGCGCGCGGGTCAAGGTCGGCGCCTTCTACGCGCCGCTGTCGCTCGAGAATCGGGCCGCCGGCTGGGAACCTGCGTATACCCTGTCCTCGTCCGCGATGGACACCTGGGTGGCGCAGGAACTGCGCACCCTCGGCGCCGAACTCAAGCTCGAATGGCTGGGCACGCATTCCGGCCATGATTTCGACGGCAGCGCGGTGCTGGGCGTATACGGCTGGAACGAGGGCGCCGGCGATTCGCTCATCGACAACGGCTTCATGATCAGCGACTGGCAGGGGTCGCTGTTCGGCCGCGTGGGCCGTCCGGGCGGAGTGACGGGCGCCAACCGCGAGTACTTCGAGGCCGACCATCGCGCGGGGACCTACGCGGGCCTGGAAGTGCACTACCTGGACCGCATCACGGTGCTCGGCCTGCACTACGACAACCACGCCGATCCCGCGGCCGAGGATGAGGCCCTGGATGCCTACGCCTGGGAAACGCGGTTCGACACGGCGGGGGTGCGCGCCGAGAGCGACAGCGGCTGGACCGCGATCGTGCAATGGATGGCAGGGGCGACCTATGTGGCGCCGGATGAGGTCGGACTGCTGGGCTGGGACTTCGTCACCCGCTACGTCCTCGTCTCCAGGCGCTTCGGCGCGCATACCGTGAGCGCCCGGTACGACGATTTCAAGGTCAGCGCGGAGCAGGCCTTCGGCGAGGGCGACCAGACCGGCCATGCGCTGACCCTGGCCTACCGGTACGAGCCCAATGCCCACTGGCGATTCACGCTGGAAGGGATCCGCGCACGTGACTTCCAGGCCAACCGCGCCCTCATTGCCGGAGAGCCCCCCTTTGCCACCGCCAGCGGCGTGCAGCTGGCGATCCGCTATGCCATGAGCAATCACTGACTTACGCAAGGGTGGCCGTTGTGCACGTCCGGAACGGCCAATTTGCCTGCCGACTGTGGCGCCGCCCAAGCGGATATCGCAGAATCACAGGAGCGCGCCGGTTTGAATAATCAACCGGCGGCTGCGGCGAACCAAAGGACTGTGGATGAACAAGAGATCCGGAACGGTGGCGGGCGTGGCCCTGCTCGTGACAGGCGCGCTGGCCTTCGCCCTGCCTGCGCAGGCGGATCCGCCGGCGCCGCTCGCTCCCGCAGTCGCAACCGGCGCACCCCAGGGACCCCAGGGTGATACCTGGGCGTCGATCGCCAAACTGCCGGACTGGCAGGGCATCTGGGAGCTGAACTGGCAGGGCGGTGGAGGGCTGGCGGCTGCGCGGCCGGCGCCTCCCAAGCTGACGCCCGCGGCGCAGGCCAAACTCGATGCCTACCGCAAGGCGCAGGAGTCGGGCAAGGATCTGCAGCCGGACCAGGCCAATTGCCTGCCGCCGGGCATGCCCGAGATGATGACGCAACCCTATCCCATAGAATTCCTCTACAGCCCCGGCAAGGTCGCGATCGCGGTCGAGGCGTACATGCAGCTGCGGCATGTCTTCACCGATGGCCGGCCGCACCCGAAGGATCCGGATCCGCTGTTCAATGGACATTCCATCGGGCACTGGGAGGGGGATACGCTGGTGGTGGATACCGTGGGGTTCGTGCCCTGGAGCCAGCTCGCCCCCGGCATCGGACACAGCGACCAGATGCACATCGTGGAACGGATCCGGCGCGTCAGCCCCGAATTCATGGAAATCAAGCAGACCATCACCGATCCGAAGGTGCTCGCGGAACCCTGGACGGTAATCCACAGTTACAAGCGGGTGAAGGACGATCTGCGCGAGTACGAGTGTGAGCAGAACAACCGCGACAGTGCGGATGCGGAAGGCCGCCCGGGCGAGAAGGTCAATTAAGCGGATTTTTCAGGAGATCGTCATGAGCATTTTTCGCCTGAGCGCGATGGTGACGGCCGCGATGGCGGCCCTGGTCGCCGCGGGCAGTGCCGGTGCGCACCATTCCACGGCCATGTTCGACATGAGGAAGTCGGTGGTCCTCGAGGGCACCATCAAGGAGTTCCAGTGGACCAACCCGCATACCTGGATCGTGTTCGACGTTCCCAACGGCAGCGGCGGGGTCGATGAGTACGGCATCGAGGGCATGAGCCCCAACTACCTGGCCCGGGTGGGCTGGGACAAGCACACCCTCAGCAGCGGCGAGAAGGTTGAACTGACCATCCATCCCTTGAAGGACGGCCGCAAGGGTGGCTTCGATGTGAGCGTGAAGAAGCCGGACGGCACGGTCATGTACAATCTGCCGCACGGACCCTAAGAATAAAGAGCCCAGGGAAACAAGGCCCGGAAGTTCATGAGAGCTTCCGGGCCTTTGTTTTTTTCGTCAGCGTTCTTCCGCTGCGGCGTGCTCAATC
>DATJTJ010000139.1:0-17498 GCA_035503515.1 Steroidobacteraceae bacterium
GGCATCGAAATTGCGCTCCTCGATGAGCACCGGCAACTGACCGGCCGCCGGTCCGCCGGGGCGTTTGCGGATGACGGTGACGATCTTCTGCTGCAGATCCATGGACACGTAGGCCTCGTCCGAAAACACCCGCATCTTGCGCTCGGTCTTGAGGCTGACGCGGCTGGCCGTGGCATTGGCCACGCACCCGTTGGCGAAGCGGATGCGCGCGTTGGCGATGTCCACGTCCTCGGAAAACACCGGGGTGCCGATGGCATCGATGGACTCGATGGCCGATCCGACCAGCGTCTGCACGATGTCGATGTCGTGAATCATCAGATCCAGCACCACGCTCACGTCCGTGCCGCGTTCCTTGTACGGCGCAAGCCGATGGCACTCGATGAATCGCGGCGCCCGCAGCTGTTGCTCGGCGCCCAGAATGGCCGAGTTGAAGCGTTCCAGGTGTCCGACCTGCAGGATCCGGCGCCGCTCGGCGGCGAGCGCAATCAGTTCGCGCGCCTCCTGGGGCGTTTCGGTAATCGGCTTTTCCACCAGGACATGGGCGCCGGCCTCCAGGAATTCACGGGCGATCGGAAAGTGGGCGGCGGTGGGGGTCACGATGCTCACGGCATCGACCTCGCCGAGCAGACCGCGGTAGTCCGCCAGGGCCCGGGTCCCCACCTCGGTGGCGACCCCTTCCCGGGCTTCCGGCCGGGCATCCACGACCGCCACCAGCTCGCACGCCTCGAGCTGGGCGTACTTCTGGGCGTGGAACCGTCCCAGGTAGCCGACGCCGATGACCGCCGCTGTGACTTTTTTCATTGGGTTATTATGCCTGCATGGCTATGTCATTGAGCGGCACGGCGCTGCGCCGGGAGCTGCTGTGGGTCGTGATCGCCCTGGCGGTGGGGCTGCTGCTGCTGCCACCCCTCATCGGCCTGGTGGGGGGGCGGGTTTTCGGCGGGTATGCCGGGGGCGACACCCGTGATCTGGTGGACCACTTCTTCCGGGGCCTGGGCCAGGGGCAGCAGGCCTTCTGGATCGTCGCCCTGGGCCCCTATTGCCTGATCCTCGCGCTGCGGCTGACCGTGGCTGCCGTGCGCGCGGCCCGCCGCCCAGCCTGAGACTGCCGACCCTGACTCAGTCCTTACTTCTTGGGCCAGTACAGCCAGACTGCGGCGCACAGGCAGACCAGCAGCGCCGCGTGGGCCACGGGCCGCCAGCGCCGCTCCCGCAGCTGGGCATAGAAACTGATGCCCCCTACGGCCGAAAGGGTGCCGAAGACCGCGATCGCCACCCCCAGTGTCGCCTTTTCGCCGAAAAGCTCGCCCGCCTCATCGGCCGGCACGAACAGCAGGGTGATCCAGGTGAGCGCCAGGCCCGTGAACAATGTAAAGGTCGAGCCCATGATGATGCCGATGAGAACCGCGAGCGGGCGCATGATGTCGAAACCAGTCGGTGGATCAGTCGGAGCAGCCGTTGATGACGCAAATCCCGCAGCTCGGACAGGCGCACTTGCTGCGATGAGGCGCGCACTCTAGCCTAGTACGTACCGCAACCGTGTAACTTTCCCAGGCGAACCCAAGGATCCCCGCACCCCCCATGAACATGCTGTACCGATTCGAGCGCCGCTCGGCCGCCTGGGCCGCCACAGCCGTGGCAGTCATGATGGTACTCGCCCTGACCGGTTCCTCCCAGGCGCCCGCCGGCCCCTCGATCCTGCCGCCCAACGCCATCGCGCCGACGGACCGCCAGCGCGCCATCGCCCGCCGGGTGGGCACCATCCTCGAGGAGGCCCATTACCGCCACGTGCTGATCGACGACAAGATGTCCAGCGAGATCTTCGACCGCTACATCCAGTCCCTGGACGGCCAGCACAGCTACTTCCTGGCGAGTGACCTGAAGGATTTCGAGCAGTGGCGCTACAAGTTCGACGACATGATCCACACCGGGGACATCGAGCCGGGCTTCGCGATCTTCGCCCGCTACCAGCAGCGCGACCGCGAACGGATGCAGGCGGCCCTGAAGATGCTCGATACCGAGCCGGACTGGACACTCAATGAATCCATGGAGTTCGACCGCAAGGATGCGCCCTGGGCAACCACCACCGCGCAACTGGATGAGGTGTGGCGCCAACGCGTGAAGAACGACGGCCTGTCGCTGCTGCTCACCGGCAAGACCTGGAAGGAAGCCACCGACATCCTGCGCAAGCGCTACGAGCGGGTGATCAAGCGCGTGGATCAGATCTCCCCCGATGACGTGTTCGAGAATCTGATGAACGCGTACGCGCGCACCTTCGATCCGCATTCGAACTTCTTCTCGCCGCGCGATTCGGAGGAATACCGCATCACGATGAGCCTCAACTACGACGGCATCGGCGCCTCGCTGCAGCAGCAGGACGACTACGTGCAGGTCATGAACGTCATCGAGGGCGGCCCGGCGGCGGTGGCCGGCACGCTCAAGCCCAACGACCGCATCACGGGCGTCGCGCAGGGCAACGATGCCATGGTCACCGACGTGGTCGGCTGGCGGCTGGATGATGTGGTGCAGCTGATCCGCGGCAAGGCCGGGACGGTCGTCAAGCTGCAGGTGCTGCCGGCCGGGGCCGCGCCGGGCTCACCGGAGAAGATGCTGGTATTCACCCGCAACAAGGTGAACCTCGACAACCAGGCGGCCAAGCAGGAAATCCGCACCGTGCAGCGCGGCGGCCGCACGCTGAAGATCGGTGTCATCACCATCCCGAGCTTCTATCAGGACGTGGCGGCGCAGGCCGCGGGCGATCCCAACTACCGCAGCACCACGCGCGACGTGCACCGGCTGCTGGGTCAGCTGACCGCCGCCGGTGTCGACGGCATCGTTCTCGACCTGCGCGACGATGGCGGCGGCTATCTGCCGGAGGCGACCGCCCTCACCGGCCTGTTCATCGACAAGGGCCCGGTCGTGCAGCTGAAGGACACGACGGGGCGCGTGGAAGTGCTGGATGACCCGGATCCGGGCGTCGCCTACTCCGGTCCGCTGTCCGTGCTGGTCAACCGCTACAGCGCCAGTGCCTCGGAGATCTTCGCCGGCGCGCTGCAGGACTATCACCGGGCGTACATCATCGGCCAGACGACCTTCGGCAAGGGCACGGTGCAGAACCTGGTGCCCCTCGACCGCTGGTCGCAGAAGCCCCTGAGCGGCCAGATCACCGTCACCATCGGCAAGTTCTACCGCGTCACGGGAGAGAGCACCCAGCATCGCGGCGTGGTGCCGGACGTATCACTGCCCTCGGTCATCGACACCAAGGAAGTCGGGGAGAGCTCGCTCGAGGCCGCCCTGCCGTGGGACCGCATCCAGGGTGCGCCCTTCAATGCCTGGCATGACGAACATCCGGTCATTGCCCTGCCCTCGCTGGTCTCCGAGGAGACGGCGCGCGAGCAGCACGATCCGGACTACCACTACCTGGTGGACGAAGTGTCCGCGCTGAACAAGGTGCGTGCCGAGAAGACGCTGTCGCTGAACCTCAAGGTACGGCAGGACGAGCGCGCGCAGCTGGACAAGGAGCGCCTGGAGCGCGCCAACCAGCGGCTCATCGCCGAAGGCCAGCCGCCCGTGAAGACGGTGGAGGAACTGGACGGTGGCGAGGGCGCCGCGGCCGATGCGGCCGACGGCAGCCGTCCCAAACGGGCGCCCGGCAGCTCCGCCCCCGGAGCGGTGAACACGCCGCCGGATCTGGTGCTGAACGAGGCGACGCAGGTGATGGCGGATATCCTCATGGGCAACCCGCCGGCGCCGAAACTGCCGTCGGGCACCCCGCCGCAGCAGACCGCCCGGCGGCTCGCCAACTAGCGCAGCAGAACGCGGAACAGGTCCCAGGTATCCTCGCCCAGCACGTTGGGCATGCGCGCGGCGACGGCGGCCCCCAGGGGCTTGCCGGCCAGCACGTCCGTGTCCACCAGTGACATGGATTCCGCGGTCGGGGAGGTATCCTGCGGGCTGCGGTAGCGGGCCCGCTGGCGCATGTCGTCGCTGCGGGCCTTCACGTCCTGGGCGACGTTGACCTTGCTTTCCAGGATCACGCGCGCGCGTGCGATCAACGCGATCAGCGCCTCGCATTCGGGGCGTCCGCCGTAGGCGTCCACCGGCTCGCGCCGGCCCATGGCCTCCTTGGCGAGGCTCACCAGCACGGTGTCCGCCAGGCGCAGGCACAGCACCTCGGCGTAGGCGATTGCCGCGATGTTGATGGCGCGACGGGCATCCAGGGACAGGCCCGGAAACTCCGGGGGCTGCTCGGCATCGAGGGCCGCGCAGCCCGCGCGGGCCGCATCGAGCGCTTCGGTGGCCAGGACGAGCGCGGCCTGCGCCCCGGTCAGCCGTCGGTCGAGGTCGCGGCGCCTGAAGTAATGCCAGAAGCGCGTCAGGGCGGCGCGCCGCGCCGTCAGGTCGGTCACGAACTGCTGGGCATCGTTGAACTGGGACTGCGAAATGCGCAGTGCCGTATCGGCGGCCTGGCGCTTGGTGAACTGCGCGCGGTTGAATTCGGCGAACAGGGCGCGCCGCTCGCGCTCCTCCTGCTGCGCCGCCAGCTCCGCGGTGAATTGCTCGAGGATCTCCCGGCCCCGCTGCCACATGGCGCGCAGCTGGTAGAACACCAGCGCCGGATAGGCGGTCTCGGTCAGCCCCAGCCGCGCCTCGAGCGAGCCGAGCATTTCCTGGACGCGGGCGGTGGCGCCTTCCTGCTGTTTGATGCGGTCCTTGAGCCGGTAGACCTCATCCTGCAGTTCGCCGTAGGCCTTCTTCAGCTCCGCACGGTTGCGGAACAGGGTGAGCACGCGATGGTCATCCTCGGGGTCCTCGGTCCCCTTCGGATTCACGCGTATCAGTCGAGTAATCTGTTCAATGGCTTTCATGTATGGCAGCTGACGAACGGCGGCCACACCGGGTCGCCGTCAGGTATTTCCCGCCGCGGGCGCAAAGCGGTGCCCCCGCTCCACGCAGTACTCCAGCCACTTGTTTAGCATGATGTTGCGGGCCCAACGCTGATCCAGTTCACAGGCCACGGTACTGCGCAGGGCGCGCAGCCCCGGATGCTCATGGGCGTGGGCCCATTCCTGGGCCTCCACCAGCCGGGCGTCGTGGTAGACCCGCACTCCCATGTCGGGGAAACGCCGGGTGCGGTCCTGGTCGGCGAGCAGGTAGGTGAGATTCAGGGTCGTGGTGTAAGGGGAGCGTTCGACGACGGACAGCTGCAGGTCGCAGTCGCCGGCGACCCGCGACAGATACTCGCCCGCCAGCAGCGCCACGTTGCCCGCAAGCCAGCCGAGCCTGATGAAATTGCTTTCATACAAACTCATGAGGGCGACGAAACTGCGGGGCGTCGCACGCCAGGAAACTGCTGTCTGTGCGTCATTGAGCATGACCCGACTATATCGCACGTCGGTCGCCATGCAACCCGTGCAATGCGTCAGGTTCGTGAAGAATTTCCGCCTGCGAGGCTGCCGGAAAAGGCCGGCGCCAGAAGCTGCGCACGATAGTGCTGCAGTTCGCGGATGGACTCGCGGATATCTGCTAGCGCAAGATGGGCACCCTGCTTCATGAAGCCTGCGGCAACCTGGGGCGCCCAGCGTCGCGCGAGCTCCTTGAGCGTACTGACATCAAGATTACGGTAGTGGAAGAATTTCTCAAGCCGTGGCATATGTCGTGCCAGAAAGCGGCGATCCTGACAAATACTGTTGCCGCACATCGGCGAAGCGCCGGCCGGCACCCACGCGGCCAGGAACGCCAGGGTCTGTTCTTCGGCGGCGTGGGCGTCGATGCGGCTCGCCCGCACCCGCTCGATGAGCCCCGATGAACCATGCTGGCGCTGGTTCCATTCATCCATGCGGGCGAGCGCGGCCTCGGGCTGGTACACCGCGATCGCGGGCCCTTCGGCGAGGATCCGCAGATCCTTGTCGGTGACGATGGTCGCCATCTCGATGATGTCATCGGTCTCGGGAACGAGACCGGTCATCTCCAGATCGATCCAGATCAGGTTTTCGGCGTTTGACATGGCGAACCGGCATTCTATCTGACCCATGACCTTCACCGCACGCATCATCGCCGCCTTCGGCCGTCATCTGGTGGTGCGCGACGCGCAGGGCGTCGAACGCAGCGCGCGGCCCTTCGGCCGCAGACTGCAGGTGGTGTGCGGGGATCAGGTCAGCTGCGAGCTCGATGCCCGGCACGATGAGGCCCACGTCACCGCCGTACTGCCGCGGGACAGCTGTCTGTACCGCACCAACCTGCGGGCCGCCGAGGAGGCCGTGGTCGCCAACCTGACCCTGATGCTGGTGACGCTCGCACCGGTGCCGGCGCCGGATTTCTTCATGATCGATCGCTATCTCGCCGCCGCTGCCTCGGCCGGGATCCGCGCCAGCCTGGTGCTCAACAAATGCGAGCTGCCCTGGCCTCCGGAGTTGTGCGGGGAGCTGCAGGCGTACGCGGCGGTCGGTTATGCGCACGTCGCAGTATCGGCCAGGACCAGCCTCGGCATCGCGGCGCTGGGGGCGGCGTGCGCCGGAGACATTGCCGTGTTCGTCGGCCAGTCGGGCGTGGGCAAGTCATCACTGGTCGCGCGCCTGGTGCCCGAGGCGGATGTCCGCACCGGCGAGCTGATGCGCACCCAGGAAGGTACGCACACCACCACGGCGTCGCGCCTGTACGATCTCGCCGCAGGCGGCCATCTCATAGATTCACCGGGCGTGCGCGATTTCGCCCCCGCCCTCGCCCGCCTCGAACCCACGTCATTGGGGTTCCTGGAGGTCGCGCAGCGCGCCCCGCACTGCCGGTTCGATGACTGCCGGCACCTGAAGGAACCGGCCTGTGCCGTGCGTGCGGCCAGCGAGGCCGGCGAGATCAGCCCGCGGCGCTACGAAAGCTATCGGCGGCTGCGCCGCCTGTTTGAAACGCTGGGCACCCCGGAGACCACCGGCCGCAGGCCGCGGCCGCGCTGAGGTTCAGCTCATCACCTGCCGCCCGACCAGGGCGTGCGCCAGGGTGCCCCCGTCCACGTACTCGAGTTCGCCGCCGACCGGCACTCCGTGCGCGATGCGCGTCGCCTGGATGCCGCGCGCGAGCGCCAGTTCCCGCAGGTAGTGGGCAGTCGCCTCGCCCTCCACCGTGGGGTTGGTGGCGAGAATGAGTTCCTGTACGTCCCCTTCGGCCAGCAGCGCCTCGAGTTCGCGGGCGCCCAGTTCCTCGGGTCCCACCCCATCCAGGGGCGAGAGGTGTCCCATCAATACGAAGTAATAGCCGCGGTAACTGCCGGAGGATTCCACCGCGACCACATCGGCGGGCGACTCCACCACGCACAGCAGCGCACGGTCGCGCTGCGGGGCGGCGCAGATCGAGCACAGTTCATCATCGGTCAGCATCCGGCAGCGGCGGCAGCGCTGCACCGAATCCAGTGCCGTACCCAGTGCCTGGGCCAGTGCCCGTGCGCCGGGGCGGCCCTCCTGCAGCAGGTGGAACGCCAGGCGCTGCGCGGTCTTCGGTCCGACCCCGGGCAGGGCGCGCAGCGCGTCGATGAGCTTCAGCAAGTTGCGCGAGTGCTTCATCAGAACGGCATTTTCACGCCCGGCGGCAACTGCAGGCCGGCGGTGACGGCGGACATCATCTCCTGCGTCCGCACTTCGACCTTGTGGGCCGCATCGTTGAAGGCGGCGACCAGCAGGTCCTCGAGCATCTCGCGATCCTCGGAGGCGACCGCCGGTTCGATCTGCACGCGCCGGACCTGGTGGCGCCCGGTGAGGGTGATCTTGACCATACCGCCGCCGGCCTCGCCGACGACCTCGATGTTCTGCACTTCGGCCTGGGCCTTCTGCATGCGTTCCTGCATGATCTGGGCCTGCTTCATGAGATTGCCGATATTGCCGCGCATGGGTTCTCCTAGGATCGTGTCGGGCGGATCGTATCCGGTAATGGCGTCGCGCCAAAGCGCTCCTGAAGGGCCTTCACCATCGGATCCTCACCGAAGGCCTGGCGGGCAGCCACCAGGGCCTCACGACCCTCGCGTTCCTGGACCTGGGCCGGGGTCTCCGCGGCCCCGTCGGTGACGAACTCCAGCCGTACCGGCCCGCCGAAATAGGTGCCGAGGGCCTGCTGCAGCTTGGCCTCGATGCTGGGCGTGCGGGCAGCCTGGAAGCGCGGATCCAGCGCCAGGCGCACGGCACCTTCGCGTCGCCCCTGGAACTGGCAGTTGATCGCCAGCGACCGTACCAGGCCGCTCAGGCCCATCTCGGTGACCATGGCCGCCCAGTCCCCGCCGTCCGCGTGGCTGCGGCTCGCCGCCGCGGCAACGTCCGTCGCCGGCGCAGCAGCGGGTGCTGCGGGCGCGGCCGCCGGCGGCGTCTCCGCGCGGCCGGGGCGACCTGCCGCGGCCCTTGCCGCCTGGGCACCCCCGGTCGCGGACGCGCCTCCCGATGGGGCCGATCCGGCGTAGCGGAAGCCGAGCATCCGCAGCAGCGTCATTTCAAAGCCCGCACGCGGCTCCGGCGCCAGGTGCAGGTCGCGCCGGCCCAGGATGGCCGTCTGGTAGTACAGCTGGACATCTTCGGGCCGGATGCCCTGCGCAAGCTCACGCAGGAGTCCTGCGTCATACAGCTCATCCCCCTCGTAATCGGGGACCGCCTGGACCAGGCCGACCCTCACCAGGAGCGCTGCGAACTCATCGAGCAGCTGCGCATGATCCGGCGCCCACTGTTCCAGCTCCCGGGCCCAGCCGATCACCGCGGCGGCCTCCGCCGTCACCATCAGCCGGGCCAGCTTCACGACATGATCGCGGGCCACCGTGCCGAGCATGTCGCGCACCTGTGCCTCGGCGACGGTGCCACCCCCGAAGGCGATCACCTGGTCGAGCAGCGACAGCCCATCGCGCATGCTGCCGTCGGCCGCCTGGGCGAGCAGCCGCAGACCGGCGGGCTCGAAGCCGATGCCTTCGAGCTCCAGCACCTGTTGCAGCCGTCCGGCAATCAGGGAGACGGGAAGCCGCTTGAGATTGAACTGCAGACAGCGCGAGAGCACGGTGGCCGGCAGTTTCTGCGGGTCGGTCGTCGCGAGCAGGAACTTCACCCGCGGCGGCGGTTCCTCGAGCGTCTTCAGCAGGGCATTGAAGGAATGGGTCGACAACATGTGCACCTCGTCGATGAGGTACACCTTGTAGCGGCCCTGGGTCGGGGCGTACTGGACGTTGTCCAGCAGTTCACGGGTATCGTCGACCTTGGTCCGCGAGGCCGCGTCGACCTCGATCAGGTCCACGAACCGACCCTCGTCGATGGCGACGCAGCTCGGGCATTCTCCGCAGGGCGTCGCGGAGACGCCGCGATCGCAGTTCAGACACTTCGCGAGGATGCGCGCGATCGTCGTCTTGCCGACACCGCGGGTCCCGGTGAACAGGAACGCATGATGGACGCGGTCGGTATCGAGGGCGTGGCTGAGCGCCCGACGCACATGCTCCTGGCCGATCATGTCGGCGAACCGACGCGGCCGCCACTTGCGGGCCAACGCTACATAAGCCACAGGTCACCCTTACCTCCAGTAGGAGGTGATCCGCACCAGCTGGAATCTCCGGCACCCGACATTGCCGCTGCCGCTGCTCCCTTCCGGGCCTGACGGGATTCACGACTGGTCGTCGCGGAGTAGCCGATGCGGACCACCATGGACCGGATGCGGGATGCGGGGGCCGCGGTGTGGCGGAGAGGGTGGGATTCGAACCCACGAACACCCGTGAAGATGTTACTGGAATTCCAGTCCAGCGCCTTCGACCACTCGGCCACCTCTCCCATCAATAACTTATAAAGCTTTTCTCGGCTAACAAATCAAATTCACGCGGCGCCAGTGCGCGCCGCGCATCATACTACGGGCGAGCGAACTTCAGGCGTTGCGACCCCTCATACCGCCGGGGCGGGCCGGGGTCCCTTCGGTTCGGTGAACTTCGGGGGCGCATCCAGGCAGGGATCCTTCGACGTGCGCGGCGGCGGCGCCGGCTCGTTCAGGGCCGGGATCTGCAGCGCGCTGCGGCTGTCGGGCTTGTCGACACCGGCGGGCACCTGGATCGGGGGAACGGTGGTCGCATGCATGTAGCCGTCCGTGTCCTTGTTGCAGGACTGGGTCAGACGGTGGAGTGAGCGGCAGCCGCACAGGGCAAGTCCCACCATCACCAGCATCGACGCGTTGCGCAAACCCTTCAGCATCAACCGCTCCCCAAATGAGTTACCGCAGCGCCCCGACCTGGCGCAAGGCCCGCTCCAGGGCGGGGTGGAACTGGCCGTCCAGTTCCGTCAGCGGCAGACGCACCGCCGCTTCCATCAGACCCATGCGCGCCAGGGCCCACTTGGCCGGAATGGGATTCGCCTCGAGGAACAGGCTCTCGTGCAGCCCGGCCAGTCCCGCATCGAGGCTGCGGGCAGCGGCCTCGTCCTGCCGCAGGGCCGCGGCGATCATGTCCGCCATTGCGCGCGGCGCCACATTGGCCGTCACTGAAATCACTCCCCGGGCCCCGGCCAGCACGGTTTCCCGCGCCGAGGCGTCATCGCCACTCAAGACCACGAACGTCGGGGGCACCTGGCTCAGGATCTCGCGGACCCGGGCCACCGACGCCACGGCCTCTTTGACCGCGACCACGCGCGGGAGTTGCGCGACCCGCGCCACCGTGGCCGGTAGCATGTCCACGGCCGTCCGCGAGGGAACGTTGTAGGCGATCACGGGGACCCGGGAGGCCGCCGCGGCAGCCTGATAATGCCGGAACAGCCCTTCCTGGGTGGGGCGGTTGTAGGCTGGCGTGACGATCAGCACCCCATCGACCGGCAGCTGGGAGATCCCGGCCACGCGCTCCACGGTGCTCGCCGTACTGCTGGTGCCGGCCCCGGCGATCACCTGCATGCGGCCCCGGACCTGGGCGCAGGCCCGCTGGGTCAGTTCCCGCAGTTCCGCATCGGACAGGGTGGCGGACTCGCCGGTGGTGCCGCCAACCACGATGCCGCTGGTGCCGTTCTCCAGGTGCAGATCGATCAGCCGCGCCCACGCGGAATAGTCCACGGCGCCGTCGGCGTGCATGGGGGTGACTATGGCGACCAGACTACCTGAAAACATTCCAAAACTGCCCGAAAAACTGTTGCGGACCGCGACCTTGGCGCACGCGCGGAGCGCGCGATGGTACGAGGCAGGAGCCGCCCGGGCAAGCCCGATTTGCGCCCGACCCATCGGTCAGGCGACGGTCGCCTTGGGCGGGTCCAACCGGTACACTCGGTGCGCTTATTCGCACGACGGCCCCGAAGATGAAGCAACACCTCGCTGTATCAGCGATTGGCAGCGACCGGACCGGGATGGTCCACGAACTGACCCGGGTCATCACCGAGTGCGGGGGCAACATAAGCGAAAGCCGGATGGCGAACCTCGGCACCGAGTTCGCGATGCTGCTGCTGGTGTCCGGGAACTGGCACGCCCTGGCAAAGCTCGAAACCGAACTCAAGCGCCTGATGGAGACCAGCAACCTGTCCGTGCACCTGCGCCGCACCGAGCCGCGCAGCGCGCGCACCGACATGCTGCCCTATTCGATCGACGTGGTGTGCCTGGACCAGACCGGCATCGTGTCGGGGCTGTCCGGGTTCTTCTCCACCCGTGGCATCGACATCGCCGAAGTCTCCACCCGCAGCTACCCCGCCGCCCACACCGGGGCACCGATGTTTTCGGTGCAGATGATCATCAACGTGCCCAGCCGCATCCACGTCGCGCACCTGCGGGAGGAGTTCATGGAGTTCTGCGATTCCCTCAACCTCGATGCCATCCTCGAACCGGTAAAGGCTTAAGCACATGGCCAGGGTTGCACTCGACCGCAAGATCCCGGACTTCACGCTGCCCGCGACCGGCGGCCAGGACGCGTGGAGCCTTACGCAGGCCGCGGGCCGTAAGCTCGTCATCTTCTTCTATCCCAAGGACATGACCAGCGGCTGCACGCTCGAGGCCCAGGGGTTCCGCGACCAGGCCGCGGCTTTCCGCCGCGCCGGTACCCTCATCGTCGGCATTTCGCGTGACTCCGTAGCCTCGCACGAGAAGTTCTGCGCGAAGGAAAAGCTGCCCTACCCGCTGCTGTCCGATGCCGACGAGAAGGTGTGCCGGCTGTTTGACGTGATCCAGGAGAAATCCCTGTACGGGCGCAAGTACATGGGCATCGAACGCAGTACGTTCCTGGTCGATGGCGCCGGGGTGCTGCGGCAGGAATGGCGCAAGGTGAAAGTGAACGGACACGTGGAGGAAGTACTTGAAGCGGCGAAGTCTCTCTGAACAGCAGCCGGCCGATGCCGCCACGTCCGTGACGGCCACAGCGGGTACGCAGCGCGCCATGCGGCGCCTTTTCGTCCTCGACACCAACGTGCTGATGCACGATCCCACCTCGATATTCCGCTTCGAGGAACACGACATCTATCTGCCCATGGTGGTGCTCGAGGAACTCGACGCCAACAAGAAGGGGCTCTCCGAGGCCTCGCGCAACGTGCGCCAGGTCAGTCGTTTCCTCGACGAGATGATGCGCGGCGCCACCAAGGAGCAGATCGACCGGGGATTGCCGCTGCCCTCGGGCTATTCAGGCAATCACGGCAAGAAGGCCTCGAGCGGGCGGCTGTTCTTCCAGACGCGCGAACTCCCCGGCAGCGCCGTGCTGCCCGCGGGACTACCCGGCCACGGGGCCGACAACGCCATCCTGGCGCAGACGCTGCAGCTGCAGCGCGAAGACCCCGCAACCGGCGTGACGCTGGTGTCCAAGGACATCAACCTGCGGATCAAGGGCACCGTACTCGGCGTGCATGTCGAGGACTACTACAGCGACAAGACGCTCGAGGACTCGGATGTCCTGTACTCCGGCATGGCCGCGCTGCCGGCCGACTTCTGGGAACAGCATGGCAAGGACATGCGTTCGTGGAAGGAAGCGGATCGCACCTTCTACGAAGTCAGCGGCCCCGCCGTTCAGGACTGGCTGCCGAACCTCGGGGTCTACGAAGAGGCGGACCATGGCATCGAGGGCATCGTCCGCAAGGTCGAGGGCAATACGGCGACCCTGGAGCTTACCCGCGACTTTCGCAGCGAGCGGCATAACATCTGGGGCGTCACGGCCCGCAACCGGGAGCAGAACTTCGCCCTGAACCTGCTCATGGATCCCGAGATCGACATCGTCACGCTGCTCGGCCCGGCCGGCACCGGCAAGACCCTGCTGGCCCTCGCCGCCGGCCTCGCGCAGACCCTGGAAAGCAACCGTTTTGTCGAAATCATCATGACCCGCGTCACCATCCCGTTGGGGGAGGACATCGGCTTCCTGCCCGGCACGGAGGAGGAGAAGATGGAGCCCTGGATGGGCGCGCTCATGGACAACCTCGAAGTGCTGACGCAGAGCCAGGAAGGGGGTAACTGGGGCCGCGCGGCGACCAACGACCTGCTGCGCAACCGGATCAAGATCCGCTCCCTCAACTTCATGCGCGGCCGTACCTTCCTCAACCGGTTCATCATCCTGGACGAGGCGCAGAACCTGACGCCCAAGCAGATGAAGGCCCTGATCACGCGGGCCGGCCCGGGCACCAAGCTCGCCTGCCTGGGGAACGTCGCCCAGATCGATACCCCCTATCTGACCGAGACCACCTCGGGCATTACCTACGCGGTCAACCGGTTCCGGGGCTGGTCGCACTCCGGCCACGTCACCCTGGTCCGCGGTGAGCGCTCGCGGCTCGCGGATTTCGCATCCGACGCGCTATAGGATTACCCTTGTACGGTCACGCCGGCCGCCAGGCCGCAGGCTTTTTTGTAACGATTGGTTACGCCTGCGGCTGAAACTCGGGAGTGCCGGCGGCTGTCACAGGTTCTATGCGAATATTGAGCAAAATCAGTGTCGTCGTGGCGGCCGCCGTATGGGGTGGCTTTACGACCTATGCGGCGGCCCAGTCCAACTCGGACCTGCCGGACATCGGCAATCCGGCCGGGATGATCGCAAGCGTGAATGAAGAGGACCAGATCGGTCCGCTGGTCATCCGCGATCTGCGCGAGCAGAACGAGATCATCGAGGATGCGGAAGTCAGCGACTACATCCAGTCGCTCGGCCTGCGGCTGTCCTCCCAGGCGCCGGACTCCGAGCGCCAGTTCCACTACTACGTGGTGCGCGAGAGCGACATCAACGCCGAGGCATTGCCGGGCGCCGTCATCATCGTCAATTACGGCACCATCCTGGCGGCCGACGACGAATCCGAACTGGCCGGCGTGCTGGCGCATGAAACGGCGCACGTCACCCAGCGGCACATCGTCCGCGGGATCCTCGCCTCCGAGCATCAGAGTCTGGAGACCGCGGCCGCGATCCTCGGCGCGATCGCCCTCGGCGCCCTGGGCGGGGGTCCTGCCGCGATCGAAGGCGGCGTCATGGCCGCGCAGGGCATGGGCGCGCAGATGCAGATCAACTTCACCCGCGACCAGGAGTTCGAAGCCGACCGCGTCGGCATGGGATACCTGGCCCATGCCGGCTTCGATCCGCTGGGCATGCCCAACTTTTTCGAAGTGCTCTCGCGGCGCTACGGCTTCGGCATGTCCTACGTGCCGCGCATGCTCATCAACCACCCGGTGACCAGCGACCGCATCGCCGAGGCGCGCAGTCGCGCCGCGCAGATGGAACGGCCCAAGCACCTGGTCGACAGCATCGACTTCGGACTGGTCAAGGAGCGGCTGCGGGTGCTCACGGCGACCGAAGACTTCGACCTGCGCGCCTACTATGCCGGCCGCACCAACATGCGCGATCCACCGCTGGATGCCCTGTACGGTCAGGCCCTGGCGTTCGTGCAGCGCGGTCATCCCGCCGATGCCATCCCCATCCTCGAGCCGCTGGTGACCCGCAACCAGGGCATCATCATGCTGCACACCCTGCTCGCGCAGGCACAGATCGCCGCGGGGCACGTGCCCGAAGGCCTGGCGACGTTCGCGCGGGCCGAGACGCTGTTCCCCCGCAACATTCCCCTGACCGTGCGGTACGGGGAGGCCCTGATCAATGCGAACCAGGCCGCCAAGGCGCACCAGCTGCTGCTCGATCTGTTCAATAACGTCCCCCCCACTCCCCCGCAGATCCGCCTCACGGCGCTGGCGGCAAGCAGTGCCGGGGATGCCGGGGACGCCTACTACTACATGGGCGAATACAACATCGCCAACGGTGAGTACCAGCTGGCGACCCAGCAGCTGGAGCTGGCGCTGAGTGCGCCGGACCTGACGGTCGTGCAGCGCAAGCGCTTCCAGGCCCGCCTGAAGGAAATCCGCGACGCCATCCTGGAGGATCGCCGCGAGCACGGCGGCCGCGCCCCGAATGCCGGCAGCGGTGGCGGCGGGGGTCCCGGAGGCTGAGGGCCCGTTCCTCGCCCGCGGGCGCCACTTGCTACACTAGCGGGCACCATCACCCGCTTGCTTCTCCAATGCCAAGAACAATTCCTCTGATCGCACTGGGCGGCGCACTCGCGCTTCTGACTCTGATGAGCGGGTGCGCCACCCTGCCCCCGGGTGCCACCCGGGATCCCCGGGACCCCCTGGAGCGGCTCAACCGCACCATGTTCAAGGTCGATGACGTGCTGGCGCACGACGTCGCGATTCCCATCGGCCATGCCTACACCAACGTCACACCGACCGTCGTGCGCCGCGGCATCGCCAATGTCTTCGAGAATGCGCATACCCCGGACATCATGATCAACGATCTGCTGCAGGGGAAACTGGTCGCCTTCGGCCAGGAGACGGCGCGGTTGATCCTCAATACCACCCTCGGCATCGGGGGCCTGTTCGACCCGGCGACCGGGGTCGGTCTGTTGAAAGGCGACAATGACTTCGGCAGGACGCTGGGGACCTGGGGCATGCCTTCGGGACCCTATCTGGTGCTGCCGCTGCTGGGCCCCTCGGATTTCCGCGACGCCTTCGCCCGGATTCCGGACGGTTTTGCGGTGCCCCAGAACTACATCAGCAACAAGGGCTGGTTCTACGGCATCTATACGCTGGACCTGCTGAACACGACGACCGAAACCATCATTCCCACCTACCAGCTGCTGGATCAGCAGAACGCCTTCGACCGGTACGGCTTCGCCCGCAACGCCTACCTGCAGCGCCGCGACTTCCTCATCCACGGCGACAACGGTCCGGCGGTGGACAAGGAGGAGCTGGAACTGGAGAAGTCAGCGCAGGATGATTCGGGGACTCCACCGCCGCAGCCCCCGCCGCAGAAATAGCGGCGGATCAGGCGGCCGCGTCGCCGAGGACCGGGCCGACCTCACTCAGCTGCGCGATGGCGCTGATCTGCACGGGCAGATTGGCGAAGTCCAGACGGCGACCATGCTGGGCCGCCCAGCGTCGCCATTCGATGAGCACGGCAAGCCCGGCACTGTCGGCCGCGGCCGCTGCCGCGCAATCCACCAGCAAACTGGCGCTGCCGTCGCGATCGAAGCATTTGATGCCCGCCGCGCTCACCCGGCGCGCCCAGGCGAAGGTCAGGGGCGAGCCGACCACGATCCGTCCGGGAGCCGCGATCGTCACCTGGGCCGCGGGCTCGCTCATTTGGGTGGCGCCGGCAGACCGGCCGGCTTGGCTCCCGACTGCAGCCGTGCGATCACGGCGTCCAGGCCCTTCTGCTCGATCTGCGCGGCGAAGTCATCACGGAAGCTCTTCACGTAGCTGATGCCCTCGATCTTCACGTCCCAGGCCTTCCAGCCCTCGGGGGTCTTGTGCAGCACGTACAGCACCGGAACGGTGGTGCCATCGTCGCGGGTGATGGTGGTGTTGACCGTGGCCAGGTCCGAGCCCGGATCCACACGCCCGGGCTGGACCTTCATGCGGTTGGCCGTGAATTCGACCAGCGCATTGCCATAGTTCTGCAGCATGGACGTCTTGAACGCGTCGATGAAGCGGTTGCGCTGATCCTCGGTCGCGGTTCGCCAGTATTTGCCCAGCACCAGCTGGGCGGCATAGCGGGTGTCGAAATACGGCAGCAGGTACTTGTCGGCGAGCTCGCGCACCTTGTTCGGGTCCTTGCGGTAGGCGGCCCGGTTGGCATCCAGCTCCTTGAGGATGCTCGAGGCCACATCCTGGACCAGCTGCGTGGGGTCCTGGGTGTTCACTGCGGCGGGCGCGGCGGCGGACGTGGCGGCCACGGCAGGCTCGAGGCAGGCGGCCCCACCGATCGCAACGACCGCGAGCGCACCCAGGGCGGATCTGACCAGGAGGTTCGGTTTCATTTGGCGGACTCCTTCTTCGGTGCCGAGGACGTACTGTCCGGACTGCTGCCGGCGCTGCCCGTATCGGGGGACTTGCTGGCCTGGCTGGAGAAGAACTTGTTGATCAGGTTCTCCAGCACCAGTGCCGACTGGGTCAATGTAATCTGGCTGCCTTCCTTGAGGAAGGTCTCCGAACCGCCGGCGCCGATGCCGATGTACTTGCCGCCGAGCAGGCCCTGGGTCTGGATGCTCGCGTCGCTGTCGTCGGGGATCTTGTTGAACTGGTTGTCGATGCGC
>DATJTJ010000140.1:0-50942 GCA_035503515.1 Steroidobacteraceae bacterium
TCGGCGGCGAGTTCCGCGCTGCGGGTGAGGGTCACGAAATCCACGCGCGAGCGCAGTTCGCGGTACTCGGGCAGGTAGCGTCCGGCCTGGCGCATCACCCACACCGGGGTATGGGGGACTTCCTGGCGGCGGCAGGCGCGGATGAATACCGGTTCCAGGTCGGTTCCGTTGGACTTCACAGCCATGTGCTCATCTGCGGGGCGAAATACGAGAGGATGAGGTCCGCGCCGGCGCGCTTGATGCCGATCAGGGATTCCAGCGCCGCGGCCCGTTCATCGACCCAGCCGCGTTCGGCGGCGGCTTTCAGCAGGCTGTACTCGCCGGACACCTGGTAGGCGACCACCGGGATGTTCACCGCCTCGCGCACGCGGCGGATCACATCCAGATAGGGACCTGCGGGTTTCACCATGACCATGTCGGCGCCCTCTTCCACATCGAGCAGCACCTCGTGCAGCGCCTCGCGGGCATTGGCCGGATCCATCTGGTAGGAGCGCCGGTCGCCGAAGGCCGGGGCCGAGTCGGCCGCTTCGCGGAACGGGCCATAGAAAGCCGAAGCGTACTTGGCGGCGTAGGAAACGACCGGCGTGCCCGAGAAGCCGTTGTGATCCAGCATCTGCCGGATGGCCGCGACGCGGCCGTCCATCATGTCACTGGGCGCGACGGCATCCGCGCCCGCGCGCGCATGCACCAGCGCCACTTTCGCCAGGGTCGCGATCGAGGAATCGTTGTCGATGGTGCCATCGGGCAGCACGTGCCCGCAGTGGCCATGATCGGTGGCACTGCACAGGCATACATCCGTCCATACCAGGAGCCCGGGGCAGGCGGACTTGATGCCGGCCACGGCGCGCGGCACGAGCCCCTGCGGATCCAGGAACGCGGAGGCCTGCGGGTCCTTGGTCTGCGGGGCACTGAACAGGATGATGGCCCGCACGCCCGCGCCCGCCACCCGGCGCGCCTCCTCGATGACCTCGTCCACCGAGAACTGCGAGACCCCGGGCATGCTCGTGACGGCGTGCCGCACCTTCGTGCCCGGCACGATGAACATCGGATACACGAAATCCGCAACGGTCAGTTCGGTCTCGCGCACCATCGCCCGCCAGCTGTCGTTCTGGCGCAGGCGGCGCGGTCTAGCCTTCGGAAATCCCATGTCATCTCATCCTGAGCAGTCGGTAAGTGGTCCGGGCCATGCCGGAGAGCGTCCCCGGCACGGCAAGCACGCTGGGGAAACCCCGCGCCGCCAGCGTCCGACCGGTGGTCGGACCCAGCGTGATCGCCGCGGCACTCTCCAGAAGTTCATCGAATGTCCGTGGTCCCAGCGCCCGGTCCAGTTCCTCAACGGCCGAGGGGCTGGTGAAGGTGACCGCGCCGATGGCGCGCCGTCCGACCCAGTCCCTGCAGGTCCGTACATCCAAAGGCGCAGACCGGGTCGAATATGTGTCAACCTGGGTGACCGCGGCGCCGGCAGCCGTGAGGCCCTCGCGGATCGTCGGCAGCGAGCGCGAGCCTGCGGGGAACAGCACCTTCGTTCCGGGCGCGAGCCGCGGGGCGAGCGCAGCGACCAGCGCCTCGGCGGTGTGCTCCCCGGGCACGAGACTCACGGGCCAGCCGGACCCGGTCAGCGCCTGCGCGGTGCGCGCGCCCACCGCGGCGATCTGCACGTCGGCCGGCGGCACCGGCACCCGACGCACCATCTCGGCCACGGCATGCTGGCTGGCGAACACCAGCCACCCGAATTCATTGAGCCGGGCGAGCGCCGCCGTCAGCGCGGAAGTCTCGGCGGCCGGACCGACGCTGAGCACGCGCCAGCCCAGCACGGCCAGGCCCAGTGCCCGCAATTCGCGGCTCAACGGACCGTCGGCGGGCTCATCGCGGGTCACCACCACCGGCCAGGCGGATGCGCCACTGCTCACGGCAGCTCCGGAGCCGCGGGACGGCGCTGCGCGGCGATGATCTCACCCGCGCCACGGGCCAGCAGCTGCTCGGCCACGCGCACGCCGAGGGCCGTCGCCGCCGCCACCTGCGACACCGGCCCGTCGAGCCGGATGCCATCCTGGCCGTCGAGGAACGCCGAACCATCGAGCGCGCAGACACTGGCCCGCAGGGTGAGCTGCGTCCCGGCGATGCCCGCCAGGGCCCCCAGCGGCACCTGGCAGCCGCCCTCGATACGCCTGAGCAGCGCGCGCTCGGCGGTCACCGCGATGCGCGTCCCGACGTGGTCCAGCGCCCGCAACCACTGCAGCACCGGCTCGTCCCCGGTACGCGCGCACACGCCGATGGCGCCCTGCGATACCGCCGGTGGCATGACCGCAGGCTCCAGGCGCGCCGCGATATGCCCCTCCAGTTCCAGGCGCTTCAAGCCCGCGGTGGCGAGCACGATGGCGTCGTACTTGCCCTCCTCCAGCCGCTCGATGCGCGTCGGCACGTTGCCGCGCAGTTCCAGCAGCCGCAGATCCGGCCGCGCACGCAGCAGGAAGGCGCGGCGCCGCAGGCTGCTGGTGCCGACGCGGGCCGCCGGCGGCAGATCCTCCAGGTGCGTGCCATGGCGGGTCAGCAGCGCATCGCGCGGATCCTCGCGCTCGAGCACCGCGGCCAACGCAAGTCCCTCGGCCAGCACGGTCGACAGATCCTTCAGCGAATGCACGGCGATGTCGACCTCGCCCGCCAGCTGCGCGCGATCGATTTCCTTAGTGAAGAAGGCACGGCCGCCGGCGGCCCACAGCGGGATGTCGGTGCGCACATCGCCTTCGGTCCTGATGTGCACCAGTTCCACGGGCGGTGCCCCCGGCTGCGCGCGGATCAGCGCCGCCACCTTGTTCGCCTGCCACAGCGCCAGCGCCGAGGCCCGCGTGCCGATGCGCAAGGCCGACGCGCTCATGACGGCTGCTCCGGGACGAACCGGTAGCCCACGCCCCACACGGTGAGGAAGTGCACCGGATTCGCCGGATCGCGCTCGAAGCGCTTGCGCAGTTTCAGGATGAAATTGTCGACGGTGCGCGTGGAGGGAAACACGTCGTAGCCCCAGACCTTCTCCAGCAGGTCCTCGCGCGAGACGATCTCCCCGGGCTTCTCCGCCAGCACCTTGAGGATCATGGCTTCCTTCTCGGTCAGTTCCTGCGCCTCGCCGTTCCAGGCGCGGCCGCGGAACGTCCGGAAGTCCACTTCGTTCCCCGCGAACCTCAGCACATCCGAGCCCAGGGTGCGGGCACTCGCCCGGTACCAGTCCCAGCGGCGCAGGATGGCCCGCACGCGCAGCAGGAATTCCTCCAGGTGGAAGGGCTTGGCGAGGTAGTCATCGCCGCCGGCCTCCAGCCCCTTGATGCGGTCGACGGCATCGCCGCGCGCGGTCAGGAACAGCACCGGCGTGGTCATGCCCCGCTCGCGCAGCGCGCTGCATACCGCGAAGCCATCGAGCCCCGGCAGCATCACATCCAGGATGATCAGATCGCAGCTGTGCGTCTCGAACCACTCCACGGCCTTGCGGCCGTCGCCGACCGAATCCACTTCGTAGCCTTCGGCACGCAGGTTCTCGACGACCCCCGCGGCCAGGTGCGGATCGTCCTCCACCACCATCACGTGGTACCCCGCCTCACTCATGCCTGCACCGCCGGCCAGTACAGATGGAACTCGGCGCCGCGCCCGAGGCCCTCGCTGCTGGCGCTGACGCGGCCGCCCGTCAGCTGCATCAGCCGCTGCACGATGAAGAGCCCGAGGCCCGTGCCGTAGTAGCTGCTGCCGGCGCCCGCGTTCAGGCGCGAGAACTTGCGGAACAGCTGCGACTGGTCCGAAGGCCTGAAGCCGATGCCGCTGTCGCGCACCGCGAGTTCGATTTCCGAGCCGACGCTGCGGGCGGTCAGCGTGACCTTGCCGCCGCCCACCGGCGCCACCGCGGCCAGTGCGTTCTCGAGGATGTTGCGCACCACCGCATCCACCGCGAGCGGATCGGACAGCACCTGCAGGTCGCGGGGGATCTGCGACTCGATGCTGATGTGGTCGGTCTGTGCGCGTTCCAGGTACTGGCTGACGACGCGCGTCACCGCGGCGTCCAGCAGCACCACCTCGCTCTTCAGTTCCATCCGGCCGTGGGACAGGCGCGAGCTGTCGAGGATCTGGCCCACCATGGATTCCATGCGCGTCAGGTCGGCGAGCATGCGCTCCACCAGGGCCCGCGAGCGCTCCGGTGGCAGCTGCCGCAGGCTCATGGTCTCGAGCGACAGCTGCAGGCTCGCGAGCGGGGTCTTGAACTGATGCGACACCAGCGCCAGGAACTGCTCCTGCTCGGCCAGGACCCGCGCCTCGGCGCGCAACGCCGCGAAAATCACCCCGATGCACGCCAGCAGCGCCACCAGGAAAAAGCCGCCCTCCCACAGGTACTGCGAAAGCCAGCGCTGCTGCTCGCGCAGCAGTGCGGCCAGACGGGCTGGTGCCACGCCGACTTCGCCCGCGCCCACCGACAGATCCGGGAACAGTTCCTGTACCTGGGTCACCGGCATCCCCGAGCCGAGCATGGAGCGCGCGGCGGCGCCTTGCTGCTGGTAGAGGCGCAGCAGTTCCTGGGTCTTGGCGACGCTCCTCTGGTGCTGGTCGAACAACCAGTAGCCCACGGTCACCGCGGCCACGACGACCAGCAGCAGTACGGTGATCTGGAATACGCGGCTGCCCTTCATGACTAGTCCGCCGCGAAGGCCACGGCTTCGGAAAGCGCCGTGGCGAAGCGCTGCAGATCATCCTCGCAGTGGGCGAGCGAGACGAAGATCACTTCGTAGGCCGAAGGGGCGATGTAGACCCCGCGCTCCAGCATGGCGTGGAAGATCTTGCTGAAGCGGGCCGCGGCCTGCGGCGAGAGCGTTGCCGCCCGGCGCGGCACCGGTTCGCCATGCAGCGACAGCCACAGCAGCGAGCCCTGCCGCACCAGGTGCAGCGGGAAAGGCGCCTTCGCAAGGATGGGAGCGAGCAGTTGTTCGAGCCGGGCACCGCGCGCCTCGAGCTGCTCCCAGGCCTTTTCCTGCTGCAGCACATCGAGGGTCGCGACACCGGCCGCCATGGCGACGGGATTGCCGGAGAGTGTGCCGGCCTGGTAGGTATCCCCGTCCGGGGCGAGATGGCTCATGATGGCCCGCGACGCGCCGAAGGCACCCACCGGCATGCCGCCGCCGACGATCTTGCCGAAGGTCGCCATGTCGGGCGTGATGCCATGGATCTCGGCCGCGCCGCCGCGGGCGACGCGAAATCCGGAAATCACCTCGTCGAAAATCAGCAGCGCGCCGTGGCGTCGGGTGAGCTCGCGCAGCAGCTCCAGGAACGCCTTGCGCTGCAGGAGCAGGCCGTGGTTGGCGGGCACCGGCTCGATGATGACCGCGGCGATGGCCGGCCCTTCCTTCTCGAACAGGTCCCTGAGCGCCTGCTCGTCATCCAGGGGCAGCACCCTCGTGGAGGTCACGAACCCGGCCGGCACCCCGGCCGAGGTGGCGGTGCCGAAGGTCGCAAGGCCGGAGCCGGCGGCCACCAGCAGGTGATCGGCGTGGCCGTGGTAGCAGCCGGAGAATTTCACGATGAGATCGCGCCGGGTGGCACCGCGCGCCAGGCGGATGGCGCTCATGGTCGCCTCGGTGCCCGAGGAGACGAAGCGCACCTGCTCGAGGCCGGGATAGGCCGCCACCACCCGCTCCGCGAGTTCGACCTCCCCCGGACAGGGCGCGCCGAAGGTGGTGCCGTTGCGGCAGGCCTGGCCGATGGCCTCCATCACCTTCGGATGGGCGTGACCGAGGATCAGCGGTCCCCAGGAGCCGACGAAGTCCAGGTAGCGGTTGCCGTCGACATCGAAGATGTAGGGACCGGAGCCGCGGGCGATGACCAGCGGTGTGCCGCCGACGGCGCGGAAGGCGCGCACCGGGGAGTTCACGCCGCCGGGAATGACGCGCAGCGCGCGCTCGTACAGCGCCTCGGAACGGACGTAGGGGTCAGTCTTGTGCATGGTCCTTGCGGCTCAAACGGGCTTCCCGAAAAAAGGCCTCGGTGGCTTCCGGACCTGCGTGCTCGGCCGCGGCCCGCATGCCCGACAGCGGCAGGTGCGCCAGGCGGTGCGCGAGCGTGCGGCCCCAGCCGCACAGCTGGCTGCGCTGCGCCTCGGGCAGGTCCTGCAGCACTTCGCGCAGCAGCCGGTTCACTTCACCCTCGGTGATGCGCTCGAAATCATCGCGCAGCTGCTTCAGCTGCGGACCGATGGCCCGCGCCGCGAGGTCGCTGCGCAGCCGCGCCAGGTGCGAATCGATGGCGGCGCGCACGGGCGCCAGGCGCATCAGGTGCGCGACGCGGCCGTCCCGCGCAGTCTGCACCAGATCATCCATGCCCACACGCGTGAAATCGAGCATGCGGGCGGCATCGACGTCCACGTTGGGGGGCAGCCCGAAATCGATCAGCAGCGGCCGCTCGGCGGCGAGCTTCACCAGCACCTGCCGGTCGATCACCGCATCGGTCGCGCCGCTCGCGCACACCAGCACCGAGCAGCCCTGCGCCAGGGGGTCCTCGCGGAAGGCCTGCAGCGAAACGGCGGTGGTCTTAAGTTCGGTGGCCAGTTCCAGGGCCGTGTCCAGGGTCCGGTTGATGACCAGGACCGGTATCCCCCGCTCGTGCAGCATCAGGCCACAGCGCCGCGTCATGGGCGAGACACCGACCAGGCCGACCGGGCCCGAGCGGCCGCCTTCCAGGCGCTGCACCACCCGGGCGACGGCGAGGTCCGCCATCGAGGGTGCATCGTGGGTGGCGATGCGGTGCGCCTGCCGGGCCATCGCCATGGCCTCACTGACGATGCGATCCAGCAGCGGCCCGGAGACGCGCGCCTCGCGCGCCGCCTGCCAGGCGGTGCGCAGCTGCACGTAGATTTCCTGCTCGCCGGCCTGCGCCGAATCCATGCCGCAGGCCACCAGCAGCAGGTGCTCCACGGCCGCCTCGCCGGTCCAGGCCCGCAGCGCCGAGGTCGCCTCTCCGTTCAGCGGCGCACGCCCGGTCAGGGCCCTGAAGACATCGGCCCGGCGGTCGGCAGCGGCCTCGGGCGTGACATAGAGGATCTCCACCCGGTTGCAGGTGGAGAGATAGAGCACTTCGGCGCCCTGCAGGGCCTGGCGCAGCTGCCCCAGCCGTTCGGCGAGCGCCTCCTTCGGCACCGCGAACTGCGCAACCTGACCGGCGGTCGCGTGCCGATACGACACACCCACGATGCCGATCCTGTCCATGCCGCCAGCACACCACCGGGCGGCGCCGGAAGTGTCACCAAACGGTCACGGCCCGGGATTCAGCGCGGCAGGGCGGCGGCGTCCCTGGCCAAGGCCTCGATCCCGGCCCAGTCGCCCGCCTCGACCAGCGCCGGCGGGGCGACCCAGGAGCCGCCCACGCACAGCACGTTGGGCAACTTCAGAAAGGCCGGGGCGCTGTCCCGGGAAATACCGCCCGTGGGACAGAATGTCACCTCGGCGAAAGGGCCGGCGAAGGCCTGCAGCATGGGGATGCCGCCGGCCGGCTGCGCCGGGAAGAACTTCAGCGTGTCATGGCCGAACTGCAGCGCCTGCAGGATTTCCGACGGCGTCACGATGCCCGGCAACAGGGGAAATCGCGCGCTCGCGGCGGCTTCCGCCAGCTGCGGCGTGAACCCGGGAGTGACGGCGAACTGCGCACCCGCGGCGGCGGCGCTGGTGAAATCGGCAGGCTTGATGAGCGTGCCCGCCCCCACGATGGCCTGGGGCACCGCCGCGCGCATGGCCTCGATGACCTCGAAGGCCGCCTTCGTGCGCAGGGTGATCTCCAGCACCTTGAGGCCCCCGGCATAGAGCGCCCGCGCCAGGGGCGCCGCATGCTCGCGCTTTGCGACGGTCAGCACCGGAATCACCGGCGCCAGGGCCAGGACTTCCCGAATCTTCATCGTTCGACTCCAAAGGCCGCGACGCCGGCACCCTGCTCAGCGCCCGCGGCATGCGCCCTGAACAGCCTGAAAAGTTCGCGGCCCGTGCCGCTGTCGTTGGCGGAAAGGTCGACGGGCTCCACGGTCCGCGCGTGCAGCGCCGCCTCGGTGACCCGGGCCTCCAGGATGCCAGTATGACTGTCCAGGAGGATGACATCGCCATTGCGCAAGCGCGCCACGGGTCCACCGTCGATGGCCTCCGGCGTGAGGTGAATGGCCGCCGGCACATTACCCGATGCCCCGGACATGCGCCCGTCCGTGACCAGCGCCACGCGGAAGCCCCGGTCCTGCAGCGAGGCGAGCGCGGGAGTCAGCTGGTGCAGCTCCGGCATGCCATTGGCGCGAGGCCCCTGGTAGCGCACGACCACCACGACATCGCGGTCCAGCTCCTTCGCCCGGAACGCCCGCAGTACCTCCTCCTGGTCCGCGAAAATCCGCGCCGGCGCCTCGACCACGCGATGTGCGTCGGCGACGGCCGAGGTCTTGATCACCGCGCGCCCGAGATTGCCGCGCAGCAGTTTGAGACCGCCGTCGCGGCTGAAGGGATCGCTGGCCGGGCGCAGCACCGCGGTATCGGCGCTGACCTCGGGCGCGTCCCGCCAGTGGAGGGTACCGTCCGACAGGAAGGGCTCGCGCGCGTAGTCGCGCAGCCCGGCTCCCACCATCGTGCGCGCATCCGGGTGCAGCAGGCCCGCGGCCAGCAGTTCGCCGATCAGGAAGCCCATGCCACCGGCGGCATGGAAGTGATTCACGTCGGCGCTGCCGTTGGGATAGATGCGCGCCAGCAGCGGCACCACCTCCGAGAGCCGATGGAAGTCCTCCCAATCGAGGGTCAGTCCGGCCGCCCTGGCGATGGCGATCAGGTGCAGCGTGTGGTTGGTGCTGCCGCCGGTGGCGAGCAGTCCCACCACCGCGTTGACCACGGCCCGTTCATCGACGATGCGCGCCAGCGGCCGATGGTCGTGGCCAAGCGCGGTGATCTGCGCGGCGTGGCGCGCGGCCTGCGCGGTCAGCGCATCCCGCAGCGGCGTATTCGGCGGGATGAACGCGCTGCCGGGCAGGTGCAGTCCCATGACCTCCATCAGCATCTGGTTGCTGTTGGCGGTGCCGTAGAAGGTGCAGGTGCCGGCGGAGTGATAGCTGCCGGCCTCGGACTCCAGCAGTTCCGCGCGGCCCACCCTGCCTTCGGCGAAGAGCTTGCGGATCCGGGCCTTCTCCTTGTTGGCGATGCCGGAGGGCATCGGGCCGCCGGGCACGAAAAGGGTCGGCAGGTGGCCGAAGGCCAGCGCCCCGATCAGCAGCCCCGGCACGATCTTGTCGCAGACTCCCAGGCACAGCGTCGCATCGAACATGCCATGGGCCAGCGACACACCGGTTGCCATGGCGATCACGTCGCGGCTGAACAGCGACAGCTCCATGCCCGGCATGCCCTGCGTGATGCCGTCGCACATCGCCGGCACCCCGCCCGCCACCTGCGCGGTGGCACCCGCCTCGCGCGCCGCAGCACGCAGGATCACCGGATAGCGTTCCAGCGGCTGGTGCGCCGAGAGCATGTCGTTATAGGAGTTGATGATGGCGATGTTGGGCCAGCGCAGCTGCCGGATCGCCTCCTTGTCGGCCGCCGCGGCGCTGGCGAATCCATGTGCAAGATTGGTGCAGGACAGGCGTGCCCGGCTCACGATGGTGTGCGCGGCCGCGTCCATGCGCGCGAGGTACGCATCGCGCTCGGCTCCGGAGCGCTCCCGGATCCGTTGCGTGACTTCCGCGATGCGCGGATGCAGGGGTGCCCAATTGCGCATGTTCAACTTTCCTGTCAACAAATCTGCGTTATTCTGCGGTCTTCCCCATCAAGGGCGCTACACCGATGCAGAAGCTTGAACCCTTCGACCTGATCCTGTTCGGCGGCACCGGGGACCTGGCCATGCGCAAGCTCTTGCCCGCGCTGTACCGGCGGGTGAGCGCGGGCCAGATCACCGCGGGTTCGCGCATCATCGCCGTAGCGCGCAGCCAGCACACGCGTGAGCACTACCTCGGCGAAGTCGAGCACAAGTGCCGGCCGCACCTGGTCGATGGCGAGTTCAACGCGGCCCACTGGCAGGAGTTCGTCGGCATCATCGACTACCTGTCGGTGGATGCGACCGTGGCGGAGGGCTTCGACCGGCTCGCGGAGAAGCTGCGCGGCAGCGAGGATCGCGTCCGGGTGATGTTCCTGTCGATGGCGCCGAGTCTCTTCACCTCCACCTGCGGCAATCTCGGGCGCGCGAAGATCGTGACCCCCAAGTCGCGGGTGGTGCTGGAGAAGCCGCTGGGCCAGGACCGGGCCTCGGCCGCGGCCATCAACCAGCTGGTCGGTTCGATCTTCGAGGAACGGCAGATCTATCGCATCGACCATTACCTCGGCAAGGAAACGGTCCAGAACCTGATTGCGCTGCGCTTCGGCAATACGCTGTTCGAGCCGCTGTGGCGCCGCGGGCGCATCAGCCATGTGCAGATCACGGTGGGCGAGCATGTCGGCGCCGAAGGCCGCGGCGAGTTCTACGATCAGACCGGCGCCATGCGCGACATGGTCCAGAACCACCTGCTGCAGCTGCTGTGCATCCTCGCGATGGAGCCGCCGGCCTCGAGCGACGCGGACGCCATGCGCGACGAAAAACTCAAGGTGCTGCACGCCCTCAAGCCCATGACGGAGCTCGACGTGCAGCACAAGACGGTCCGCGGGCAATACCGGGCCGGCGCGGTCGATGGCAAGCCGGTTCCCGGTTACCTGCAGGAACCGGGCGTCCCCCCCGGCAGCATGACCGAGACCTTTGTCGCGCTGAAGGCGGAGATCGAGACCTGGCGCTGGGCCGGGGTACCCTTCTACCTGCGCACGGGTAAACGCATGCAGGACCGCCTGTCGGAGATCGTCGTGCAGTTCGAGGATGTGCCGCATCACATCTTCGAGCCCGCCCACGGCGCCAACGTTCCCAACCGTCTGGTCATCCGCCTGCAGCCGGATGAGGCCATCACCCTCACCATCCAGACGAAGCTCCCCGGGGAACTGATGCGGCTGCGCCCGGTGGACCTGTCGCTGGACCTCGCCGGCACTTTCAAGGAGCGCCCGCTGGATGCCTACGAGCGGCTGCTGATGGATGTGGTCAAGGGCAACCTCACCCTGTTCATGCGACGTGACGAACTGGATGCCGCCTGGCGCTGGGTCGATCCCATCCGCGAGGGCTGGGCGAACCTGGCCGAACCGCCCAAGGGCTACACCGCCGGCAGCTGGGGACCCGCTGCATCGAGCGCGCTCATCGGACGCGATGGTTTCGAGTGGCATGGCGAAACCTGACTGGGGTGGAGGTCTGGCGCTGCAAGTTCCGTTCGCATCGTCGCTTGCGCCCGTCCCCGCGTTGAATTCGTTGTAATTCAACACGCTTCGTCACGGGCGATGGGCGCCCACTGCCACGTCGTGGTGCAGCCGCGTTTGATGCTGCGCCATCCTCGCGCGATTATCAGCCTTTTGCCGACATCCCCATCACGGGTACCCACGCCACAATAACCACGGAGAATCCACGTGAAGCACGCGAACCGGTTGAGTCTGCTCCTGGGCCTGCTGCCGGGCCTGGCCATGCTGCCGGCCGCCGCACAGGCTCCTTCCGAGCAGGCCCGGGCCACCGAGGCGGATCACCGGCAGATGATGCAGCAGCTGGGTATCACGCAACTGCGCCCCGGACCGAACGCCGATGCCGACGCGCCCAATCACGCCAACTACGACGAGGCGCGCGCCAATCCCTATCCGGACTATCCGGATCCGCTGCGCATGAACAACGGCACGAAGGTGACGACGGCTGCGCAGTGGTACAGGCAGCGCCGCCCGCAGATCATCGAGGACTTCGAGCGCGAGGTCCTGGGCAGGATACCCGCCAATACGCCGGCGGTGTCCTTCACCGTGAAGGCATCCGAGAACGAGCGCGTCGGCGCAGTACCGGTCAGCGCCACGCTGCTGACCGGACACCTCGACAACTCGGCGGATCCCGCGATCAGTGTCGATTTCCCGGTGATGCTGATCAAACCCCTGGTCCACAGCGGACCGATGCCGCTGCTGATCATGTTCTCGATCGGCACGAACTTCCCCTCGCCGGTGCCACCCTCGGCGGCCGACGTGGCGCGCATGAACGCGGCGCTGCGCGCGGCGATGGTGAAAGAAAACCCGGCGCTCGCGGATGTGCTGGAGAAGCACCCGGCCTGGCAGCCGATCCCGACGCCGCCGTTCTTCCCGGCGCCGCGGCCCAAGGATGATCCGGTCACGCAGCTGGTGGCCGACGGCTGGGCCGTGGCGCAGCTGGATCCCACGGCGGTGCAGGCCGACAACGGCGCGGGGCTCCTGAGCGGCGTCATCGGTCTTACCAACAAGGGCCAGCCGCGCAAGCCCGATGACTGGGGCGCACTGCGGGCCTGGGCCTGGGGCGCGAGCCGGGTGCTGGACTACGTGAGCCACGACCCGGACATCAACGCCGCGCAGGTGGGTATCGAGGGCGTGTCCCGCTACGGCAAAGCCGCACTGATCACCATGGCCTTCGACACCCGCTTCGCGATGGTGCTGGTGGGCTCCTCGGGCGAGGGTGGCGCCAAGCCCCACCGCCGCAACTTCGGCGAAGCCGTCGAATCGCTCACCGGCGCCGGCGAGTATCACTGGATGGCCGGCAACTTCCTCAAGTACGGCGCCTCCGAGGCCCGCGGTGGCGCGAAGACCGCGGGCGACCTGCCGGTGGACTCCTCCGAACTCATCGCGCTGTGCGCGCCGCGGCTGACCTTCATCAGCTACGGTTCACCGAGCGCCGGCGATGCGCTCTGGCTCGACCAGCAGGGCAGCTACATGGCGACGGTCGCCGCCGGCAAGGTGTTCCGGCTGCTGGGCGCAAAGGATCTCGGCGTGGGCGATGACTACCAGCACGCGAAGAAGCCCGACATCGGCGTCGGCCTGCTGGAAGGCCAGCTCGCATGGCGCCAGCACGAGGGCGGGCACACCGACGTTCCCAATTTCCGGTATTTCATCGCGTGGGCGGACCGCTTCCTCGGCCGGCCGGCGGACGCTCACCACTGAACGCAACCGGGTTGCCCATGAAAGCCACTCTGACCTGCCTCATTGCCGCGGCGTTGCTGAGTGGCTGCAACCTCGGAACCTCGCCCGGCTCCTCCTCCGCTCCCGGCTCATCGTCCCCGCAGCGCGGGCAGCTGATCACCAATCCACCGACGATGACCGGCTCGTATGGTCCGGGCGAGCTGCGGACGCTGCTCATGGGCAACAGCACGGCGGCGCAGTTCCTGCAGCTGTCCAGCTCGCTGACCTGTACGGTGACGGTGTATCACTTCGAGTACTACACCGTGGGCGCGAAGGGCGAGTCGACCCAGGCGTCCGGCGCCCTGATGATTCCGTCCGGCACGGGCACCGGCTGTTCCGGAGGACGGCCCATCGTCGAGTACGCCCATGGCACGACCCCCGACAAGACGTTCAACATCGCGGACCTCTCGCGTGCCGATAACGATGAGGGACTGCTGCTGGCCGCGGTCTTCGCCTCGCAAGGCTACATCGTCGTCGCCCCGAACTACGCCGGCTATGACACCTCCACCCTGGCCTACCATCCGTACCTTCTGGCGGACCCGCAGTCGAAGGACATGATCGATGCCCTGGCGGCAGCCCGCACGGCCCTCTCCGGCAAGCTGGCGCCACCGTCCACGGACAGCGGCAAGCTGTTCATCACGGGCTACTCGCAGGGCGGGTTCGTGGCCATGGCAACGGCGCGCGCCATGCAGGGTGCGAACGAGGCCGTGACGGCCGCGGCGCCCATGTCCGGGCCCTATGCCCTGGCAGCCTTCGGCGATGCCATCTTCAATGGCGAAGTGAACCTGAGCGCGACACTGAATACGGCGATGCTGGTCGGCTCCTACCAGCAGGCCTACGGCAACCTCTACAGCCAGCCGACGGATGTCTTCACGAGCCAGTACGCCAGCGGCATCGCGACCCTGCTGCCGAGCACCACGCCCATCACCACGATCTATTCGCAGGGGCTGCTGCCGCAGAACGCGCTGTTCAGCGCGACCCCGCCGGCGCCGCAGTACCAGTCCATCACACCGCCGAAGACTCCAGCGAACCTGGCGCCGGCCTTCGCGCTGGGCTTCGGGGATCCGCCGCTAGTGCTGAATTCGTACCGGGAGTCCTACCTCACCGATGCCGCCGCCACGCCCGATGGCGGCTTCCCGACCGTGACCACCAACCAGCCGGCGGCCAATCCCACCAATACGCTGCGCCAGGCCTTCAAGATGAACGATCTGCGCGACTGGGTGCCGACCGTCCCGATCCTGATGTGTGGCGGCGCCAGCGACCCGGACGTATTCTTCTTCAACACCCAGCTGATGCAGCAGTACTGGACCACCCATCCCCCGACGACACCGGTCACCGTCCTGAACGTCGATACCACGCCGACGGGAACCTATGCCGCCTACCAGACTGCCTTCGGCGTGCTGAAGACCGCCGTTGCCGCAGCGGCCGTCGCCGGTGGCGCCACCGATGGCGGCGCGCTGGCCGTGCTCGAGGATTATCATGCTGGACTGGTGCCGCCCGTGTGCCTGGCGGCGGTGAAAGTCTTCTTCGACGGCGAACTCTAGGCCGGCGTCTTGACCGGCCGGTGCTGCGTGCCGAAACCGGCCGTGATCGCCAACAGACGAATCGGGCGATCCATCTTCGCGGTATGCCAGACTCCTTTCGGCACGACGAGAACCCGTCCCGCGCTGAGGATGACCTCGCTCAGGCCGTCGGACAGCTCCAGGTGGAATGTCGCTTCGCCCTCGAGCATGAACAGGATCTCATCGCCCGCCGGATGCATCTCCCAGTTCTTCCAATCGGCACTGGCGGACAGCAATGTCAGCAGCCGGCCTTTTTCGCTCGACGCCAGGCGTCGGATACCGGCATCGGTCGGGGATCCGGACATCAGCTGGCTCCAGAATTCGCCGCCGCCGGGGAGCAGGACTGCCGTTCCGTCCGTGTCCAGCAGCAGGTAGTTCTGGGCAAGGTCGATGATCTCATCGCGCATGAAGACACCTCCGCCGGGTCCATTCCTTGCCCCGATAGTGCGCCATCCCTGCCGTTAATTCACACTTCAGTCCCCCTGAGGCGCGGACTTCGCGTACGGCTTCGTGCTGCAGCGAATCATCAAGAGGGTCGCCCACAAATGGGACGGCAGGGGGGGCCGGGCGCTGTGCCGCGTGCAGGTCGCGGCCCCGCATCATCGTCAGCGTGGGGGGCTGAATGCGGGCTCGATCCGCAGGATCGCCCCCTGCGGCTCATCGGTCGCGACGTACAACAGCCCATCGGGCCCCTGCTTCACGTCCCGGATGCGCTGATGCAGGTCCACCAGCAGCTCCTCGCGGCGCAGTTCCTCCATGTTGGCGTTCAGCAGCACGCGATCCAGCCGGCCGGTGCCCGGGATTTCACCGAAGCGCACGCCTGCCACGAACAGGTCTCCCTTCCACTTCGGCAGCCGATCCCCCGTATAGAACGTGAGCCCGGTCACCGAAATGGAGGGCATCCAGTAGATGACCGGCGGCTCATACCCGGCATGGGTGGGTTCGTTGACCTTGGCCTGCCAGGGACCCGGATAGGTGCGGCCCAGGCTCACCAGCGGCCAGCCGTAGTTGCGACCCGGCCTGATGATGTTGATCTCATCGCCGCCATTGGGCCCCATCTCCGAAATCCACATCTCGTGGGTGACGGGACTTTGCGTGAAGCCCAGAACGCTGCGGTGGCCGAGGGAATAGACCTCCGGCCGCGCGCCCTCCTTGCCGACGAACGGATTGTCGGCCGGCACGCTGCCATCGCTCTTCAGCCGCAGCACCTTTCCGGCCAGCGAGTTGGGGTTCTGGGCTTCACCATTGCCCGCCGTGGCAAGCCACAACATGCCATCGGACGTGACCGTCATCGCCAGCGCCCCGTGCACGTCCGGGGAAACGAATACGTCCTTCACGTCCAGCAGCCGGCCGCCCTCGAGGCGCCCCCGCGCGACGGCGCCCGCCGACTTCTTCTCGCCCATCGGCTTGGTGTAACTCAGGTACAGCAGATGGTTCTGGGGGAACTGCGGATCCACCGCGACGTTCATGTAGCCGTGCACCGCGCCGATGGCGCCGGATTCACCCGCGAACACGGACGCGGGTCCGCCCTCGATGGGCTTGGGATCAAGGATCCCGTTGCGCACGATGCGCAGCTGGCCGCGACGTTGCGTGAACAGCATCTCGCCGCCCGGCAACCACGCCAAGGCGTAGGGGTACTCGATGTCGCGGTACAGCACCGTGACCCGGATGTCCTGCTGCTCGGCCGTCCTGTAGAGGAAGGGACCCTTACCCAAGGGCTGATGGGCAAGTCCGGTCGGGGCCACCGGTACGCCGTGGGCGAACGGTACGTTCTGCTGTGCGGTAGCGGACGCTGCAATGACGAATGCACCCAGCGATGTGGCGATCAGGCAGACCTGGCGAATCGTCACGGCGGACCCCCAAGAGCGGCTGATTGTGCCGACGTCCCTGCGATTCGGCTCGTGGTGATTGCCGCCTACCGCTAGCTAACATGTAACCGGTCCGGATTACAAGCTGCAGGGCAGCCGCCCGCGTCGGATGCTCAATGTTTTCCGTCGTCGCCCCTGGTGCGCACCGCCGGACCGACGGTGTCGGCTGCGAACGCGCCGCGCTGGCCCAGAGGCGCATCTCCCGAAACGGTGGTGTCCTTGACGGTCTGGCGCTCCAGTTCCGCATTGATCTGTGCGCCCAGCACGACCACGACGCTCGAAATGAAGAACCACATCAGCAGCACGACCACACCTCCCAACGCACCGTAGGTCTTGGCGTAGCTCGCAAAGTCGGTGACATAGAAGGCGAACAGGGCGCTGGCGGCCAGCCACAAGGTCGCCGCAATGATGGACCCGGCAGACACCCACCGCCATCTTGCATGTTGTCGTGCCGGAGCATAACGATAGACGACACTCAGACCGGCAATCGTGATGACCCATAGGAGTGCCGTGCGCACGGCATCCACGGCAACCTTGGTCCAATCCGCCGTGCCGAACGCCGCCATCAGCAGCGGAATGGCGACGCCGAGCGTGAGCATCAACAGGAATCCCAGGATGGCACCGAGCGTGAAGAGCAGGGACAGCAGGGTCGTTCGGACGAAGCTGCGCTTTTCGCGTTCGTGGTAGGCAACGTTGGTTGCCGTCATCAGCGATGACATCGCAGAGCGTGCGCTCCACAGAGCGATCACGATCCCCAGGAAGGCCGCGAAGGTCAGGGTTTTCTCGCCGGTATGGGTAATGTTCCGCAGCTGCGTGTTGAAGATATCCCAGACCCCGGGGGGCAGTATCCCCGCGAACGCGCCCATCTGATGGGCGAGATCCGCCGGCGTCGCAAACAGCCCGTAGATCGACACCATCGCCGCCAGTGCCGGGAACACGGACAGCAGAACGTACAGCGCGAGCCCGCCGGCGATCAGCGAGACATTGTCTGCGCTGAAGCGCTTGGCGGCCCGCCAGCTAACGTCGATCCAACCCTTGGCCGGGATATCGGTGGGTCGCCGAGCGGTCCGGCCTCGGTCGGACTCCCGGCGGGCGTCCGGACTGTGGGCGATATCTGCAGCGGCCGGAGGGTCTTCTGCCTTCATGATCGCTACTTTAGGGAAGTGGAAGCCTGATGCTCGCAGCGCCTGCCGGTAAACGAGGGGTGGGTGCATCCCGATACACGGAAGGAGTCGGCTGACACCCGCGCCACACACGGCATCCACGCTTTGGCTTGAGTGCTGCAGGCCGGTGCTACGCCAGCGCCAGGCACCAGTCATCCCCGCGCAGCCAGACGTTCTCTTCGGGTACCGGTTCGCCGCGATACAGACGCGTGACGCCGCGCTCGCCGCCGCGTTTGAGCGCCTCGGCCAGCGCCGCGGCGGAGACCGGGTCCCGCGCACTGGCGCAGGGATAGATCATCACTGGCGACAGTACGCTCGCGAAATATCGTTCCCCGCGGCGCCGGATGCCGAAGATCACCCCCATGCCCTTGTCCGGTGTCAGCGGCAGCACCAGCTGGCCATCGTCCTTCAGGCGGTCCAGCCAATGGGCCAGCGGCCGACTGGCGCCGGCACTGACGAAGATCAGATCGGCGGGTTCGAACTCCACCTGGGTGGCATCGCCATGGAGGACCGACACCTGGGGCAGATATGCCAGATTGCGGCGCGCCTTCGCCGCCAGGTCCGCCTCGTACTCGATGGCGGTCACGCGTCCTGCAGGACCTGCAAGTTCCGCAAGGATCGCCGAGTAATAGCCCGTGCCTGCGCCCACGTGGACGATATGCGCGCCCACGGGGACCTGGCATTCGGCGAACAGCCGGTAGTAGAGCGAGGGCTGCCCGTTGTTCAGGCGCTTGCCGGCATCGATCGAGACCACATTGTCGGCGTACAGGTGCGCGGGACTCGGATCCGGCGTCATCATGGTCGTGCCGCGCAGGATACTCATCACGGACCATGGCCCCTCGCCCAGGAACCTCTCGCGTTCCACCGCGGCGAAGGCAGCCTCGACCCCGGCATCGATCACGCCGGCCATCAGTCCCATCTGGCGGGCATACGCGCGACGGATTGCGGCAAGTTCGCCGGCCGTAAAGTGCACCGCGGGAACCTGTGCGGTGATCGGTGCCGCTGCTTCGGGCTCCTTCAGGCCACGCAGCTTCACGGCCCGCGCCAGGAATTCATAGGATTGTTCGGCCGGCGGCGGCAACGGCCGGTGACTGACGCGGAAGATGAAGGGGGTGAACCGCAGATATGTCCAGGGGTCTCCCAGGTCGTGCTGCGCGCACACGGTCGCCAGATCCCTCACGACGGCATCCACGTCCGGGGCCGCGGGATCCGTGCCGGCGTCGATGAAGGGCCGCACCCGATGCAAGATGGCATTTACAGCCTGCGAGGCCGCGGAAGCGCTCATCGCATCTTCATGGAATTGCGTCAACTGCCGGCTCATCAGCGGGAACGGCAGGACGCCCTTGTCCGGATTGCGCTCGCGCGCGATGACTCCCAGCTCCATGAACCGCGCGGTCAGCTCCGGATTCCAGTCCATCATGCGCACGGTGCGTTCCCGGACGCCGTATCGGTTCAGCAGGGCATTCATCCGCCGCACCTGTTCCTGCACCGCCGGATCCGAGGCGGGCAGCTCCTGGTTCAGCTGCTCCTGCAATACCGCCAGTGGCTGCAGGCGCTCGCGCAGGTACAGGGCGTTGCGGTTCATGTCCTCCGGATGACCCGCCCACCAGGCCTGCCATTGCCACTGCTCCTCGGTGCTGAGCAGTTCCTTCATCAGATCGGCCATCATCGTTGCGCGTTCCTGCATGGGGGTACTCCGTGCCTGCAGCACACTCACCAGTTCGCACAGCTCCTCGAGGGAAAGCTGCTGGTCGTGCTGCAGTCTGTTTATGGCGGCCTCGACCAGTCCGAAGGCCTTCGCAGCCTCGGCCTGGCGCTCGCGCCAGGACTTCGCCTGCACCTTAAGGACACTCAGCAGCGATGGCGCAGTCTCCCGCAACAGGTTGCGGATCTGTGCCAGGGTCAGTCCCAGCGCCTTGAGCACCGAAACGGTATTCAGCCGCGCGAGGTCATCCGGCCCGTAGCGCCGCCAGCCATTGGCCGCCCGTCCGGGCTTGAGCAGGCCTTCGCGCTCGTAAACACGCAGCGCCCGCACCGTAAGTCCGGTACGCGCCGCACAATCTGCTGCGCTGAGCCATTTGTCGGTCTTGTCCGCCACTGTCCTGCCTCCGCGCAGCACCCTAAAGCCGGACCCTGGGTCCGGCGCAAGCGCGGAGTGCCTGGTGCGACGCAAGGTGTGGCGGAACCCCGGCCGGCGTAGTCTCTCACCCTCACCCGCCCACCGGAGAGCCGACATGATCAAACGCTCGATGTGGATATGCGCCGCCGTCGCGCTGGCCCCCTGCGCGGCCTTCGCCGCCAGCCCCTTCGATGGCACCTGGAAGACCAGCCTCAATCACATCCAGCTGTCCAAGAAACCGGATGTGGTCGTCATCACGGACAGCAGCTACACCTGCTCCAGCTGCACTCCGGCCTACACGGTCAAGGCCGACGGGACCGATCAGAAAGTAAAGGGGCAGGATGCCGACACCATCGCCGCAACCGTCGCACCGACTTCGCTGGCTCTGGTGGGCAAACTGAAGGGCAAGACTCTCTGGACTTCGAAGATGACACTTTCCGCGGATGGCAAGACGGTCACCGAGGTCTATACCCAGAACTATGGCACCGAACCCGTGGAATACAAAGTCCTCCACACGCAGGTAGCTCCGCCCGCTGCCGGTGAGAATGCACTTTCGGGTTCCTGGGTTCAGTCCAAGGTCTTGGGCGCATCGGACTCGGGCCTGCTGCAGACCCTGGGCATGACCGACGATGGCTTCACGTTCAGCCAGAACGGCCAGAGTTACGATGCAAAATTCGATGGCAAGAAGTATCCGATCAAGGGCGACCCGACCGGCACCGAGGTGGTGCTGAAGAAACTCGGGCCCAATGCCGTCGAAGAATCCGATTACCAGCACGGCAAGCTGGTGGACGTGGAGCGCATGACCGTGTCCGCCGATGGCAAGACACTGCACATCGTCAATCGCGACGTGCGCAGCAACCGCACCGACAGGTTCACGGCTGACAAGCAGTCCTAGTTCCGAATCAAGGACCCTCGCGCAGCCGCTGTATCGTCAGCAGGCCCGTCTGGCGGTGCTGGGGATCGGCGGCGCTGAGCACGTGCAGGCCGAACAACAGGGCCCAGCCGCGGGCGCGGCACCAGGTGGGCAGTGATACGCCCGCACAGCGGCGCATCAGCTCCTCGCGCTGCTGCGCCTGCGGCAGCAACATCCAGCACACCGCAAGATCCACCGCCCGATCACCTGCGCCCATGTCCCCCCAATCGATCACCGCAAACAGGCGCTCCGCTTTGACGAGCACGTTGCGCGGATGCAGATCACCATGGATCCAGGTGGGCTTCACGTCCAGCGGTGTGCGCGCCGCCTCTTCCCACAGCCTCAACGAGGCTGCGTCCACTTCATGCTCACCCCCGGCAAGCGCCTGCCGGCAGCGATCGAAGGAAGGTTGCAGCTGCGCCAGCGGCACGGTCCGCCAGGGATTCTGCGGCGCATCCGACGGCGCTGGCGTATGCAATGCCGCCAGGAAGCCGGCCAGCACCTCGACCTGGTCGGACCCGATCCTGGAGTGATCCAGTGTCTGTCCGGCGAACCAGGGCGTGATGCTCCAGGGCCATGGGTAGGGTTCCTGTGGCTCGCCGATGGCGGCCGGCGCCGGAATGGGCAGAGGCAACCGCGGCTGCAGCTGCGGCAACCAGCGCTGCTCCTTCTGTAGTAGCGCCACCGCGGCCTCACGCCGCGGCAGCCTCACTGCCAGCGCACCGCCCAGCCGATAGATGTCGTTGTCCCAGCCGGAGTCGCCATCACTCACCGGCAGCTCCGCGTAGACGGGATGCTGCGCGCGGATGAGCTGCAGGACCAGCTGTATGGAGGTCGTAATGTCCGCCGTGGGCTTCGCCATGACGTATGGTAATGAGTCGCGGTATTCTCGGCGGAAATTCGCTTCAGGACGTTCCCCATGGACATTCTTTCCACCGACGCCTCCCATGCCGCGCTCAAGCAGGGATTCCTGGCCCGCGACCGCGAGTTGCTGATCGACGGCCGCTGGGTCAGGGCGCAGTCCGGCAAGACATTTGACGTAACCGACCCGGGCACCGGTGCGGTACTGGCCAGAGCGGCCCTGGGCGAGGCCGCCGACATCGACAGGGCGGTGCAGGCGGCGCGCGCCGCCATGGCCCGCGGTCCCTGGGCCGAAATGGCCGGTGCGGCCCGCGGCGCGCTGCTGCTGCGGTTGGCGGATCTGCTGGAGAAACACGCCGCGGAAATCTCCGTTCTCGAGAGCCTCGATGCCGGCAATCCCGTGGGTTCGGTGCGCCATGTGGACGTCACCATGGCCATCAACAACCTGCGCAACATCGCCGGGTGGTCCGACAAGATCGCCGGCGAAGTGCCGATGACCCCTGCCCTCGCGGGCGGCATGGCGTACGTGGTGCGCGAACCCGTCGGTGTCGTCGGGGCCATCACGCCCTGGAACGCACCGTTCCTGATGGCCGTCCATAAACTCGCTCCCGCCCTGGCGATGGGCTGTGCCGTGGTGCTCAAGCCCGCGGAACTCGCGCCCCTCTCCGCCCTGCGGCTGGGGGAACTGATTCTCGAGGCCGGCTTCCCACCCGGCGCCGTGAACATCGTCACCGGCTTCGGCAGCGGCGCCGGCCAGGCGCTGGCCGAACATCCCGACGTCAACAAGATCACCTTCACCGGCTCCACGCGGGTCGGCCGTTCCATTCTCGCTGCCGCGGGCGGCAACATGAAACGGGTCACCCTGGAACTGGGCGGCAAGTCGCCGGTCATCGTCATGCCCGATGCGGACCTGCCGCGGGCGGCGAAGGCCATTGCCGCCGAGTCGATGTTCAAGAGCGGCCAGTACTGCGCCGCCGGCACCCGCCTGTTCGTGCACGCCTCGATGCACGACAAGCTGGTGGATGCGATTGGCGAAATCTTCGGCCAGGCGCGTCTCGGTCACGGCCTCGACCCCGCGACGCAGATGGGGCCGCTGATTTCGGAAACCCAGCTCGGACGTGTGATGACGTACATCACCGAGGCGCAGGGCGCCGGTGCGCAGATGGTGCTCGGCGGCAAGCGGCTCGAGCGCGACGGCCACTTCGTGCAACCGACGCTGCTCACCAACGTCGGTCCGGCCATGCGGGTGTTCCGCGACGAGATCTTCGGGCCGGTCCTGAGCGTGATCCGCTTCGAGGATGCCGCCGACTTCGATGGCATCGCGGCCGGCGCCAACGATACCGAGTATGGTCTTGCGGCCAAGATCTGGACGCGCGACCTGGCGGCGGCCCATGGTCTCGCGCGCCGCATCCAGGCCGGGACCATCACCATCAACGGGGGCGGCCCGGGCGGGCGCCTGCCCTTCGGCGGCTTCAAGCAGTCGGGCATCGGCCGTGAAGGGGCCCGCGAGGGCATGCTCTCGTTTACGGAAGTGAAGTCGATCTCGATCGGGTTCTGATCCGCGGCGCGGCGGATCAGGGAGGGCTTTGTCGGCGGAGGTCTTGCGATGTCCCTGCTCCGGAAGATCCTGTTATCCATCCTCGGCGTCATCGTCCTCGGCATCGCGGGGCTCGCGGTTGCCCTGAGCCACAACTCCCCCTGCGGCGCGGCGCCGACGGCGGCGCCGAAGGTGCCGATGAAGGCCGCCGTCAACCGCTGCTATGGCAGCGCGGATGTAGTGCGCGTCGAGGCCGTGGAGCGGCCGGTGCCTGCCGATCATGGCGTGCTGGTGCGGGTGCACGCCTCTTCCGTGAATCCCCTCGACTGGCATTTCATGCTGGGGGAGCCCTATGTCATGCGCGCCGGCAGCGGCTGGGGATCGCCGAAGGACGTTTACCTGGGGACGGACTTCGCGGGCACGGTGGTCGCGGTCGGCAGACTGGTCACGAGGTTCAAGGTGGGTGATGAGGTTTTCGGTGGCGGTGACGGCGCCTTCGCCGAGTACCTGCGCATTCCCGAAACCCAGGTCATCGCCCTGAAGCCCTCGAACGTCAGCTTCGAGGAGGCCGCGGCCACGCCGGTGGCGGGCATCACCGCGCTGCAGGCGCTGCGCGATGTGGGACACGTGCACGCCGGCGACAAGGTTCTCGTCAACGGCGCCGGCGGAGGCGTGGGCACCTTCGCCGTGCAGGTTGCCAGGGCTCTCGGGGCATCGGTGACCGGGGTTACCAGTACCGCCAACCTGGAGCGCGTCCGGTCGCTGGGTGCGGACCAGGTCCAGGACTACACCACGCAGGACTTCACGCAGGGCGCCGAGCGGTACGACGTCATATTCGATCTGTCCGGCAATCATTCCCTGAGCGCCTACCGCCGGGTGCTCAGTCCCGGCGGCACCTACATCATGGTCGGCGACACTGACAAGGGCGCGTGGCTCGGACCCCTGCAGGGGCTCGCGAAGACCCTGATTGTTTCCAAGTTTTCCAAACAGCGGCTGATGCCCGTGTTCGCAAGCCTCTCCGGCCCGACGGACCTCATGACCCTGGCTGCTATGATGCAGTCCGGAAAGCTGAAACCCGTGATCGACCGTCGCTACGACCTCGATCGGGTGGCGGATGCCATCCGCTACCAGCAGACCGGCCACGCAAGCGGCAAGGTCATCGTGACCATGAACTGAAGAGGTGCCCATGGAGTACGTCCGGCTAGGCAGATCGGGACTGCGGGTATCGCGCATCTGCGTCGGCTGCATGAGCTTCGGCAGCGGCGCCGACTGGATGCTGGCGGAGGAACCGAGTTTCGCGGTCATCCGGCGCGCCCTCGACCTGGGCATCAATTTCTTCGACACCGCGGACGTCTATTCGGCCGGGGAAAGCGAATACATCCTCGGCAAGGCGCTGAAGACCTTCGGGGTGAAGCGCGATGACCAGGTGATCGCGACCAAGGTGTTCCAGGCCGTCGGCCCCGGGGCGAACCAGCGCGGCCTTTCGCGCAAGCACATCTTCGAATCGATCGACAACAGCCTGACGCGGCTGGGCATGGACTACGTCGATCTGTACCAGATCCATCGCTTCGATCGCGAAACGCCCATCGAGGAGACTCTCGAGGCGCTGACCGATGTCATCCGCAGCGGCAAGGTGCGCTACATCGGCGCCTCCACCATGGCGGCCTACCAGCTGACGAAAATGCTGTACCGCGCCGATCAGCTGCACCTGGCGCGCTTCATCAGCATGCAGAACAACTACAGCCTGCTGTACCGCGAGGAGGAGCGCGAGATGATCCCGCTGTGCCGCGAGGAAGGCATCGGCCTGATTCCCTACAGCCCCATCGGCGGGGGCCTGCTGGCCGGCAGCCGCCGCGCGCATACCCTCCGCTCGCACTCTCCCATGGCACGCGACCGGTTCAACCGCAGGGCCGACGAGGCGGTGATCGATGCGGTCGCGGCCGTCGCGGCGGCCCGCGATACCACTCCCGCGCAGGTCGCGGTGGCGTGGCTCCTCGTCCAGCCCGGGGTGTCCGCACCCATCGTCGGCGCGTCGAAGATCGGCCACCTGGACGATGCCGCCCGGGCGCTGGACCTCAAGCTGACCGCCGAGGACTGCGCGAAGCTCGAAGGCGCCTACGAAACGCAACCGCCGCTTCCCCTGTACATCCGTCCGGTACCCCAGGAGCAGCCGAGATGAAACGTCTGATCGCGGTATTGATCGGTGGTCTTGCCGTCCTGCTATCGCCCGTCCTGCAGGCCACGCAGACCTGGGCCGAGGGCACCCAGTACGAACTGCTCTCACCGGCCCAGCACACCACCGTGCCAGCGGGGACGGTCGAAGTCATGGAGATCTTTTCCTATGGCTGCCCGGCCTGCAGCCAGTTCCAGCCCGTGATCCAGACCCTGAAGGCGCATCTGCCCGCGAATGCGCGGATGACCTTCCTGCCCGCCTCCTTCAAACCCGAAGAGGACTGGCCGATGCTGCAGCGGGCGTATTTCGCCGCCCAGGCGCTGGGCATCGCCGAACGCACCCACCAGGCGATGTTCGATGCGGTGTGGAAGACCGGCGAACTGGCGATCGTGGATCCGGTCACCCACCGGCTCAGAACTCCGGCGCCTTCCATCGAGGATGCCGCCAAGTGCTACCACCACCTCGCGGGCGTGAGCCCGGAAGCATTCCTTTCCACGGCGCGCTCCTTCGGTGTCGATGTCAGGATGCGGGCCGCGGATGCCCAGGCGCTGGCGATGCGCGTGCCCAGCACGCCCTGCATCGTGGTCAACGGCAAGTACCGGATCAACATGGAAACGATGCGCAGCGCGGATGACGTGGTCGGCCTGGTGCGGTACCTCGTGGACAAGGAAAGCGGCCCTGCCGCGCAAGGCAGCAGCAAGAGGTAAACGTCGTGATGCTTGATTGCTCCCTGAAGCGCGGCGTGCTGGCGCTGCTGGCGACCTTCGCACTGGTCCTGGCGCCGGCTTCGCAGGCGGCACAGACCTGGATCCAGGGCACCCACTACGATCTCATCACTCCCACCCAGCCGACCCATGTCGCACCGGGCAAGGTCGAGGTGCTCGAGGTATTCTCGTTCGGCTGTCCGGTCTGCAACCAGTTCCAGCCCGTGATCGACCGGCTCGAGAAGGATCTGCCGGCCAATGCGCAGATGGCATTCCTGCCGGCATCCTTCCTGCCGCAGGAGGATTGGGTGGTGTTTCAGCGCGGCTTCTTCGCGGCCCAGCAGCTGGGCATCGAAACGCGCACCCACCAGGCGATCTTCGATGCCATCTGGGAGACCGGCGAACTGCAGACCATCGACTCGGACACGCACCGGATCAAGAATCCACTGCCCTCGATCGAGGACGTCGCGAAATGCTATGCCCGCCTGACCGGCGTCAAGGCCGAGACGTTCCTCGCCGCCGCGCGCTCGCCCGTCGTGGAAGCCAAAATGAAGGCCGCCGATGCACAGGTGGTCGCCATGAAGATTCCCGGCACTCCCTGTATCGTGGTCAACGGCAAGTACCGCATCAACATGGACTCGCTGCGGGACATCGATGATCTGTTCAGCCTGGTCCGATACCTGGTGGCCAAGGAATCGAGGCCCTGACCTTCGCGATTCCGGCTCGCCTCAGAAGGCGCTCTTGACCACGCCGCCATCCACCCGCAGCGCCGCGCCGGTCGTCGCCGATGACAGCGGGCTTGCGACATAGGCGACCAGCGAGGCCACCTCCTCGGTGCGCGCGAAGCGTTTGATGAGCGAGGTGGGCCGTGCGGTCCTGAAGAACTGCTCCTCCACGTCCGCCTGCGGTCGACCCCCAAAGCGGGCGGCGGCTCGCGGATCATCCGCATCGAGTGTCGGACCAGGCAGGATGCTGTTCACCGTGACGCCGGTCTTCGCGCAGCCCTCGGCAATGCCCCGCGCGACCGCGATCTGCGCCGCCTTGCTCATGCCGTAGGCGACACTCTCGACGGGGATCTGCAGCGCGCTTTCACTGGAGATGAATATGATGCGGCCCCAGTTGCGCTGCTTCATGCCCGGCAGGTACAGGCGCGAAAGGCGCACGCCCGACATCACGTTGAGATCGAAGGTCTGGTACCAGTCCTGGTCGGTCGAGGCCGTGAACTCCCGCGGGATGAAACGCCCGACGTTGTTCACCAGGATGTCGACGTTGGGATAGGTCCTGCCCAGCCGCGCGATGTCCTCCGCCTTGCTCATGTCACCCGCAAAGCCCAGGGGCGTTTTGCCGGTGGCCTGCTTCAGCGTCGCCGTCGCCCTGTCGACGGACTCCTGCGTGCGGCCGTTGATGATGACCTGCGCCCCTTCGGCGAGCAGGGTTTTCGCAATGCCGTAGCCGATGCCGCCCGTGCTGCCGGTGACCAGGGCGGTCTTTCCGGACAGTTTCAGATCCATCGTCGCGGCCTGACCGCACAGGGTCAGGCTCAACACCATCATGGACACAACGGAAGTCAGGATTTTCACGACAGTCCCCTTGAAGCCCCGGAGCCAAGGCCTCGGATGATACTGCCGGCGGGCCCTCTCAGGCCGTCATTGCGGGCGCAATGCTCAGCTGTCTTTCGATCCGGGCGCGGGAGAACAGGCCCCGGGCCTGGGCGCCCGCGCTGGTGCGGTCGATCACCAGCAGGTGCATCAGATCGGCATACTGCAAGGCACGCAGGACGTCGAAGACGCGTGCCTTTTTCACATCCGCCCAGTTCAGCGTCACGAGATCGTGCCAGCGCGTCATGACCTGTCCGACCTGGACTTCATCGCGCCGCACCCCGTGGAACTGCTGGATGTACTGGATGGGGCGTTCGCCCTCGATGTCATAGGAGGTGATGAACCCCACGACCTTGAGCTCGTTGACGACCAGCATGGAACGCACGCCGAGCCTTGCCATGTCGCGCAGCGCCGCGCCGATCTGGCGATCCTCGTCGACAGTGACCGGGTACTGGCGGGTGAAGTCGTTCATGACCGACGTGGCCGGGTCATACAGCTGGACCCGCGTGGTGGGGTCGGTCGAGCGGCTGGGCAGCAGACCCGAATAGGAGTCTTGACCGAAGGTCAGTAGTGCGTTGCGCATAGTCCGTCCTCTCATCTTTGGGACAGTTGAAGCGGCGATTCGTTCCCGCTTCGATGCAACGTATGTACCAGCAAGGCCGCAAGCCCACTCAAAGACATAGCGCACGGTCCGGCGCGGCGCGCACCAAAATGGGGACTTTCAGACGAGTTTGAGATCCGCCGCCGGGGCACCCGGAAAGATCGTCTCAAGTTGTTGCGCCGACAGACCCCACAGGCTTGCGAACAGCCCCGCGAGTACGTTGCGGTAATTGTTGAGGACCGGGTAGTCGCGGTCCTGCAGCAGCGTGCCTCGTTCGACACGCACCTGCTCACCGGCGATGCGACCGCCGCTGATCCTTCCGCCCAGCACCCAGTACACGCTGCCGTGGCCATGGTCCGTGCCAGCATTGCCGTTTTCGCGGAAGGTGCGTCCGAACTCCGACAGGACGAACACGACGGTATTGTTCCATTCATCGCCCAGGGCATCGGCGAAGGTGGCCAGTCCGCTGGCGAGGCTCGTCAGGTTGGTCGCGAGCGGGCCGCGGGCGCCGCCCTCGTTCACATGCGTGTCCCAGCCGCCGACATCCACGAACCCCAGCCGGTACTGCGTGCGCATGAACCGCGCCATGCGCTCGGCCGTCAGCTCGAAACCCCGGGTGCTGATGGCACCGCGGTTCGCCGCGGCCATTTCGGCCTGCACGGCCTGTGCGACCTGCTGTTGCAGTTCCAGGCCTTCGGTCACGGCCGATTCCAGCCGATTGCCGAGGTACAGGCTGCGCAGTACCGCCGTCTGGGTGTCATCGAAGGGGGATTTGCCGGCCCGCTGCAGGGAAATGCTGGCAAGACCGGCGTCGCCGGCAAACGCCAGCGGCAGCGTGTCAGTAAAGGCGATGGGCGTTGCCCCAGCGAGCGTCTTCGCCAGTCGCGCCATGAATCCGGAACGGAAGTCGCGCTGCGGGGTCAACGGCTGTCCGAGTTCGATGCTGTCCTGGGTCTCGAAGTGGCTGCGCGTCAGGTCCTCGGTGCCCGCGAACGGAATGAACGCCACCTGGCCTCGCTTATACATCGGCCCCAGCCAATCGCGCACCGCGGGTGCCAGGGCCCAGTCGGCATCCAGCGCCAGCGCGCCGTCACCGATGGCCGCATCCGGCTTCGCGATCGCGATCCGCGGCCGGCTCTCGTAGTAGAAGCTGCTGGAGTGGGGAATGAGGAGGTTCGCGCAGTCGTAGCCGCCGCGCAGGAAGACGCACAGGAAACGCGGCGTCGACGGCGGTGCCGCGAACAGCCGTCCGGCGAGCGTCAGTGCCGGCGCGGCGAGACCGGTGCGCAGCAAGTGTCTACGGTTCATGAGCATGTCCTCGAGGAGGTCAACGCGAATTGAATTCGGGGGACGCCAGCAGGTACAGGTTCCACTCCTGCGGCGAGCGGGCGCGCTGCAGGGCCGAGCGGGTCTGCGCCGACAGTGAAGGTTGCACCACGCTGTAGTAGACGGGCGTGGTCAGCAACGGGAAACCCACCACTGTCGCCGGGCCCCCGTTTTCCGGATCGAAGAGCCCCGCGCTGCCCGCACCGATGGTGCGCGCGATTTCGAACCGGCGGCTCATCTGGCCGGAGCTCGACCAGGCCGTATCCTGCAGCGAATAGCCATCCGGGGTCTGATGCCCGAAAGTGGGTTCGCCGAGGGCCCCGAGCCAGTTCGCCACCGGGTGCATGTTCTCGACGATCCGCGTGTCGTAGGCCATGCGCACGGCCGACACCACGTACTGCATGGGATCCTTGAACTTGCCGCCGGCCTGCGCCGCCAGTTCCGGCGCCGTGAAAAGGGTGCGCAGGACCGCCGCAATGTCGCCATCGCTCTCCTGGAAGGTCCGTGCCATGCGCGCCACCAGTGCGGGCGGCGGTTCATCAGCCACGAAATAGACCGCGAGCTTGTGGGAAATGAAACGCGCGCAGGCAGGCTGGCGCACCAGCAGGTCGACCGCCTCCGACACTTCCGCGAACCCGCGCCGGGTCAGCGCATGTCCCAGCAGCTGCTTGGCGCCGAAGTCGTGCCGCCCCGGATTGAATTCAAAGGCGCCATCGCGCAGGTAGTAACCGCGCAGTTCCGGCCGCAGATGCGGCGGTGCGGGACCTGCCACGCCGACACCGGTGAGCACCCGCGCCAGTTCCTGCACGTCGTGCTGCGAGTAGCCGGCATCGACGCCCAGGGTGTGCAGCTCCATGAGTTCGCGCGCGTAGTTCTCGTTGAGATGCCCGGCCGCGTTCTGCGCATTGTCCAGGTATTCCAGCATGGCCGGATGCTCCAGGGTCGCCATCACCAGGTCCCTGAAATGCCCCAGCGCGTGCGGCCGGATGGCCCGCTCGCTGTAGTCCGCGACCAGCCAGCGCACGTTGGCCTTCTGCTCGAACACCGAAAAATGGTTGAGCCAGAACCACATCATCTGTTCTTTGAGCTGCGCGGGGGAATAGATGGCGCGCAGCAGCTCCCGGCGCCGCGCCTCGTACACGAGTTCATTGCCCCGGGTATTGAGCGCCTGGCGGGCCGCCTGTCGCTCGGGTCCATCGGGCAGGGCATTGAGCCGTTTCTGTTCGGTCACCACGCTTGCGAGCAGTTGCGCGACATCGCTGTTGCTGATCTGCAGCTGCACGATGGCTGTCGCCACGGCATCCGGCAGGCGGCCATCGCCGGGCCTGAGCTGTGCGGCGAGGTACCCGTCTCGTCCCAGCCGTCGGTAATCGGCCAGGACGCCGGAATTGACGCCGAACGTCATCCGTTCCAGCCAGGGCATGTCGGGAGAAGTGCGCGAAGCCGGGGTGGGGCCCGAAGCGCAGCCGGCAACGACCAGGACCGCCGTCGCCGCCACTAACAGCTTTCTGAAAGCGAGGGTTTGCATGTGCGCCGCGACTGTCACCGTATCTCGTGCAACGCGTCAATGCCGCCCGGGATGACAGTCAGGAGTCGGGCTCGGGTCAGGGCCGCAGCCACTCCTGATACACTGGCCGCTCCGGCAGCGACGGGGGGGCTTCGGAGGAGGGAAATGGCCGGGGGGTTCGCGGCCCTGCTGCTCGCAGGCGTTTCGTTGTCGGCGATGGCCCAAGGCAAGGCCCCAGATCGCTGCAGCGATGCGCGCGATCTCCGGATCGTCAACGGTCACATCCATACCATGGATGCGCGCGGTACGGTCCTCTCCTCCGTGACCATCGAGGGTGGGCGATTCGTGGCGGGGACGGGTGCAGGCAACCCGTGCCTGAAGGTGCTCGATGTGCACGGCCGCACGGTCGTCCCGGGCCTGATCGACAACCACAACCATTTCGTCCTGCTGAGCGAACGGCCCGGTCACGACACGCGGCTGGAGTCCGCCACCAGCATCGCGGAGGTCGAGTCCGCCCTCGCGGCCCGCAGCCACACCGTTGCCGGCGGAGCCTGGATCACCGCCATGGGCGGGTGGGTTCCGGGACAGCTCGCCGAGAAGCGCGTGCCGATGCTGACGGAGCTGGACCAGGCACTCCCCGATAACCCCGCCCTCCTGTTCGTGGCATTCACCGGTCCGGCCGTCACCAATTCCAGGGGCAAGGGCTACCTGGCGGCGCATGGGGTCGCGGTCGCGGACAATGGCGCAATTGCGGCGGGCGCACCCTCGCTCGCGGCCCTGCATGCACTTGCCGCACTGCAGACCGCCGCCGACCGGCGCCAGGGCGCACTGGATGCCATGGCCTATTCGGCGAGTCTCGGCGTCACCACCAACGTCGACATGGGCGAGTTCGTCGAGCCTGGCACCCGGGACCTCAAGGACGCGTTCGTGTTCGACGGGCTCGCCTCGGGCGATCCGTTCGCCATGTATGAGCCCCTGCTGGCACTGCACCGCGAAGGCAGGCTCACGACCCGCCTGCGCGTTTATTTCCTGAGCATGGACCAGGGGCAGGATTTTCCCCTGGCCCGGGAGCGCGTGCTCAATGCCTTCAATCGTTTCGGCGACGACATGATGCGCATCTCGGGCATCGGTGAGTTCGCGACCAGCTGGCCGCTGTTCGGGCCGGTGTCCACGCCACCGAATTATCTGCCCGCCCTGCAATTCATTGCCGCGCACGGCTGGTCCTTCCAGCAGCACAGTCTGTCGCTGGCGGAAGATCAGCTCACCGCCTCGACGTTCGAAGCCGTCAATGCAGTCACCCCCATCGCGAACCTGCGCTGGTCGGTCGCACATGTACCGAAGATCGACGCGGCGACGGTGAACCGCTTCAAGGCCCTCGGTGCCGGCATCGCCATCCACCCGTACACCTACCTGTCGGATTCGAGCGCCCCGAATGCCGGGCCGCCGGTGCGCATGATTCTCGACAGTGGGGTGCATGCCGGCGCGGGCTCCGACTCGGCCCAGATCTCGACCCTGAACCCCTGGAACATGATCTATTTCATGGTCACGGGCATCAATGCCGGCGGCCACCTCGTCAATGCGGGCCAGACCATCGGCCGCGAGCAGGCCCTGAGGCTGTACACCGCCGACAACGGCTGGTTCTTCCACGAAGAGGACCGGCTGGGATCGATCGAACCGGGGAAACTCGGTGACCTGGTAGTGCTGAGCAATGACTACTTCGACGCGAAGCAGGTCCCCGACGCGTCGCTGCGTGGGCTGCGGTCGGTCCTGACGGTCGTGGCCGGCAAGGTGATCTACACGGCGCCGCGAAACGGCAACTGACCCCGGCCCCGATCCGGATTTGCGTGGCGTCTGTATTGTTTGTACTATGCGTACAAGTAGTACATAGACGGCAGGCATGCGCATCTCCATCGATGAACGACTTCCGGAACCGGTCTTCCTGCAGGTCAGCACGCAGATCCGGGAGGCGGTGAAGAGCGGCGAGCTCAAGCCGGACACGCCGCTCCCGACCATCCGTCAGCTTGCCGCGGAATTGCAGATCAACCCGAACACTGTTGCCAAGGCCTACCGCCTGCTGGAGCGCGATGCCGTGATCGAGACCCGCGGCGGCAAGGGCTCGTTCGTGCATCACGACGGCAGAAAGCATTCCAGGGTAGATATCGGGGCGCGGGCAGCGCCGGTGCTGGCCCAGACCGTCGCCGCGCTGCGTGCGCTCGGGCTGACGGACTCCGAGATCCGCAATGCCTTTGCCAGCGTCATGAAGGGGTGAGTCATGGGTGCTGCTATCCAGATCGTGCTGATCGCAGTGGTGTTCGCAGCCCAGATCTTCGTGCTGTCCTTCCTGACGCCAGTGCGGCGCCACCATTTCTGGGCACTCATGTTCACGCGCTACCCACCCGGGGAATATCCCCGGCTCTACCCGATTCCCCGCGAGCGAATCCAGCGCAGGCTGGCCTTCTTCAGGCCAATGCACCGGATCATCGGCGTCGGCGCCGCCATCGCACTCGCGGTCGGGCTCATCAAGGGCGTCCCTGCCTGGGAACTGGCGAGCTGGATGCTCTATTGCATGGTGGTGCAGATCCTGCCGCTATACATCGGCTTGCCCTGGTCGATGAAGCTGATCCGGGCATACCGCGCCATGCCGCCGCCGAGCGTACGCTCCGCGCAATTGCGGCCCTGGAGGATCACCGACTTCGTTTCACCCCTGCTGATCTGCCTGGGCCTGGTCGCCATCACCGCTGCGCTCGCCTGCTCGGTGCTGGCATACCGGCACCGACCGCAGTCCCTGGTCATGGTCCTGCTGTGCGGGGGCGCGAGTGGGCTGCTGCTGATACAGATGCTACGGCTGGTCGTCGGCCCGCTGCCGGTGGTGCGCGTCGACCCTTACATGTCCGACGCGGACACCTTCCGCATCCGCCAGACCCGCTTCCGGAACTCGTTCCGCGGCGGCATGATCTTTGGGCTCTATTTCGCCCTGATTCAACTCTATTTCACGCATCTGATCCGCTTCGATCTGGCCTATCTAGCCATTGGCATCAGCCTCTTTTTTCAGCTGTTCGGGCTACGGATCACGTCCTACCAGGGCCGGGATCTGGAAACCCGGGACTTCAGCGTCTATCGCGCCGACGGCAACCCGCAGCCGACCCCCTAGCTTTTCGGATGCCGCCGCGGGCGCGACTGTCCGCCGCGGAACTTTCGTGGTATCTAAGCTCCTCTCGATCCGCGATTGAGTCAGGAGCAGACGTGAACCCGAAGACTCTGATCCCGCGCCGTGAGTTTCTCGGCGCCTCCGGTGTACTGACCGGTCTCATCGCCGCCGGCAGCCCCCTGGCGCTGCTCGCGCCGGGCCGCGCCTGGGCCCTGGAACTGAAAGCCCTCTCGAGCAGCGAAGGCGCGACGCTGATGAGCGTGGCGCGCACGCTGGCGCCGCACGACAGGCTGGACGATGCGGCCTATGCCCTGGTCATCCAGTCGGTCGACGCCGATGCCGCCAGGGATCCGGGCACGCTGACGATGCTGCGTGAAGGCATCCGCAGGCTCGGATCCTCGTTTGCGACCGAGCCCGAAACGGCGCGGGTACACGCCCTCACGGCCCTCGAGGGCTCGGATTTCTTCAAGACCATGCGCACCAAGACGCTCGGCGTGCTGTACGCGACGCCCATGGCCTACGCCTACTTCGGCTATGAAGGCGAGGCCTTTTCCAAGGGCGGCTACCTGCTGCGCGGCTTCAACGACCTGCACTGGCTGCCCGAGGTCCCACTCGCGGACAGCGGCCCGGTGCCCGGTGCCTGAGGGGGATTTGTGGCGCAGATTTCACACGACGATTCCGGCGCGGTAGTCATCATCGGATCCGGTGCCGGCGGCGGGACGCTGGCGCATGAACTGACCCGCCGCGGCATCAAGGTGGTGCTGATCGAGGCGGGTGCGCGCCAGTCGCTGGCGACCTTCTCACAGGTACCCGGGGATGCCTTTGCGCAGCTGACCTGGCTCGAGCCCCGCACCTTTTCCGGGTCTTCGACCGTCGGCATCGACTACCCGACGCTGCCATCCTGGACCTGCAAGACGGTGGGCGGCACGACCGTGCACTGGACCGGGGCCACGCCGCGGATCCGGCCCTGGGAGGTGAAGTCGCGTTCCACCTACGGCGATCTCAAGGGCGCATCGCTCATCGACTGGCCGATCGACTACGCCGAACTCGAGCACTACTACGACCTTGCAGAGAAGCGCATGGTGGTCACGCGCCGCAACGGCGTCCCGGGACTGCCGGCGTCGAGCCATTTCAAGGTGCTGTACAACGGCGCCCGGCGCATCGGCTACAAGCACGTACACACCAATTACATGGCCATCAATACGCGGCCAGCCGATGGCCGCGGGCTGTGCATCCAGCAGGGCTTCTGCGTGCAGGGCTGCAAGACCGGCGCCAAGTGGAGCACGCTCTACACGGAGATTCCGCGCGCCGAAGCGACGGGCAACCTGGACCTGCGCATCGAGTGTCGGGCCGCGCGCATCGAGCACGGCGCCAACGGCCTCGTCACGGGTGTCGTCTACCGCGATGCGGACGGCAAGGAGCAGCGCCAGAAGGCGCGGATCGTCTGCGTCGCCTGCAATTCGGTGGAGACCGCGCGGCTGCTGCTGCTGTCCGAATCCGCCCGCTTCCCCAAGGGTCTCGCGAACTCGAGCGACCAGGTCGGCCGCAACTATTGCAGCCACACCGGCGGCTTCGTCTGGGGGCTGTTCGACAAGCCGATCCACTTCTGGCGCGGCACGACGCTCGCCGGCATCGTGGAGGATGAGACCCGGCACGACCCCGGCCGGGGTTTCTCCGGCGGCTACCATCTGGAACTCGCGGCCCTCGACCTGCCGAGCCTGCCGCTCGCCGGACTGCCGAGCACGCTGTGGGGCCGCGACCTGGCCTTCATCCTGGAGCACTACCGCAACATGGCGGGCATCTTCATCAACGGCGAGGACATGCCGCGGGACACCAACCGCATCACCCTGAACCCCAGGGTCAAGGACGGCTTCGGATTGCCGGTCGCCAACATCCACGTCGACGAGCACGAGAACACCACCGCCATGCGGGCCCATGCCCAGCGCCAGTCGAAGGCGCTCTATGAGGCGGTGGGTGCGATACGGGTCGTGGCGTCCCGGCAGACGCCCGCCACCCACAACATGTGCACGGCGCGCATGAGCAAGGATCCCGCCGATGGCGTGGCCAATGGGTACGGCCAGACGCACGACATCAGGAACCTGTTCATTTCAGACGGCAGCGCCCTCTCCACGCCCGGTTCAGCCAATCCGACGCTGACCATCGTGGCGCTGGCACTGCGCCAGGCGGAATTCATCTCCAACCAGATGGGTGCGCATTCCATCTGAGGGTTTTCCCTAAATTCCTAATAGTTCACTAATTGTCTCGAAAATAGAGTAATATAAGGGCCTCCAGACAGGAGGTGTGTGGTGTCCGAGGCGCTTTTCACCGTCGAGCAGGTGGCGCAAAGCCTGAACCTGCACGTACGGACCATCCGTAATTACGTCGCCGCGGGGCGGCTCAAGGCGACCCGCATCGGCAAGCAGTACCGCATCGCCCGCTCCGACCTGGAGGCATTCACGGGCGGAGCGAGTCCCGCCATCGAGGGCGCCCATCCGGGATTCCACGGCCGCACGGATGCGACCCTCGTGATCCAGATCGAGGCCCTCAGTCGCGACCGCGCGGATCGGCTCACCACCGCGCTGATGGGCGCCGCCAAGGCTCCCCGAGCGCACGGTGCGCTCATGAACGTCGCATCGTCCTACGACGAAGGGAGGGACAGCCTGCGCGTCGTCATCATGTCCGGCGACCTGCGGGCCGCAGCGGATTTGCTGGCGATGGTCGAGGCGGTCACGCGCCATTGAGCATCGACCTGGAACACTTCCGCACCTTCGGGTGGGTTCGTGTCCGCGCCGCATTCAGTGCCGAGGAGGCGGCGCGGATGTGCGATGTCATCTGGGCGGGACTCGCCCGCGCCGGCATCCGCCGTGAGGATTCCTCGACGTGGACGACAGGACGACCCGAACATCTTCAGCATCTGAAAGGCGATCCTGCATTTCGAGCGGTCGGGAGCCCGCGAACCATTGCCGCCATCGATGCGGCGCTGGAATCACAGCCCTGGGACCCTCCCAGGGACTGGGGCGCCTTTTTCCTGCAGTTCCCGACGGGCTCGGCGTGGGGCGTGCCCAGCAGCGGCTGGCACCTGGATGGTAACTACGCCGGCCGATTGAGCCCGCCGTGCGGGGTCATGGTGCATGCCATGCTCACCGACGTGGCGCCGCGCTGCGGCGGCGTGAACATTCTCAGTGGGTCTCACCGCCTGGTACACAGGTGGTTCTGCGAGAACCCGCCGCCCGCAGGTGTCCGCGCCGCGCAGCTGCGCCGCTCACTCGCGGGGCACCCGTATATCCGGGACCTGTGCACGCCCGGTGAAAATTCCTCGCGCATTGCCCGCTTCCATGATCGCGTCGAGCATGTCGAGGGCATCCCGCTGCAAGTCCTGGAGAACACCGCGACAGCCGGTGACGTGATCCTCCTGCACTCCCTGCTGCTGCACGCCGCCGCACCCGTGGCCCATCTCGGCGCGCAACCGCGGTTCCTGCTGAGCCGGGGGTTCCAGGAACGTTACTGGTGAATCGCTGCGGGCAGTTACGCCCACCCGTCAGGGTGCGCGGGACTTGCCCTGCTCGACGCGCGTGTCGATCCACTGGACGACGAGCTCGGCGAGCTGGTTGCTGTTGCGGTCCTGCATGAGCATATGGCTGTTGCCTTTGATGCCCATCGCCGGCAGGTACATCATCTGTGCATCGCCGCCGGCCTTCTTGATCTGATCGACGAAGGTATCGCAGCTGTTGAGCGCGTCCATCCAGCTGAACGGCGCCTGCACATCGGCGAGGTGATCGCCGAACATCACCAGCGTCGGAATGCGCGCCAGCGTGGCCAGCTGTGCGGCGGTCAGGGCGGTATCGCAGCGCGTCTCGATCGTGACCAGTCCCCTGATTCCCGACGGATCCACCAGCGCGGCCTGTTCCGGATAGAACCCTGACTCCGAGTGACCGATGAGGACTGCCCCGTGCAGTTTCACGCCCAGCGCCGCCATCTGCGTGAGCGTGGGACTGGGATTCTGGGTCAGCGTCGCGTTCAGGTCGGGAATCATCTGTTTGTACAGTTCCTCGACCGCCCCTATCGGGAACTGCTCGTCCTTGAACGCCTCGCCGAACCTCGGGCCGAAGCGGAAGACAGTCCAGGCGAACTGGTGCGTGGCATCCAGAATCCCGGGCATCCGGGTCAGTGGTGCCGCGCCGGTTCGAACTGCATCGAAGGCGCTCGGATCGAAGCCCGACCGGCCGCGCGAGACCTGATCCGCCAGATACACGGACCTTCCCCGGCGCACGAAATACTCGTTCCACCCCATGCGTCCATCCGGCGTCGTCTCCCAGGACTTGCTGCTCAGACAGCACCCATGGACGAAGACCACGGGGACGTGCGCGCCGCCCTTCAGCGGGATCTGGTACTGCACGTACATCTGGTTGACGGTGATGTCGCCGGTCTGCGCAGGCAGTCCGTTGGTCGCGGGCTCATTGACGGTTTTGTGTTCGCCTCCCACGAAGAAGCTGCCCTGCTCCCTGAGGGTGAGCGGGCCGCTCAGTTGAGCGAACGCAGGCGATGCAAGCAAAGCGAATGTCAGCAAAGCTGCGTATCGGCAGTCGCGCGCCGTCATGAGTCCTTCCCCTTCGAAGCATAAGCCGGAAGACCTAGGATACTCGCCTGCGCGTCATCAGCCCGCTGATGCATTGCGACAAGGGGGTCTCAGATGACGCCGGAAGTCAAATGGCTGACCTTCACGGCGCTGCTGGCTCGCCGATTTCGCGGGGAAGACGCAGCAGTTCGTGCGGCCCCCGGGTCAGCGCCAGATGCAGCCTTGGGTGCACCGCAGTCGCTTACGGTAGCCTGCACCATCGGCTTCTTCTGGCTGCGCGTCGCCCACGCGATCGTGATGCTCTCGGGGCGACTGGGATTCCCGATGCGGCCGGCGCTCTGTTTCGCCGGCTGGGTGCTCATGGTCATGCCTGCCTGGCAGGTATTGGTACATGCCGCGCCGGCTCCCGATGCTGCGGCAGCGCATCAGCGATTCTTTTGAGTGGCTGTTTGAATTGGGTCTATATTCGATCCGGCGGCAACCGGAGGACGCAGACATGGCGATGTACATGCTGATGGCCAAATACTCCGCGGCGGCCATCAAGGGTATTGTCGAAAAGGGCGGTGATCGGGAAGCCATCGCGCGCCAGACGGTGGAGGCGGCCGGCGGCAAGCTCCATGGCTTCTACGGCATGTTCGGACAGGAATACGGCCTGGCGATGATCATCGAGGCGCCGGGCCATGCCGAATACATCGGCGGCATCATTCCGGCCATCACGGCGGGCACTTTCGATTCCTTCAAGACCATCCCGCTGTACACCGCGGCGGATCTGCAGAAGGCGATTCCGATTTCTAAGAAGGTGGCCAAGGTCTACAAGCCCCCGATGAGCTGATTTGCATACCTCTTGGAAAGAGGTATAAGATACCTCTCGAGGAGAGGTATGCTGCAATGCCGCGCGCATCCAGTCCGAACTTCATGGCGGGCGTCCCCGAGCTGATCATCCTGAGGTTGCTGCAGGATCGGGAAATGTACGGGTACGAACTGGTCCAGGCGATCCGCACGGAGACGGGGGATGCCATGAGCCTCGGCGAAGGCGTGGTCTATACCGTGCTGCATACACTCGAGCGCGAAGGCGCGCTGAGGTCACGTCGCAAGTCGGTCGAAGGCCGCAGCCGCATCTACTACACCCCGACGGCCGTCGGCCTCAAGCGGTACGGGGCTCTGGCCAGGAGCTGGACGTCACTGGCGGATACCATCCGCGCAGTGATCGAGGGACCCCGCCATGCCGCAATCATTTGAAAGCATCCGGCTCCAGCTCCTGCGGGCCGGTATCGCACCCCGTCACGTCAGGCGCTATATCATCGAATTGGGCGAGCACCTGGCCGACCTGATCGCGCGCGAGCGTGACGCCGGATTCGGGCAGAAGGCCGCCGAAGACCGCGCCCGCGCCGTATTGGGCACGGATTCGCAGCTGGTGAAGGCAATGATCGAACGGACCCCGCGTTCGCTGACGGCCCGCGCGCCCTGGGCCGTTTTGGCATTGATGCCGCTCCTCGCCCTTGTCGTGGTTCTGGCCCTCATCGACGGGTCGATGTTCCGGGTACTGGCGCCGGTGCACGCGGCGTGGCCCGGTGGCATCCCGAACAGCGAAACCGGGCTCATCTCGGCCGCGGGCTTCTTTGCCGACTATCTGCTGGGACCGCTGGTTGCCGTCGGCTGCATTGCCCTCGCCCTGCGTCAACGGGTCCGCTCCGGATGGCTCTGGGTCGGGCTTGCCCTGATTGCGCTGTTTTCCGGGACGTTCGGCTTCTATATGAACATCCTGCCACCGGGAAACGGCCATCACGGAGGAGCTGTTTTCTCGGCATTGCCCAGCGTGGTCGTCGACGGACACGTGAACGACATGGCGACCCGCGGCGTGATCGCCCTGCGCGCCGCCATTCTTTTCATCGTCGCCGTCCTGGTCCAGCACACCCTGCGGACGCGGCAGGGTTCAACGCCTGCCTGAACCTCCGGCCGCGATCGCCGCAGCGGCCGCCTGTTTGTGATGCGCCGTCCATGGCGGCCCCGCCGCCTTGCCCATGGCGATCAGGTCCGGCGCGATGTCGTCGCAGCCACGAGCAGCGGCGGCTTCCTCGAAGATGCGCTCACGCTCGTACCAATGCACGAACCAGCCGCGCGCCGTCGCGGCGCTCGCGAGAGCCTGGCGATACATCACCGTGTCCGCGCAGGTCTGCGTCCTGCTGTCCTTGATGCGCTTCTCGATGGTTGCGGGCAGCGACGGACAGCTGCGAAGCGCAATGCCTGTGATCCGGACCAGGACTGACGTCGCCAGCGCATCGAGAGCATCCCGGGCGCCCATGCCGGCCGCGTGCGCAACGCGCTCCACCAGAGATACCGCATCGGCCAGCGAGAGCCTTCTCGCACCCGGAGTGTTCAAATACCGCCCCACCGCCCACGACCCCTCGTGGTGGTGAGGGTGCGTGGGTGTGCCGGGCGGCGTGAGATCGATGCGCCGCCGATCCAGCAGCCTGCCGTCAAGGCAGACCGTCACGAGCACCGCCGAGTTGCCATGCTCGGTCACACCCACGATCGCCGTTGGCGCGCTCATTCAGCTTCCGGAGCGCCCGGCCGGATACTGCGGCAACCCGTCACCCGGGTTGTCCCAGGCGGGTGCGTCCTGCATCCAGATGTGATCGCTCGGGGTCACCGCCTCCGGCCGTTCGAGGCTGCAGATGGTCAGGTCGATCTCGCCCGGACGGCGGGCATTGCGGTAGGTCAGTGGCGTTCCGCAGCGACCGCAAAACGTCCGATGGACTCCGGGCGAAGACTCGAATTCGCGGGGCGGCGTCCCCGTAAACTGCAGTTCCTGCGACCTCACCGTCAGCCATCCCACCGCGTGTGCCCCGGCTGCCCGCCGGCAGGACTCACAATGGCACAGTGTGGGCGGGTACAGCGGCGGCGTGCACCGATAGCGGATATCGCCACACAGGCAGCGTCCACCGAGCGTCATATCTCGCCCGTCCAGTAGTCCAGGTGATCACCGCTTCTGGTCATGTGGCTCATCCGCTCGCCGTATGCTCCGATCTTTCTCGAGTCCGGATATTCGCAGACCTCCACCGGCCGCCGGGTACTGATGGACAGATACGCCAGATCCGCGTCCGAGTCATTGATGATCTGATGGGCGGTCTCCGGGCCCCCAGTCGGACAGCAGATGAGGTCGCCGCTGCGGATCTTGCGGGTTTCCGCTCCATACCGCAGAAGTCCATTGCCCTTCACGATGAAGAACATCTCCTCCTCGCCGTAGTGGCTGTGGAAGGGGCAGGACCGTTTTCCCGGCGGCACGATGTCATAGGAGTAGCCGAGGTCCCGGGCCCCGATCAGCGGCCCGATCCGGACCGCCGCGCTGGCGAACTTCTCGCCCCTGGTGAAGGGTTCCAGCTTCAACTCATCCAGGTTCACGACGCGTGAATCGATCACTGTCATTGCGGTTTCTCCATCGGCCGGACTGATGGCACGCCGCATTCTGACCCATAGCGTTTTCTAGCGCTCGTTGAACCAGGGGCCATCCCGCATCGGGGAAGCCTCGCGGCGCCTGCGGGCATTCTGCAGTATCAGGCGGCGCCGCTCGTCATCGACGAGGGTCCATTCCTTGATCTCTTCAATGGTCCGGAAACACCCCAGGCACACGAGGTCATCGTCCAGGCAGCAATTGCGGACACAGGGCGACATGACGGCAGGTCCGGAATCGCTCATCAGGGCGCCTGACGGTTCAGGGCCGCGGGCCCACTCAGCCGCCGCTCCAGCTGGGCCCGCAGGCCGGGACGAAGGCCAAGACCGAAGGCCAGTTCGGCGGTCAGGAAGATCGGTGCGACCAGGATCTGGAACAGATTGGTCAGCAGCGCGGGCCGGTTGCCCTCGAGATGATGGCCAAAGAACTGCAGCGCCCACCCCAGGATGAAGACCACGCCGGCCACGACCTCGCAACCGTTCGCGCCTAGGCGGGTGGTGGCTTCAGCTGCCGCACACAGCGCCGCAAACACGAGGGCCAGCGCCACGCCGAGTTGCAGATCGAGCAGCAGATAGAACACGACGAAGGGAATGACGATCAACCGTTCGAGACTGATGGCCACGCCCGCCAGCGTCACCGCGTGCAGTGCCGGTACGATCAGGATTGCATAGATGATGGCCGGCACGCCGAAGTAATGCGTCAGGCGATTGCGCGAATCCCGATGGTAGGCACCGTAGTCGGCGAGCAGCGCAGGCAATGCGGCCATTCAAATATCTTAGCATGTGGCATTGCGATCATCCCGCCAAGGCCGCGGCTCAGCGCGATTGCACGGGCAGACAGATTAGAATGCGCCCATCGCAAGGCTTTCAGGAGAGATGGCAATGCACAGCCCTTTGCTGACCCGCCGCGAATTCGGCGCCCACTGCGCGGCGCTCGGCCTGGCACTGCCCGCATTGAATGCGCTGGCAGCCGAGGAAAGCCGGCCCCGTAGCGTGCGCTTTCCGGATGGAACCAGCGTGCCGGCCATCGGCCAGGGGGCCTGGCATCTCGGCCAGGGCCGGCACCCGCAGGCCGAGGAGGAAAAGGCCGTGCGCGAGGGCATTTCGCTCGGCATGACGCTGCTTGATACCTCCGGTAATTATGGCAATGGCCGCTCCGAGGAATTCCTCAGCCACGTGCTCAAGGGCCAGCGCGACCGCATCTACCTGGTCTCCAAAGTCGAAGGCGACGAAGTCACCGGCGATGGCATCCCGCGAGCCTGCGATGCGAGTCTCAAGCGGCTCGGCACCGACCACGTGGACCTGTACCTGCTGCACTTTCCGTGCCCGAGCGACCAGTTCGCAGGCGTCGTCGCGCAGTTCGAGAAACTGCGGGCGGCTGGCAAGATCCGCTCCTGGGGCGTCTCCAATTTCAGCACTGCGCAGATGGAGCAGCTGATGCAGGTGCCGGACGGCCCCAAGTGCGCGACCAACCAGGTGGCCTACAGCCTGGGCAACCGCGGCATCGAGCGTGACCTCCTGCCCTGGTGCACCCAGCACAACATACCCGTGATGGCCTACTCGCCGCTGGGCGGTGACGACAGTCCACTGGTGAAGGATGCCACCCTGGCCAAACTCGGCGCGGCGCATGACTGCTCCGGGACCGCCATCGCGCTGGCCTGGGCCATCCGCAGCGGCACCGTCATCGCCATTCCTGAATCCGGGTCGCCCGTCCATGCAAAGGAAAACGCAGCGGCGCTGACCGTCGCGCTCACTCCCGAGGACCTGTCGAAACTGACGGCAGCCTATCCGGGACCCGCGGGGGCCACCTAGGACCGCGGCCGGTCGAGGAAGCCGATCAACGCCGCAAGTCTGGCGTCGGTGAGGTCGCTGGGCACGAAGGGTGGCATGGCCCGCAGGCCGTGGCGCACGACGGTCCGGATGTACTCCGGCGGCAGGTTGGTGCGCTCGGCGAGCAGCGCCTGCGCCTTGCCGCGGGTGCGGCTGAGCTGCATGGTGCCCGGCCCGTCCGCCGCGCCGTGGCACCAGGAGCAGTAATGGTCGAACACTTCCTTGCCTGACATGTCGGCTGCCGCCGCGGGAAGCGCCGGCGCAGGAGAGCAGGTTGCGGTCGATGCGAGAGCACTGGTACTCGAAGCGGCTGCGCTCCTGCGCCAGGATGCGCAGGCAGAACAGGAAGGACTCCGTGGTCACACCCTTCAGCTGCAGGGGATACCGCTGGATGTCGCGCCCGAGGAAACCGGTCCATAGCGGGGTCACGTCGGCGTGCACGGCGATCGGCGCAAACCGACCCGGCCACGCGGCGGCGATCCCACGTGCTGCTGCGAAGCGTTGGTCGCAGAACGCGTAGGTCCTGCCGTAGGGGAAACGTCCATTGCCGAGAGCCAGTCGCGCGCCCACGGGCACGGCCAGACAGGCCGCCATCGTCTGAACGAAACGCCTGCGCTGCACCGCGATCGCCCCTGCCTGAGTGTTTTTGTTTCGCCGCTGGATCTTACGGGCCGCTGCCCGAACGTGCGCGGCTGACAGCGCAATGACGCGCCGACGGAAAGGCTATTCGAAGAACGGGTCCCGCCGCCGTTGTTCGCGAGGGTGCCGGCCCTCGGATCGCCGCGGGGGTCCCGGATTGCGCGGCGTACGGCCCCGCGCCCGCACCGCCGCCGCGGTACCGTGCCAGAGCCCCAGGAACAGCAGCCACACCACGAGCCCGATCGCCAGCGCGAATACCGCACCCTGCAGGGTGAGCGTGAAGCCCGGCTGGTAGATGCCCCAGGTCGAGCGCAGCAGATCGTAGTCGGGGTGGTTGACGAGATACAGGCACTGGTGGACCAGGTCCGTATTGAGCGCTTGGATTGCGTCCTGCAACCGGACCAGCGCATCGGCCATCGCCTGGATCGCGACGCCTTCCTGGTGGAAGGTCGTATCCGGGCTCGCGATGTGATGGTCGATGAGTTTGGAGAGACTGCCGCCGAAGTTGCGGTCGGCGATCGCCTGAAACGGCGCAAGGTCCGCACGCACCTGATCCAGCCGGCCGCCCAGCCGTTGCCGGTACTGCGCGATGAAGCTCGGCACGCACGACGCCAGCAGGATCGCGGCCAGCAATATGATCCTGTCCAGAATGCCGCGTACGATGCCCATGCGCCGCGCCTCGCAGCCAATGAAGGTTGGGGGGAGCCTAGCTCCTGGCGCGCAGCCATCTCAAGTCGGTCGCGCAGGCCGGGATTGACAACTCATAACCATCTGGTTATGGTTTGTTCCATGCCACCGAACATCGAGCCGACCGCCGTTTTCAAATCGCTGAGCGATCCGACCCGTCGTGCGCTTTTCGAGCGGTTGTGCCTCGAGGGCGAACTGACCGTGCACGCACTGACGGGTCGTGCCGGAGTTTCCCAGCCTGCGGTGTCGAAGCACCTGAGCAGCCTGAGGGGTGCCGGCCTGGTACGGGATCGCCGCGAAGGGCGCGAGACGTACTACTGCGCCCAGCCCCGGGCACTGGCACCGATGCTCGACTGGATCGGCTTCTATTCAGCCTTCTGGGATCACCGGATGGGCCGACTCGAGTCACTGCTGGCGAGGATGGACGTATGACGCAGAACGAGGACACGCGCTCCGTCGTGATCGAAAAGGAACTGCCCCACCCGGTGGAGAAGGTGTGGCGGGCTCTCACCGAAGGAGCGCTGCTGGAAGAGTGGCTGATGAAGAACAATTTCGAGCCGGTGCCCGGCCGTCGCTTCGAATTCACTGCGGACTGGGGTTCGGTGGAGGGCGAAGTGCTCACGGTCGAACCACGCAGGGCGCTGGCCTACACCTGGGAAGCATTCGGCCTCAAAAGCGTCGTGAGTTTCACCCTCACGGCCAGTTCCGCAGGAACGCACCTGAGAGTCGAGCAGGCGGGCTTCCGCGCCGACCAGAACCAGGCCTACCAGGGTGCACGCTACGGCTGGCAGAAGTTCCTCTCCGCCCTGGAGCGCGTGGTGAGCAACCTGTCGTGAGGCGACGGGTCGCCACGCGGTACCACCCCGCACTCGCCGCCCTGCACTGGCTGCTCGCGCTTCTGATCACGGGTCTGCTGTGCCTGGGCTATTTCGTGCTCGCGCCCATGTCCAATGCCAATCCGGCGAAGATCCACGTTCTCGTATGGCACGCAGGCATCGGCATGCTGGTACTGCTGCTCATGATCGTGCGCCTCATCGTGCGTCTGCGCAGCGCGCACCCGGCACGGGTGACGAGCGGCCTGCCCTTGCTCGATCGGCTGGCCCCGGCCGCGCACTACGGATTGTATATCGTGGTCTTCGTGATGATCCTCAGCGGCTGGCTGACCGGATTCGCCGTAAGCGGCGTGTTCGCCCACCCGGGAGAACTGCTGCCGGCGGACTTCACCGTGATTCCAACGTTCCGCGTCCACGCCGCACTGGCCCTCGTCCTGACCCTTCTGCTGGCCGCCCACGTCGCCGCAGCCCTCTACCATCAGGCGGTGCTGCGTGACGGACTGTTCGGCCGCATCTGGTTCGGCCGGCGCACGTGATCAGTCCGGCGGAGCACCGCCGCTTCTATGCCCGCTTCGTGACGGGGGTAGCCGGTGTGACCGAACCGCGCATCATCGACGCCTTCGCAACGGTGCGGCGCGAGCATTTCCTGGGCCCGGGCCCGTGGAAGGTCCCGGTGGAGAATGGCGTCATCTCAACCGAAACGGCAGACCCGGCGATCCTGTACCAGAACATCCTCATCTGCGTCGACGCCGAGCGCGGCATCAACAACGGCGAGCCAAGCCTGCACGCCAGATGCCTCGAGGCCGCCCTCCCGGTACCCGGAGAGCATGTCATCCACGTGGGTGCCGGCACCGGGTACTACACGGCGATCCTGGCGCATCTGACCGGCGAATCCGGAGGCATCGATGCGTATGAGATCGACCCGGATCTGGCGAAAGCCGCGACACAGAATCTGCGGCAGTATCCATCCGTCACGGTGCATGCCGCTTCCGCGGTGGCGGCCGACCTGCCCGCCGCCGACGTAATCTACGTCTGCGCCGGCGTCACCCACATACCCGCGTCGTGGCTGGACGCCCTGCAGGTGGGCGGCCGGCTGGTCCTGCCACTCACGCCGAACGTCGGACCAGGCTTCATGCTTCGGGTCACGCGGGTAGCCGAGGCGGCATATGCCGCCCGGGTCTTTTCGGTGGCCTACTTCATTCCCTGCAGCGGAGCCCGCGACGATGAGCAGTCCGTCAGGCTCGCCGTGGCAGTGGCCACCCACACTTCCGCACGGGTCCGATCGCTGCGGCGCGAGGGGGCTGCCGATGAGAGCGCGTGGTGTATCGGGACGGGCTGGTGGCTATCGACGGCAGAACCTTGAGCCGTCAGTCTCTGCTGCACTGCGGTGGATAAGATTATCGAAAACCAATAAAGATGTCTTGACGCGGGATCGGTATCGTATTGATAATCGATATGTGTTTATCGTTTTTCGATAAGGGAGTTACCGGTCATGAAAATCCTGCATTCCGAGACAGTGTCTTCGGCCCTCGTGCAACCGCTGGGCAGGCGCTCGGTCTCATCCACCCTCGCCGTCCTGCTCAAGATCGCAAAAGTGCTCATTTCCATTGCTTTCGCCTTCGCCGCGGTAATGGCCGTCTTCGGGATACCGCTCTCGATCGTGGTGGCAACCCATACCGTGAATCCGCACGTGCTCAATGGCCCCGGTTACAACCGGCTCGCCCACTGGACCGTGGCGATTCCGGAGCTGCTGTATGCCGTGATCGCCACCCGGGCCGCGCTGGCCATCGTGCGGCGGCTGGAAAAGGTATTCGCCTCTTTCGTCGCCAACGATCCCTTCGCCCGTGACAATGCCGCGCACCTGCGCGCGATCTGGGTGTTGCTGCTGGTGATCGAGATCTCGCGGATCGTGGGCTACGTGGCCATGCACACGCTGACCCAGCTGTATGCGGCCGCGGCCGGCGTGGTCTTTCCGCCCTCGCTGCAGAATCCCATCGACCTGGTACGGCTGTTCGTGATCTTCGTGGTGCTGATCCTGGCGGAAGTGTTCCGTCAGGGAACGCTGTTGCGCGAAGAAACGCAGCTCACGGTCTGACGCCCATGAGCATTCGCGTGAACCTCGACAGGATGCTGGCGGAGCGGGGCATGTCCCTCACGACCCTGAGTGAACGGGTCGGACTCACCCTGGCGAACCTGTCCATTCTCAAGACCGGCAAGGCGCGCGCAGTGCGCTTCTCGACGCTGGATGCGCTGTGCCGGGTCCTGGAGTGCCAGCCCGGTGACATACTGGCGTTCGACGCGGGGACCGTGGAAGCAGAAGTGGAAGACCTGGTGGAGTGACCTCGGTTAACCTCATGGGCCCCACGCCCGAGGAGACCCTCATGGAACTCAGACGCGCCGGCTCGCAGCCTTCGCAGAAAGGGCCTGCCGAGTACTTCACCGGCACCGTCCGCATCGATCCGCTGTATGCGCCGCCCGCCCCGGCCCGGACCTTCACCGCGTACGTGACATTCGAGCCGGGTGCCCGGTCGGCGTGGCACACGCACCCGCTCGGGCAGACACTGATCGTCACGGCGGGCTGCGGCTGGACCCAGTGCGAAGACGGCCCGAAGGTCGAGATCCGGGCCGGTGATGTGGTCTGGTGCCCACCCGGTCACAGGCACTGGCATGGCGCGACCGCGACTACCGCCATGACCCATATCGCGGTCACGGAGACGGTCGACGGCAAGGGCGTCGACTGGCTGCAGAAAGTGACCGACGAGGAGTACCTGACGCCGCTGGGCGCTCCCTGATCAGCCCGCCAGTTCACGCCACTCGGGCGGACCGCGGATCTGGCTCACGTCGGCAAGCTGCTCCTGCAAGAGCTCGGTGAACTGCTCGACGGGCAGCGGACGCTTGAAATAGAACCCCTGCAGCTCATCGCAGGCATGTGCCCGCAGGCTTTCGGCCTGTTCGCGGGTCTCGACTCCCTGCGCCACCACCGTGAGGCTCAGCGATTTGCCCATCGCGATGATCGCATCCGCCAGTTCCCGGTTCTCCACATCCTGCACGAAACCGCGGGTGATGGACCGGTCGAGCTTGATGGTATCGAGGGGGAACCGCTGCAGGGCCGCGAGCGAGGAGTAGCCGACGCCGAAATCGTCGACCGCGATCCGCACCCCCAGCGCCTTCAGCTGAGTGAGGATCCGCAGCGTCTGTTCCGTATCGTGGATCAGCACGCCCTCATGCAGCTCGATTTCGAGCAGTCGCGGGTCCATGCGGGTGTCCGCGAGGATCGCCTTCAGGTCCGGCAACAGCTGCTCGTCCCGAAACTGGCGCGCCGTCAGGTTCACCGCGATGCTCAGCACCGGCAGACCGCGGCTGCGCCAGGCGACGCATTGCTCGCAGGCCTTCCTCAGGACCCACTTGCCGATCGGGATGATGAGTCCGGTCTCCTCGGCGATCGGGATGAATCGCATCGGCGCGACCAGCCCGAGGTCAACATGCTGCCAGCGCAGCAGCGCCTCGACGCCGGTGATGCGGCCGCTGGCGATGTCGCGCTTCGCCTGGTAGTGGAGCCGGAACTCGTTGCGGTCGAGCGCCATGCGCAGGCTCGATTCCAGTGCTGGCCGTGAGCAAGGAGCAGGTGGCCGACATCTTTCTGGGCCGGACCTACCGGTTCCCGAATGGCTCCGAGGCCGTGCCTCTGGACCAGCAGGAAGGTTCGTCGGTGCGCAACCGGTTCTATGCCGCCTTCACCGGCTGGTCGCCCGCCCAGCTCAAATCCTACTGGGCCAAGATCATCTTCACCGGGCGCGGGCAGCCTCCCGCGACCGTCGCAAGTGGCGAAATCCGCAAGGCCCTGGCCTCGAACCCGCAGGCCGTCGCCTATGTGGACCGCAGTGCGGTCGATGATACGATGAGGATCGTCGGCGGCCCCTGAACCCCTAAGCGAGTCGCAAGCGCGTGATCCTTCGCCACTATCCTGCCGGGCCCCTGAGCCGCCACGTGGCCTGCTTCTGGTGGTCCCGGCGGCACACCGTGCAGGAGCACTGCGAACACATCCTGCCTTCCGGCGGCGTGCAGCTGATCTTTGCGCTGCACGACAGCCCCATCAGCTGCGCTTCCGGTACGCAACGAACCGTCTGGACGCGCAGCGTCGTCCACGGTCCGCAGCACCGCTACTACGTGGCCGGTCCGAAACCGCCGGGCACGTCGGTCGGCGTGGCCTTTCGGGCAGGTGCCGCCGGTACGATCCTGGGCGTCGAGCTGCCGGACATTGCGGACCGGCATCCCACGCTCGAGATGCTGTGGGGCCGACCCGCCGCCGACCTGCATGCGCAACTGAGCGCCGCGGCCGGCGCGATGCAGTGCTTCCGGATCCTCGAGCAGGAACTCACCCGCCGTCTGCACCCCTCGCACGTGATGCATCCGGCGGTCGCCTGGGCCCTGCAGTCACTGCACGACCGGGGCGCCGGCCGCGTCGGGCATCTGCAAGGTGCCTGCGGCTACAGCCCGAAGCATTTCATCGGGCTGTTCAAGGCCACGGTTGGACTGACCCCCAAGCAGTATGGGCGGATCCAGCGTTTCAACACCGTGGTGCGCGGTCTTGCCGGCAGCACACCGGGCACTCTGGCGGATCTCGCCGCCGCAGCGGGGTACGCGGACCAGGCCCACATGACCCGGGAGTTCCGGGAGTTTGCCGGCGTCACTCCCACCGGCTACCAGCCGACGGGCCCGGACAGGCATCTGCACCATAGAACCTAGGATGCTCGCGCCGGCGGGCAGGTAAAGAATCTTCAAGACGATCCGGTGC